>CAVOLM010000070.1:0-31132 GCA_963696675.1 uncultured Gammaproteobacteria bacterium | reverse complement strand
ATACCCGGTGCCGCCGCCGAGGGTAGCCCGAACGCCGTGCTCAATGATGCCGAACGGGACTGCGAGGCCGAACGGATATCGCATCGTCGACGTCGCCAGACGTGCAGCCCGGCTCGACCCGAACCGTCTTCGTGGCCGGATCGACACGCACGCTTTTCAGCTCGGATAGGTCGATCACGAGTCCATCGTCGCAGCTACCAAGCCCGGGACCGCTGTGGCCACCACCGCGGATCGCGATGAGATGGCCATGTTCGCGCCCGAAGTTCACGGCCGCGATCACATCGGCGGCATCCACGCAGCGCGCAATCAGGCGCGGGCGCTTATCAATCATCCCGTTGTAGAGCTTGCGCGCCTCATCGTAGCTGTCATCGCCAGGCTGAATGAGCTTGCCGCGAAATGACGGTGCAAATGTTGCGATGGTCTTGGCATCCAGCATGTGAGTAGCTCCTCGTATGAAGCCCGCGCCGAAGCCCCCGGGGACGGGTCGGGCACAATCCTAGATCGCGGCGATCCGCGCAATATGATGCCGCGGCGCTATTTCTTGCTCAATCGTCCGGATGGCGCCTGATAAACGCGGACGACACGAGGGGGTTCACCCCCCCAAAGGAAAGATCGGTTTGGACGTGCTGTCCGATGTCTTGCGTGCCGTACGCCTGACTGGGGCGATCTACTTCGATGTGCACGCGTGCCATCCGTGGGTGGCGGAAACGCCGCCAATCTCCAGCATCGGCGCCAACGTGATGCCCGATTTCGAACATGTCATCGCGTTCCACCTCATGCTGGATGGCTGGTGCTGGGCACAGCTCGCCGACGAGTCGCAGCCGCCGATCCGCCTGGAAAACGGTGACTCCGTTCTCTTCGTGCGTGGCGATGCGCATTTCATGTCCACCGAGCCCGGAAAGCGATCCTCGCCGAACATGGACATCTGACTATCGCCCGAAGGACCGTCCACTCCCGTTCGTGCTGAATGAGTTTGGGGGCCAGGGCGAGAAATCGCGATTCGTCTGCGGCTATCTCGGTTTCGATTCACGGCCTTTCAATCCGCTGCTGGGTGCATTGCCCTCGATGCTGCACGTCAAGAGTTCGAGCGTCGGGGGCAACTCACTCACAACCTGATCCGCGTTGCGCTGAAGGAGTCGGAGAGCCCGCGCGCCGGTAGCGAGACGATCCTTTCGAAGTTGAGCGAAGTCATGTTCCTTCAGGCAGTACGCCAGTACGTCGATGCATTGCCGCCGGAATCCACCGGATGGCTGGCAGGGCTTCGCGACCGACATGTCAGCGCGGCGCTGAGCCTGATGCACGGTCGCCCCGCGGAGGCCTGGACGCTCGATTCCCTGGCACGCGAAGTCGGGGTCTCCCGCTCGGTGTTCGCGGATCGATTCACTCAAATCATGGGTTCGCCGGCGATGCACTACTTGAGCAACTGGCGTCTGCAACTCGCCGCCAATCTGCTCGAGGAGCAGCGCCTGAGCATCGCCCAGGCCGCGGCGCAGGTGGGCTATGAGTCGGAAGCCGCCTTCAATCGCGCCTTCAAGAAACTGGTCGGTATTCCCCCCGGTGCGTGGCGTCGCTCACGGGTGCCTGTTGGCGCTTGACGAACTCTGAGCGGCGCCAGATCGCTTCACCCCGCGCGTTTGCTGACTGACGTTCTGGATAGCCGTTTGTGGCGGGGGCTCGCGGCGGGCGCTTTGTCCGTGGTTATCTGCCGCGCGATGGTTGCGAACTCCGACATCGCCAGCGTATCGATGCGCTTGGCGGCTTTGCGGTAGCGGCGAACCAATTCCTCGCCGAATGGCGTGAGCTCAACACCACCGCCGCCGGTGCCGCCAACGCTCGCTGTCGTCGGCCGCGCGCGAAACGATCGGTTCAGGCTGTCGACGCAGCAGCCAGGCGCGGCGGTAGCTCATGCGCATTGCGCGAGCCGCCTGCCTGATTGAACCGGTGCGCGCGATTGCCTCGAGCAATTCGATCTTGCCCGGACCGATCGAGCAACCTGGACCGAGGTCGACACGAAATCGAACGTACTGCATCGCCATCTCCGCGATTCTTTCGCCGAGCAAGCATCCTGCCAATAGGTGCACGTTTGCAACGGCCTTCGCGCAGGAAGCGCCGAGAGGCCGTCAAATTGACAGCCAATTTGACAGCCGATAGGCGCCAAGAAACTTGCAGAGTGGTCCGCTACGGCGTCCGACTAGGCGAACTGCAAGGATCTGAAGCAGGGCATATCGGCACTGAAGCCGCTGCCAGTCTGTCAGTTCCCGCTGTTGGCACGCGGATAGCCGCTACCGGGTTAAGTGGTGGTTCCGGCGGCTTGAAGGAATGCAGCGCGACCACGCCGATTGGTGTGACAAGCACATCGGTGCTGCCCACGCTCACGCAACCCGTCAGAGTCACGAGCAGGGCCGAAACCAGTGATAGGCGCAGCGACATTACGGTGGTTGCTCATCTCTGAATACACAGCGTATTAGAACGCACGAGGGGGCCAACGGTTGCGCGATGAAGATCACATTTTTGTGTGTATGCGTGAACGCTATTAACGTTTTTTCACTGAACGTCTCAACTCGTTCAGTATTCACGCGTCGCCAATGCGCGACGGCGTTTTGCGTTTGCAACACGTGTATTGATGAGTACGCAGAGTCGGTGCAAGTGCGCGGGCTCACCGACGATTGATGAGCCAGAGCCCGATCACGCACAGGAGAATGCCGCTGATATTCGCGAGCGAGAGTTTCTCGCGAAAAAACGCTACGCCGACGAGTAACAGCAACAGTGCTGCGGTCGATTGAGTGACGAGCTGTCCGAAGCTGACGTTGAAGCCCGACCGATACAGCATCAGGAATCCGAGATCGAGAAACACGACTGCCGCTGCGAGCGCGATAGCCGTCCAGTTGAGCGCGCCAAGTGATTCGCGCAGCGTGGGAGAGCCTGGCGTCACTGCGTAGATGGCAAGGAAGGCACTCGCGCCGAGCGCGTAGGTGACGGCAAGCGAGAGGAAGGGACTCGCAGCCGCAGGAGTGACCTTGAGAATCAGGTGGTATGCGACCGTCGTGACAATAGCGATGACAAGCCAGATCAGTTGCATGGCGCGCTCTCCCTTGAGTCGCTTCTTGGAGTTGAGCGACTTTATGCCTCAGGCAGGAAAGCTGCGACAATCGCAACGCGGATGAGCGCCGCGGCCATGATCCGACACTGAGCCTGGATCCTGGACTTGACGACAGCCGGAACTTCGGGAATTCACCCCGTCCCTCGACTGTCTATCCCCCCGGCTACATCAGCGCGACGGCCTTAGCGCTCAATTGTCGATTTCGGGCCGTTCCAATCGTCGTATGCATGACCCCTGAGTGGAGAAATCTCATGAAGTTTCTTTGTTTTGGCTATTACGACCAGAAGGCATTCGACGCTCTGCCGAAGGCCGAAGTGGCTGCGTTGGTGAGCAAATGCCGCACGCATGATGAAGCGCTGCACCAGAGCGGGCGCTTGATGGCGGTCGGCGCTCTTGCGCCGCCGCAACGCGCCACATGCGTGAGGCCACGCAACGGAAAGCCGACCTTGACCGATGGTCCCTTCGCGGAGGCCAAAGAGGTCATCGGGGCCTTCTTCATCATCGAAGCGGAGAATCAGCAGGAGGCGGTCGAGATCGCATCGAAGCATCCCGCGGCGCATCTCGGTGAGAACGTGGGCTGGGGCGTCGAAGTGCGGGCGATCGAATTCTTTCAGGAAGGGAAGTCGCGATGAGGAGCGTGGATGTCAGCAAGCGTTGGCTGGCCCTGTACGTGCTCTGTTTCGGGGTACTGATGATCGTGCTCGACACTACGATCGTGAATGTCGCGCTGCCATCGATTCGGGAGGATCTGCGCTTCAGCGAAACGTCGCTGGTCTGGGTGGTGAATGCCTACATGCTCACGTTCGGCGGCTTCCTGTTGCTGGGTGGGCGGCTAGGCGATCTCTTCGGGCACCGCAAGCTGTTTCTGATCGGGCTCACACTGTTTACGATCGCCTCGCTGGCGTGCGGGCTCGCGAGCTCGCAGGGTGTGCTGATCGCATCGCGGGCCGTGCAAGGGCTGGGCGGTGCTGTCGTCACGGCGGTCGCGCTGTCCCTGATCATGGGTTTGTTCCCGGAACCTGCAGACCGCGCGAAGGCGATGGGAATCTACGGGTTCGTGTGCGCCGCGGGTGGCAGCATCGGCGCGTTGCTCGGCGGGCTTCTCACAACGGCGTTCAACTGGCACTGGATCTTTCTCGTCAATCTGCCGATTGGCGTTCATCGTCTACACGCTTTGCCTTCGACTCCTCCCGCAAGGCGCAGCGCAAGCGCGCAGAGTGCGCCTGGACGTTGGCGGCGCGCTGACCATCACCACCGCACTGATGCTCGCGGTATATGCAATCGTGAACGGCAACCAGGCGGGCTGGACCTCGAGGCAGACCATGGGGCTTCTGAGCATCGCGGCCTTGCTGCTGGTGACATTCCTCGCGATCGAGGCTCGTGTGCGCGCACCACTTGTGCCGCTGCGCCTTTTCCGCCTTCGCAACCTCGCGACTGCAAACATCGTCGCTGTCCTCTGGGCAGCCGCGATGTTCGCGTGGTTCTTCATCTCCGCGCTGTACATGCAACTGGTGCTCGGCTATACGCCGATGCAAATCGGACTCGCCTTCCTGCCCGCCAACCTGATCATGGCTGCCTTCTCTCTCGGCCTGTCGGCCCGAATCGTGATGCGATTCGGCATCAGAGGGCCGCTCGCAATTGGCATGTTGCTGGCCGGAATAGGGCTTGCTTTGTTTGCGCGGACGCCGCTCGATGCGGATTTCACGCGCGACGTGCTGCCGGGTATGCTCATACTCGGTCTCGGCGCTGGCATGGCCCTCAACCCAGTCCTGCTCGCGGCCATGAACGACGTCAGTGCGAGTGAATCGGGTCTCGCCTCTGGAATCGTCAATACCTCGTTCATGATGGGCGGCGCGCTGGGACTCGCCGTGCTCGCGAGTCTCGCGGCGGCCCGCACGACCGAACTGCTCGGCTCCGGTGCTGCCCAAGCAGCAGCGCTCGGGAGTGGTTACGAGCTTGCTTTCAGCGTCGGCGCGGCTTTTGCCGTGCTCGCGGCATTGCTGAGTGCCGTCGTGTTGCGCGCCAGACCGCTGGCGTCCACGCCGGATGAAGGACCGAGCATCAAAGCGTTCGATCAGACTTGAGGTTTGCAATCAGTTAAGGAGGAACTACATGAGTCTCACCAATCGTCGCCGTGCGTGGCTCGCCCCGCTGCTCATTGGCGCCCTTGCCGGCACAACGGCGCTGGCGGCCGACGTGTACGACGTCGAAACGAATCACACCTATCCAAGTGTCGAGACGAGCCACATGGGCATCTCGGTGTTCCGGGGCAAGTTCAACAAGACCTCCGGCACGATTACCCTCGATCGCGCCGCCAAGACCGGTACGGTCGAGATAAAGATCGACACCTCGAGCATCGATTTCGGTCACGACAAGCTGGACGAGGAGCTGCGCGGGGCGGACTACTTCAATGTCGCGAAGTTTCCGACCGCGACCTACAAGGGAACGATCAAGTTCGAAGGTAACGAGCCGGATGAGGTCGATGGACGAGCTGACGTTGCTCGGCGTCACCAAGCCGGTAAAACTCGACATCGAAGAGTTCAAGTGCATCCAGCACCCGTTCTACAAGAAAGAGGTTTGCGGTGCGGATGCCGAGGCTGAAATCGACCGCGCTGACTTCGGCATGAAGAAAGGCGTCGAGTGGGGCAGTGGAAAGGTGAAGCTGCGCATCCAGGTGGAAGCCGTCAAGAAGTCCTGAAGGGCGGTTCAATATCCGGCGAGGCGTGTCGGGATCCGGCCGCCTCGTTCGTTCCTCAGTCAACAGCCGTTCGGCTCGTCACCGCGAGGCGCATCAAGATGCTTTATTCAGTGCTGATCTATGACTCTGAAGCTGTGGTCATGTCACGCGGCAAGGAAGAGGACGACGCACTGGTCGCCAGGCACGTCCAAGTGCAGGAAAAGCTCAAGGCGGAGGGCAAGCTTGGCCCGGTCGCGCGCCTGATGCCCACCACCGCGGCAGTTACCGTCCGGCAGGGTCGCGACGTGCTGGTCCTGGACGGGCCCTACGCGGAGACGAAGGAGCAGCTGCTCGGCTTCTATGTCGTCGATTGCCCGACGCTGGACGAAGCCATCGAGGCTGCGCGCCTCATCGGCACTGCCTGTGGTTCCCTGGCGCTCGAAGTGCGACCGATCCGCTGGTATGCGCCGGGGGATGCCTCGCAATGACCGACCTCGCCTGGATCGGCGCGTCGCTGGATTCCGCGCGCCCCCAGGCGATCGGCGCGTTGCTGCGCTACTTTCGTGATCTCGACACGGCCGAGGAGGCATTCCAGGAAGCGTGCCTGCGGGCGCTGAAAAACTGGCCTTTGAACGGGCCGCCGCGCGATCCCGTCGGTTGGCTCATCCTGGTCGGCCGCAACTTCGCGCTCGACCACGTGCGGCGACGAAGCAAGCACGAGGTGTCGTCGGCGGAGGAATTGCTCTCGAACCTCGAGGACTCCGGAGCCGATCTCGCCGAGCGGCTCGATGACTCGCACTACCGCGACGACGTTCTGCGACTGCTGTTCATTTGTTGCCATCCCCATCTGCCCGCCACACAGCAGATCGCGCTGGCGCTGCGCATCGTCTGTGGCCTTTCGGTGCAGGAGATCGCACGCGCTTTCCTCGTGAGCGAGAGCGCCATGGAACAGCGCATCACGAGGGCCAAGAGTCGCATCGCTGCGGCCGATGTTCCTTTCGAAACTCCGGGTGCCGTTGAGCGCGCCGAGCGACTCGCCGCGGTTGCCGCGATGATCTACCTGCTCTTCAACGAGGGCTATTCGGCGACCGGCGGTGCCAGTCCATGTGCGTGTGCCTCTGTGCGAAGAGGCGATCCGGCTGTCGCGGTTACTGCTGCGACTCTTTCAGGGCGAACCCGAAATCATCGGCCTCACCGCGCTGCTCCTGCTGCAGCATGCGCGTGCAGCCGCGAGACTGGACGCAGACGATGCCATCGTGCTGCTGGAGGACCAGGACCGCGCCCGCTGGAATCGCGACCTGATCGCTGAGGGACTGGCGCTCGTGGACAAGGCGCTGCGCCTGAAGCGACCCGGTGCCGTATCAGCTGCAAGCAGCCATCGCGGCCATGCACGCGCGTGCGGCGCGATACGAGGACACGGACTGGGAGGAAATCGAGCGCCTGTATGCGGCGCTCGAGACCTTGCAACCCTCACCGATCGTGACGCTCAACCGTTCCGTTGCGGTCGCCAAGGTGCGCGGTCCGGCGGCGGCGCTGGCGCTGATCGAGCCGCTCGCTGAGCCGCTCGGGGGCTACTTTCATTTCTTCGGCGTGAAGGGCGCGCTGCTCACGCAACTGGACCGTGGCCCGGAAGCACGCGTCGCCTTTGAGCGGGCGATAGCACTCGCCAAGACGCCGGCGGAGGCCGCTCACATCCGGCAGCATCTCGATCGACTCATCGAAGACAGCCACGCCCGTGATGGAGCGGGTGCCCCCGCGTAGAGATCAAGTCGGCGTTCCTTGTCGGATCCTGTCAGCTCAGTTCGTCCTCGGGAGTGCCGGGCCTCAGCGTGTTCTACAAGGACGAGAAGGGCGACGTCTTCCACACGTATTCGACCTACGCGCGTGGCGGCGAGCTACTGGCCGGCGCGTACAACTTTCTCGACCTCACGCCCAAGGGGCGCAACGAAACAGGACCGGGTTTCAACCTGACTGATTGGGTACGTCACCACGACCGGTACGGTGACGGCGGTCATGTCGACAAGACCGGGCGCTACGTCCCGGTGAAGGACTCATGCTGCGGCAGCGAGCAGGCTGCTACGACTATCGATGATGCCCGCCGAGGCTGATCGCAGGATCCAACTTCCGCAGCGCGTCCGCGGTCGAGGCTGTGCCCGAGTTGCCAATGTCCTCTTTCGAGTAGGAACGGCCAGCGGGCATGGGGCAGTTGCGATCCTTGGACACGATGTGTGTGCCAGTCGCCATGCAGTGGTTGGCCACTGGCACTGAAGACTCGGCAAGCCGATATTCAGGGGTGGCGGTGCAACCCGCAGCCATCACCGCCAGGAGCATTCCGATCAGGGCTGGTCTCAGCACTCTCAGTCTCCTGTTGCAGGAGGGTGGACTTCGACCCGCGCAGAAGCCACGAGTTTCGACCATGGTGCGCCTGACGTCTGAACCGGGCAAGGGGCGGGCCATGCCTCATCGGCGCCGATGTGCCAGATGAAGAATTCCCCCGATAGCGGGCCTCCAGTATCACGCGCAAAAAGCAGTGTCTTGCCGCTGGGTGAAAAGGCGGCGCCAATCTCCGAACCGTTGACGTTGATCTCAGCCGAAAGCTTGGTGCGGGGCGCCCAGCCAGCTCCTCTGCGGACTGACCTGTAGAGGCCACCGTCCGCCATGACGATCATCGTACTGCCGTCAGGTGAGACCAGCGGTTCGTACTCATCGCCCGCCGTGTTGATCGCCGGGCCGAGATTGACGACGGTCCAGTGGCCCTGCGCATCGACACGCGCCCGCCAGATGTCGGTCTTGCCGAGGCCGCCGGCGCGGCCAGAGCCAAAGTAGAGCCAGCCGTCGGGCGCGAGTCTGGGAAACCATTCCTGCGCGCTGGAGTTGACGCGGCTCAGGAAGACGCACTGGCGTTCGCCAAGCGCGATCGTTGGTGCGAACCGTTTGCCAGATATCCAGATCCTTGCGTTTCACACCGTCGGTCGAGCGCGTGGAAATGAAAAAGAGAGTCCTACCGTCGGGCGTGAACCACGGATCCGCCTCGACTCCATCGCCGGCAAACGTGGGCGGCGCGGGTTCGGACCAGCCTTGCGCCGCGCAGTGGCTGACCAGGATTCGCCAGCCTTCGAACTTCGGTGAGCTGCGCACGAAGTAGAAATCACCGTTCGTTGGGTCGAAGGCAGCGTGCGACTCGAACTGGGGGCTGGAAACCCCGCCGGGTGTCCATGGGACGACTTTCGCCATGGAGCTTGCTGCGTTCAGGATGAGAAGCGCAGCCAGCAACGGCGAGACTCGATCCCGCCAGCGTTTGCGTCGTGTGTGCATGGTCGACCTCCCCACTAGCGCCGACGTTACTCCAAATAGACGGCGCGCCAAAACCCACGGCCTGACGTCGCCGGCAGCAGGCCGAGCCATGTCCGAAAACAGCTAGTCTGCGCAGCCGGCCCGCGCGTATGGTCGGCTCATGGACCAGATTCTGGGTCTTGACCGCCGTGCGCTCGAGCGGGCGCGCATCAGTCGCGATCGACGCTTCGACGGCAAGTTCTTCATCGCAGTGACTTCGACGGGGATCTATTGCCGCCCCGTGTGCCCGGCCCGCGCTTCGAAGAGTTGCAATGTGCGCTACTACGCGACCGCCGCAGCCGCCGCGGAGGCTGGTTTTCGCCCCTGTCTGCGCTGTCGCCCTGAGGCAGCGCCGGGAACACCCGCCTGGCTTGGTACATCCGCAGTGGTCAGGCGGGCGTTACGACTCATTCACGACGGGGCGCTCGACGAGACGTCCGTCGAAGCATTGGCCACGCGCATCGGTATCGGAGCGCGGCACCTGCATCGCCTGTTCGTGCAACACGTTGGAGCCTCGCCGATCGCAGTGGCGCAGACGCGCCGACTGCACTTTGCCAAGCGCCTGCTGGATGAGACGGACCTGCCCATCACTCAGATCGCGCTGGCGGCGGGATTCGGAAGCCTCAGGCGCTTCAACGACGCGTTTCAAGTGAGTTATCGCCATTCACCGCGCGAGCTACGCAAGCGGCGGCGGGGCGATACGGCCGCTGAGAGTGGCGACGAGGTGTTCTCAGGCTCGCATTCCGTCCGCCCTATGACTGGACGCACATCCGCAACTTTCTTGCGGCGCGAGCGCTGCCCGGCGTGGAGCGCGTCGATGAACGGGGCTATGCGCGAACCGTGCGCCTGACGGAGGACACGCTGTCGTGACCGTTCGAGCGCTCGAGGCGAGGATGCACTCGAACTGCGGGTGCGCGGCGCTGCGCCCGCGGCGTTATTTCAGCTCTCCTCCGCCGCGCGACGTGCGTTCGACCTGTCCGCGGACCCGGCGCGCATCGCGCTCGCTTTCCGGATCGGATCGGCTTCTCGCCCCACTGCTCGAAGCGCCGGCCGGGGCTGCGCATTCCGGGTGCGTGGGACGCGTTCGAGTGCGCCGTGCGCGCCGTCCTCGGCCAGCAAGTGACCGTTGCGGCCGCGCGTACGTTCGCCGCACGCCTGGTCGCACGGGCAGGCGCAGCAGATCGGAGACGACGGAGATGGCCTGACGCATTTGTTCCCATCGCCCGCTGCGCTGGCGGATGCGGACCTGAGTGGCATCGGGATTACGGGAGCGCGCATCCGTGCCCTGCGTGCGCTGGCGCGTGCGGTGGTCGACGGCACCGTCGACTTTCACGCGAACCCGTGGAAGAGGTGACGGCGGCGCTTGCAGCGCTTCCCTGGGCTCAGTCATTGGACTGCGCAGTACGTTGCACTTCGAGCGCTCGCCGAACCCGATGCGTTTCCCGCGGCGGACATCGTATTGCGGCGAATGGTTGCCGCGGCGATAGACCGCTCACCGCGCGTGCACTCGAAGCACGTGCCGAAAAATGGCGACCGTGGCGCGGTTACGCGGTATTGCATCTGTGGGCTGCGGCGGCCGAGAGTCGCGCGAGGCGGGCCGGGTGACCGTGATCCGGACCTATTGGCACGAGGTGGACTCCCCGGTAGGGAGACTGTTCCTTGCAGGTCAGCACGGGGCCCTGTGCCTGGTGCACTTCCAGACGGGCTTGCGTCCGTTACGACCCGCGCCGGACTGGATTGCCGATGTCGGAGCATTCGCAGATGTGACACGACAGTTACGCGAGTATTTCGCCAGTCAGCGACGCGTGTTCGATCTCGAAGTGGCGATGCCGGGAACCGCATTCCAATGTGCGGTGTGGTCCGCGCTCAGGACAATTCCGTACGGCGAGACGATCTCGTACGCCGAACTGGCGCGCAGGCTCGGCAAGCCACGCGCCGTGCGCGCGGTAGGGAGTGCCAACGGCGCGAATCCGCTGCCTATCGTGGTGCCATGCCATCGGGTCATCGGCAGTGACGGTTCGCTCACTGGATTCGGTGGCGGGCTGGACCTGAAGCGCAAACTCCTTCTCCTGGAGGGCGCCGCATGCGTAGAGAACCCCCGAGCCTTGCGCAATGAGCCAAATAGGGCGGCATTCGACCTGTTTGACTCGTAGCGTATGAGCCGTGAAGCGGCCACATCCACTCGCCTGCTGATGGCAACGCTGGCCGCGATGCCATCCCTGGCGTTGGCGCAGCCACCTGAAGTGAGGCATGAATCCATGAGCTCGATCGCGAGCGCCTCCAACACCGGCGGGGCTGAACTGCTGGCACCGATCGTAGAGCTGCGCCAGTACACACTGCATCCGGGCCAACGCGACGTCGCTCATCGAGTTGTTCGAGCGTGAATTCATCGAAAGCCAGGAAGCACTCGGCGCGAAAGTCATCGGCGAGTTCCGGGATCTCGACAATCCGGACCTGTTCGTCTGGTTGCGGGGTTTCGCCGATATGCCTGCGCGTGCGCGGGCACTCGCGGAGTTCTACAGCGGGCCCGACCTGGAAGGCGCATCGTGAAGCAGCGAATGCGACCATGGTGGACTCCGACAACGTGTTACTGCTGCGTCCGGCGCGTCCGAACTCCGCATTTCGATTGACGGCCTCTGCACGTCCGCAGCCCGGCACGACAGCTCCTGCGGCGCTCATCGTCGCGACTGTCTACTACCTGCGCGCGCCGCCGAACGATGGCTTCATCGACTGGTTCGAGCAGGTTCTGCGGCCGCAGGTCGAGGACGCGGGCGCCACAACGCTCGCTTCCTTCATCACCGAGTCGAGCCCGAACAACTTTCCGCGCCTTCCGGTGCGCGAGGGCGAGAACGCCTTCGCTTGGTTTGCCTGTTTTGCGGATCTCGATGCGTATCAGCACTACCTCAAGACGCTCGCGCAGTCACCGGCCTGGCGTGAACTGTCGACGCAGCTCGCTGTTCGTCTCAGATACCTGCCCGAAGTGCACCGATTGGCGCCCGCCTCGCGATCCCTGTTGCGCAATTGCCCGGCTACCGAAAGCCGGCACCCGCCACACCCGCTAGCCTGCCACCGCCGATTCGCATCGGGCGGATGTGCCACAATCCGCCGGGTCGCGAGTTCCACGGGGGATGGCATGGCAGGTCAACCAACAACAAGCAGCGCGTGCCTGGACACTCCTGGGTCTCGCAATCGCCTTATTCGGTCTGCCGCTCGTCGTCGAGTTTTTCCGCCACGTGGTTGGTCCGCGCACCGTCCAGAACACCGTGGTACGCGAGCTCATCATCCTGGCGCTCGTCGCAGTTCTCCTGTGGATCGTGCGTCGCAGGGAAAAGCTTGGTTGGGATTCCGTGGGGCTGAGTCGCCCGAAGCCCGGCAGTACGGCGCTCTGGGTACTGATAGCCATGCTTGGCGCAGCGGTCGCAATCGCGATTTCATTCGCCATTATCCACCTGCTGGGCCTGCAGTTCGGCAGCGCGGACGCCAGGAGTTTCGATGCCCTGCCGGTCTGGGTCATGGTGCTCGTCATCGTGCGCGCCGGGCTGGCGGAAGAGGTGTTCTATCGTGGCTACGCTATCGAGCGCCTGCAGTCCCTTACCGGGAGTCGCTGGATCGCCATCGGTGTGCCGCTGTTCATTTTTGCAATCTTTCACTACCGGCAGGGCGCGGGCGGAATACTCATCGCGCTGCTGACCGGTGCGGTGATGACCGCGGTCTATCTGCGCACGCGCAATCTGTGGGTCAACATCATCACGCACTTCCTGGTGGACTTCATTCCCAATATCGTGCTGCCGGCGTTCATGGGAGAGCGCTGACCCAGGGACCGGCGTCGCAAGTCATGGGCGAGCTCATCAAACCGCACGCGCCTTCGTGCGATCGCAACCGCGGGCCGATCCTCGCTGTGCTACGCCGACACTTTGGCGATCGACACCGCGTGCTCGAAATCGGCAGCGGTACCGGGCAACACGCGGTCTACTTTGCCGAGGCGCTCCCGCAACTGATCTGGCAGACCTCGGATGTCGGGGAGAATCTGCCGGGCATCAACCTGTGGTTGGCTGAAGCGCGCCTGCCGAATCTGCCGGCACCGCTCCTGCTCGATGTCAACTCTGCATGGCCACCGGTGCGATACGACGCGGCCTTCTCCGCAAATACGCTGCACATCATGAGCTGGCCCGAGGTAGAGAGGCTGTTCGCTGCGCTCGATGCCGCGCTCGAAGCTGATGCAGTACTTGCGATCTACGGTCCGTTCAACTATCTCGGTCGCTTCAGCAGCCGGAGCAATGCGTGGTTCGATGAGAGCCTGAAGCTACGCACGCCAACGATGGGCATCCGTGATTTCGAAGCAGTCGATGCGCTCGCGCAGTCTATTGGCATGACGCTCGTGGAAGACTGCGCGATGCCGGCGAACAATCGCACGCTGGTGTGGCGACGTCACTGACGTGCGGGCGTCGAAGCTGCGTTCAGATCGAGTGCGGGAGAGCGGCGCAACCACCAAGCCACGAAGGCGCCGGCAAGCATCAGGGGCGCGAGCAGCACGAGTCCCGCGCTGAACTCTCCAGTCGCGGTCTTCGCCAGGCCCACCGCGTATGGCCCGACGAACCCCCCAAGGGAGGCCACAGTGTTGATCAGCGCGATGCCAGCGGCTGCGGCGTCGCCGGTCAGAAACCGGCCGGGTAAGGCCCAGAACGGCCCGCGGCTGCCAAGATCCCCGACTGCCGCCACGGTGAGCGCGATCATGGCGGGCACCGGCGAAGTCAGGTACACGCTCGCGATGAACCCCATCGCGGCGATCACGCAAGGCACGGCGATGTGCAGGAAGCGTTCGCCAGTGCGGTCGGAATTCCAGCCGATGAACACCATGCCGATGGTGGCGGCGATGTAGGGAATCGCCGTGAGCATGCTCACCTTGAAATTGCTGAGTCCGGAAACGCTCTGGACGATTTGCGGCATCCAGTAGGTGAGGCCGTAGCTCCCGCACTGACACGCGAACATGACGAAGGTGAGCGCCCACACGGTGGGATGAAAGAATGCGCGCAGCAGGCCGACGCCATGCTGCGTCCGGGCGTGTGCATGTTCCGCCTCGATGCGAGCACTAAGCCACGCTCGCTCGTCAGCCGTGAGCCACCGAGCCTGCTCCGGCTTGTCGGTGAGATAGCTGAGAACCACGACGCCGAGAATGACCGCGGGCGCGCCTTCGAGAAGAAACAGCCATTGCCAGCCTTTGAGTCCCTGAATCCCGTCCATCTCGAGCAGCAAGCCTGCGACAGGGCCGCCGATCACGACGGAGAGCGGGATGGCGGCCATGAACCATGACACGGCCTGCGCGCGCTGCACGCGTGGAAACCAGTGCGTCAGGTAGTAGATGATCCCGGGCAGGAACCCCGCTTCGGCGACCCCCAGCAGAAACCTGAGAATATAAAAGGTGGTGGCGTTGTGGACGAACATCATGGCGACCGAGATCACGCCCCACGTGATCATGATGCGTGCGATCCACAGCCGCGCGCCCACGCGAGCGAGCACCAGGTTGCTCGGAATCTCGAACAGCGCATAACCGAAGTAGAAGACGCCGGCGCCGAAGCCGTAGACCGTGCTGCTGAAGCCCAGGTCCTGGTTCATCTGCAGCGCTGCGAAGCCGACATTCACCCGGTCGAGCCAGGCGACGATATAGAGCAGGAGCAGAAACGGTATTAAGTGCCGGGTCACTTTCCGGAGCGTTTCGCGCTCGAGCGTTTCGGATGCAGCGCGCGCGTCCGGCTCCCACTCGGTTGTTCTCATTTGTTTCCCAGGTCTCCGGGTCAGCGCGCGGGCAGTGCCGGGAAGTGTACAGGCTCGTCACGCCCATGACTCACAGGGGCGCATCATGAGCGAGAATCGCGCCGAGGGGGTGCACGTCACAGCCGGCAGAGAAGACCGGTGCAACAATTCCACCATGCGTTACTTGTGGGTCGCACTCGCTCGTCCTTGCGCTGTTCGGCGCATACGACTACTTCACGTCCCGCCCCATCGACTGGCGTCCGGGCATTCTGGTCGTCGCCGAGCCCGGGCAGGTCGATCTCGCAGAGGCTGCGCCCGTCGAGCACGGTAGCTTCAAGTTGATCCCGCGTGCAAAGTTTGTTGCCGAAGCTCGGGTCCTGAGTCGATCGCGTTATCGAACCGGCGCACTTGCCGAGGCGAGCCCGCTCGACATCGCCGTCGGCTGGGGACCGATGTCCGACTCGGCAGTGCTGGCCGGTATCGAAGTTACTCAGGCCAACCGTTTCTATTTCTGGCACTACGAGGATGAGCCGCCGATTCCTCGCGATGTCATCGAAACGCACTCCGCCAACTGGCACCTCGTGCCCGGCTCAGCGAGCGTCTGGAAGAGTCTTCGTGGGATTCGCGTCGGCGATGTCGTCAAGCTCGAAGGCGAGCTCGTCGACGTGGAGCGCCCGGACCTGGGTGTGATGCGGACTTCACTGCGCCGGGACGATACCGGAGCCGGCGCGTGTGAGGTGATCCTGGTCGATGCCGTGTCGTACCGCTATCACTGACGAAACAGCGCGAGCGCGCTCACACGTTCACCTAAAGGCCGAGCTCCTTCTCGAGCTCAGGGGCACTCTATCTTAATGCCGGAGAGCCCTGCGCGCCGGCTCCGCTTGGTGGCGCAGGTGCCACGCAACACGCGTAGTTAGGAGAATCCGATTTCCTCCAGCCGCCGAATAGGCAGGCGTATGGGGACGCTGTGTGAGCGCGCGGGCGCGGCTCAGCAACCCGGCGGAAATGTCTGGTTGATCACCATCTCGAGGAGACGAAGGCTATGAAGAGCAAACTGTTGGGTGCCGCCGTAGCGGGCGCGCTTGGGCTCGCGATCACGGTGGCTTCGGCCGATGTCATGGTCGGCGGTAACGCAATGTTGCCGCAGCGGAACATCGTCGCAGAACGCAGTCAATTCACAGGATCACACCACGCTGGTCGCAGCGGTGAAGGCGGCGGGCCTGGTCGACACGCTCGAAAGCAAGGGTCCGTTCACGGTGTTCGCGCCCGTCAATGCCGCGTTCGGCGCGCTGCCAGCCGGGACCGTCGACACGCTGCTGCAGCCGGAGAACAAGGCGACACTCACCAAGGTGCTCACCTACCACGTCGTCCCGGGACGCTACACCTATTCCGATCTCGACCGACTGATCAGCCAGGGCAAAGGTGCCGCGACCCTCACGACCGCGAGCGGCGGCAAGCTCTGGGCGATGAAGAACGGCAGTCACAACATCACTGTCAAGGACGAGACCGGTGCTGTTGCGGACATCACGGTCTACGACGTCATGCAATCGAATGGCGTGATTCACTCCATCGATCGCGTCCTGATGCCGAAATAGTTTCGGCGATCCTCGCTGTCCGCTTCACCCGCGGCCCGAGGATTTCAAGAACCGGCGCGGCAGGCGCACTGCCGCGCCGGATTGCGCCGTCCAGTCCAACCAGGTCCCCCGCAGAGCATCGCCGGTACGCTGGTCCCTGGGTGACGGCGCTCCGCGCCACCACACATCCTCTTTGTCACATCGTTCCCATCTTCGCTGGCAGCCGTCCTGATAATCCGTCGAATCGGGCACACCGTACGGTGCCACTAAGAAGGGGGACTGCAATGAACAGGTTCGCACTGCAGCGCGCGGCCGCGGCTCTGGCGCTGCTCGGAATGTCTGCGCTCGCGGCGACCGCGAGTGCTGCGATCAGCGAGATCCCGGTGACGACCAGCTCACAGTCGGCGCGGATGGATTTCATCGCCGGGCAGGCGGCGCTCGACCGCGGTGATGCTTCACAGGCCAATGCGTTGTTCCGGGCGGCGGTCGCAGCCGATCCTGATTTCACCTATGGCTGGTTCAACCTCGCGGTTGCCTCTTTTTCCACCGAGGAGTTCTCGGCCAGTCTGAAGAAGGCGCAGGCGAGCGCCGGCAAGGCGAGTTCGGGCGAGCGGCTGCTGGTGCAGATCAACCAGCGCTTCCTCGACAGCGACTTCGAATCGCAGCTGTCGCTGGCTAACCATCTGGTGCGGGAATATCCGAACAGCCCGCGCGCCTGGCTGGCGCTGGCGGCGGTGCAAGCCGGACTCAACAAGTTCGCCGAGCAGCGCCAATCGATCGCCAAGGCAATCGAACTCGATCCCTCGCTCGCGGCCGCACCACTCGCGATGGCGAACTCATATCTCTTCAACGAGCCGCGCGATTTTGCGCAGGCGGAAAGGTATTTTCGCCAGACGATTGCGCTCAATCCCGGAGAGAGCAACTTCTGGTGGTCACTCGGCGATGTCTATCGGGCCACGAATCGTCTCGAGGAGGCGCGCGAATACTACAAGCGCGCGACCCTGCTCGATCCGAATGACGGCATCGCGCAACTGAAGCTCGGCCACGTGGATTCTTTCCTGGGCAACTACGCCGAGGCGCGCGCGGACTACGACCGGGGCATCGCCTCGGCCGAGCCGGTCAACAAGCCTTTCTATGCGAACTACAAGTTGTTCACGTGGGTGCACGCGGGCGACACAGCTACGGCGGTGCGCGAACTCGAGAAGCTCGCGGTCGAAACCGACTCGATGGATCTTCCCGACGATCAGCACACGGGTGCAAAGGTATTCGCGCTCACCAACGCCGCCACGGTCGCCCTGCATGCCGGCATGAACGACGAAGCCGGACGCGTGATCGGCGAGCTCGCCGAGGTGCTGCGAGCCAACGCCAAGGCGGTGGGAACCGAGGAATTCTCGAACATCCAGGAAGCGCAGATCGCCTACTTCGAGGGCCAGCTCGCTGCTCATCGCGGTGATTTCGCACAAGCCTCGAAGCTTGCGAAGAAGTACAGCGATCTGGTAGCGCCGCAGAAGAACCCGCGCAAGATGGAGAACTATCACGACCTGTTGGGGCTGATTAACTACCTGCAGAAGAAGTACCCGCAGGCGGTTGCCGAGTATCGCCAGGCCGACCTCACCATCATGTACAACAAGTACCACCTGGCACAGGCGCTGGAAGCCGCAAACCAGGCTGCGGAAGCACGCAAGATCTTCAAGGAAGTGGCGACTTACAACTTCAATACGGTCGGCTACGCCCTAGTGCGCAAGGACGCCATCGCCAAGGCGGGCTGAGGGCAGCCGACCGGATTGTCGTAGGCGGCGGGCGTGGTGCTACCCTTCGCGCGCCATGCCCGCCCGAATGCCAGGCGCTGCGGATCTCGAGCCGATCGAACGCGCGAGCGTCGATGAGCTGCGGAGTCTGCAGCTCACGCGCCTCAAGTGGTCACTCGGCCACGCGTATGAAAACGTAGCTCACTATCGGCGCTGCTTCGACGCCGCGGGCGTGCGTCCGGATGATGTTCGCCACCTCGAGGACCTGGCAGAAGTTTCCGTTTCTCGGCAAGCACGATCTACGTGAGTGCTATCCCATTCGGCATGTTCGCCGTGCCGCGCGAGCGGGTAGTACGCATCCATGCGTCGAGTGGCACGACCGGCAAACCGACGGTTGTTGGCTACACCACGCAGGACATCGATACCTGGTCGGCACTCGTGGCGCGATCCATTCGTGCCGCAGGCGGACGTCCCGGTGACATCGTGCACGTCGCGTATGGCTATGGCCTTTTCACCGGCGGCCTGGGTGCGCACTACGGCGCCGAAAAGCTCGGCTGCACGCGTGATCCCGATGTCGGGTGGGCAGACCGAGCGGCAGGTTCAGCTCATTCAGGACTTTCGGCCTGACATCATCATGGTCACTCCCTCGTACATGCTCGCGATCTCCGAGGAATTTCATCGGCAGGGCATCGATGCACGCGCCTGCTCGCTCAGGGTCGGCATCTTCGGTGCCGAGCCCTGGAGTGAAGGCATGCGCGCGGAAATCGAGCGGCGCATGGGCCTCGATGCGCTCGACATCTACGGACTCTCCGAGGTGATCGGCCCGGGCGTCGCGAGCGAATGCATCGAGACCAAGGATGGCCCGGTGTTGTGGGAGGATCACTTCTATCCGGAAGTGATCGACCCCGAAAGCTGGAGCGGTATTAGCGGAAGGTGAGGTGGGTGAGCTCGTGCTCACGTCGCTCACCAAAGAAGCGCTTCCCGTGATTCGCTATCGCACGCGCGACCGCACGCGATTGCTCCCGCCGACGGCGCGGTCGATGCGCCGTATCGATCGCATCACCGGCCGTACTGATGACATGCTGATCATTCGCGGCGTGAACGTATTTCCGACGCAGATCGAGGAGCTGATCCTGGCGGAGCGATCGGCTCGCACCTCATTACTACCTGGAGCTGACACGCGAAACGCATCTCGATTTGCTGACGATCAACGTCGAACTGCAACCCGGGAGTGACGCGAGTGCCCGGGAGTGTGAGGACACCTCACGAATCCTTCGCGCGAGCACGTGAAGGCGATACATCGGTATCACGGCCCGAGTGATCGTGAACGCGCCGGGTACGCATCGAGCGCTCCATAGGCAAGGCAAAACGCGTGATCGACAAGAGGAGCCGCAGCTCCTGAGTTCAACGGCTTGAAAAACCACTGAATTGGACGCGAGCTTGTAAAGCCTGTAGAGTGCGCGGCGCTGAATCAGGGTCGCGCGGTCAACGCCCCCTTCACTCGCAGTCTGTCTCTCCCGACTTACTTCGATTTTTTCACCCCTCGCTTTTGACCGCTGCAGCGCTTATGGCGCCGCCGTGCGAGTCAACTTAGGATCTCTTGCATATGTCATTTGCCGATCTCGGGCTCAAGCCCGAGCTGTTGCGTGCCGTAACCGAAAAGGGCTACGACACACCCACTCTCATCCAGTCCAAGGCGCATTCCCGCCGTGTTGGCGCGCCATGACGTTCTCGCGCAGGCGCAAACCGGTACGGGCAAGACCGCTGGATTCGTTCTTCCTATCCTGCAGCACCTCGGTGCTGCGTCTGGGCGCACGCCGCGCGCGCTGGTGCTGACGCCGACGCGTGAACTCGCCGCGCAGGTGGCCGAGAGCGCACGGACCTACGGCAAGTATGTCGGGCTGCGCACGCTGGTCGTCTTCGGCGGCGTCAACATCAACCCGCAGATCTCGGCACTGCGCTCCGGCTGCGATCTGCTCGTCGCGACTCCCGGCCGGCTGCTCGATCTCGCGCAACAGGGCGCAGTGCAGCTCGGGAATGTGCAGTACTTCGTGCTCGACGAGGCCGATCGCATGCTCGACATGGGCTTCATTCCCGACATCAAGCGCGTGCATCAAGCTCCTGCCCGCTGAGCGCCAGAACCTGATGTTCTCGGCAACGTACACCGAAGACATCCGCGCGCTGGCCGCAGCGGATTCTGCGTAACCCGCTGACGATCGAAGTCGCGCCGCGCAACGCGACCGGCCGATGGCGTCGAGCAGCACGTGTATCGCGTGCCCAAGGATCACAAGCGCCACCTGCTTGCGCATCTCATCGATGACGGCGGCTGGCACCAGGTCCTGGTATTCACGCGCACCAAGCACGGTGCGAATCGCCTGGCGCAGCAACTCGAGTCGAGCCGGCATTCGCACGGCGGCGATCCACGGCAACAAGAGCCAGGCAGCGCGCGTGCGCGCGCTCGCCGATTTCAAGGCCAACAAGGTCACCGCGCTGGTTGCGACCGAGGTCGCCTCGCGCGGCCTCGATATCAAGGAGCTGCCGCAGGTCGTCAACTACGAGCTGCCGAACGTGCCCGAGGACTACGTGCACCGGATCGGTCGCACAGCGCGGGCGGGCGCCACCGGGCGTGCCGTATCACTGGTTTCGCCAGATGAAACATCGCTTCTGCGTGATATCGAAAGGCTGCTGAAACGCAGTCTTCCGGTCGCAGCCTTGCCCGCCTATGAAGTCCGACAACCGCAGGTCGCAGCGCCGACAGCCGATCGGCGTCTCACGCATTCACCCTCGAGAACTTCCTCGGCGCCGGCTCGCCATCGTGGCGATTCCCGCCGGTGGGGCAGGCGCAATAGTCGACACTGAACTTCAACCGCGCGCGGCGCTCAACTTCTCGATCGCTGCGCGTTCCTTTTCCGGCGCCGGCCAGCCTTCCGCATGCGCGCGACGCTCCTCAGACTGCGCCTCCCACCACTGCAGCGTCGCCGCAGAGGTATCGGCGAGTGGCCGGTAGTTCAATCCCGCACCCAGCGAGGCTGCGTTGTCGAAGTGGCGTGATGATCTGCCAGGCGAAACGAGCGGCAGATCAATTTCGAGCTGTTTAAGCAGCTCTGCGGTCGGCCAGTGAAATCTCACCAGGTCTTTCGAGAGCCACGTGAGACCCACCAGTGTCTCCTCCCAGTTCATCGCCTGCGTGGGTCCAGCCGCGTTGAAGAAACCGGACACATCCAGCTCGCCGAGCCCGACAATCCACGGGCCGAGGTCGCGCACATCCACCCATTGCAGCTCATTGTGAGGAAGCGGCGGGCCCAGTACGTCACCGCCGCGCGCCACGCGATCCACCCAGTAGGTAAAGCGATCGGTTTCATCCTTCGGCCCCACGATGTAAGTCGGCCGCACGATGGTGGCGGACCTGCCGAGCTCTTTCTGCACGATCCGATCGCACTCGGCCTTGAGCGGCCCGTAGCGCTCCCAGCGTCATCTGTTCGTTCTTCGGATCGGGCAGCGCTCTGAGCGGCGAAGACTCTACGACATTCGGTCACGCCCGGCTCATAGACGGCGACCGTCGAGACATAGATGTAACGCCCGACGCGTCCCTTGAGCAGCTGCACCGATTCGCGCACATGGCGGGGGACGTATCCCGAGTTGTCGATGACAACGTCCCACTTGCGGTTGCCCGCGAGTGCACGCAGACCCTCGTCGACCTTGGAATCGCGATTGCCAACCAGGAGCTCCGCCTTGCCGTCGAAGAGCGTCGCAGCGCTGCGGCCTCTATTAAATAGAGTGACCTTGTGGCCGCGAGCGAGCGCGTGTTCGACCTGGAAGGGCCCGATGAAGCCCGTGCCGCCGAGAAACAGGATATCGAGAGGTTTCGAAGCCGTTTCCACCGACAGCTCCTCTTGTCACGCCACTCGCAAGCATTCCCAGGCCCGCTGCCGTCCATCCGAGCACTTCGCGTCGCGTGGTCATGTCTTCTCCAGTGCGAACGAGAGCGCGATTTCACCATGCGAGTCATGAAACGTCACGTCGTCTGCTTCCTGAGCCACTCGATGACTGCGAGCGCGGTATCACGATTGCGCAGATGCTCGGGCCGGACGATCCAGTACGCACGTGCCCAACTCAACGCTCAACTTGCCGATGGGCCTGACGAGCGCGCCAGCACGTCACATCTTCCCTCGCCAGCTGGTGCCGCGCGAGCGCCACGCCCTGACCCTGGATGGCCGCGCGCAGCACGAGGTCAGATGAGGCGAACCTGGGCCCGCTGCGTACGTCGAGTGATGTCGGGCCGTGAGCTGCGCGCCACAGTTCCCAGGACGCCTGCGGATCGCGATCGTGCAGCAGTCGCAGGCGACCGAGGCGGGCAGGAGTGTCGGGCCGGCCCGAGCGCTGCCAGTAGGATGGGCTCATCACGGGGTAGAGCGCGTCTTCCATCAGGGGCTCGCATTGGACGTTGTCCCACTTGCCATCGCCGATCCGAATCGCGAAATCGACGTCCTCGCCGCGCAGGTCCGTGAGTCGCTGATCCACAACCACTGAGACCTCGATTCGCGGCAGCGCCTTCTCCAGCTCCGGCAACCGGGGCAGAAGCCAGCGCGCGGCAAGAGACGGAGCGGCGGAGATGGTTACCGAGCGGCCTGATTTCGCCTCCCGCAGCGCGCCCGCGACGCGCGCAATCTCCTGCAGGCCCGCGAGAGTTGCCTTGCCGAGAACTTCGCCTTGCGGTGTCAACGCGAGACCCCGCTTGCCCCCGCCCGCACGAGCAACTGGAACGCCCAGCCAGGCGTTGAGCTCCGCAATGTGACGGCTGATGGAGGAATGAGCGATGCCGAGTTCACGCGCTGCCGCGCGCACTCCACCGTGCGAATAGACCGCTGCGAACGCCCGCAATGCATGAAGAGGCAAGTCCTGCATGGTCTAAATGGTAGACCATAAACCAGCATCCATAAGAACACGCCGCCAGCGAAAATAAGCCGAGATAGCCAGGAGAAAGGCTCGATGAACGCGGGTCGGATTGCTGGTCCTCAGCTGAGACCATACCGCACGGAGAGACGATGGACGCCCTGATCGCGGCCGCGGGAATTCTGCTGGTCGGCGCCATCACGCCCGGGCCTAACAATTTCGTCGTGATGACGGCAGGTGCACGCGGCGGCATTGGCCGCGCGCTTCCAGCGCTTGCCGGCATCATCCTCGGCACGCTCGCGATGAGCGCCATCGTAGTGCTCGGCGTGGGCGCTGCATTCGCGGCGGAGCCCCGTCTCAGGACAGCGATCACGGCTGCGGGATGCCTCTATCTCGCATGGTTGGGTCTGCGTCTATTCACGGCAGGCGATGCGAAGGCCATGGCCACCTCGCCGAGTGAAACGCGCCTGCCGAGTGATGCGGCCGGTCTGTTTTTCTTCCAGTTCCTGAACCCGAAGGCGTGGGCGATGGTGCTCACGGTGACGTCGGGGGTGCACAGCGGCATCGGTGCGACACGTATCGGGCTTTTGGTCGTACTCATCGTGCTCATTCCTGCCGTGTGCCTGGCGTTGTGGGCGTGGCTCGGGTCTCTCATGACGCGGCGGCTGGCGCACACGCGTGCGGGAACGCTGTTCCAGCGAGCGATGGGAGCCTTGCTGGTCGTTTCGGCACTCCTCTTGTGGTTCACGCCATGAAGGTGCTCGCACTGCCGGGCAGCGTGCGGCGAGGCTCATACAATCGGCGCTTGCTGGAGGCGGCCGTCAGCTGCGCGCCGATGGGAATGGAGATCACCCTCTACGACGAGCTCGCTTCAGTCCCTATCTTCAACGAGGACCTGGAGGCCGACACTCCCGGGAGTGTCACGCAGCTCAGGCGACAAGTAGCCGATGCGGATGGAATGCTGATCGCGACGCCCGAGTACAACCAGTCGATTCCCGGTGTTCTCAAGAACGCCATCGACTGGCTGTCACGACCCGCTCCCGAGGAGGTGCTGATCGCCAAGCCGGTCGCGGTCATCGGTGCCTCAGCCGGCCGATGGGGTACGCGTCTCGCGCAAAGCGCTCTGCGCCAGGTGCTCAATGCCACCGAATCACTGGTGATGGCGAACCCGGCGCTCTACGTGCGCGAAGCGGAACGGCTGTTTGACGCCGATGGGCGGCTCATCGATCCGGCGACGCAGGGATCCTTGCGCTCGCTCCTGGTTGCCTTTGGCAAGTGGGTCGATCTCATGGACGCACGAGCGACACGCGGCCTGAGCGGTCAGGCACCTCAATGCCAGGCGCGCGCGGCCGCGAATGCCTTGCCGTAGGGCTTCATGCCGATCCAGAAGAAGATCGTCGCGAGCGGTGCCAGCACGATATGGATCGTCGCGATCGAGTAGCGCAACTTCTCTTCGGCGCCAAAGACGTACTGGGTGAGCGCCGCAACCAGGAGCGGTGCGAGCGCGATGCCGATCATCGAGAAGCAGAACAGGAACGCCGCGGTGACCTGGCCGCGCATCTCATTGGGAACGATCACTTGCAGCGCCGCATTCTGCGGCCCCGCTCCCATCGAGATGATGGTGTAGTTGATCGCGTAGAACACGATGGCGAGATAGGGATTCGGCATGAACGCATAGGCGATGGCAAATGGCACGTGCAGGGCGGTCGCGATGAACACGACGCGCAGGTTGGCATCGTCGCGGCCCTGCTTCGCGAACCACTCGGCCAGGAACCCGCCTGCGAGCGACCCGATCGGCGCCAGTATCAGGAGGATCGAGCCTTGGATGATTCCGTATCGCGCCGGATCCCAGCCGTAGGTGCGCGCAAAGAAGGGTGCATTCCAGAAGAATGCGCCAGCCGCGAGCGAATTGGCGGCGAGACCGAGGAACATGGGCCCGAATGTGGCGCGGCCGTCATAGAGGAACTTGAACACCTCGCGCACGGGCACGACCTTGACCTTGCCGCTGGCATCCGCTTTATAGGTTGTACTGCGCGCCCCCCGGCGCCTGGGTTCGTGCAAGGTCGTGAGGGCCAGGATGCCGAGCAGCACATCCGGGATCGCCATCACGAGCAGAATGATCTGCCACGGACGCAGCTCGCCGACCATCGGGACAACGACGTGCATTGTCGAAGCGATTCCGATCAGCGTGCCTCCAAGCAACAGCGCGAGCGCCGCGCCGTAGTAAAAGCCGATGTTCATTACGGCCAGCGCTTTCGGGAGCTTCGCTGCCGGGAAGTAGTCGGCGAGGATCGAGAAGGTGGCCGGTGCGTTACCGGAGCCACCGATGCCGCCGATCATGCGGACTATGAACAATTGCGAGAACGTGCTGGATAAGCCGGCCAGCGCGGCCGAGATCCCGGTCAGAATCAGCCCGACCCCGATGATCAGCCGACGGCTGATGATGTCGACCAGCCTCGAGACCGGCAGCATGAAGAGTGCGTTGAGGGCCGCGGCTGCGGTGCCGATCGCTAAGGCCGCCTGCACGTCCGTGAGCCCGAGATCGCGCTTGATGGGCTGGATCAGCAGGCCCGAGATGCTCGCGTTCATGAACAGCACGAGCAGCGTGAGTCCGAAGAACACGACGCCGTACCAGGCGACCGCTGGGCGCGGCCAGGCGTCGCCGCTCGCTTGCGCTTGCTGGTCAACGGGACTCGCCGCGGGCTGGTCGTTCATTGTTGTGGGCTCCGACTGACTGGCAGGGCTGGAATCCGCTTCACCCCCGAACCATACCTGTTTCCCGATGGGTCGAGAATCGGTGCGCCCAACGCTGTGATAGTCAAGTTTGGCTCAGTGCGAGCTGCAATGGAGCTTCAGATGCTCGAGTTGTACCACGGCGCACCCGCGGCAAATTCCCTCAAGGCGCTGCTGCCCCTGAAGGAAAAAGGGGTCGAGTTCGTCAGCCACTACATGAACCTGCTCGAGTTCGAGCAGCACGAGCCGTGGTTCGTGAAGATCAATCCGAACGGCCAGGTGCCGGTGCTGGTTCATGACGGCAGGACCATCACCGAGTCGACCGTCATCAATGAATATGTCGACGAAGCCTTCACGGGGCCGCCGCTGCGGCCTGCCGACCCCTACGGGCGCGCCCAGATGCGCGTCTGGACCAAGTTCGTCGATGAGTACTTCTGTCCGGCGCTGAGCTTCCTCGGCTGGCACGCGATGATCAGGCACGCGGTGAAGCACCTGACGCCCGAGGAGTTCGAAGCCAAGGTAGCCCGCATTCCGCTCAAGGAACAGCGCGACAAGTGGCGCGAGTCGGCGGCGCAGGTCTGGACCGACGAGCAGCTCCAGGATTGGCGCCGTCGCGTGCGGACTTCGATCGAGCGCATGGAACAGGGCTTGCGCGGACCGTGGATGCTGGGCGAGCAGTTCACGCTCGCCGACGTGAGCCTGTTCGCGATGCTGATCCGGATGCCCGACTTCTATGCCGAGATCGTCAACGAGCGGGACAGCCCACGCGTCATTGCCTGGTACGCCCGCATGATGGAGCGGCCGGCTGTTAAAGCGACGCTCGCCATGCGACCCCCTGCCGGCACGGAGCGCTCGCGGACCGCTGCCGGCCGCTGAATCAGAGCCCGCAGCAATTCGCGGATCGGGAGAGGCGCGAACTCGCACCACTCGACTCCGAGGCCATCACCCGCAACGCGTACGACGAACGCCGCGATCCGAACGCCGGAGAGCTCGAGCTCGACGTGCGTCCATGCTGTGACCTGCAAGCGCGTATGAACGAAAGCGCCGCTCAGGCTGGCGTCTCTGAGCTGTCCCGCAGCGTCCCATTTCGCGCAATGTACGCGCACACTGGCGCGCACTGGTATGCGCTCGCCCCATCGATGTTCCATCCGGCTGCGCGCGCCGAACGTGCGCTGGGCGTTACCGGGCGCGGGCTGAACGCTCGGGACTTCAACGGGCGATGGCTGCAGGGTCTGCATGGCTTGACTCATGATCCTTGTCCTCGCACGACCCAACGCCGCGGCAATTCGTACCGGTACGTACAGGACAGCACTCGATCGCGACAGGTTCCTGCATCCGGGTCGCGGTTCGTGTCAGGAAATGCAAATCCTGACAGTCGAACCGCCCTGCGCTATTCTCGCGTCGTGATTCAGCGGATCGGCACTCGGCGATGTTCGATGATAGCCGGCGCGTCGTTCTGCGCTCGTGGGGCGGGTCAGTGATCAGCGTTCAATCCAGAAGCGAGGCCTGATGGACCGACAGAAACTGCTAGCCGCGATCGCCGCCGTCGCATTGGTCGTAATCGCGGCCGTCGTCTACTACGAAAACCGTAAATCGCATGCACCAGAGGAGCCACTCGCTCCTCCTGCCGCTGCTCGACAGCCTCCCGAACCTGCAATTCGCAACCCGGTTCCCGAGGTTCCCGCGGAGACGCCGTTACCGGCCCTCAAAGAGAGCGATGGGCCTTTCCGCGATTCGCTTTCGGGCGTTGTCGGTCGCGATGCCGTCAGCCAGTTCCTCGCGCCCAACGATGTCATTCGTCGCATCGTGGTCACGGTCGACAATTTGCCGCGCAAGAAGGTGGCCGTCGAACGGCGCCCGATACTCCCGACGGGGGGCACGTTCGCCACCTCGGGAAGTGAAGAGAGCCTGACCCTCAGTCCCAACAACTACGCGCGCTACGCGCCCCTGGTTCGCCTGGTCGAAGCCGCTGACGCGAACCAGCTTGCGGCGCTCTATTTTCGCTACTACCCGCTGTTCCAGCGCGCTTATGAGGATCTCGGCTATCCGAACGCGTATTTCAACGATCGGCTGGTGGAAGTGATCGACGACGTGCTCGCGACGCCGCACGTCAACGGGCCGATCAAGCTGGTACAGCCGCGCGTGTTCTACGAGTTTGCCGACCCGGCACTTGAGGCGAAGTCCGCGGGCCAGAAGTTGCTGCTGCGCATGGGCACCGAGAATGCGGCGGCAATCAAGGCGAAGCTCACTGAAATCCGCAACATCATCGTCAGCAAGAAACCTGCTCCTTAGGTCGCGAAGGCGAGACGCTTACGGAATTCGCCGAGCAATAGCCACAGGCTGAAGACAGCCTGCAATGCAACCGTCGCTACTGACAGGTACCAGAAGTGCTGGAGCTGTACCCACGGCTGCAGCGACAGCCACACTGCCGCCACGCAGAACGGCAGGATGCGCGTGGCACTGCTGAGGAGCGCCGGCCAGGTGTTGCCGATCGCCTGGAACAAGCCCGAGCAGGTGAAGATGATTCCCGTGGCGACAAAGTTCCAGGAGATGATTCTCAGGTACTGCACTCCCACCTGGATGACGTGCGGATCGCTCGTGAAAGCACCGACCAGGAGCGGAGCCTTCCACTGGCAGAGCAGTGTCATGATCGACATGATCCCGATGCCTGCCAACGTGGCGGTTCGAAAGGTCTCACGCACACGTTGTGCCTGGCGCGCGCCGAAGTTCTGACCGGCGATCGGTGAAGCAGCAAACGCCACCGCCATCGCGGGCAGGAAGATCGACTGCATCACGCGCGAGCCGATGCCGAATCCGGCCTGGGCCGCCGCGCCGAAATCGCGGATGCACCAGTAGATGATGCCGACGACGAGAAACATCATCATGAACTCGCCGCCCGCAGGGAGTCCGAGATTGAACATGCGCTTCCAGGTAGTGAAGTTGGGTTTCCACAGGGCACGATCGACGCGTACGTACTTCTCGAGGCGCGCGAAGTACATGAGCAGCAGGATCGCGCCGACGCAGATCGATATCGAGCTCGCGAGCGCCGCGCCCTTGACACCGAGCGGATGACCAGTGCCCCAGCCGGCGATGAGCACGGGTGCCAGGATCGTATTGAGAATGAGCGTCAGGGACTGCACGATCATCGTCGGCTTGACGATACCCGTGCCGCGCAACGCCGCGCCCATGCCAACGAGCGCAAACTGCAGCGCAAGGCCCGGAACGAACCAGAACAAATAAGTCTGCCCCGCCTCAGCTGCTCCCGCGTCCGCAGCTATTGCGCGCACGTACGCCCCGGCGATGGTGTAGCCGGCGATGAGCATCAGAACAGAGCATATGAATGAAATCAGTAATGCCTGGTTGAATACCAGGTTGGCATCGGCCGGATCCTTGCGACCCACCGCATGCGAGATCAGCGTGACGGTCCCGACTGAGAGCACTTGTGTCAAGGCCATGACGATGAACATCACATTTCCGGCAGCGCTCACGCCGGCGAGCGCCTGCTGCCCGAGGCCTGCGACGAAGTACAGGTCCACGAGGTAGTACAGCGTCTGCACCAGCATGCCGACACCGATGAAGGTCGACATCTGCACGAGATGGCCGCCGATCGACCCTTGAGTCAAGTCCTTCATTGTTCTGCCTTAACGAGCGCCGTCAGACCCTGGCGGCGCGCCAGTTTAGCTTAGTGCTGTCCAGAAAACGCTTGCCGCGAAACGCGAGCGGGACCACGATGCTCGCGGAGATCAAGAGTTCATGAGCCGGGCTTTCGTTCGTGAGTCGGATCAGGATGCAGCGGCAGAAAGTCTGCCGGAGCGCATCGTCAGCCCGCACCCGAATTTCGTCACGCTCCAGGGGCTGAAGCAGATCGATGAGCAGATGCGTGGCCTCGAAGCCGAGCGCCAGGCGGCGCGCTCCGATTCTGATACTTCGCGACTCACCCGAGTCGCACGGGACCTGCGCTACTGGTCGCAGCGGCGCGCAACCGCTCGAGTGATCGAACCTGCGGCTCAACCGGATACAGTTCGATTCGGCGTGGAAGTAAGGCTGCGTCTCCAAGATGGCAGCGAACGCACGTTCCGTCTCGTCGGTGAAGACGAGGCGGACCCGGCCCGCGGGCTCATAAGCTGGGTCTCACCCCTCGGAGCCACGCTTATGGGTCACGAGCCGGGCGATATGCTGAGAGTGCTCGACACGAATGCCGAAATCGTCGAGCTGAAGCACTGAGCGATTCCCGCCGGCTAGGTGGCGGCGTGCACGACGCGCAAGGCCAGCGCGGCAGCGCGTACGCCACTTTCCCAAGCGCCGTGGATCGTGCCGAAATGCTCGACCGAACAGGCTTCGCCCGCGAAGAACATCCGCTCGCCGACCGGTTGACTGAGCACTTCGCGCATGTGTGCCCGACCCGGCCGCGCGGCCGAATAGGATCCGCGTGACCAGGGATCCTCACTCCAACCAACGGTCAGGCTGGCCGTAATTCTGCGAACGAATTCGCTGCCAAAGATTCCGCCGAGCTCCTCGCGCGCGAACTGTTCCAGCTCACCGCGCCTTTCGAGATCTCGCGCGAAGCGTCCGCCAAAGTACGCGAGCAGCGCTTCCTGTCCCGCGGGACGAACCTGGTAGCTGCAGGTGTGCGAGCGCTCGTCGGTGCCGATGAAGTGCGTAGTGCCTTCGTACGGTAGGGCACCGGGCTGCATCCTGAAGAACACCTTGTTGGCGATGCCAAGTGGCACATCGTGCAAGGCCTGCTGAATGGTGGTTGGTAATGCTGGCTCGAACTGGATGCCGTCGTGTGCAAGAACCGAAGTCGGGAGCGTGATGATGACAGCACGCGCGCTGAGCGAACCCGCTGGCGTCCGAAGAGTGACGCCCTGACCGTGCCAATCGATCCCTTGTACCGGCGTCGCGAGGCGCACTTCAAGGCCCTCGCAGCGCGCGCCACGACGCTTCCGAGACCCTCGCGCACGGCCCAGTTGATCTCCGCGTCTTCAAACCGTGCGACGTCGAGGCTCGATACCGAGTCACTCTCGATGCCGATGTACCAGGTCATGATGGCTTCGAACTGAGCACGGACGGCGTTGTCAGGAATCAACTCACTCATCGCCACATCGCGACCTTCAGCGGCGGCGCGGCTTGCGAGAGAGAAATTCTGCTCGAGATCATGGCCGACGGTAGCCAGCTCTTCGGGGCTGCGGAGCTTCGCGCCGATACGCCGACGCCAGTCCGGCGGCTGTTCGATGATGGAGAATCCCGACTCACGCGCTACGGCGGCCCACGGGTTTTCGGCGGCGCTGTGCAGCCACGCACAGCCGCGATCCAAGGGCAT
>CAVOLM010000069.1:0-196821 GCA_963696675.1 uncultured Gammaproteobacteria bacterium | reverse complement strand
CCCTGACTGGGCCCATGCCCTTTCTGCAACTCACTATTGATCTGCGCGCTCACGAGGTCGAGCGTTTCGAAGCAGCGTGCCTCGAGGCCGGCGCGCTGTCCGTGTGCCTGGCAGATGCGGGGGATGCACCGATTCTTGAACCGCGTCCCGGCGAGACACCGCTGTGGCACGAGGTTCAATTGACCGCACTCTTCGAAGCAGAGCGCGACCCTCAGCAGATCGTCGAACAACTTCGCATCGCCGGCGCCCACGATCCGAACGACTATCGATTCGATGCGCTTGCAGATCGCGCCTGGGAACGCGAATGGCTCAAGGACTTTCGCCCGCTCCGTTTCGGGCGCCGCCTCTGGGTCTGTCCGCACGGCCAGTCACCACCCGCAGCCGCCGGGGATGCGGTCATCGTCTGGCTCGATCCGGGCCTCGCCTTCGGCACCGGGACGCACCCGACCACGGCGATGTGCCTCGAATGGCTCGACGCCATCGACCTTCGCGATCGTGAAGTGATCGACTTCGGTTGTGGATCGGGAATCCTCGCCATCGCTGCCCTGAAGCTGGGAGCACGCAGCGTGCTTGGCGTCGATATCGATCCTCAGGCGCTGCACCGCCACGATTGACAACGCCCGGCGCAACGATGTTGTCGATCGCATCCGTGTCGCATCTCCGGAGCAAGCGCGCGAACCGGTTGATGTGCTCATCGCCAATATTCTGTCGGACCCGTTGATCGAGCTGGCCCCGAGGTTTGCCTTGCTGGTTCGCCCTGGTGGTGAGATCGCGCTCTCAGGAATTCTCGAATCGCAGGCTGCGTCCGTGACACTGGCTTGCGCGCCGTGGTTTGATATGCGCGCGTTCGCCACTCGCGACTCGTGGGTGTGCCTGAACGGGGAGCGTCGCTGACTTGTTCACCCAGTGTCCGCAGTGCCAGACGGTCTTTCGCGTCACCGTCGCGATGCTCAAGGCGGCGCAGGGACGCGTGCGCTGCGGGCGTTGCTCGCACGTCTTCAACGCGCTCACGTTCCTGATCGATCAGCCGGATGCCGATGTGCCTCCGGGTGCCGAGCCCGTTGAAACGCCGCCCCCCGACATTCCCGCGGGACCCAACCGCCGCGCCTCCGATCTGCCGTTCGATCCTGACGACTATTCGAACCAGGACATTCCGGAGTCGGCACTCGAATTCGACCTCACGGTCGATGACCTCAATCGCGTGTTCGTCAAGGCGCCGGCGCCGTCGCTGCAGATCAAGCCCGCAGAGCCGCCGGTTCCGATTCCGACGCCGACCGACGAGGACACGGCCGAGCACGAGATCATCGATATAGAGGAGTCAGCCACCGTCGAGGCCGTCACCCTCGAGGGCGAGGAGGTGGAGGTGACGGCGAGCCTGCCGCCGGCGGATCAGGATCCTGACCTCGACTCCGACAACCAGACCTCCGAGTTCAGCGCCTCCATGCTGGAGCCCGCGGCCAACGATGGCGACAGCGATACGGACCTCAAGCGCGAGATCGAAAAGGCGTTCGCCAGCGACCCGGCCACCCGCGCCGAGTTCGTGCTGCCCTCCGGCACGCTTCTGAAGTTCAATGACGGTGTTGCCGAGGTCGATTCCGAGCCCGCCCTCGCCCTGGAGACCGATCAGCGACAACGCAAGCACTTGAACAAGCGCTGGGGACTCGCAAGTGCGGCGCTGGCGCTACTGCTCGCGATTCAGCTCATCAATTTCAATCGCGATGCGTTGGCTCGCAGTCCCGTGTTCGGGTCGGCGATCGGCACGATCTACCGCGGGCTGGGAGTAAAGCTGTCGCCTCATTGGGATCTGGACGCTTACGAGCTGCGCCAGTGGGGCGCAGCGGCTGAGCCGGGCGACAGCGGCACGCTTCGCGTGCGGGCCAGCGTTTTCAATTCAGCCAAACATGCCCAGCCCTATCCGCTGCTGCGACTCACGCTTCAGGATCGGTTCGGAGGGCGTGTCGGCCTGCGCGATCTCGAGCCGCGTGAGTACCTGCACGTGCCGCCGGGTGAAGATGAACTGCTCGGTGCCGGGCAACGCGTCGATGCGGACATCGCGATCGTCGATCCGGGCAAGGACGCGGTGGGGTTCGAGCTCGACGTGTGCCTGCGCAATGCGACGAACCTGAAGTGCGCCGCTGATCTGCCCAAACAGCACGGCTGAGAGTCACGCGTTTGCTGCAGATCGGCCCCTTTTCGCTCTCTTCTCCGCTGGCGCTCGCTCCCATGGCCGGTGTGACCGATCGACCGTTTCGCATGCTGTGCCGCCGGCTGGGCGCAGGCATTGCCGCATCGGAAATGCTCACCGCCGATGCCCGTCTCTGGCACACGGCCAAGTCACAACGGCGCATGACCCACGAAGATGAGCCTGAACCACGCATCGTTCAGATCGCGGGAGCCGAGCCTGAGATGCTGGCCGAGGCCGCGCGGCTCAACGTCGATGCCGGGGCGCAGATCATCGACATCAACATGGGGTGCCCGGCAAAGAAAGTGTGCAACAAAGCGGCCGGATCGGCGTTGTTGCGCGACGAACAGCTCGTGGAGCGCATCCTGAAGAGCGTCGTGCGTGCGGTGAGCGTGCCAGTGACGCTCAAGATCCGCACCGGATGGAGTCCGGAGCACCGCAATGGCGTCACGATCGCGAAAATTGCCGAGGCGAGTGGCGTGCTGGCACTCGCGGTGCATGGACGCACGCGCGCGTGCATGTTTCGTGGCAGCGCGGAACACGAAACGGTGTGCGCGATCAAGGCCGCGGTGAAGATTCCGGTGTTCGCGAACGGCGATATCGATTCACCACTGAAGGCTCGCGAGATTTTTCAATCGACTGGCGTCGATGGCGTGATGATCGGGCGCGGCGCGCAGGGTCGGCCATGGATTTTTCGCGAAGTCAACTTTTTCCTCGCCAACGGACGTGCGCACGTTCCGGTTGCGCTCCAAGAAGTCCGTGATATTCTGCTCGCCCACTTGAAAGCCCTGTACTCGCATTACGGAGAAGACACGGGCGTTCGAGTGGCGCGTAAACATCTGAGCTGGTACTGCCAGCATCATTCCGAAGCAGGAGAATTCCGCAAGCGAGTGATGACGGCGACGACGACCGATGAGCAGTTCGCGATGGCCCGCGAGTACTTTGATCAACTGGCATCGGGTATCAGCCTGGCGGCTTGATAAGAAGAAAAATTCTTGACGATAGCGGGGAACCTTAAATGGTGGTCAAGAAGAAATCGAAACTGCGCAGAGAGCCTGTGGCTCGCGCGGTAAGCAGGGAAATTCCCCTGCGAGATCACGCCCACGAAGCGCTCACTACCTACTTCACCAACCTCAACGGTCACCGGCCGGCGGCGCTCTATGACCTGGTGATGCGCGAAGTCGAGGAACCGCTGTTCAAGGCGGTGCTCGACTATGCCTCGGGCAACCAGAGCCGCGCCGCGGTGATCCTCGGTATCAATCGCGGTACCCTGCGTAAGAAGTTGAAGGAGTTCGGACTCTCGAAATGACGCCGTTGCGCCGCGCTCTGCTGAGCGTGTCCGACAAGACCGGCGTCGTCGAGTTGGCCCGCGCCCTCGCGATGCGAGGTGTCGATATCCTGTCAACGGGCGGCACCGCCCGGCTCCTCCTGCAGAACGGCGTCGCCGTCACGGAAGTCTCCGCGCACACGGGCTTCCCCGAAATCATGGGCGGACGCGTCAAGACGCTGCACCCGAAGATTCATGGCGGGCTGCTCGGTCGGCGTGGCCTCGACGAAGCAGTGATGGCCGAGCACGGCATCGAGCCCATCGACCTGCTGATCGTCAATCTCTATCCCTTCGCGCAAACGATTGCGCGCCCTGATTGCAGTTATGAGGAGGCCGTCGAGAACATCGACATCGGCGGGCCGGCGATGCTGCGCGCTGCAGCCAAGAATCACGCCGACGTGACCGTGATCGTCGATCCGGCCGACTACACCGCGCTCCTCGATGAGCTGCAGGCGCACTCGGGAGAGACGTCGAAAGCTTTCCGGGCGCAGTTGGCGGCGAAAGCATTCGCCCATGCCGCGAGCTACGACACCATGGTCGCCGGGTACCTGATGCAGAAGTGGCCAGTCGCCGATGAGTCCTGGCCCGAAACGCTGACCGCGGTCTTCAACAAGAAGCTCGACCTGCGCTACGGAGAGAATCCGCACCAGCGCGCCGCGTTCTATACCGACCCGGGGTCAAGAGGGGCCAGCATCGCGCGCGGCCATCAGTTGCAAGGCAAAGAACTCTCCTTCAACAACATCGCCGATGCCGACTCAGCACTCGAATGCGTCAGGGCGTTCTCGCAACCGGCCTGCGTTATCGTTAAACACGCCAACCCTTGCGGCGTTGCGGTCGCGGGTGACATCGGCGTTGCCTATGCCAAGGCGTATCGCACCGATCCGACCTCGGCGTTTGGTGGAATCATCGCTTTTAACCGCCCGCTCGATGGCGTGACCGCCCAGTCGATCCTCAAGCAGCAGTTCGTCGAGGTGATCCTGGCGCCGAGCTTCGATGCGGCGGCGCTCGAGGCCCTGAAGGCCAAGGAAAACGTGCGGGCCATCGCGCTCGGCGACCTTGAAGCACCCGTCGAGCTCGGTCCGGAGTATCGCAGTGTCGGCGGGGGACTCCTGGTCCAGACCCGCGACACCGATTCGATTACCGCGAGCGATCTCGACGTGGTGAGCCGGCGCGAGCCCACCGAGGCGGAAGTCGCGGACCTCCTCTTTGCATGGCGCGTCGCACGGTTCGTGAAGTCGAACGCCATCGTGTATGCGCGCGAGGGCATGACGCTGGGCATCGGCGCGGGGCAAATGAGCCGCGTAGTCTCGAGCCGCATTGCCGCCATGAAGGCCGCGGATGCAAGACTCGATATCAAGGGCGCCGCGATGGCCTCCGATGCCTTCTTTCCATTCCGCGATGGCATCGACATTGCTGCGGAGTACGGCATTAAGGCCGTGATCCAGCCCGGCGGTTCCTTGCGCGATCCTGAGGTCATTACCGCTGCCGATGAGCACGGCATGACGATGGTGTTTACCGGCGTCAGGCACTTCAGGCACTAGGCCGCCCGCGCCATGAAAGTACTCATCATCGGTGGCGGTGGCCGCGAGCATGCCCTGGCGTGGAAGGCCGCGCAGTCGCCGCTGGTCACGCAAGTCTTCGTCGCACCAGGCAATGCCGGGACCGCCTTCGAACCCAAGACGCGTAACGTCGATATCTCGGCTGAGGACCTGCCGGCCCTCGAAGCCTTTGCGAAGGGCGAGCGTGTCGATCTCACCATCGTCGGGCCCGAGGGGCCGCTGGTCGCTGGCGTCGTGGACCGATTCCAGGCCGCGGGACTGCGCTGCTTTGGTCCGGTCCAGCGTGCCGCGCAGCTCGAAGGCTCCAAGGCGTACACGAAGGAGTTCCTGCGCCGTCATCGCATCCCGACTGCAGCCTCACGCACATTCACACGCGAGACATTCGATGCCGGCTACGTCGAAGCGCATCGCACGCCCATCGTCGTCAAGGCGAGCGGACTTGCGGCTGGCAAGGGCGTCGTGATCGCGGAAGGCCCCGCGCAGGCCATCGAGACGGCGCAATCGATGTTTGCCGGCCAGTTCGGTGAGGCGGGTCGCGAGGTCGTCATCGAGGAATTCCTCGCCGGCGAGGAAGTGAGCTTCATCGTCATGGCGGATGGCCGCCACATCCTGCCGCTCGCCACATCCCAGGATCACAAGCAGCGCGACGATGGCGATCGCGGACCCAACACCGGCGGGATGGGCGCGTACTCGCCCGCCCCGATCGTCACCCCTCTCCTGCACGCGCGCATCATGCGCGAGGTCATCGAGCCCACGATTCTGGGGCTCGCCGAGGACGGGACGCTTTACACCGGGTTCCTGTATGCCGGCCTGATGATCGCCGCGGATGGCACGCCCAACGTGCTCGAGTTCAATTGCCGCTTCGGCGACCCGGAAACGCAGCCAGTGCTCATGCGACTCAAGTCGGACCTGGTCCAGCTTTGCATTGCAGCGCTCGATGGGCGGCTCAACCAGGTCGATGCGCAGTGGGATGCGCGCGCGGCACTCGGGGTCGTGATGGCGGCGCAAGGCTATCCCGACAACTATCCGCGAGGTGATGTCATCACCGGACTCGGCGCCGCGGCGCGATTGCCCGGAAAAGTCTTCCACGCCGGCACGAGACTCGCGGACGGCAAGGTTCTGACCAACGGCGGCCGCGTGCTCTGCGCAGTGGGGCTGGGCGATTCGGTGCGCGGTGCTCGCCGCGAGGCCTATGCGCTCGTTGATACGATCCAATGGCCGGGGGTGCAGTTTCGCCGCGACATCGGCTATCGCGCCATTGCCCGCGAATCGTAGCCGGGTCGGCCTTGCGCCTTCGGCCGGCTACTCGTCCCCTGAGCCGACACGAACGATCAACCGCAAAGTGACCGGCGCTACCGCAAGGCACCGCGCCATCGCCCGCGAGTCCTAGCGGTGCCTTGCGGGTGGACGTCGGGTGACACCTGCCGACGGCGCCGGCTTCAGTGTTTGCGGGTTTGCCTCGTAAGGCACTGCGGAGCGAGCGTGATCCGGCGCTGGCGGCACGGTTTGTCACCCGACGGCCGCCCACAATCCGGCGTCGCTACGACTTGCGATTCTCGCGGCGGATGACGAGCTTCAGTCCCGACCACACTTCGTCGACCGCGCAGACTTTGATATCGACGAGCCCGAGCGGCAGCGCGACCTCGCGGATCGTGTCCTCGGTGATATCGGTCGGAACCTTCGAGGATCTTTTCGGCCACGACACCCAGATCGCACCGTCCTGGGGCATCTTGCCAAGCACCGCTTGGATCGCGCGGCCGAGATCAGCACGGCGTGTCGCGAAGAGGTGGGCGATATCCGTACCGGCGGACATGCGTGCCAGGATCCTCACCCCATCGGGCAGAGGCGCCAGCAGCTTCCGGTAGTTCGATGGCGCGCCGTGCGCGTAGATCCGGCTACCGACTTCGATGCCGAGCTTCTTCGCGAGCGGCGTACCTGAGTATCCAGCCACCACGGTGCCTTTTGTGCGACAGCGATTGCCCTCGCCCTTCAAATCTCCACGTGCCCGCCGACTTCCATGAGCCGCGAGGCCGGGATTCCGAAACTGGAGGCGGCGTACTGTGAGTTGCGCGCAAGGAACAGGAACAGCTTCTTGCGCCAGCGGTGCATGCCCTGCCGGGCGCCGATGACGATGTCATCGCGCCCGAGGAAGTACACCGCATCATCCGTTCGCACCGGAAGCCACTGCTGCGCCGCCCGCAACAGCTTGGGGACCTCGGGAAATTCCATGAACCCCATGCGCGCTACGACCCGGTAGAGGCCGGGTGCCAGTGTCTGGACCTTGACCCGACGGCCCTCGCTCACGCGCGGCACCCGCTCGGTGATGAGAGAAAAGATAATCGTGTGCTCGTGCAAGACACCGTTCATCTTCAGGTTGCGAACCAGCGTGCGTGGGATACCTGTGGTGTTGCTTGTCGGGAAAACCGCTACACCCTCCACACGCACGGGCGGCTCTTTCTCGAGCAGTTCGAGAAACGAGGCCACGGGCCGCTCTTCGCGCCGCATCTTTTCCGTGACGACGAGACGACCGCGCTGCCAGGTCTTCATCACGCCAAAGATGGCCAGGCCGAAAAGAATGGGGAACCATCCTCCGGTCGGCACCTTGTCCATGTTGGAGATGACGAACGCGGCATCGAGGGCGAGCAGACCACAGACCACGTACAACTGCAGCCGCTCGGACCGCCGCGTTGCGCCCCACAGCAACAAGAGGATCAGGATCGAATCGATCAGCATGGTGCACGAGACGCCGACGCCATACGCGTGAGTGAGGTGCGCTGAGGATCCAAACCCGACTGCCAGCGCTACGGTCGCAGCACAGCTCAGCCAGTTCACTGACGGGACATAGACCTGGCCAATCAGCGCAGCGGACGAGTGCTGAATCCGCACCCTCGGGATGTACCCGAGCTGCTGACATTGCTGCGTGATGGCGAAGACGCCTGAAATGACTGCTTGCGATGCAATGATGCTCGCCGCGGTAGCGAGTACGACCAGCGGCATCAACGCCCATTCCGGCGCCAGCAGGTAGAACGGGTTGAGAATCGCCTGGGGCGATGCGAGCAGGAGTGCGCCCTGACCGAAATAGTTGAGCAACAAGCAGGGCCAGACGACTACGAACCAGGCCATGGCGATGGGCCGGCGTCCAAAGTGCCCCAGGTCGGAGTAGAGCGCCTCGCCTCCCGTCACAGTGAGGAATACCGCTCCAAACACCGAAAAGGCGACCGCGGAGTGCTCCTCGAAGAACCAGAACGCGTACGCCGGATTCACGGCCGCAAGCACGACCGGGTGCAGCACGATACTGCGGATCCCGAGTCCCGCGAGCACCGCGAACCACAGCAGCATGATCGGACCGAACAGGCGACCGATCGCACCGCTCCCGCGACGCTGGATCGAGAAGAGCCAAAGGAGCGCAAGAATCGACAGTGGCAGGACAATGTGCCCCAGCGCAGGCGTTGCGATGCTTAACCCCTCTATTGCGCCGAGCACGGTGACGGCGGGTGTGATGACCCCATCGCCGTAGAACAGCGCGCAGCCGATGAGACCGAGCGTAGCGATCACCGCCGTGCCCCGCATCGCCCGCTCATTCAGTACGCGCGTCGTCAGCGCCAGCACGCCACCTTCGCCATCATTGTCGGCGCGCAGGATGATTCCGACGTACTTGACTGAAATGACGAGCGCCAGCGACCAGAAGATGAGGGAGAGGATCCCGAGCACGCTGGACGGGCTGACGCTGATTCCCGCTGCATCGGAAAAACAGGCGCGCAGTGCGTACAACGGGCTGGTCCCGATGTCGCCAAATACGACGCCCATCGCCGCGACCGACAAAGCCGCGGTCCTGAGTTTCATCAGGAGTGTCTCCCCTTCTTTTTTGTCGAACGGTAAGGCCGACCCGGCGCGGCTGCGCGCCCCTGCTGTCGGGTTGCGCTACCGCTTCATCGCATCGAAGAACTCGGCGTTGGTCTTCGTGTCCTTCATCTTATCGAGCAGGAACTCGATTGCAGCCAGCTCGTCCATCGGGTGCAGGAGCTTGCGCAGGATCCACATCTTCGCCAGCTCGTCCTGGGCCGTAATCAGCTCTTCCTTGCGCGTGCCGGAGCGATTGATGTTGAACGCCGGGAATACACGCTTTTCAGAGATACGCCGGTCGAGGTGAATCTCGGAGTTGCCGGTTCCCTTGAATTCCTCGTAGATGACATCGTCCATCTTCGAGCCGGTATCGATCAGCGCGGTGGCGAGGATCGTGAGGCTCCCGCCTTCCTCGATGTTGCGCGCCGCACCGAAGAAGCGCTTGGGCCGCTGCAGCGCGTTCGCGTCGACGCCACCCGTCAACACCTTGCCCGATGAGGGCACCACGGTGTTGTAGGCACGCGCCAGTCGCGTGATCGAGTCGAGCAGGATCACGACGTCACGCTTGTGCTCGACCAGCCGTTTCGCCTTCTCGATCACCATCTCGGCGACCTGGACGTGGCGGCTGGCAGGCTCGTCGAACGTGCTCGACACCACCTCGCCCTTCACGGTGCGCTGCATCTCGGTGACCTCTTCCGGCCGCTCGTCGATGAGCAGCACGATGAGGTAGCACTCGGGATGATTCGCGGTGATGGCAGTCGCGATGTTCTGCAGCAGCATCGTCTTGCCCGCCTTGGGCGGGGACACGATGAGGCCACGCTGGCCCTTGCCGATGGGCGCCATGAGATCGATGGTGCGGGCCGTCAGGTCTTCCGTGCTGCCGTTGCCGCGCTCGAGCTTCAGGCGCTCTTTCGGGAATAGCGGCGTCAGGTTCTCGAACAGGACCTTGTGACGCGAGTTTTCCGGCGAATCGAAGTTGATCTCGCCGACCTTCAGCAGCGCGAAGTAGCGCTCGCCATCCTTCGGCGGGCGAATCAGGCCGGAGATCGAATCCCCGGTGCGCAGATTGAAGCGACGGATCTGGCTTGGACTGACGTAAATGTCATCCGGGCCGGCCAGGTACGAGCTGTCGGCCGAGCGCAGGAAGCCGAAGCCGTCCTGCAGGATCTCGAGCACGCCATCGCCGTAGATGTCCTCGCCATTGCGCGCGTGCGCCTTGAGGATGGCGAAGATGATGTCCTGCTTGCGAGAACGCGCGATGTTCTCGAGGTTCATCTGCGTGGCGAGATCCACCAGCTCCGAGACCGGCTTGGTCTTGAGCTCAGTGAGATTCATCGAGCGGCGCGTGGCCGCAAGCTCGCTGGGTGTGATGACGTCGAGGCCTTCGCCGTCGGCGAAGTTGTCCTCGGGCAGGAAATCATCCTGCCGTCCGCCACGGTTGGGATCATTGTTGCGGTTCTGACGACCGCCACCCTGCCCCTTGGGTCGGCTGCGAGCCGAATTACCGAGATAGCCTCTCACAGGTTGCTGTCCAGGAAGGCGGCGAGTTGTGACTTGGAGACAGCGCCGACTTTTTGCGCCTCCACCGTGCCGTTCTTGAACAGGATCAGCGTCGGAATCCCGCGGATGCCGAAACGAGGCGGCGTGTGCGGATTCTCATCGATGTTGATCTTGGCGATCTTGAGCCGGTCCTTGTATTCCTCGGCGATTTCGTCGAGTACCGGCGCGATCATCTTGCACGGACCACACCACTCCGCCCAGAAGTCGAGCAGCACAGGTGTAGCAGATTTCAGAATGTCCTCGTCGAACGTGGCGTCTGTGGTGTGAACGATTTGCTTGCCCACTCGGAACTACCTCCCAAAGGGAAAATGAAGGATGAAGATGTGCGAACTCGTCAATGCGATGTGGAATTTGATGAAGGAAAAGCCCCTCGGGGCGTTTGCAGCGTCAGGCGGACGCGGTGCAGTCGATTTACGGTTACAATAACCCTGCGTTGGGTATCGAAATAATCAGGCCGGGTGGTGGAGCTTCTAGGAAGTGCGGACGGAGCCGCTACGGCTGGGCAGTATTGGACCCAACTTTGAGGCAATTTGCAAGCCTCGCGCTCACCACTTCGAATCAATTGTCTCCTCGATGACAGAAACACATCTATCTGAACTGCGCTTTGATTCACTGAATCTTCCTGTAAGCCTCTCACGCGGAATCGCGGAAGCCGGATTTGAATTCTGTACGCCGATCCAGGCGCAAACGCTCCCAATCGCATTGGCGGGACGCGATGTTGCGGGCCAGGCACAAACTGGCACCGGTAAGACCGCCGCGTTCCTGGTGGCGCTCTACAACAGCCTGCTGACTCGCGCCGCCTCGCCCACACGCCCCGGCACGGCGCCGCGCGCGCTGGTACTGGCGCCGACGCGTGAGCTCGCGGTACAGATCCACAAGGATGCCGAAGCGCTCGGCCAGTTCACGGGGTTGACCCTGGGACTGGCATTTGGGGGCACGGACTACGAAAAACAACGGCGCACCCTCGAACAGGGCGTCGATGTGCTGATCGGAACGCCTGGGCGCACCATCGATTTCTTCAAGCAGCGCGTGTTCGATCTGCGGCACGTCCAGGTGGCCGTCCTGGATGAGGCCGACCGGATGTTCGATCTCGGCTTTATCGCGGATATCCGCTATGTCCTGCGCCGTCTGCCGCGTCCGGAACAGCGCCTGTCGATGCTCTTTTCCGCCACGTTGTCGTACCGCGTGCTCGAACTCGCGTACGAGCACATGAACAATCCCGAGCTGGTGCGCGTCGAGCCTGACAAGGTCATGGTCGACAGTGTGCGGCAAGTCCTTTATTTCCCGGCTATGAACGAAAAACTGCCGTTGCTGATCGGGCTGCTGCGGCACATGGACCCGCATCGCACCATGGTGTTCGTCAATACGCGTCGCATGGCCGATGAGCTCGAGCAGGTCCTCACTGCGAACGGTTTTCACGCCGAAGCGCTTTCCGGAGACGTTCCGCAGCGCAAGCGCCTGAGAATGCTGCGCGACTTTCACAGCGGCAACCTCGCCATCCTGATCGCCACGGACGTCGCTTCGCGCGGCCTGCATGTGCCCGAGGTGAGTCACATCTTCAACTACGACCTGCCGCAGGACGCGGAGGACTACGTGCATCGCATTGGCCGAACGGCGCGCTTGGGCGCCGAGGGCGATGCGATCAGCTTCGGATGTGAAGAATATGTGATCTCCCTGCCCGAAATTGAAACCTACATCGGCCACAAAGTCCCTGTAGAAGCGATCTCACCGGAGATGCTCGCCGTAGTGACCTGGCCGGGCGCGCGCCGCCCGCGGCCCGACGCGGAAGCAGGGACCCCGCACTCACACCGTCATCACCGCAGCCGTCGTCAGCGGCGCACTTCGCGCGCCCGAACCTAGGACGGTACTAGCTGAGCGTGTCTTGCGGGCTGGGTATTCATCACCTGAGCCGACACGAAGGGTACATCGTAGGACGACGCACCTTACCGCTCGCGCTGTTCACCGCCGTCTCATTCGCATAATCAAATCCGAACGGCTCGCTGATGAACACCCAGCCCGCAAGACACGCTCAGCCTGCAACTATCCTGGATTGACCGGTGGCGGCGGGCCCTTGAAGTGGGCCGCGGCGTTGCGGCGCTTACGGATGACCACCGTGCCCGCGAGCTTGTCGTGAAATCCCTGCTTGCGTGGATCGAAAGCAACCCACAGAAAGCCGATGCACAGCGTGAAGAGCGAAACGTAATACCCCAGATAACGACCGATGCACTGGCCCGTCGTCAGTGGTCCGCCGGTATTCGCATCGACGATCTTCGCACCGAAGATCATCTTGCCCGGGGTCGCGGACTTGTAGATCCAGAACACGATAACGGCGATCGCGGTGAGGATGAATGACGCCCGGGAAGCCGGGCTCCACATCTCGGCGCTCAGGGCGCTCAGCATCTGCGCCGGGTCACTGTTGATCGAGATGTTGTCGTACGCTGAGGAACGATAGATCGCGCTCGCCAGCGGGGAGATCGTCAGGCTCACCAGGATGCTGTCGATGATTGACGCTGCGAACCGGACCCAGAAGCCCGCGTATTCGACCCCTTCAACCGCAGTTGCGTCGCTCAATGGCCACCTCCGTGGGGAAGCTCTGCACAGGTTTCATGGAGCGCGTTGTGTCGCCAACGGTGCAGTGCTAGGCGCATCGCGCAGCCAATGGTCGCTTCCATTGGCAAGCGTTGCAACGACGCAGCTGCCCGTTCGCGACGCAACCCGTACGGGACCGGCCTCGGCAAGCCTATAGCGTCGTTGCGAGTCTTGCCGATATCGACATATCGACTGCGCCTCGCGCCTAGCCAGAGGCTTGCGGAGGCTCGGTCGCGCCCATGAAACCTGTGCAGAACTTCCCCAACAGCTCGTCGATTGAATTGACTGCAGGAAACTCGGCGATCTCGCGTCGCGGCTGGCTGCTGTCGGGCCGGGCGATCGCATAGATCCACCCTACTCCGAAATCACGCGCCGCGCGCAGCACGGGCAGGCTGTCATCCACGAACAGCGTGCGCTCGCGAACGAAACGCTCAACTTCCAGCAGAGCGCTCCAGAAGGGCGCACTTTCCTTGGGCGAGCCGAACGTATGGGAGGAGTACACCGCATCGAAGTGCCCGCTGAAATCGAGGTGCTCGTTCTTGATCGCCAGTGTGGTCGTGTGGGCGTTGGTCACGAGCGCGAGGCGTTTGCCCAGGCCCCGTACGCTGCGCACGAAGCGCTCCGCTTGCGGGAGCCAGGTGATCTGTTCGCGCGTCTCGCGCTTGAGCTGCTCGAGGTCGAGATCGAGCTCGCGGCTCCAGTACTCGATGCAGTACCAGTCGAGCGTACCTTGCTTGGCGGCAAACACCGGTCGCAGGTGCGCCTTAGCCGCATCGAGCTCCAGGCCCCGTGCGGCGGCGAATCTCGCCGGCACGATTTCACGCCAGAACGTGTTGTCGAATTTCAGGTCCAGGATCGTGCCATCCATGTCCAGGAGCACGGTATCGATCCGGCCCCAATCGGGAATGGATGGGAGCGGTGTGTGCATGGCGCCGGTATCATACGGCCGGATGTGGTTCGCTTTCATTCTGGTGCTCGGTGCCCTGTTCACGGCCTGGTTCTGGCAAGCAGCCCTGCGGGCTCGCGAGCACGCCAATGCCGTTGCACTCGACACCTGTCGCACGGCCAACGTGCAATTCCTCGATGGCACCGTGGCGTTCAGCGGCATGCGCCCGGCACGCGATTCCACCGGGCGGCTCACTTGGCGCAGGAACTACGTCTTCGACTACACCGACGACGGTTCGACCCGGCGACAGGGATTCGTGGTACTTCTGGGCGTCACGCTCGAGGCGGTCGGACTTGCGCCGCGCCAGGTTCACTGAAGGCCCGATGAACGTCGATCTGCACCTGCATTCGAATCACTCCGACGGGGTACTCTCGCCCACCGAGCTGGTGGATCGAGTCGCGGATGCGGGCGTGGAGCTGATGGCCCTCACCGATCACGACACGACCGCGGGACTCGAAGCCGCGCGTGGACAGTGTGTCCAGCGTGGCCTGCGCATGCTCGACGGCATCGAACTGTCCTCGACCTGGCGCGCGCAGACGATTCATGTCATCGGGCTCGGCATCGATTCTCGAAGTCCGGCGCTGGTTGAGGGAATCGACCGCCTGCAGGTGCTCCGCCGCTCGCGCCTCGCGGCGCTCGCCGAGCGACTGGAGCGCAAGTCGATTCCGGGGCGTGCAATGCTCGCGCAGCTCGAGGCTGGGCATTCGATTGTTACGCGAACGCATCTGGCCCGCGCTCTGGTCTCGGGCCGGCACGTACACAGCATGGCGGAGGCATTCAAGCGTTACCTCGGACGTGGCGGCGCTGCGCACGTAGCCGCGAACTACCCGGATGTTTCCGAGGTCGTGCCGTGGATTCGCGCCGCGGGCGGGGTCGCGGTCCTCGCGCACCCGATGCGCTACATGCTTTCCGCCGGCGCACGGCGCCAGCTCGTGACTGTGTTTCGCGACAGTGGTGGTACCGCGATCGAAGTGGTGTGCGGCCGCGCCCAGGCGCACATCGAGCCCCTCGCCGCCCTCGCCGCCCGCTTCGGGTTGGCAGGCTCGATCGGATCGGACTTCCACGATCCACAAATACCTTGGAATCCGCCCGGCCGGTTGGCTAAGCTACCCGCTGGAATCGAACCGGTCTGGCAGAGTCTCGCCTGAGGTGCTGCTCGCACCATGAGCCAGCCACCCGACAACGTCGATACCGAGCTGTTCAAGAACATCGAGCGCCTGCGGCAACTGCGGATCGAGCATCGTGACCTCGACGACGTGATTGCCCGGCTGTCGCTCGATTTCGATGTGGACGAGCTGCAGCTCAAGCGCCTGAAGAAACGCAAGCTCATGCTCAAGGACCAGATCGCCAAGCTCGAAAGCCAGCTGATCCCGGACCTCAACGCCTGATGCAAAGCATCTACAAAGCTCTCGAGAGCTTGTTCACCCAGATGTCGAGTGGCGACACGCTCACCGAGATTGCAGCGGTGGTGGCGACCTTCGGCCTCGGATGGTTCCTTGGCCGGTACCTGCGCAATCGCCTGATTCCACCCGATGCGCCTCCAGCCACGAGTTTTCGCGAGCAGCTCGCCGAGGGGGCGATCAAGATCAGCCCCTTCATCATTGCCACGCTCCTGTTGTTCCTGACCCGCGGCGTCCTCAACAGCTTCGGGCTCGAGATCAACTTCCTCGACCTGATGTTGCAACTCATGGGCGCGCTGGTGCTGATCCGCATCGCCGTGTTTCTGCTGCGGCTCTCACTCGGACCCAGTACCTGGCTCAAGGGCTGGGAGACGCGTCTGACGCTCATCATCTGGGCAGTGGTCGCAATCAACCTCTTCGGGTGGCTGCACCCGGTCAAGACGCGCCTCAACAGCATTCCGCTCACGAAAGGCAAGGACCCGCTCACCGTCTGGTCGCTCCTCGAATCGCTTTTCATCATCACGCTGTTCGTCCTGGTCGCGACCTGGCTGGCGCGCTGGATCGAGCGCCGGCTCATGTCCGTGTCCGGCCTCGCGGTCAGCACGCGCATCGGCGCCTCGAAGTTCATCCACGCGTTCCTGATCGTTTTCAGCATCCTGATCGGCCTCAACTACGCCGGGCTCGACCTGCGCACCCTGACGGTGTTCACCGGCGCACTCGGTATCGGCCTCGGCTTCGGCCTGCAGGCCATCGCCAGCAATTTCGTGAGCGGCTTCGTGCTGCTGATGGACCGATCCATCAAGCCCGGTGATGTGATCAGCTTTAGCGGCGTCGGGGGCACGACCACGGAAGGGTTCGGTTGGGTGCAGGAGCTCAAGGGCCGCTATGTCGTGGTGCGCGATCGCGACGGCGTCGAGACCCTCGTGCCGAACCAGACTCTCATCACCAACTCGGTGATCAACTGGAGCTACACGGACCCGAAGGTACGCATCAAGGTGCCGGTGCGGATCAGCTACCAGGATGATCCGGAGCTTGCGCTGCGCGTGTTGATCAAGGCTGCCGAGGGCCATCGGCGCATCCTGCGCGAGCCGGCGCCGGTGTCGCGACTCATGGCGTTCTCCGAATCCGGTATGGACCTGGAACTGCGCTTCTGGATCGCAGACCCGCAGGAGGGCGTGAACAACGTGCGCTCGGAAGTCAATCGCACCATTTGGCGCCTGTTCAAGGAGAGCAACATCACCATCCCGGTCGCGCAGCGCGAAATCCGCGTCCGTGCCTCGCCGGAAGACGCCGAGGACTGGGCGATCCCCGGCAAGGCGCAACGGCGGGAGTGAAAAGCCCCGCTCGTGGGTCTGCATATTTCAGGACCGATTGAGATCCCCGACTCCGACCTCGAGCTGCGTTTCGTTCGCGCTTCCGGTCCCGGCGGCCAGAACGTCAACAAGGTTGCCTCCGCCGTGCAACTGCGCTTCGATCTTGCCGGGACGCAGGCCCTCAACGAACGCGTGAAGGCCCGCATGCGGGCGCTGGCGGGTCAGCGCCTCAACGAGGACGGCAGCGTGCTGCTCATCGCGCGCCGGCACCGCACGCAGGAGCAGAACCGGCGCGATGCCCATGAACGACTGGCGGATCTCATTCGCCGCGCGCTCGTCGAACCGAAAGTGCGCCATGCGACGCGACCGACGCGGGCTGCGAAAGAACGGCGCCTGGAGAGCAAACGCACCCGCAAATCCGTCAAACGCTTGCGTGGCCGCGTCGGCTTCGACGACTGACGTAGCCTGCGCGCCGGGGCTGGGTGTTCATCACCGAGCCCGTTCGGATTTGATTACATGGACGATACGTTGCCGTACAGCGCGAACGGCAACGCACGCAGTTCTGCGGTGTGCCGTTCGTGTCGGGCTCAGGTGATGAATACCCAGCCCCGACGCGCAGGCGATCACGAACGGGCTCAGGGCGGCGAGGCCCCAGGCAGACGAGCTGGCTTCTCGCCTTCCCCGTTGAGCTTGTCGCCCATCAACCGGCGTATCGCGACGTAGAACACCGGCACGAACAGCACGCCGAGGAGTGCTGCTGTCAGCATGCCGCCTACGACGCCAGTGCCGATCGCCCGTCGCGCATTGGCGCCCGCACCCGTGGAAACCACGAGGGGCATCACGCCGAGAATGAAGGCGAACGAAGTCATGAGGATCGGGCGCAGGCGCAATCGTGCCGCTTCGATTACCGCCGCGTGCAGACTCTTGCCCTTCGCTTGTTCGTCGACCGCGAATTCCACGATCAGGATCGCGTTCTTAGCCGCGAGGCCGATGATCGTGATGAGGCCTACCTTGAAGTAGACGTCATTGGGCAGAAACCGCAGCGACACTGCGAGCAGTGCACCAAGGACGCCGAGCGGAACGATCAGCATGACCGAGAGTGGCGTCGACCAACTCTCATAGAGGGCGGCAAGGCACAAGTACACCACCAGGATCGAGAGCGCGAAGAGGAGCGGCGCCTCCGCGCCTGAAAGAATTTCCTGCAGCGACTGGCCCGCCCAGTCGTAGCCGAACCCGCGGGGCAGATCCTGCGAGACGATGCGCTCCATCTCCTTCATCGCTTCGCCCGAGCTCTTGCCGGGCGCGTTCATGCCGGTGATCTCAACGGCAGCGTAGCCGTTGTATCGCGACTGGCTCGGCGAGGCGACCACCCACTCCGACTTGATCACGGTCGAGAGTGGAACCATGGTCGGCATGTTGGCTGTCGCCGCCGTGCGCGGTGCGGTCGGCGTCATCGCGATGCCGGCGGTCGAGGCTTGGGTCCCCGCGGCAGGCATGGTCGATGGTACGTAGAAATGACGTATCGAGTCGGAATCCGAGCGAAACGGTGCATCCGCCTGCATCAGCACTCGCAGCACGCGCCCCTCGAAGTAGAAATCATTGACGTACACCGGGGCGAGCATCAGGCGAATCGCCGAGAACACGTCCTGTACGGGCAGGCCCATGGCCTGTGCCTGCACACGATCGAGCGTCAGGCGCAGCTGCGGTGCGGGCTCGAGCGAATTGGGGCGCACGTTCGCGAGAATCTTGCTCTGCGAAGCCTTCTGCATCAGCGTGCCCTGTGCGGCGAGCAACGCCTGGTGACCCTGGCCGGAACGATCCTCGAGATAGAAATCGAAGCCGCCGAATCGTCCCAGCCCGCTGATCGTCGGCAGATTGGCGAAGAACACCTGTGCGTTCTTGACTGTCATGAACGCCATGCCGTTCGCCCAGCCGACGAAGTCCGCGGCGTTGGTCTTGCGATCCGCCCAATCCTTCATGCGGATGAAGAGAATGCCCACATTCTCTCCCTCCCCTATGAAGCTGAATCCGGCGACCTGGAACACGGAGTTCACTGCTTCGTGCTGCTTCAACCGTCCACCGATATCTCTGAGCACTTCCTTGGTGCGATTCATCGTGGAGCCGGGCGGGAGTTGTACGAAGCCGAGCGTATAACCCTGGTCCTCGTCCGGCAGGAAGCTACCGGGCAGACGAGCAAACAGCAGGCCCGTGATCACGACCAGCACCCCGAACGCGATCATCCACCGCGGCGCGTGATAGGTCGACTGGTCAACGCGGCGCGTGTAAGCCGACTGCGATCGGTCGTAGGCCCGATTGAACCAGCGAAAGATGAAATTCGGCTTGAGGTGCGTGGGCCGCAGGATCGTCGCACACAGCGCGGGCGTGAAGCTCAAGGCCAGGAATGCCGAAAACAGCATCGAGATCGCGATGGTGAGCGCGAACTGGCGATAGATCACCCCGACACTGCCCGTCTGCATGGCGCTCGGAATGAACACCGCCGCGAGGACCACGCTAATGGTGATGATGGGCCCGGTGATCTGACCCATCGCCTTGCGGGTCGCTTCCTTCGGCGACAGGCCCTCCTCACGCATGATGCGCTCGACGGCCTCGATCACGACGATCGCATCGTCCACCACGATGCCGATCGCGAGCACCATGCCGAACAGGCTCAGCTGGTTGATCGAGAACCCGAGCGCATACATGCCGATGAACGCTCCCATGAGCGCCGCCGGCACGACCAGAGTTGGAATCACGGTCGCGCGGAAACTCTGCAGGAACACCAGCATCACGATGAACACGAGCACGACCGCAGCCACGAGGGTGATGATCACTTCCTTGATCGCGTGCGTGATGAACGTCGTCGAATCGAACGCGATGAACCAATTGACGCCGGCGGGAAAGCTCCGCCGCAGGTCTTCCATCTTCGATTTGACGTTGCGCGCCACCTCGAGCGCATTGGCACCCGGCAGCAGCTGGACGCCGAAAGCCGCTACCGCCCTGTCGTCGAGGCGCACGTCGAAGCCATAGCCGCTGAGGCCAAGCTCCACGCGGGCGACATCCTTGAGCCGCACCGTAGTGCCGTTCGCCTCCGCACGCAGGATGATGTTTTCGAACTGCTCAGGCGCGGTGAAACGCCCTTCCGCAGACACCGGCGCCGTGAATTGCTGGTTCGGTGCCGCGGGCTGCGCACCGATCGAGCCCGACGCGAACTGCACATTCTGATTGCGCACTCGTTCGAGCACATCGTCCGGTGACATCGAATAAGCGTGCAACTTGTCCGGGTCGAGCCAGATGCGCATCGCGTACTCGGAACCGAACTGGTTGGCCGAGCCGACGCCGGGGATACGCCGGATCGGATCCAGGATTCGCGCCGCCAGCAGGTTGTTGAGGGCCTGCGATGAAAAGGAGCCGTTATCCGAGCGGATGCCGAGCGCCACCAGGAAGCCGGCGTTCGCTTTCGAAACGGTGACGCCCTGCTGGGTGACTTCGATTGGCAGCCGCGGCTCGGCGAGTGTGGCTCGGTTCTGCGTCTGTACCGCCGCGATGTCAGGGTCGGTGCCCGGCTCGAAAGTGAGTGTGATCGAGGATTCGCCGTTCGAGCTCGAGGACGACGTGAAGTACAGCAGGTTGTTGATGCCAGTGAGCTGCTGCTCGATCACCTGCGTGACGGCCTGCTCCACGGTATCGGCGTTGGCGCCCGGGTAACTGGCGGAGATATTGATCTGAGGCGGCGCGATGTCCGGGTACGCTGCAGCCGGGAGGCGGAAGATCGCCAGGACACCGGCTACGGTGATCAGGATCGCGATCACCCACGCGAATACCGGGCGATCGATGAAGAATTGCGGCATCGTCGGTCCCTGTGATCAGTGCGCGCCGGGAGTCGGCCCATCTGCAGGAGCCTGTGCCGACGCATTCGGTTGTGGTGCCTGTGCGGCAACCGCCTTCGCCGGCGCACCGGGCTGCGCCTGCTGCAATCCCGAGACGATGATCTGGTCCCCTTCAGCGAGCCCGGAGGTGATCACCCAGCGATTCTCCTGCGCGCTCGCGATCTGCACGCGCTTCTGCATGACTTTGCTATCGCCCCCCACAACCAGCACATAAGGACCAGTGCCATCGCGCAGCACCGCGAGCTGCGGCACGAGGAATGCCTGGTTGAGCTCGCCGATGGTGAGACGCAGGTTGACAAACAGGCCCGGCAGCAGGCGGCGATCGCGGTTGGGAATGAGGCCGCGAAAGGCAACGGCGCCCGTGTTCGGGTCCACGCTCACATCGGTAAAATCGAGCGACCCGACTTCTCCGTACGGTGTGCCGTCCGGGAAGATCAACTGAACCTGCGCCTTGTTCGGTTCCACCAGCGTCACGGCGCCCGCCGTCTGCGCGCGACGCAGCTCCTGGACCTCGGACGCCGGCCGATCGAAGTTCACGTAGATCGGGTCGATCTGTTCGACGGTCGTGAGGAGCGTCGCTTCACCCTGGCCCACGAGCGCACCCTCGGTCACGCGCTGCTGGCTCGACCGACCCGAAATGGGCGCCCGCACCAGTGCGTAGCTGAGATTGATGCGCGCGGTTTGCAGGTTGGCAGTCGCCTGCTTGACGGCCGCAGCCGTAGAGCGCTCGTTCGCTTCTGCGGTATCCACGTCCGATTTCGACACGGCGCCAGTAGTTTTCAGTTCGCGCGTGCGTTGCGCGAACAGCCGAGCGTTGGTGGCGTTCGCCTCAGCCTGCGCGAGCCCAGCTTCCGCCGCTTCGAGCGAGGCCTTGAGCGGCGCCGGATCGATCTGAAACAGCGGCTGGCCCTCTTTGACGTCGGAACCCTCGACATACAGACGCTTCAGAAGCACGCCCGTAACCCGAGCGCGCACGTCGGCCGCACGCGTCGCCGAGAGCCTGCCGACGAAATCACGCGTCAGGGGGACCGATTGCGCGTGCGCCCTGATCACTTCCACTTCCGGCACCGGAAATGCGGGTGGTGCTGATTTACCGCAGGCGGTTATGAGTACTTCGGCGACTGTGAGGGTGATGAGAAGGCGCGCAGTGCTTGACTTCATGTTTGATTCCAATGGGCTCCGTCCGTGGCATACACGGCGCAAGGGGATCCGCCTGGGAAGAACCGCCGATGTCCTCGAGCCGCTATGGTACCGAACCGCAGCCGCCAGATGCAGGCCATGGGCCGCGCGGTGACCAGTCGTCCCGCCGGCTGCTGGGATGACCGGTGGCTACAGGATGACGAATGACAGTGACGGTATTCGACAGGAACGACGGATTTTGTTCCCCAAAACGGCCGAGGATGAGCGCCTCACGTGCGCGCGTCTTGCAGCGCTACCACTGTTGACCCTGGCAAGGTCTCAACAAAGCCCGCTCCCACCACTTGCGAGGGGGTGTGATAGCCGGCCGAAACCGGCATGGCAGTCATTACCTGCTCCACAATTCGCACGGCCGCATGCGTGGTGAAGCTGTATCCATTGGCGACGCGCAATCGCCCCGTAATGGTGCAGTCCGCCGCATTGCGCACTTCGCCCCACAGCAGAACGGGTGTTCGATCGCGCTGCTCGGCGTCCGGCCCGGGCGCGGACCGGTCGGCGCGCCGCTTGAGCCACGACTGCACGGGAGCGAGGCCGAGCAGTGCGCGCCAGCGATTCAGCCGCCGCAGGCGCCGTATCGCGCGCGGCGACGCTGGTATGTAGACCTCGATATTCGGGATGCCGGTCGTATAGAACGCCGTGCTGACGTCGCCCCAGGGAATGGCGACTGCAGTCTTCACGCCCTCGCCAAAGTCGATCTCGCGCACCCGGCTCGCGAGCGGAACGTTGACGATCCGCCCATCCACGCGCACGGCGCTGCCATGGCGCAGCCCCTCGATCATGGTCTTCGCGGTGCCGCGACTCGGCCCACTGCGACTGTCGAAGCCGAGTGCGAGGTGAGTCGCATGCGGCAGTGCCTGCTTGAGCCTCGCGGCGAGACAGTCGCTCGGTACCACATCAAAACCGACACCGGGACAAAGGAGCACCCCGGCGCGGCGCGCCTGATCGTCAAGACCATGAGCCCACTCGAAGACCTCGATCTCGCCGGTGATGTCCAGGTAGTGCACGCGCGACCCGAGGCATGCCGCGATCATGGGTCGCGCAGTCGATGAAAAAGGCCCCGCGCAGTGCAGGACCAGCGAGACGCCCGCGAGCCCTCGCTTCAGTGCGGCTTCGTCATCAAGCGCGAACTGGCGCCACTCGCACTGAAGCTCCTCCGCCAGTTGTTTGACCGCCGGCGCGTTGCGGCCGGCGAGAATCGGTCGTCCACCTCGCGCGCGCGCCTCCCGCGCGATCAACTCGCCGGTGTAGCCGTTAGCGCCGTAGAGCATCCATGTGCTACCCCGATCGCTCATCGTGCTTGCGATATCACTGGCCCTCTGGTGACGTGATTTCCGCTTCCCGGCGCATGAGATCCCAGAGGGCCTGCACATGGGGACGCTCAGTTGCCTCTGCGCCGATCGAGACCCGTACCATCCAGCGACCCTGAAGCTGCGCTGGCGTGAGCCAGGCCCGACCGGAAGTGTTGATGCGGTTGCACCAGTCGAGTGTGTGCCGGTCGAGCGCTGCTCCTTCGAGTTCGGCTGGCTCGTGTCGCACGCACACAGTTTGCAGCGGCACGGGCGCGAGCCGCTTCCATCCAGGCGTCGCGTCGACCTGCTCCTTGAGCCATTGCGCGTTGGCGAGATCCCGCCGCAGACGCGCCTGCAATCCGGCGACGCCCTGCTCGCGAATCAGGAACCACAACTTGAGCGCGCGGAACCTGCGGCCAAGGGGAATGCCCCAGTTGCGAAGGTTCTTCGCTTCGCTGTCCGCTTCAGTGCGCAGGAAGCTGGGGTTCGTCGACATCACGCGCACCAGCTCCCCGGGACTGCGCACGAAGTAGGTCGTGCAGTCGAAGGCGGCTCCGAGCCACTTGTGCGGATTGATCACCACCGAGTCTGCGGACTCGATGCCCTGCCATAACGCGCGGCACTCGGGCAGGATCATTGCGGAGCCCGCCATCGCCGCGTCGACATGTAGCCACATGCCGTGATGCAGCGCGAGTCTCGCGATGTCGCCTAGAGGGTCGATGGCGGTCGTGCCGGTGGTGCCGATCGTCGCCACTACCGCGCCCGGTGTGTGACCCGAGGCGAGATCGCGCTCGATTGCCGCCTGCAAAGCATCGACCTGCAGCGCGTGATTCTGATCGGTGGGAATGAGCCGCAGATTTTCCCGGCCGAATCCAGCCAGCAGCACCGCCTTGTCGATCGAGCTGTGGTTCTGCTCGGACGAATAAACCGTTACCGGCGAGGCTTCGGCCTGCAACCCACCGTGCAAGGCACTGTGCCCGGTGGCGCGCTCCCGCGCGCACAGGAGCGCGACGAGGCTCGCGTTCGACGCCGTATCCTGGATGACACCACTCCACTCGCTGCTGAGCCCGACCATCTGGCGAAACCAATCGGTAGTCAGTTCCTCGAGCTCGGTGAGCGCAGGGCTCGATGCCCAGTTCAGGCCGATCTGCGCAAGTCCGGTACTCGCATAGTCGCCGAGCACCGAGGCGAGGAGGCTGTTCGAAGGGAAGTAGCCGAAGAAGGACGGATGCTGAAAATGACTGAGCGCCGGAACGATGTGCCGATCGAGATCCTTGATGATCTCCTCGAACGGCTCGCCTGATTGCGGCGGCGACGCCGGCAGCTGCGCCCGCAGTTTGCCCGGCGGAACTTGCGACAGCGCCGGAAACTCGCCCGCGTACACATGCTTGCGAAAATCCGCGATCCAATCGATCAGCTCGTGCCCGTACTTGCGAAATTCCTCGGGTGTCATGCGCACCGACCCGCGCCTTCTTGCGGCGCTCGGAAGGGGTATGTCCTTTCGGGACCGTGAAAAACATGGACGTTTTTCACGGAGCCTACAGGGATGTATTCACGGCGTTCCCGAAAGGACATACCCCTTCCGGGCGCCGCTTCGTATCGCCCGCGACTCATGTTTTCTTCGGCTTGACCAGCCACGCGGCCAGCGCGGGCAGCAGCAGGATGGCGCCGAGCATGTTCACGACGAACAGGAACGTGAGCAGGATCCCCACATCCGCCTGGAACTTGAGCGGCGAGAACACCCAGGTCACGACTCCGATCGCGAGCGTAATGCCGGTGAAGATGACGCTCGCCCCCGTGACCCGCAGCGTGTGGAGAAACGCCGCGTGCACGGTGTCGCCCTTCTCCAGGTAGTCCTGCATGCGGCTGAAGAGATAGATGCCGTAGTCGACGCCGATGCCCACACCGAGGGCGACCATTGGTAACGTCGAGATCTTCAGACCGATGCCAACGATCGCCATCACCGCGTACGCAAGAATCGAACCGAGCGCCAGCGGCAAGATGACGCACAGCGTTCCGGTGACGGAGCGGAAGGTGAGCAGGCACATCAGGATCACGGCGGCAAACACGCCGGCAAGAATCGGATACTCCTTGGCCTTCACTTCCTCGTTGGTCGCCGCCATCACGCCAACATTGCCCGTGGCGAGCCTGAAGGTTGCTTTTGGCGTGGGATTCTCACTGCGCCATTTCTTGACCTCGGCGACCACGCGCTCGATGGTCCTGGCCCGATGATCAGTCGTGAACATGATCACCGGCATCACGCTGCAATTGCTGTTGAAGAGCCCTGTGCTGGTCTCGAGATACGCCTGTGCCTGCACGAGCTGCTCGCGGTTGCGTGGAATGCTGCGCCACTTGAGACTGCCTTCGTTCCAGCCTGAGCTCACGATTTTCATCACACCGGGAAGCGCGAGCACGTTCTGGATCCCATCGACATTCGCCATGTGCCAGGCGAAACGGTCGATCGCGGTGAGCACGTCGTAGTCGATGCACCCGTCCGGTTGCGTCTCGACGATGACATTGATGATGTCGACGCCGATCGAGAACTTGCGGGTGATGATGTCCGAGTCGATGTTATAGCGTGAATCGGGCCTGAGCTCTGGAGCGCCCGCCTGGGTGTCGCCGATCGGGGTTTCGCGCCCCTTCCACCAGCCGAGCACCGCCAACAGCACCGCGATGGCGATGATGACAGCGGCCGGCCCTCGCTTCGCAATCCCCGACAGCCATTGCCAGAAGCGCAGGACGTGCGTGTTACGACGCTCGACTCGGTCCCGGTAGCCCGCGTCGAAAGTGACGTACGACACCAGCACCGGCAACAGCACGAGGTCCGTGAGGATCACGATCCCGACGCCCAGGCTCGCCGTGATCGCCATCTCACGAATCACCTGCACGGGGATGAGCAGAATGGTGATGAAACCGACCAGGTCCGCGAGCAGCGCGACGATCGCCGGCAGGAAGAGCTGGCGGAACGTGCGCTGTGCCGCTGTCATGCTGTCATCGCCCGCGAGCGCCGCGTCCTTCACTGCGCTGATCTTCTGCACGCCGTGGCTCACGCCGATCGCGAAGATGATGAAAGGCACGAGAATCCCGAGCGGGTCCACTCCGTAGCCGAGAAACACCAGCAAACCTAGCTGCCAGATCACCGCGACGATGGAGCACACGACTGGGATGAGAGCAACCTTGAAGGACTGGATGTAAAGCCAGACCGAGAGCAGCGTCAGCACCACGGTAATGCCGGCAAACATCGCCACCGACAGCGAGCCATCTGCAATGTCGCCAACGATCTTGGCAAAACCGATCATGTGCACTTCGACGCGTGCGCTGGACGCCTTGACCTGCACGTCGACCTTGCCGCCCATGAGGCGATTGCGGATCTTCGACTCGAGGTCGTGCGCGACGCGGATATAGTTGAGCGGTCGGCCGGTTTCCGGATCGGCGTCCTGCAGCGTCGCGCTCACGATGGCGCCGGAGAAATCGTTCGCGACCAGGCGCCCGACGATGCCCGCCTTGAGGATGTTCTCGCGCACCTGCGCGAGCCCTTCGGGCGTGGGCTGGAAGTCGGCGGGAATGACGTTGCCCGCCTGGATTCCGTCCTCGACCACTTCCGTGTAGCGCACGTTGGGTGTGTACAGCGATTGCACGCGCGCCCGATCGACGCCGCGGATGAAGAACACCTCGTCGGTCGCGGTACGCAGCGCCTGGAAGAATTCCGGCGTGAACATGTTACCGTCACGCGCGATCACCGCGACCAGCACCCGGTTCGCACCGCCGAACTCCTCCTGGTGCTTGATGAAGGTCTGCATGTACTCGTGCTCGAGGGGCAGCTGCTTGGTGAAGTTCGTATCGATGCGCAGGCCCGTGAGCGCGGCGTAGATCATCACCACCGTGATGAGAGCAAAGACGCTGACGATCGCCACCTGGTGACCGAATACATGGGGCGTCAGCCACTCGACGAAGCGCGCCTCGCGTTGTGAGGAGGAGGTTTTCACGGTGTGGTGCCCGGCATTGCAATCGACTTGATGCCGCCCTCGCCGACCGTGACGAGACTCCCGCCCGCGGCGAGGGCCGCAGCAAGACCTTTGCGATCCTCCTGCGCGTGCAGCTCGAAGCTGCGCCCACCGTCATGACTCACCAGGAGCGCGCCGGCAAGACCGGTGATCACGATCGTCTCGGCATCCAGGCGCAGGGCGTTGGTGAGCATTGCCGTGGTGTTGGAGGCAATCGCCTGCCAGGTTGCGCCTGCATCGTCGGAGCGGAACAGGTGCCCGCGCAGGCCAAATGCCAGGAGCGATGGCGGATCGAGCGGCAGAACGCCGAAGAACGATCCCTCATAGGGCGAGGGCAACTCGAGCCAGCTCGTGCCGCTGTCGTCGGAGCGGAACAAATGACCCGCCTCGGCAGCGAGGTACAGCTTGCCGTCGGCTGACTGCTTGGCGGCGTTGAGGTGCATGTCGCTCGCCGCGCCCTCGACCTCGTACTCGTCTTCCTTGCCCTTGTCTGCAGCGGCCTTGGCCGCCGCAGGCTTTGCGATCAGCGGCCGCGGCTCGAAGATCTGCTCGCTCCACGTGCGCCCGCCGTCGTGGCTCGAGAGAATACTTCCGTACGCTCCGAATGCGAGGCCATGGTCCGCATCGCTGAACCACACATCGAGCAGCGGTTGCTCTTTCTCCGGGGCGTAGTGCTGCCGAGTCCAGGTTTCGCCGCCGTCCTCGCTGCGCAGGATGACCTCATCGTGCCCGACCGCCCAGCCGAGTTGCGCGTTGAGAAAAAAGACGCCGGTGAGGTTGGCGCGCGTTGGAACAGGTGACTGACGCCAACTCCGACCTCGATCGTCGCTCAGCAGCACGTGTCCCCGCTCACCCACGACCACCATGCGCGAACCCGCCATAGCGGCATCGAGCAACAGGGACTGCCTGGCGAGAGGGGCGATTTCCGCGTTCTCGACGCCCGGCCCCGCAGGCTCATCGGCGGATGAGCACAGGCACGGGCTCAAAGCGAGCACGCCCGACACGGCGAGGGAAATGGCGAGCGGCTTCATCAACGTGACACGGTGTCAGGTTTGTCCAGGTCTGATGGGCCGTCCTTTCCCTGGGCCCGTTCTTGCTTGATTACACCAGGTCGACGCGCCCGCATCCCGCGAACGCCGACGCGTGCAAGCGCGATAAGGTTCGGTTCGCGTCGGCCGAGGGAAGGAACGGCCCATCAGACCTGGACAAATTCGACACCCTCAACGAGTGCCGCGTGTCCGCAGCGCGTTCGGCTGGTAGTCGGCGACGGTGCGCTGGATCGTGAAGTCGTAGCTGCCAGGCTCTTCGTTTTGCAGACCGAGCGCGAGATAACGCCGGTTCTGAAGATCCATCACCAGCTCGAGTGTGGTCCAGAGCGTCGGTACTTCGTAGTACTGCATGGCGTGACCTTCCTGCACGCGCCACAGCTGGTCGCGCTTGTCGTAGCAGTCGACCGCGAGGATCTGCCAGGAGTCCTCATCGACATACAGCGTGCGACGCTTGTACACGTGATCGGTGCCCGCCTTCAGCGTCGAATCGACCACCCAGACCCGGTGCAGCTCGTAGCGGGCGTATTCCTGATTGATGTGCTGCGGCTTGAGGAGGTCCTTGTACTTGACCTGGTTGCTGTTGAGCTTATAGGCGTTATAGGGAAGGTACATTTCCTTCTTGGCCACGAGCTTCCAGTCGTAACGCTGGGGGCTACCGTTGTACATGTCGAACTGGTCGGAGGTGCGCTGATTGTCGGCGGCCGTACCCGGGTTATCGAAGGCCACATTGGGCGCGCGGCGCACGCGGCGCTGTCCGGGGTTATAGAGCCACGCGCGACGATTCTCCTTCGACTGATCGAGCGTCTCGTGGACCAGCAGGATCTCGCCCGCGAGGCGCGCCGGCGCGACGGTCTCCTGGATGAAGTAGAGAATGACGTTGTCGAGCTCGGCTTCCTTGGCGCCCGCGAGGCTGTAGACGATGTAAAACTCGTCGTGGAACTTGACCATCGTGTAATCACCGCCGGCGGTCGGTGCAGCCTGCCCGATAGAGCGTTGGGCCGCGTCGGCGCGATAGCGCAGCACGTGGTTCCAGAACACTTCCACGCCCTGCTTGGGGATCGGGAACGGAATACCGATCACAGCGCCCGTGACACCATTGCCGCCCGCGGCGAGATTGGCCGTCGTCGCGACGGCCTTGGTTGCGTCGTAGATGCGTTGTGGATACGCGGCCGTGCGGTGACTCGGATAGACGTTCATGACGTACGTATCCTTGTACGCTTTCAGCAGCGCCTTGTGTCCCTCGGTGAGGTTCGCCGCATACTGCGCGGCGTTTTGCGCGTTGATCGTGAAAAGCGGCTTTTCGTTCGCGAACGGATCGGGATGATGCTTGCCGGGCGTGTACCCGGAGACTCCAGCCTTGGCTGCGGAGATCAGGCCGCCATCCCACGCGGGGATCGTGCCCGCGGAGTTGCCCGCTTTCTCGCCGCCGAGTGGTGTCAGATCGGCACCGAGCCGGGCGGCCTCCTCCGCGCTGATCCCCGCCTGCCCCTGGCCCGTGAATGCGCACAGCGCGAGAACGGCCCCCATCGAAACCAGTGCTCTTGTCCGCATGGTCAGTCCCCTCTTGCGCGCAATCAGAACGAGAACTTCAGCGTTGCCGCGACGAAATCACGATCGTTGATGTCGTTGTAGCGGCCCGCGCCGCCGTATTTCGACCAGCTCAGGTCCACTTCCCAGGTGTTTTGCAGATTCGCAGTGACGCCGAGCGTGAGCGCGTAGCGCCCCTCGACGAAGGCGCCGCCGGGACCGGGCGTGGTGCCATCGACATCGTGCTGCCAGAAGAAGCGTGGAATGAGGGTCCACGGACCCATTGCATTGGGATACTCGAGACGCCCCGCGATGCGATAGCCCCAGGAGTCGGCATCAGCGAAGCGGTTCTGCGGCTCGACCAGGCCCAGAGCCAGGCACTGCGCCGCTGGCAGTTGCGGGCAATGACGGCCGCGCAATTCGAAGTTGCCGCTCACCGAGGTGCCGGGCCCGTTGTAGCGCAGACCGCGGTCATTGCGCTCACCGACGAGCTTGTCCTCAAAGCCGTTCACGTGCGTGTAAGCGGCCTCGAATACCGTGACGAACTGCGATGCACCGAGCAGGTTCGAGAAAACCTTGGTGGCCGTGAACTGACCCTGCAGCACGTCGTGCGTCTTCCACCCGGTGACGACCTGGTTGACGCCGAACTGCCCGAGCTGACCGCAACGCGCGAGCGTTGACAGGGTGTCGGTGCAGGTGGTCGGGAATGGCACGCCGGGCGCGCTCAACGGGAACAGCGCTGCCTCGAGTGGCGTCAATGCGGCGAACAGGACTTCCACATCATCGAACTGCAGCGGCACGTCCTGCCGGAAGGACACCTCGCCCTGCAATGCGATGCCAGTCTTCTGGAACTGGGTGTTGAAGCTCAGGCCGATGAGCTTGATGTCTTCGGGGAATTGCGTGAAGTATTCCGCCGTCTGAGCGAACTCGTGTGTGGCAATGTTGGTGGCGTTGCGCCCGATATCGGAGGCACTCACGCCGAGCGACGCCTGGGTCGCACCGATGGTCGCGTATTGTGATGCGGTCTGGGCCGTCAGGTTGCCGCCACGGCTCGCGGAAGCCTGCACCGCGACCGGCGTGACGGCTGCTGCCGCAGTGGCGATGGCAGCCCGCACCGGAAGCCCTGCTGCAATTGCGCCCGCGAAAGCCTGGGCTCCGCCCTGCACTGCAGTGGCCGCACCAGCTGCATTGCCGACGCCGGCCTGTGTACCGGTGCGACCAGAGATCAGCGGCAGGCGGCTGTGATAGTTGATGTAGTAGAGGCCGAATTCGGTGCCGTTCAGGAATCCCGGAAAGTAGGTCCGGAACGCCACGCCGAACTGGCCACTGTCGTCGGGCTCTTGCGTCGCGCCGCGGGGCACGGCCTGGAAATTCGTGATGAACGGTCCGCCGAGAGGCCTGAAGTCCACGCCCATGTCGGAGAAACCGCCGAATCCCAGTACCACCTTGCTGCCGCCGGTCGGCACGAAATCATTGCTGCTCCAGTACGAGCCCACCGGCTCCGGCCGCGTATCGTTCCAGTCAAACAGGTACAGGCCCTCGACGCTCGTATTTTCGGTAATACCCAACGACACGAAGGCCATTTCCTGTGGCAGGAATCCTTCCTTCAGTTCCGCGCCCGGCTGGCGCAACGCCGAGACGTCGAAATGATTGATGTTGTTGATGCCGCCCTGGATGAAGGTGCTCTCGCCCCAGCTCACGACCTGGCGACCCAGCCGAAACTCGGCGGGCTTGCCGCCAATGCTCGGCCGCCAGTAGGCAAACGCATCGAGCAACCGCACGTAGCTGCCGACCAGGTCCTTCGAGTGCTCGGTCAGCGGCGTGCGCTCAGTCGGAGAATTCTCGACATAGTCGTCGTAGAGCGCGGAGCCGCGCACGAACAGGCCAAAGTCGCCATAGTTCAGCCCGATCTCGCTCGTCAGCTTGAAAGTGCGGGCGTAGGAGCCGGTGCTGAAATTCAGATCGCCGTCGTCGATGTTCGGCGAGCGGCCGCAACCGCCATCCGCGATGCCGATCAGGTTGCAGTCGCTGTCCTGGATGCGAAACGCCATGCCATACGAAATGGTCGTGTCCCAGCTTCCGTTGAGCGCGCCGCTGGAGAAATCGACAGCCTGGGCCGGCATTGCCAGTGTCGCTGCGCCGAGCGCCGAGGCGAGCGCGATCCAATGCGTATGGCGGGAGTGAGCCTCACTGCCGATCTGATGGACCTTCATTTGGAGTCCCCCCGAAAGACATCTTGTTGCCCGTCATCCCTGAGTTTGTTGGTTTATTACCGAATCAGGGGATCGAATACAACAGTTGTGGATGGCGGTGAAGTATAACAGCGGCAACGGCCCGCACCTACGCGTGCGTGACCTGCAGGATACTGTGGCGGATCTGCTCGCTCAGCACGAGCTGTGCATCGTTGGCGACGTTGAGCAGCACCTCGTTGAACAGCAGCCGGTTGTCCGCGCTCGTCTGCAGTACCCCCCGCTGGCGTAACAGGTCGATGAAGCTCGAGAACAGCGTCTTGTCGAAGAACTCCGGCGAGTTCAGCTCGTACAGCATGGAAATGCGCTGCGCCATCAGGTGGCAGCGCCTCACCAGCGCTTCCTGACTGATCAAACCGCTCCCAGCCTGGATCAGCAGCGCGATGGCCATGTAGTAGCGCTGCACGATCTGGATCGTGCCCTGCGCGAGCATGGAGAGCTGAATCGCCTCCACGACGAGCGGCGGGCGGCGGCGCCATTCGCTGCCGTCGGCGCTACGTTCGATGAGCTGCAGTTGCGCGAATTGATCGAGAACGGACTGCACCAGGTCGGGCACCTGATCCTCGCGCCAGGGCAGGAACAATTCGTCCGCGATGTACGGATAGATCCGCCAGGCCAATCGCATCAGGTCCTCGGTGCGTAGCGAGGGATTGTTGAGAAAGCAGCACGCCATGAGCGAAGGCATGGCGAACAGGTGCAGGATGTTGTTGCGGAAGTAGGTGTGGAGAATCGCGTGCTGCTCGTCCATGCGCAGCAGGTCACCGAGCGGATGGCTGACGCGCTCGATGACCTGCATCGCCTGGGCGTGGCGCACGATCCCGGCGCCATCCAGCTCCGTCACGGTGACGTGACGCGAATACGGCAGACCGAGGAGCATGGCGCGATACAGATCGAGCTGACGGACCGCATCGCTCTCGAGCAGCGCCTGGCGCGGCGTCGCGAGTACGGTCATCGCCATCAGGTTGATGGGCGTGACGGCAGCGGCGCCGTTGATGTTCACCATGATCTGGTGCGCCAGATCATCGATCGCCACCGTGAGCCATGCGGGGCGGCTCTCGTCGGCGACGGCCGCGCCGTTCCACGCTGGATGCTGCTTTCTGATCAGGTCGGCAAGCTCGATCGGCTCGCCGAGGCTCACGTGCACCTTGCCGAACTTGCGCCTGAGGCTCGGCAGGCTCCGTAACAGGCTCCAGACCGACTCCTTCTGCTTGGGTTGCCCGCTCAGTTCGCCGATGTAGGTTTCGCCTTCCACCAGCCGTTCGTAACCGAAATAGACCGGAATGAACACGACTGGCCGAACGGGGTCGCGCAGGAAGCTGCGCACGGTCATCGAGAGCATGCCGGTCTTGGGCGGAAGGAGCCTGCCGGTGCGGCTGCGTCCGCCTTCGATGAAGTACTCTAGCGAGTGCCCGCGCGCCATCATCAGGCCCAGGTATTTCATGAAGACCACGGGATAAAGGCTGTCGCCCCGGAAGCTGCGTCGCAGGAAGAATGCCCCTCCCTTGCGCAGGACCCGACCGATCACGGGCATGTTGAGATTCACGCCCGCCGCGATGTGCGGAATCGCGAAGCCCTTCGTGTAGATGATGTAGGAGAGCAGCAGGTAGTCCATGTGACTGCGATGGCAGGGCACGTAGACGATCTCGTTGCCCGCCGCGACCTGGTTCAGTACCTGCTCGTGATGCAGAACCACACCGTCATAGAGCCGGTTCCACACCCGCCCGAGAACTCGCGCGAAAAACGTGACGAAGGCATGCGAGTAGTTCGCGGCGATTTCGTCCGCGTAACGTTTGGCGGTGAGGAGCGCTTCGCGGCGCGTGAGATTCTTCTCACGCATCTCCTGTGCGACCGCGGCGCGCACGGCGCGCGTCGTGCAGCACACGACTGACGATAGTGCGCCGATGAGAGAGATCCGGACCGATCGCGGCGGCGCGCTGCACGCGCAACTGCGAACGCAGCACACGCGAAATGCGCCGTACCGCGCGCGCGGGCTCGAGTTCCGGCTGCATGAAATCGCGCAGCGCGTGGGCCTCGCCGAACTCGACGAGCGTCGATCTGCCGTTGAAGATCACCATGAGAAAGCGACGAAAGCGGCCGGCAAATACCCAGTTCTCGGCGAGCAGCAGTCGGAGCGATGAGCCCTCCTTCTGCGGAGCGCGCCCCCAGTAGATCGCCACCGGTACGATATCCAGATCGAGCGTCGGATCAGCGCCTGCTGCGCTCACCAGGTTCGCGAGTAACTCCGGTGGACGCAGATCGATACGAGTGCCGAAGAAGCCGGCACTGCGCTCCAGGTAACAGACCGAGCGTCGTTCACTCACCGAGCCGATGACGAGCCGCCGGCTGGGACGCGGCAGGCCGAGATTCACGCAGGTGTCCTGCAGCACCAGCAGGTCCGCGAGACTTTCCTGTTCCAGGACGTAGCACTTCGGCCGATCGCGGCCTGACAGACGCTGCGCAATGTCGGGCGGGCGCACCGTGGTGCGCACCCACAGCGTGATCGTCTTGCGCAGCAGCCAGATCCAGGGCCGCGCCAGGCTCAGGCCCACGTTCATGCGATGAGGTGTAGCTCAGTCCTGAGGTTCGGCGGATTGCGCGCCTTCCGCGGCATCGAGCTGGCGGTTGAGGTCCGGCATGCGATTCTCCACCTGCTGTTGCGCCTGCTCCTCGATCTTCTGCTTCTGCTTGATCATATCCCCCGCGAAAGTCTCCTCGACCGGCATCGGTTGCTCCTGCTTCGATGGAGTATCCTGCCCGCAAGCGCCGAGGAGCATCGCGCACAGCAGGCATCCAGACAGCGTTCTCATGTCGAGCCCTCCCAACGCAACCGGCGCGAGAGTGTACCGTGAATCAGCCCGCGGATAGCCACGGCGCGCCTCGTGCGCGCGTGCACAGTCCGCTGGCTGGCAAGGTGATCGTGCTCACCGGTGCATCAGAGGGCATCGGCAGGGCGCTGGCCATCGAGCTCTCCGCTCGCGGCCTCTACCTGGTGCTCGCGGCGCGCAACCGGCAACGTCTTGGAGGAACTCGCGGAACGAATGTGCCGCGCGCGGCAGCGTCGCGATCGTCAGTACCGACCGACCTGCTCGATCCGGCGCAGTGCCGGGCTCTCATCGACGCCGCCGTAGCACGCTTTGGACGGATCGACGTGCTCATCAACAACGCCGGCGGCACGATGTGGGCGCGCTTCGATGCGCTCGATGACCTGTCCACGTACGAGCACCTGATGAAGTTGAACTACCTGGGCGCGGTGCATCTCACGGCCGCCGCGCTCCCCTGGCTCAAGCAGTCAAAGGGCCGGCTCGTCGCAATCGCGAGCGTGGCAGGACTCACCGGGGTTCCCGAGCGATCGGGCTACGTCGGCGAGCAAGCATGCGATGGTCGGCTTCTTCGACTCCTTGCGCATCGAACTCGCGGGAAGCGGCGTGAGCGTCACGATCATCGCGCCCGGCTTCGTGCGTTCAGAAATCCACAAGCGCGCGATCGGGCCCGACGGTCGGCCATTGGGTGAAAGCCCGATGCGCGTGGAACGGATCATGACTGCAGAAGAATGTGCACGCCTGATCGTGCCCGCGATCGAGCGGCGGCGACGGCTGCTCATTACATCGTTCCGCGGCCGCCTGGCGCGCTGGCTGAAGCTCATCCGTCCCGGAGTCGTCGATCGGATGGCCGCCCGTGCGATTCGCGAACGTCATTGACCCACGACGCTGCTTGACTCCAGGCGCGCTGTCAGGGAAGCATTCGCACCCTCGTCTCACCCGACCCTCGACTGGAGATCTCCTGATGTTGCAACGATTGAGTGCCCTGCTCGCGGGGATGCTGCTTCTCGCCCCGCTCGCCCGCGCTGATGAGCATCGGCTGGATCGAGGAGAGCAATCGGCTACGCCCAGGTGCTGCTCGAAGTGCTGGCGAAATACAACCCGGAAACGGCCTCCTCCTTTGGAGTCGAGGGGCACGACGCAGAGGTCATCGACCTCAAGCCGCAATTCGACACCCGACAGGAAGCGGATCTCGCGACCGCGGCTGCAAGACTCACCGCCCAGCGCGACAAGGTCTCCGACGCGCGCGTCAAGCAGGACATCGATATTCTGATCACCTCCGCCAACCAGCAGCGCGACTCCTCGATCCTCAACCGCCGACTGATGCTGCCGTACCAGGATCTCACCAAGATGATCTTCAGCGGATTTCACATGCTTGCTCGACGATCGCGTGCCGAAGGAACGACAGGCCGCGGCGGTGAAGCGTCTGCACCGCTACGTCGGAGCGGAGAAGGGCTACGAGCCGATCACGACACTGGCCCGCGCCCGAATCCAGGAAGCGTCTCGACAATCCGAATCTCACGCCTCCCTGGGTCGTCGAGGTCGAGCAGGACCTCAAGAATACCGATCGTTTTCTCGACGGCATTCGCGAGCTCTTTGAAAAGAGCGGCCTCAAGGGCTGGAAAGGCGATTTCGAAACCCTCTCGAGCCAGATTCACGAATACTCCGACTGGATCCGCACCGCGGTGCTGCCGCGCGCGCGCAAGACCAACCGCCTGCCGCCGGAAATCTACGCCGACAATCTCAAGAATTTCGGCGTCGAGATGGACCCGCATCAGTTGATCGACCGCGCGCAGGTCGCGTATCAGACAACGCGCGATGAGCTCGACTCGCTCGCGCGCCAGGTGAGCAAGGCGAAGGGGTTCCCGTCGAGCGACTACCGCGACGTGATTCGCGCGCTGAAGAAGGAGCAGGTGCAGCAACGACCAGCTGCTGGCGAAGTATCGCGGCGTTCTCGGCCAGCTCGAGGACATCGTCCGGCGCGAGCACCTCGTCACGCTGCCGACGCGCGAGGCGGTGATCCGCCTCGGAACCGAGGCTGAATCGGCCGCGCAGCCCGCGCCGCACCTCGACGCGCCGCGCCTGATCGGCAACACCGGCGAGCCCGCCGCATTCGTGCTGCCGCTCTCCAATCCGAATGCGGACTCGGGCGCCGAGATGGACGACTTCAAGTACGACGCCATCACCTGGACGCTGACCGCGCACGAGGCGCGCCCCGGTCACGAGCTGCAGTTCGCCCGGATGCTCGAGCACGGCGTTTCGACCGCGCGCGTCGTGTTCGCGTTCAACAGCGCCAACGTCGAAGGCTGGGCGCTGTACGTGGAGGCGCGTGATGAAGCAGTACGAGCCGCCCGAGGCCAGATCTGCACGCTTGCAGATGCGGCTCATGCGCGCCGCGCGCGCGATCCTCGATCCGATGGTGAACCTCGGGATGATCGAGCCCGACGCCGCCAAGCAATTCCTGATGCAGGAGGTCGTGCTGTCCGAGCCGATGGCCAAGCAGGAGGTCGATCGCTACACGTTCCGCGCGCCCGGGCAGGCGACGGCGTACTTCTATGGCTACTCGAAACTGCAGGCGCTGCGCACCAGGCGGAGATGGCGCTCGGCGAGCACTTCGACGCGCAGGCGTTTCACGACTTCATCGCGAACCAGGGCCTGCTGCCGCTCGATCTGCTCGCCAAGGCAGTGATGGAGGACTTCGTGCCGGCGCAACTGAAGGCGATCCCCGGCACCCGGCGCTACCGCGGCTCAGTGATCGGATCGAGGCGGGCGACTAGAGATACGGCTCCAGCGTCACCAGGAAGTACTCGAACAGATAGTTGATCTGCGGAATGTTGTCGACCAGGCGATGATCGCCGTCGAGGATGTGCAGCGTTGCGTTGTACTGCTTTGCGTAGCGCACGCTGTTCTCGACCGGGATGACATCGTCGCGCCAGCCGTGCACGATGGTCATCGGGCATTCCGCGGGCTTCGGTGTCTGCTGTTCGAACCCGGGCACATAGAACGCGGGCGCCAGCAGGAACAATCCTCGCGCCTGTAACAGGCGCGAGGCAGCCGTCGCCACATGACCGCCGAGACTCGAACCCACCAGCACGAGTGATCCGCGCAGGTCCTTGCAGAAGCTCAACAGCCGGGTGACGCGATCGCTCGGATCATCGATTCCCTGATAGTCCACCGATTCGGCTTCGAAGCCTTCGCTTCGAGCCATCTCCGCCATGGCCGTGATCTTCTCGCCCCAGGGCGCACCGTCCTTGCCGTGAGAGAAGACGACGTATCGATCTGGCATTCGTGATCCACCTGTTCATTTCAACCAGCCAGATGGTAGCAAGCGATCACGACCGGCGACAGGCGCACAGTGGCTCTACGCAGCGACAACAGCTACCGGGGCGGCTTCCAGAGCAGCTCATCGAGTGTGAGCCGCCAGCCGTATTGCACGAGCCGCACGCGCCCGCGTACGAACGGCACGCCCTCGGCCTCAAGGCGTCTGCGCTGCTCGGCGTAGGGCTCACTGCCGCGCGGAAACGAGATGCGACCTTGCGCATTGATGATCCGGTGCCAGGGCAAGCGCAGGCGGCGTGGCGCATGGCGCAGCGCATAGCCCACGAGTCGCGCGCGCCGTGGCATTCCGGCTCGCTCCGCGATCCATCCATACGTCGCGACGCGCCCGCGAGGCACCGCGCGAATGGCCGCGTAGATGCGTTCAAGAGCGTCCGGTGGCAGGCGTGGTTGCTTCTTCATGGCACATCACTGGCGCAGTAAATATTGTCGCGCAGTCCGATCCGACGAGTGGGTGGGTGTGGCGAGGGGTTATCCGCCCTGCGACGACACGAACGAGGAACGCTATCCGGTTACAAGCATCCCTCATTCGCGCTGCACGCCCCCGTATCGTTGGACGCAATCAATCGGTAAGAACGGCGCCCGGGGGAAGAACCCCTCGCCACACCCACCAGCGACCGGACTCGTCCTGCTTTGGCCCAAGAGGCGCAGCCGCAGCATCGCTTCAGCGCAGGACGAGACGGACATTGCGGTCGGGGGGATTGTGCCAACCCGGGCGAGCAGTGTTTGCGGGTATACATCTTCAGATCAGCACGGTCATCGAGCGTGATCAGCCCGGAGTTGGCACAACCCCCCACCCAATGGCCGGCTCGGACTGGCTCTTACGTCTTGATCGCAGCGAAAGTGCCCTCGAAACGCACCGCGTCGCGGCCACCGTGGGAAATGAGTACTGCGACTCGCGCCCTCGCCTTGCCGCGACGGCTGAGAGTACGCACGAATCGCTCGAACTCGTCCGCGGCAGGGAATCTCGCCTGCGCGCTAAAATCCCCACGGACCGGCGCCAGGTATTCGACGCTCGAGTCCTGAATGACGAGCTCGGCGTCCAGATCACGCTCGCCGAGCTTGAGCACCAGCAGACCCCAGCCCGCAAGCACGGCGAGCGAAAACAGGCTCCCGCCGAACGCCGTGCCCTTGTGATTCGAATTCATCGCGAGCGGTGCGCTCAGCGTGAGCGCCGTGCCGTCATACGTGCTCACCCGCACGTCGATGGAACGCGTCAGCGGAATCTCCGCGTGCATGCGTCGCTCGAGTCGGATCGCCGGCGAATCCTGGGCCGCGTGTGCTCTCATGGGCGCCGGATTGTTGCCAAATCGCTACGGCGACGCCACAAATAGAGGAATTCCGGCCGATTTGTGACGACTGGCCCGCTTCGCGCGGGCCCGCGCTTTGAGAATAGGCAGGTTAAACAGGACGCGGAATGGACCTGGAACGGGACACCATCGTCGAAACGGCCATCGAGCGACGCAATATGCTCTCGCTCCTCGGCACGTTGCAGCTGTTCCGCGGACTGGACGCATCGATCCTCGCGGCGATCGCGGCCGAGATCGAATGGTTCTCACTGCCGGGCGGTGCGAGCCTGTTCGAAGCGGGCGATCCTCCCGATGCACTTTACTTCGTCATCAGCGGCTGCCTGGGTGCATTCGCGCGCACGCCGGACGGGCACACGCGCCTGGTGGGGCGCGTCATGGCCGGCGAAACCGTCGGTGAGATGGCGCTCATTTCGGGCAAGCCGCGCACGGCCTCAGTGCATGCCTTGCGTGACAGCGAAATCGGCCGCTTTTCCAAGCAAGCCTTCGATATCCTGCTCCTCGATCATCCGCAGGCGATGCTGCGCATCGCGCAACTCACGGTGCAGCGGCTCGAGAATTCGCAGCGCCAGCAACGTGGCAAGCGCTCGGTCCCGAAGACGTTCACGATCCTGCCGCACGGTCCGGACATCGACGTGCGTGCCTTTGCCGAGCAGCTCGTCAAAGCGCTCAATCACGGCTCGCGCACCGAGCTCGTGTGGAGTGGCCGCGGTTCCACGCACACCAGCCATTGGTTCGCGAACGTCGAGTCCGCGAATGATTTTGTCATCTATGTCGCCGATGCCGGGACCACGCCGTGGAGCAAGCTGTGCGTGCGACAGGCCGATGCGCTGCTGCTGCTCGCCGAGGCTGGCGCGGAACCGTCGCCCTGGCGTCTTCTCGAAGGCCGGGGGGAATCGCGAATCACCCTGCAACGTGCCGAACTGGTCCTGCTGCAGGAATCCGGCGTGGTGCGCGGGTCGACCCATCGCTGGCTCGCCCAGCATCCCGGGATGGCACACCACCATGTGCGCTCGCCCGCCGATGTCCGCCGCATCGCGCGGCTCCTGACTGGTCGTGGCGTAGGCCTGGTGCTCTCGGGTGGCGGCGCGCGTGGCTTCGCGCACCTCGGCGTCGTGAAAGCGCTGCGCGAAGGAAATATCCCGATCGACGCGGTCGGCGGCACCAGCATGGGTGCGATTCTCGGCGCCGGCATCGCCATGGAATGGCCACACGAGGATCTCGTGCGGCGCTTCAAGCGCACGTTCGTCGACACCAACCCTCTCAACGACTACACGCTGCCGCTGCTGTCGTTGGTCTCGGGGCGCAAGGTCTCCGGCCTCCTGCGGCAGGAATTCGGCGAGATCCAGATCGAGGACCTCAATCTGCCCTTCTTCTGTGTTTCTACGAATCTTTCCGCGGGCCGCATCGCCGTGCATCGCTCGGGGCTCCTGTGGCGCTGGCTGCGCGCGTCCGTTGCGATCCCGGGCGTATTGCCGCCCGTGTTCCATCACGGGGACGTGCACGTCGATGGCGGCGCGATGAACAACCTGCCCGTCGATGTGATGCGTGAGGTGGGACGCGGCCCGGTGATCGGCGTCGATGTCGGCGCGGATCGCGCCTTCACCGCCGATTTCGATGATGTCGATGTCCCGGGCTTATGGAAGGCGATGAGCTGGTTCCGCGCCAAGAAGAAGCGCGTAAATATCTTTCAGATCCTGTGGCGTGCCGGCATGGTCAACAGCGCCGCCGCCACCATGGCGCACCGCGAACAGACCGACGTGCTGCTGCAGCCCCAGCTCGAGGCCGTGGACATGCTCAACTGGAAGGGCTTCGAACGCGCCATCGAGATGGGTTACACGTACACCGCGGAGCGGCTGGAGAAGATCGCCGCGGTCGCGCTCAACAGCGCGACGCCCGCCAAAGAGGGCTGGGGAAGGATTCCTTGAAAGAAAAGGCCGGCCCCGTTTCCGGAGCCGGCCTTGCAGTCATCCCCTTACTGCTTGCCGAAGCGTGCAACCACGCGCCCGTACCAGAACATTCCCGGCACGTCATAGGTCGATCCGTCGAAGCCATTCAGCTCGCAGCTGTAGCAATTGGGCGGATCTTCGTTGAACAGGTTGTTGACGCCGACCGCGAACGTCCAGCCCTGGATGCCCGAGGGTGACCAGCTGGCCTGCATGTCCACGTAGGTCGTGGCATCCATCTCGTTGGTCAGCCCGACCGGGTCCGAACACAGGGACGCAAACGCCCCGATGTTGCGGCACGGTTCGCTGAGCGAGTCGGTATAGCGAACCGTCGCCGTGGCTCCGAAGTCATGGAATCCCCAGTCAAGAGACAGCGCCGACTTCCATTCCGGATACGCTTGTGAGGGGCTGCCGCGCTCCGTTCCCTTGCGATCCGTGTCCACGAAGCCTGCCGCGGTCTCGGTGGTCTCGATGTACTTGTCGAGCCAGGTGTTCTGCCAGTTCACGGAGAATCTGCCGATACCCGTCTCTGGCATCACCCAACGCACGTTGAGATCGTACCCCGCGGTCTCGGTGCCGCCGATGTTGATCAGCGTATTGTTGAAGCCGTTGATCGTCCCACCAGTGGTGCGGGAGATCCCGTTGCACAACACTGCATCGAGCGTCGCCACGCAACCATCGAGCTGCGCCTGCGCATCGCGGGCCTGGATCGTGTCGTCGATCTGGATGTTGTAGTACGTCAGTTCGAGGCTCAACGACTCTGACCAAGACGCACCCTCCGCCCAGCGCGGACTGTAAACGATTCCCGCTGTGTAGCTTTCCGAAGTCTCGGGCTTCAGGTTCGGATTGCCGCCGGTGATGACCGAGATTTGCGCATTGAGCTGTGCAAACGTCGGCGGTACTCCCAGTTGTGTGCAATTGGCCACGTTCGCAGGCGCGACTGGCGCCGAGCACGGATCGGTCAGGGTCTGGTCGAAGCGCGAGAACGTTCCGAACAGCTCGCCGATGCCGGGTGCACGGAACCCCTCTCCCCAGGTTCCACGAATCAGCAAGTCCTGCACCGGACGCCAGTTGAGGCCGAACTTGCTGGTCGTATCGCTTCCAAACGTAGAGTAGTCGAACCAGCGCAGGGCAGCGCTCACCTGCAACAGGTCAGCCCCCGGAGCTCCCTTCAGAATCGGAACCTGTATTTCGCCGTAGACCTCATCAACGTCGTACTGACCGTTGGTTGGGCCTGACGGCACACCCGCGCTCTCGTTGGCCGGGTAGATCGCATCCGGCTGGTAGAAGCCGCTCTGCTTGCGATGCTCATAGCCGAGTGCGAAATCGAGACCGCCCGCCGGCAAGGGCACGATCGTGCCGCTGATATTGGCCGTGAAGTCCTTGAGCTCCTGCTCGCTAACGTCATGCAGGACAGGCTGGATGTAGTTGAGCATTTCCGGCGTGATCGTGCCGCTGCCGTCGCCCTGGCCGCCGAAGATGTTGAACGGCACACAGTTTGGAATCGGATTGAGCACGACGCCGCCGGTGACCTCACCGCAGGCTGTCACAGTAGCGCCATTCAGCCCGGCAACGGTGCCCGGACCAAGAGCGTTCTTGATCTTGAGCGAGTTGTAGCTGCCGTGGGTCGTTTGATCGGCGTGATTGCGCGACCAGACGCCGCTCAGATCCCAGAAGAAGTCGCGATCCGCCATCGAGAAGTTGCCGCGGAAGCCGCCGCCCGCATACCAGGTGTCGACATTCTGCTGGAATACGCGCGGTCCGCCTTCGAGGGGTCGGCGTCCGATGAAGTAGTCGGTACCACCGGTCATAGGATTGGTGCCGAGATTGAGCGTGAAGCCGAGCGGGTTAAACGGATTGTCGACGTCGACCTCGGTGACATCGAGGAGGCTCCCGCCGCCATTGCCCGCCTCCGGGCCGACGAAGATCGGCTCGGGCGCCGCCTGGTTGGTCGACTTGCGCTGGTTGAACAGGCCCTTTACGTAGACGCTGACATTGTCAGTCAGGCTGGTTTCCACCTGCCCGTAAAGCCCGATGCGTTCGCTCGGCGTCATGATGAAGTTGAAGGGCTGGAAGTTGAACCGATCGGCGGTCGCAAAGTTGTGAAAATCATCGGTGCGCGGCCCAGCTGCCGGATCGGCTGGATTGTAGTTTGGTATCCCGGTCACGCCATCATTCAAGGTGAGATCCAGGTTCTGGCCCGTGTTCGGGTCGGAGAAAAGGAACCGCCCTTGCGGCGTGCCTGAGCTGCACCGGTTCGTGCACTGACCGGCACCGGGCGTTGGAAATTCGGAGATCGAGCGATCGGCAGAACTGATGCTGCCCTGGTCGATGTAGCTCAGTCCGAAAAAGGCCCGGGTCTTCTCCGAGGTCGCACCGGCCGAGATATTCCACTGCTGAGTGTTGCCATCCCCCTCGTCGTAGCCACCGCCGTAACCGGAGATCTCGACCCCTTCGTAGCCCTTCTTCGTGATGATGTTGATGACGCCCGCGATGGCGTCCGAGCCGTAGATCGCGGAGGCACCATCCTGCAGCACCTCGATGTGATCGATGATGCTGGTCGGGATCGTGTTGAGATCGGTCGCTCCTCCTACGCCGGACGCAGAGGACTCATTCACCCAACGGATGCCATCGACCAGCACGAGAGTGCGCTTCGGCCCGAGATGCCGAAGGTCGGCCGTTGCCGCGCCGGCACCGACGCCGCCGCCGTCGGGCGGGAAGCCAATGTTTCCACTGGTGTTGAACTTGGTGTTGAGGCCGCCGCCCGAAACGGGCATGCGTTGCAACACGTCTCCGATGGACGTCAGACCGGATTTGGCGATGTCTGCCTCATCGACTGTGACCAGGGGTGCCGGCTGGTTCAGCGGGTCCTGGTGAATGCGCGAGCCCGTGACGACGACCGTTTCGGTGAGTGGCGCCTCTTGGGCAGATACGGAGAGTGTTGTTAGCGCTAACGTTGCGACCGCGCAACAGTAAAAAGCACGGCTTGCGCGGGGAGACGGAAATATCAGGCTCATGTGCAACCTCCACTAGGTAAATCGGGTGGTTGTTTTTATTCCACTTCGACTGGGCCCGGATTATCCACCTCTTTTGACAGAACGCGAACTTTTTGTGAATCGATGCGCGGGCGCCGCTCAGGATTGGCGTTGGCGCCCGAGCAGCGCGACCAGCATCGCGGCGTAGAAAGGCAGGAACATCGCGATCTCGACCAGGCGCTCACGGCGCAGAAGAAAGAGTATCAGCGCGAGTGCGATCGCAATGCGCGCCGCTGCAGCGCCCCAGCCATTTCGGACCCGTACGCCCGCGCACGCGAGCAGCACCAGCGGGCCGACTGTCGCCGAAGTCGCGAGCCAGGCCAGCAGGAATCCGCGCCCGCTGCCGACTCCACTCACCGCGGCGATGACGGCGGCAGCGATTCCGGCCAGCAGGATCGTGACTCTCAGCCGCCCCACACTCACGGGCGGTGCGTCCCGATTGCGCGCCACCGCGAGCATCGCGTAACACATGGTCACGAGCTGATTGCCCACGCTGCATACGACCAATGCAAGCACGGCCAGGATCGGCAAGGCCACGAACGACGGCGCCATGATCCGGCGCGGGACTTCGAAAATCACCTCATCCGGATTGTCGATGCTGGCGTAGTCGATGCGCGCCACCCATCCGAGTGCGAGCGCGCCCCCAAGCACGACCAGCAGCCAAAGCAGGGCGATTACGCCGGACCAGCGGATCGAGCGCTCGCTGCGCGCGGCGAGATATTGATCGAGCACCTGCGGCTGCCCACAGGTACCGGCTCCGAAGCCCGCCGCCGCCAGTAGCCATACAGTCGCATCCAGCACACCGCGAGCGCCGAGAAGAGTTGCCGCGCCCTCTCCGGTCGTCGCGAGTCCGCTGCGTATCTGATCGAACCCGCCCATGAAGACGAGGCCAAACTGTGGCAGGAGCACGGCAGCCGGAATAACCACCAACGCACACAGCACGCCTGCGGAGGCAGTAGCGCGCAATCCACCCAGCACCGGGCCGAGGAGCGCGAGCGCCGCCACCAGCATGACGCCGATTGCCGTGCTCAAGCCGAGACCGCGTGCGACGGCGCCGCCGGCGAAGCCAAGTTGCGCAACGATTCCGAACAGCACCGCCACCGCTGCAATGCTCGTGACAGAGAGCGTGGCGGATCCTGCCCCCGCGAGCTCGAGCGCAGTCCCCGCGTTGGCGGCGCTCGCTCTGCGACGCAGCGCCGGCCCGACCACGAACCAGGAAAAAGCCGCGCCGAGCAGGATCCCGAGTGCCAACCAGATTGCCGACCATCCCAGCGTGAAGGCGGCGCCGGTCACGCCGACCATTACCCAGAAGGAATACGCACTCGCGACACCACTCAATCCGCCGCGAAGCGCGCCGAGCTCACGATCGGCGAGGTGAAATCCGTCCAGGGTTCGCGCACGACGCATCGTCCACAGCGCAATGACGAGAAGCACGGCGGCGCTCGCACCGATCACCATCCAGACAGCCTGCGATGAGGGCATGGGTGTACCTGCGATTTCTGGAGTTGTGGGTTGTCAGGTCGCCGGAGCCAGTGTATCTCGTTGCGCGTGAATATGGCGTCTGGACCGGGCTGGCAGTTCTGGATCGATCGCGGCGGCACCTTCACCGATGTCATCGCCCGATCGCCGGCCGGCGCGCTGGTCACGTTGAAGCTCCTGTCCGAAGATCCGGCGCACTATCGCGACGCGGGCGTGGAAGGGATTCGCCGCGTTCTCAGATCACAACCGCACGAACTTGCCACCCGGATCGAAAGCGTGCGCATGGGTACGACGCTTGCGACCAATGCGCTTCTGGAGCGCAAGGGTGAACGCACCGTGCTCGTCATCACCGCGGGATTTCGCGATGCGTTACGGATCGGGTACCAGAATCGGCCGGAGCTTTTCGCGCGGCACATCCGTCTTCCGGAGCTGCTCTACACGGAGGCGATCGAAGCGCGCGAGAGGCTCGATGCGGCCGGCGAGGTGCTCGAGCCGCTCGATGCAGAACGATTGCGCGCCGAGCTGACCGCCGCGCACGCTCGCGGCTTTGACAGTGCGGCGATCGCGTTCCTGCACGGCTATCGGCACTCGCAGCACGAGCGAATCGCAGCCGAGATCGCGCGCAAGGTCGGCTTTCGCCAGGTCTCGGTCTCTCACGAAGTCGCGCCACTCATCCGCCTGATCTCGCGGGGCGACACGACAGTTGTCGACGCCTACCTGTCGCCACTGCTGGCGCGCTACGTGGGCGAGCTGCGTGCCGAGTTCGCGAAAGAGTTCGGTGAGCCGCCGCGCCTGTACTTCATGCAAAGCAACGGCGGGCTCACCGATGCAGGCTCGTTTCGCGGCATGAACAGCATTCTCTCCGGGCCTGCCGGCGGACTCGTCGGCATGATGAAGGTGGGCACTGCGGCGGGATTCGAGCGTCTCATCGGCTTCGATATGGGCGGGACCTCCACCGACGTATCGCTCTACGACGGACGCTATCCGCGCCGTTTCGACAGCCTGGTCGCCGGCGTGCGCCTCAACGTGCCGATGATGAGCGTGCACACGGTCGCCTCGGGCGGCGGATCGATCCTGCGATTCGCATCCGGCCGCTTCCAGGTCGGACCCCAATCTGCCGGCGCAAATCCGGGGCCGAGGTGCTATCGGCGCGGCGGGCCACTTACTGTCACTGACGCCAACGTACTTCTCGGCCGATTGCAGCCGGAACTGTTTCCGGCGGTGCTCGGCCCGAATGCCGATCAGTCACTCGATGTGGCCGAGGTGCGGCGCGCCTTCCTCGAATTGGCCCGTGAGCTGGAGCGTGAAGGCTTGGAGGCACGGCGGCCGGAAGCAATCGCGGCAGGGTTTCTGCGCGTCGCCATCGAAACCATGGCGAATGCCATCAAGCACGTTTCGGTTCGCCAGGGCCACGACTGCACGCGCTTCGCGCTGTTCTGCTTCGGCGGCGCGGCGGGCCAGCATGCCTGCCGCGTGGCCGAGTCCCTGGGCATCGATCGTGTGCTCATTCACCCGCTGGCGAGCCTCATGTCCGCCTACGGTATCGGGCTCGCGGACGTTCGTGAGATCCGTCGTCGCTCCATTGAGCGTGCGCTGCAGGCAAGAGATCTTGTCCGGGCTTGAGGAGGAGTTTGCCGAGCTTGAGGCAGCAGCGCGCAAGGCGCTCGCTGCGCAGGGCGTCGCGACGGCCGATCTGCAGATCGAGCGCTCGGTCGAGATTCGCACCGCCGCGAGCGACACCGCGCTGACCGTACCCTTCGCTTCGCTCGACCTCATGTGTGCAACCTTCGAGCACTTGCATCGGCGTCAGTTCGGCTTTGGCACCGAGGCCGCGGAGTTGATCGTGGCATCGATCGGCATCGAAGCAATCGTGCCTTCGCGCGTCGCACCGCAGGCGCCGGATGTACTGTCCGCCCGTCCGGTCGCGGCGCTGAAGCGCGCCCGTGTCTGGTTCGATGACCAATGGCGGGAAGTACCGGTGGTTGCGCGCGACAACCTCGAGTCGGGCGAGCACATCGACGGACCTGCGCTCATCGTTGAGCCGCACTCGACCGTCGTCCTCGAATCGCAATGGCGCTGCGAGCGGCTGAGCAGCGGCGAGCTGCTCCTGTCACGCGCAGAGTCACGGGCTGCCGCACATTCAGGCGCGCTGTCCGCAGGCCGCCGCCGACCCGGTGCTGCTCGAAGTGTTCAACGGGCTTTTCATGCACATCGCAGAGCAGATGGGCGCCGTGCTCGAGCACACTTCGGCCTCGGTCAATATCAAGGAGCGGCTCGATTTTTCCTGTGCGCTGTTCGACGGGGCGGCGGGCTTGATCGCCAATGCCCCGCATATGCCGGTGCACCTGGGATCGATGGGGGCGAGCGTCGAGCACATTCTCGAAGCGAACCGCGGTGCGATGCGACCGGGCGATGTCTTCATGTTGAATGCGCCCTACCAGGGTGGCACACACCTGCCCGACATCACGGTGATCACACCGGTGTTTGTTGCGACGGATGCCGAGCCCGCGTTCTTCGTCGCCTCGCGCGCTCACCATGCGGAAATCGGTGGCATCACCCCAGGATCGATGCCGCCACACAGTCGTACGGTCGACGAAGAGGGTGTGTTGTTCGACAACTTCCGCCTGGTGAGTGACGGCCAGTTTGCGGAGCGTGAACTGCTCGCCCGCCTGACTCGCGCGCCCTGCCCCTCGCGCAACCCCGCTCAGAACATCGCCGACCTCAAGGCGCAGATTGCCGCCAACGAGAAGGGGATCGCGGAGTTGCAGCGCGTGATCGCCCAGCACGGCCTGCCGCTGGTGCGCGCCTACATGCAGCACGTGCAGGACAACGCGGAGGAATGCGTGCGCCGGGTCGTCGGACGCCTCGGGAGTGGGGAGTTCCGCTACGAGATGGACAATGGCCAGAGGATCGTGGTCCGCGTCGAGGTCGATCGCGCCACGCGTAGCGCCGTCATCGACTTCACCGGCACTTCAGCGCAGACCGAGAACAACTTCAACGCGCCGAGCTCGGTGTGCACGGCGGCAGTGCTCTATGTGTTCCGCACCCTGGTCGACGAAGACATTCCGCTCAATGCAGGCTGTCTCAAGCCGCTGCAGATCGTGATCCCCGCAGGCTCGATGCTGAATCCGCAGTACCCGGCTGCCGTCGTCGCCGGGAACGTCGAAACCTCGCAATGCATCGTCGATGCGCTCTATGGCGCGCTTGGGGTAATGGCAGCCGCACAAGGAACGATGAACAACTTCACGTTCGGTAACGCGCAGCATCAGTACTACGAGACCATCGCGGGCGGGTCGGGCGCCGGCCCGGACTTCGACGGCACCTCTGCGGTGCAGACGCACATGACCAATTCCAGGCTCACTGATCCCGAAGTGCTGGAGCTGCGCTACCCGGTGCTGCTGCGGGAGTTTCGCATTCGCGAACACTCCGGCGGCGCGGGCCGACACCGAGGCGGGAACGGCGCGATCCGGCGCCTCGAATTCCGCGAGGCGATGATCGCATCGATCCTGTCGAATCATCGTCGTATTCGACCGTTCGGCCTCGAGGGCGGCGAGCCGGGCCGCGCCGGCATCAATCGCCTGAGACGTCGGGATGGATCGGAGCTCCAGATGGCGGCAACGGCGAGCATCGAGGTCGGGCCCGGCGATGAGATCGTGATAGAAACGCCGGGAGGTGGCGGTTTCGGGCGTCCTGGCAATTGAAGGAGGCGCCTCGTGACAACTTCAATTGAGCAGCCAGCAGCACTTCGACACTTCGAGCGAATGTCGAGGTGGCCTGCCGGCCGATGGCTGTTCGCGCGCCTCATCTGCTTCCGGGCACCGTACTTTGCGAGCATCCGGCCGCGCTTCGTGGAGCTGCGTCCGGGCCTGTGCCAGGTGACGATGCGCAAGCGCCGCGCGGTGCAGAATCACATCGGCACCGTGCACGCGATCGCCATGGCCAATCTCTGTGAGCTCGCCGCGGGCATGCTCATGGAAGTCACGATCCCGGTTGCGATGCGCTGGATACCGCGCGGCATGACCATCGAATACCTGCGCAAGGCCCAGGGCGGCGTCAGCGCCGTCGCGCGGCTCGACAAGACGGAATGGCACGCGCCGGAAAACATCGGCGTGCCGCTGACGGTGACGGATGCGGCGGGAGACGGAAGTCGGTGCGCGCGGTGATCACGATGTACGTGAGCGAGCGCAAGTCTGGCTAGCCGCCGGCGCTCTCTCGTTCCATTTCTTCGACCAGCCGACGTCCGCCGGTCTCGAGGCGATTGACGCTGACCGGACGCACTTGGCTGCCCGCCGGATGATGCGAGAGCAAGTAGGCGTGGTATTCACCGGCACGCAGGGCGGCGAAACCGAACAGTATGTTCACGGTGCCGTTCGACAGATCGGTCGCCTTGTTGACGCGCTCGTCGCAGACGACGAAGTAAGCCTCGTCCACGGCGCGGCCGATGAATGCGCCGTCCGCGTCGAGCTCCGCGAGGAAGACCTCCACCTGCGCCGCGGCGCGTCGCCAGAGGTCCGGACCATTCGCCTCGAACATCACCCAGCGCGTGCCGCGCTCGATGCTGTCGACGATGAAGAGCGCCAGGCGCCGGGCCGCCAGGTACTTCCAGTCCGAGGAACCGCTGCTACCGCCGGCAAGCGTGCGCGCACTCGGATCCGTGCGCACTGCCGAGCGCACCGCCTGCAAGACGTTGATCCCGGCCTGCGCCAGGCGACTGCGCTCCACCTCCGTCACCGGGCAAGTTGGACGATAGCCTGGCCGCAGCAACGTCTCCTCGCCCGCGGACGCGCCCCACAACGGCCACAGCGCATCGGACCGCGCCAGCATGCCCGCCACCGCGCCGCAGGGCGCGAACTGCTCGAAGCGGCCGCGCAGGCGGTCGTAACTCAGCAGGCGCGGGAAGTACATCAGCGCGTTCTCGCTGCAGAACTGCCAGTCGCGCAGTGCGTGCAAGGCCGCATCGGCTGAGCTCCACGCGCACGGCGGGTCGATCACCAGCATGGCGTGCCGGTCGCGGCAGAAGCGCGCCGCGACGAGCAGGACACTGGTGCCGACATCGACGTCGCGTGCCAGCGGTGGAACGCACAGCAGGTTGAAGTGATCCGCCGCCTTGAGCGCGAACAGGCCGGTACCGTGAACTGCCGAACCAATCAGGTCGTAGTCCGTGAGCGGACCACCGTCGTCGCCGTCCGGATTGGAATGCACGTAGCCGACGCCACCGCGTGCATCGTGACGCAGCGTGCGCTCGGGTCGCGTCACGGGCACATCGCCGACGACGCGTGCCAGAGCCGATTCACTCAGCGCCGGCTGAACGAAGCGGCCCGAGTCAACCTTGATCGACAGGCGGCGAAAGATTTCCTGGTCCTCGACGTGCTCCGAGCCCGGGGCGCGGACCCGTTGCAGCACCAGGTTGAAGCAATCGCGTTCGTTCTCGCCGATGCCGTCGTAGTCGACCGACGCCCGCAGGTACTCGCGTGTCCCGCAGGCGAGCGCCTCGAGGCGCAGCGTCTCGGGGCCCGCGCGCAGATCGAGCGTTGGCGGGCGCGCACCATTGACGACGCGCACGATGATTGCCTGCTGGCCACCATTCTCGAAGAAATGCTCGACGGCGTAGCTCAGCGTGCTGGGCTGCCACAAGCCACCGAAGATCGAGTGGTAATCGGCGAAGCTGGATATCGTGACGGGTCGATTGACCGGACCGCGGAGCGTTCTGCCGACGAAGGCCGTCACGGCGGTCGGGGCACGCGCGATGCTCTGTTCTGGACCTGATTGTTCTGCGACCTGGATCCCTGTGGTCAGCCGTTCGGCCACCGGCGCCCTCACTTTGTTGCGCGCGACTCTACCATACCCACGCCGCGCTCGCGCTTCGACGAGCGCCGGCGAATGCACGCTATGGTGTAATGTTGCAGAGCCTCCAACGATCCGAATCCGGAGCTGCCTCCCCATGAACTGGATGGATGACGACTCGCGTCGCAGCTGCGGCGCGCCGGAACGCTGCGCATGACCGGTCGCTGGCGACTCGGCTTATCACTCGCGCTGATCACCTCGCTCCTCTGGGGCGTCATGCCCATCGCGCTGAAGATTCTTCTGGAAGGGATGGACGTCTACACGATCAGCTGGTACCGCTTCGCCCTCTCGGCGGTCGTCGTCGGGGTGATGCTGGCCGCGACGGGTCAGCTCCCACCCTGGAAATCCTGCCGCGACGCGGCTGGATGCTGATGGTGGTCGCGCTCCTGGGCCTGGCGGGCAACTACCTGCTGTACGCGTTCGCGCTCAAGCACACGACGCCGTCGGTGACGCAGACCGTGATCCAGCTTGCACCGATGTTGCTGCTGCTGGGGGGCGTGCTCGTGGTGCGGGAGCGATTCTCGCGCCTGCAATGGTGCGGATTTGGCGCACTCTTCATCGGCTTGTTGCTGTTCTTCAACCGGCGCCTGCCGGAGCTTCTCGACCTGAGCGGCGGGCTTGGACTCGGCGTCGCCCTTCTTGTCATGTCCTCAGTGGTCTGGGCGGCCTACGGACTCGCACAAAAACAACTGCTCAAGTGGCTGAGCTCCCAGCAGGTGCTGTGGATGCTATATGTCGCCGCGACGATCGTGCTTCTTCCCACGGCCAGGCTCGGCACGATCCAGGCGCTGTCGCCGGGTCAGCTCTGCATGCTGCTGTTTTGCGCGCTCAACACGATCGTCGCCTACGGAGCGTTTGCAGAGGCACTGCAGCACTGGGAGGTGTCGCGAGTGAGCGCGATCCTGGCCACGGCGCCCCTGGTTACGCTGTCCGCCATGTGGTTGACCACCACCCTCGTGCCTGGGCTGCTCGAGCCGGAGCGTCTCAACGCGCTGAGCATCGCTGGAGCGCTACTGGTCGTCGCCGGCTCGGCGCTGTGCGCACTCAGCCAGGCTGGCAAACAGGAGGCTCCTGAGAAAGTGGAGTGCCGACCCGCCATTGACTGAAGATCGTGACCTGGTTGTTGAGTGAGTCGGGCGACCTGATCCTTCCCTGAGCCCGTTCTTCCTTGATTACGCCAAAGCCACGTTGGTGCGCAGCGCGAAAGGTGACAGCTACGGTTGCACTATGGTTCGTTCGTGTCGGCTGAGGGAAGGATCAGGTCCCTGACTCACTCAGTCCCTGACTCACTCAGCCACTAGGGTGCGAACAACCGAACGCTGCGGTACTTAAGGAGCGGCACGAGCGCCATACCGGCGACGAACCCACCGATGTGCGCTCGAAACGCGACGCCGGCGCCCTCTTCGCCCTGAAACACGTTGCTCAGCAGCTGCAAGGCGAACCAGAACAGCAGCACCCACATGGCCTTCAGGTGTGCACTCTGCATGACGACGCCGAGCGGAATCAGCACGTGAATGCGCGCCCTCGGGAAGAGCAGCAGGTACGCGCCGAGCACGCCGGAAATCGCGCCGCTCGCACCGATCATCGGCACCTGTGACATCGGATCCGGCAGCGCCTGGGCGAACACGGCGGCGGCTCCACACACTACGTAGAAGATCACGAAACGCACGTGCCCCATGCTGTCTTCAACGTTATCGCCGAAGATCCACAGGTACAGCATGTTCCCGATCAGGTGCATCCAGCCACCGTGCAGGAACATCGAAGTCACGACGCTCAGCCACGGAGGGACGACCGCCACGTCGACCGGCAGTTGCGTGCTGCCGAGCAGGACAGCTGGAATCACTCCCAGGGCGTAGACCGCCCGCTGGCCGCGCTCCGGCCCCAGCGAGAACTGCCACAAGAACACCACGACGCACAGGATGATGATCGCGTAGGTGACGTACGGCACGAGCCGCGATGGGTTGTCGTCCTTCAGCGGGATCATGGGCGTCGTGCCTTTGCGCCCTTGGTGGCGCCGCGCTTCGGGTCCGGACGCGCCTCGGCCGTCTTGCGCTCATTCTCGCGCAGCTGCTGCTCGGCGCGCGCGCTATCGAGCTCGGCCTGCTTGCGCGCGATCTCGTCCATCATGATCTTGAGCCAGTCGGTGAGCATCGAGTCTTCGTCGCCGGGGAGGCAGGCGAATATACCGGAATCGATCAATTGGAGGGATGCGGCGCGCCCGGGCGTCGTGAGCTTTAGTGCTCCGCGGGTGCGAGCACGGAACCTGCGCGGCCCGCCAGCGTGGCCCGGTACAGATCGACGAGGCCGAGTCGCCATCTCACGCGCAGACCACGTTGCGGCATAGGTACGCGCCTCGGCACCGAGCGCCTCGCGCCTGCGACGATCGCGCAACAGGTCCACGACTGCCGCGGCAAATTCCGGCTCCGACTCCTCGACCACCACGCAGCCGCGACCTGGACCCAGGATATCGAGAGTTCCCATGTGCGCGGTGGAAACCACGGGCACGCCCTGGGCCATTGCCTCCAGCAACACCAGCCCCTGCGTCTCGGTGCGCGATGCAAACGCAAACAGATCGCCGGCGCGATAGCAATCCAGGAGCTCATTCTTGCGATCGAGGTAACCGACGAACAGCGTGTGCTCCTGCAGACCGAGCTCCCCTGCCAGGCGCTTGCAATGCGCGAGTGCCGGCCCTTCGCCAGCCACGAGCAACAACGCCTCCGGCACCTCTTCAGCCACGTTCACCATGATACGCAGCAGGAAATCGATGTTCTTTTCGTGCGCGATGCGCCCGACGTGAACCACGACCGGACGTTGCAGGTCGATGCCGAAGCGGCGCCGAAACGCCTCGCCATCCGCCTTCGCGAAGCGATCGGCCTCGAGTCCCGTGGGAATGATGCTGATCGGGGTACGCACCTCGTACTCGAGGAGCGCATCGCGCATGGCGCGCGACGGTGCGATGAGGTGATCGACCTGATTGCACTGCCTGCAGGTGAAACGGCGCGCCACGAAGCGCATCAGGCGCCGCGGCATCAGCGGCACGTAGTGATGCAAATACTCCTCGAAATAGGTGTGATAGGTCTCGACCACCGGCACACCGAGGGCGCGGGCGAGCTCGATTCCGGCGTAGTGGGCGAGAAACGGGGTCTGGATATGCACCAGGTCGAAGTCCGATCGCCGCAAGTCCGGCAGCAAGCGACGAATCTCGCCCCGCCGCATCATTCGATCTTCCGGATCGCGCGGCACCTGGTGTGACTTCACCCGCAGGATGCCCGGCTCGGCTTCGCCGCCGGACTGCGGATAGCGCGGCGCGATCAGCGTCACTTCATGCCCGAGATCCTCGAGGTCGCGGCGAAAGGTCTGGATAGACGTCGAGACTCCGTTGATACGGGGAAAGTACACATCGGAGATCATCAGGACGCGCATGGCTGAATGGCGGGCAAACAAATGCAGCGCAGGCTAGGGATTGGGTGTGACAGTCGTGTGACGGCGCCGAGCGGGTATCATGCGCCAATCGCCCCGCTCGAGACTCCCATGCCTGTCGATGACAGCCAGCTCGCCGGTCTGCGTGCACGAGCACAGCCCATCGCACTCGATGCAGCCGCGCGCCAGAGCTGGGCAGAGCAGTTCAACCGCCTGCCGAGCGTCGTGCATTTCGGCCTGGCCGTCGACCTGTCCGACGCGCTGCTGGTGCGCGTGACGCTGCCCACGATCGCGGACCATCACGGTGGCGGCCTGCGTTCTCGCGCGGTGAACGGCGCTGTGCTCGCGGGCCTGTTCGACTGTGCCCTGGGTCTTGCCGGCACGCTGCAGTTCGACTCGCGGCGCGCCGGAACCTGCGAGCTGTCGATGAAGTTCATGCGCGCGGTGCTCGATGCGCCCCTGGAAGTGTTCGGCGCGTGCGTCAAGCGCTCTGACAACCTGGCGTTTGCGGAGAGTGTCCTGTTTTCCAATGGGCGCCTGTGCGCGACGGCCACGGGGATCGTCGCGGTTGCGGCGGATCGCAACGCTCAGGACACGATCTGGTAGGTCAGCGTGCGGTTCCGTCTGCCGCGGCGGTCGGCGGACTGGTCTCGCTCTCCGAGAGCAGCTGCTCGAACTTGGCCTCGTCCACTTCCACCTTGCCGTCCCAGTTCGATCCCTCGGGCACAGTGTTCTGGACCTTGCGCGCCGCCAGCAGCTCCCCGTCAAGGCCCGCCTCCGGGCCGATGATGGAAACGGGCACACCGCGCGGAGCTACCAGCAACGCATGCACGCGCTCCCAGTCGATCGTGAGCTTGCCCTCCTTGATCATCTTGCGCGTCGCTTCCGGCATCGATTTTTCCATGAGCTTGCGGGCGCCCTTGGACCAGTCACGCTCGTCATCCTCGAGGGCGCCGTACGGCTGCACCAGCACGTCCTCACCCGCGCGCCCGAACAGCACCGGCTGGTTCACGACGCGCAACTTCGTACCCAGCGGAACGGTGTCGAAGAGCTGTTCGATGTCCTCGGGATACAGCCGGATGCAACCGTGACTCGAACGCATGCCCACGCCGTAGGGCTTGTTCGTCCCGTGCACGAGGTAACCCTGCCACTGGAGGGTGAATGAATGCCGGCCAAGCGGGTTGTCCGGCCCCGGCCCGACCACCGGCGGCAGCTCATCGCCCATCTCGGCGTGCTCTTTGCGAATCGACACCGGGACCGTCCACACCGGATCCAGCGTGCGCTTGACGACCTTGGTTGCGCCTTCGGGCGTCGACCAACCGACGCGCCCGATACCGATCGGATAGGTGATCACCTCGGCGGGCTCGTCCTTCTTGTGCGCCGGGTAGTAGAAGAGGCGCATTGCCGGAATGTTGATGACGATGCCTTCGCGTGGCGCGTTGGGCAGGATGAACCGGGTCGGCAGCACGATCTCCCGCCCCTCTCCTGGCAGCCAGGGATCGACGCCAGGGTTTGCACGCACGATTTCCTCGTAACCGAGATCGAAGCGGCGCGCGATATCCGGAAGCGTGTCCTCCTTGGAGACGATCGTGCTCTGGACGATGCCGACCACATCGTCGTTGAGCGGATCGATCTCGAACCGATGCGTCGCTATGGGCGGCAGCGCAGTCGGCTTTGGCGGCTCCTGATGCGCGGCAGGCTGTTCGGGACGGCCGAACGGATTGGAGAACAGCGAACAGCCGCAGAGCGCAGCCGTTGCAATCAGCAACGTCCAACTCTGAACCACCCTGGGATTGTCTGCGAGCGCAGACAGATTCATACGAAGCATGCGGCGATTATGGCATCGCTGTGCGCGACTCTCACCTGCGCGCGTGCTTTAAAGGAGTGCCGGACGATCGGGAAGTTCATTCGTATCGCGCGGCTGGGGCGGAAAAAGCGGCGCGATGATCCTGGTGATGGCCTGAATACCCTTGATCGCGCCAGTTTCGAATCGCCCGGCGCGAAACTCCTCTTCCATCGCACGGCAAACGCCTTCCCACGCGCCAGCGTTGACCCGATCGCGATAGCCGCGGTCGGCGACGATTTCCACGTCACGGTCCGCGAGCAATACCAGGATGAGCACGCCGTTGTTGTGCTCCGTATCCCACACGCGCAGTTGTGCGAACACATCGATCGCGTGTTCGCGCGCGTCGATCTCCCGCCAGAGCACCGGACCGTCCAATGCGGTTTCGACTGCAAAGCGAATCTCGCCGCCGTGCTGTGTCTCACTCGCACGGATCTGTTCCTCGATCGCCTTGAGCACGTGGGCCGGAAAGGCACGCCGGCGCGTGAGGTCGGTCGTGAACCAATGTCGCAGCAGTCGCTTCAGGTTCATGTCACCAGCTTCCCGAGGCGCCGCCGCCACCGAATCCGCCGCCGCCGCCGCTGAAGCCCCCTCCTCCGCCCATACCGCCGCCGAACCCGCCGCCGCCCCAGCCACCGCCCCAACCACTGCCCATGCCACTGCGACCGCGGCTCGACCAGCCGCTCGGCCCACCGAAACCACCGAACAGCATGGCGAGGAAAAATCCGATCGCGGCGACGCCCGCGGCCACCGGAATGACATGCGTGAGCACGTACGCGATGAATCCGCTGACGCCCCCAGTGGCCAGCGCGCCCACCGTGCGACCGAAAATGCGCCGCAGAATCGTGCCGCCAATGATGATCAGCACCAGCGTCGTGGTGAGCCATTCCATGCCGCCCGGTGGCGGAGACCAGTTGCGATCCGGCTCCGGAAGGGGTTCGCCGTCGATGATGCGAATCATCCGGTCCACACCCGCGTCGATGCCACCGTAGTAATCGCCCTGCTTGAAATGCGGTGCGATCGTGTCGGACACGATGCGCCGGGCAATGGCATCAGGCATGGCACCTTCGAGGCCGTAGCCCACCTCGATGCGCATGCGGTGCTGATCCTTGGCGACGATCAGGATTGCGCCGTCATCGACGCCCTTGCGCCCGAGCTTCCAGGCTTCGGCGACGCGAATTCCAAACGCGGCGATGTCTTCCGGCTCGGTCGTGGGCACGATCAGCACGGCGATCTGGCTGCCCTTGCGCGCCTCGAACGCCTGCAATTTCTGCTCGAGCGCTGCGACCTGGTCGGCGCTCAAGGTGTGCGTCAGATCGGTGACTCGTCCCTTGAGCGGGGGAACCTCGACCTGCGCGTACGAGGCCTGCACGGGCGCAAGCCAGCCGAAGGCGCCACACAGAAGCGCGCACGCGATAGTGAACCCCGCACTGAGGCGCATCGGGGTCTCTTGCGTTGGTCAGTTACCCTTGCGGCGCCGGAGCGGGTGCAGGCGCCGGGGCGGGTGCACCGAAGTCCACGGTTGGCGGCTTCGAGATCACGTCCTCGTTCTGAACCGAGAAATTCGGCTTCACCTTGTGGCCGAACAGCATCGCGGTGAGGTTGGTCGGGAACGATCGCACCGTAGTGTTATAGGCCTGCACGCTGTCGATGTAGCGCTTGCGTTCCACCGCGATGCGATTCTCGACGCCCTCGAGCTGCGCCTGCAGGTCGCGGAATGCTTCGATCGACTTGAGCTCCGGGTAGTTCTCCGCGACAGCGAGCAGTCGCGACAGCGCGCTGGTAAGGTCCGCCTGCGCCGCCTGGAATTTCTTGAAGGCCGCCTCGTCATTGATCAGCTCGGGGGTCGCCTGGATCGAGCCGACTCGCGAGCGCGCCTGCACGACATCATCGAGCACCTGCCGCTCCTGGGCTGCGGCGCCTTTCACGACGTTCACCAGGTTCGGCACCAGGTCCGCGCGCCGTTGATACTGGTTCAGCACTTGCGACCAGGCCGCTTTGACCTGCTCGTCCTGGCTCTGCAGCGTGTTGTAGCCACATCCGGACAGCAGGGCAGTTGTGAGAAGTGTCAAGAGGAGTAATGCACGCATGGTTGCTCCTTTTGCAGGTGACTGCATGGCCCGAGCTCCTACCAGATCTGGACGCGATCGGACGGCGGCCGGTAGAGCTTGTCGCCTTCCTTGAGGCCGAACGCAGTGTAAAACGGCGTCATGTTGGTAACGATACCGTTGCAGCGATACTCGCTCGGGCTGTGCGGATCGGTCACCAGGCGCTGGCGCAGATCCTCATCGCGATACTTGCGTCGCCACACCTGGCTCCAGCCGAGGAAAAAGCGTTGATCGCCCGTGAACCCGTCGATGACGGGCGCTGTCCTGTCGCCCAGGGCGATCTTATAGGCCTTGTACGCGATGGCGAGACCGGACAGGTCGCCGATGTTCTCGCCGAGCGTGAGTTCGCCGTTGACCTTCATATCGTCGATCGGGTTGTAGGCGCTGTACTGCGCGACGATCCGGGCCGCGCGCTCCTTGAAGCGCTTCGCGTCCTCGTCCGTCCACCAGTCGCGCAGGTTTCCGTCGCCGTCGTACTTGCGACCCTGGTCGTCGAAGCCGTGGCTGATCTCATGCCCGATCACGGCGCCGATCGCACCGTAGTTGGTGGCATCGTCCGCGGCGACATTGAAGAACGGCGGCTGCAGGATCGCGGCCGGAAACACGATGTCGTTCATGGGCGGGTAGTAGTACGCGTTGACCGTCTGCGGCGTCATCAGCCACTCGGTGCGATCCACCGGCTTGCCGAGCTTGGCGGTGTAGCGCTGGTGCTCGACGCGCGCGGAGCGCAGCAGATTTCCCACCAGGTCCGTCTTGTCGATCGTGAGCGCCGAATAGTCCTTCCACTTGTCCGGATAGCCGATCTTGACGGTGAACTTGGCAAGCTTCGCCTGCGCAGCCGCGCGAGTCTCGGGGCTCATCCACTCCAGGCCATCGATCGACACCTTGTAGGCTTTGAGGAGATTTGCGACCAGCTCGTCCATGCGTCGCTTGGCATCCGGTGTGAAATGCTCCGCGATATACAGCCGTCCCGCGATATCGCCCAGTGATTCATCGATGGCATCCACGGCTCGCTTCCAACGCGGCTGGTTTTCCTCGATGCCCTTGAGGGTCTTGAGGTGCAGATCGAAATGCAGATCGGCGTACGCGCTGCTGAGATAAGGTGCGTACTGGTCGATCAGCTTGTACTTCATGTACAGCTTCCAGTCCTCGAGCGGAATCTCCGTGATGGCCTTGCCGACTGCGGTCACGTAGCTTGGCTGAGCGATCACCAGTTCATTGGCATCGGCCTTCGCGCCCGCGAGGAATTGCGCCCAATCCAGGCCCGGCGACAAGGCGTCCGCTTCGGCGATGCTGTACTTGTTGTAGGTCGCCTCAGCGTCGCGATTCTGCACGCGTGTCCAATGCGCCTGCGCCAGGCGATTCTCGAGTGCCGCGATACGGCGTGCGCCCTGGTCCGCATCCGGGAAGCCTGCGAGCTTCAACAAGCTGGAAACATAGGCCTGGTACTTGGCGCGAATCGCCACGTACTTCTCGTCCGTCTTCAGATAGTAGTCGCGGTCCGGGAGCGTCAAACCGCGTTGATAGATATTGGAGATGTACGCGGTCGCGTTCTTTTCGTCCTGTTGGACGAAGTACCAGATGGGGTGCACGACGCCGATGCTCTGTGCGTAGCCCATATAGCCGACCAGGTCGGCGCGGCTCGAGATGGCATCGACGCGCGCAAGCTCGCCCTGCAGCGGCTTTAGACCCAGCTCCTCGATGCGCGCGGTGTCCATGAAGCTGAGATAGAAGTCGCCGATCTTCTGCTCGTCGGAACCCGGCGCGCGGCTCGGCAGGTTCGCGGCTTTCTCGACCAGTGCGTGCACATCGGCTTGCGCCTGATCGTCGAGCATGGTGAAAGCGCCGTAATTGGCGCGGTCGGCAGGTATCACCGCAGTCTTGAGCCACTCGCCACTCACGTAGCGGAACAGGTCATCCTGAGGCCGCACGGTGCGATCGAATCCCGCCAGGTCGAGGCCGGAGCCGAGGGTCGGCGGCGAGGGGGACGCCGCGGGCCGGGGCGTTTCAGGGGTGGCAGCACAAGCGGTCAGAGAGGCGGCAAGGATAGTCATTGCGAGTCGGTTCATTTGGGTGGGGGCCTGGGATTCAAGCCGGAAACCTGCGCGGCCGCCGGCCGGTAAATAAAAATGGGCGCGCAGTATATGCGAACTGGCCGGGAAGGTCAGATGCGACCGACGCGCAGGTGCAGGGGCCAGCTCACCAGGCGAGCGGACTCCGGTGCACCCCAGAGAGGCGCCAGCACCGCGCGCAATTCGGGCAACGGGTCCGAGCCGTGCGCATTGCGATAGCGCTGCACGGCCGACCATGTCCCGATGTAGTTCATGACCTGGTGCAGACTCCAGTGCGTCTCGAGCACGATCGGCGGCGGTTGCAGCTCATCGAACGGGAATGGAATCGTGCGGTATCCCTCTTCGACGTAGCGCCGCTCCGGCGGCCAGAATGGCCCCACGATATCGTTGTAGAAATGATCGATCGGCTCATCAATGCCCGCCTGAATACGGAACACTGCGTAGGTCCACAGTGCGATTGCGCCGCCAGCCTTCAGCACGCGGCGAGCCTCCGCGTAGAAACGCTCGAATTGAAACCAGTGAACCGATTGAGCCACAGTCACCAAGTCGCAGCTGGCGTCAGCGAGCGGCGCCGCCTCTGCCAGGGCCGCACAATAGTCGATGCGCGAATGTTCACGCCGGCTGCCGAGCTGCTTGACGCTCGCGTCCGTCGCGACGATGTGAGCGAAATGCTCCGCCAGTCCGATGGCCGCCTGCCCGTTGCCGGTGGCGCAGTCCCACGCGCGTTGTCGCTGCGGGCTCAGAGCGGCGAGCTGAGCGAAGAGCTCCGCAGGATAGCCGGGACGATAGGCAGCGTAGGAACTCGAGTGCCCGGAGAAATGGTCCTTGAACGAGCCGCTCGCCATGAAGCCAAGCGTAGCTCAAAAAAAACCCCAGACTTTTGGTCTGGGGTTCAGAGAAGCGGACTTTGATGAAGGGAAGGAAAGTCCGCTAGGGGATTCAGTGCAGGCGCGCCCAGTGCAGGATCTGGATGTCGTCAGTCTCGAGATCGAGGCTGCGGGCCAGGATCGCGGCGATGTCCTTCAGGTCGTGCGCGGCGCGCGGTGTGCGATTGAGTTCCACCACGCCGGTGAACTCATTCGTGCTTTCGGGCTGCTCGTTCATCACGAAGTGTGTGTAGTACTTGACGCCCATGGCGAGTGAGATTAGAGACGCGCTTAAGTCAAAACTGTGATCGGATGCACAAATCATTGGCGATGCAGGAGTTTTTAGCGCCGAATCACGGCCCCGGCACGGTCCCGCCGCTGCTCGGGACCGCCGGCACCTGGAGCTGAGTCGCAAATGGGACGCTACCGTGCACCGCAACCTGCGGGCTCGAAATACATCACGCCGGAAGGCGCAAAACGTCTGCGTGAGGAATTGGATTACCTGTGGCGCGTCCAGCGGCCGCAGGTGACCGCTTCCGTGGCGGCTGCGGCTGCGCAGGGCGATCGCTCGGAGAACGCCGAGTACATCTACGGGAAACGGCAATTGCGCGAGATCGATCGCCGGGTGCGCTTCCTGCGCAAGCGCCTCGATGGAATCGTGGTGGTCGATCAGCCTCCGAGCGACCCGCACCGCGTGTTCTTCGGCGCGTGGGTGCGGGTGCAGGAGGACGGCGGCGCTGAGCGCTGCGTGAGAATCGTCGGTCCCGACGAGTTCGACCTCGCCTCCGACTACATCAGCATGGACTCGCCACTCGGCAGGGCCCTGCTGCGCAAGACGGTCGACGATGAGGTCAACGTGGATCTGCCCGGAGGCAGCCGCTCGTTCATCGTGCTCGAGGTCATCGTATGGCGAGCGACCCCCGAAATAATCTGGTGCCTCATCGGGTCTTGATGCTCATGCGCACACTATCCGATTCACTCGATACTCCGTGCCCTCGCCCGAATGTCGGGCGCACTCCTCGCGATCCCGCTGCTCTGCGCGGCCAATGCCGCGCCGCCTCTCGAGCGGGCGCCTGAGTTCACGCACACGGCCACCGCGGACTGGATCAATTCACCGCCCCTGAAGCTCGAGAGCTTCGGCGGTCGCGTACTGCTCATCGACGTGTGGGCGTTCGAATGCTGGAACTGCTACCACTCGTTCCCATGGCTCAAGGGCCTCGAGGCCAAATTCAGCCCGAAGGGATTGGCGCTGCTCGGCGTACACAGCCCCGAGTTTCCGAATGAGCGAGTGCGCGAGAACGTGATCGCCAAGGTGAAGGAATTCGGCCTCAAGCATCCGGTGATGCTCGACAATGACTTCTCGTATTGGAAGGCGCTCGACAACCAGTACTGGCCGGCCTACTACGTCATCGACAAGCAGGGTCGCGTGCGCGGGCGCTTTGTCGGCGAAACGCACGCTGACGATGCGCAGGCGCGCAAGGTCGAGGCGCTGATCACGAAACTCCTGGCGGAGTAAGAGCAGTCCGCGCGGCCGCTGTGGGTCTGGCTGGCTGATCTTTCCCCCGGCCGACGCGAACGAAGCATACTGCCGCCCAGGCGCCTAGCTTTCGCGCTGTACGGCAACGTACCTCTTGGCTCAATCAAGCAAGAACGGGCCAGGGAAGGATCAGGCGGCCCAGAACCACAGCGACCAGATCGTCCTGCTTCAGCTAAAGACGCAGACGCTGAATCTTCACGCCTCAGGCAGGACGAGACGGACATTGCGGTCGGGGGGATTGTGCCAACCCGGGCGAACAGTGTTTGCGGGTATGCAGCTTCGGACGGCACCGTCAGCGAGCGTGATCAGCCCGGAGTTGGCACAACCCCCCACCCAATGGCCGGCTCGGACTGCTCTCTTAGAGAACGCGAACGTTCTTGAACTGCCACGGATCGGTGGCGTCGACATCCTCGACGAATAACCGACCGCGATCGTGCAGCGGATTCCAGTCGGTGTACTGCCCCACCACCGGTCCGAGGTACGGCATGCAGACCTCGAGGTTGCGCTTGAAGTCCATCTCGTCGGGCTCGACCAGGCCACGGCTCGGGTTCTCGATGGCCCACACCATGCCGGCGAGGCACGCGACCGTCACCTGCAGGCTGGTCGCATTGTTGAAGGGTGCGAGCCGCCGTGCTTCGTCGATCGAGAGCTGCGAGCCATACCAGTACGCGTTCTTCTTATGCCCCGCGAGCAACACGCCGAGTTCATCGATGCCCGAAACGATGTCGCCCATCATGATGCGTTTGTGATCCTGCAGCCGCCAGTTCCGCCCGGCGAACTCATGCACCGAGAGCACCGCGTTATCGCACGGGTGATAGGCGTAATGCGCGGTGGGCCGGTACGCCACGCTCATGCCGTCGCGCACCGTGAAATAGTCGGAAATCGAAATCGACTCGCCGTGGGTGATCAGGAAGCCGTGAAAATAGCCCGCGATCGGCGTCCAGGTGCGCACGCGCGTGGCAGCGCCCGGCACATTGAGGTAGATCGCCGCCTGGCAGCCGAAGTCGTGGCGCGCGCCATCGCGCGGGAAATTACGCTCGTGCGTGCCCCAGCCGAGCTCGGCCGGCTGTGAGCCTTCGCTCACGAATCCATCGACCGACCAGGTATTGACGAATTCACCGGGCTGCTTGGGCCGGTTCGAGATCTGCGAGTCGCGCTCGGCGATGTGGATCACCTTGATGCCAAGGGTCTGTGCAAGCTTGCCCCATTCCTCACGCGAGGACGGGGTTGCGACCTTCACACCGGTGTCCGCGGCGATATTGAGCAGCGCCTGCTTGACGAAGTGCGAGACCAGGCCCGGATTTGCACCATGCGTGAGCACCGCGGTCGGGGCGCGCGGATTGCTCTTGCGCACGATCAACGCCTCTTCGCGCAAAGCGTAGTTGGTGCGCCGGGACACCGGGATCGTCGGGTCGGTGTAGCCGCCCGGCCAGGGCTCGATGCAGGTATCGAGGTAGAGCGCGCCCTTCTCGGCGCAGAGCTTGACCAGCGCCATGCGTGGAGACGTCGACCGAGACGTTGAGCAGGAAATCGCCGCGACCGACCAATGGATCGAGCACGCGCTTGAAGTTGTCGCGTGTCAACGGCTGGTTCACGAACTTGATTCCGAACTGCTCGGCTTCGTGCCCGGCCCTCATCGTCCGCCGTGACGATGGTGATGCGCTCCGGCTTCACACCGCCGATGTGCCGCAGGATCAGCGGCAGCACGCCCTGCCCGATGCTGCCGAAGCCGACGAGGACGATTCGTCCCGGGAAATCCACATGGATCTGGTGTTCACTCATGATGAATCGCCATCTGTTTGCCAATCCGTCGATGCTTGAAGCGCATCGTGCCCGTTGAATGGCCGCCGCGCAAATGCGCCGGCCCGCAACGACACAGCAACTTCACTCGGCCGGTGCGTTGCGCCAGTGGGGCGGATAGGTGCGCTCGTAGCCAGGCAGCGCTTCGACGCGTGATATCCAGCGCGCCAGTGCAGGATAGTTGAATTCCATCGGCAGAAAACGCGAGCGCAGCTCCCCCGCCTCGTCGCGATTGAGTGCTCGCAGCAACAACTGGATCCCTGGAAACACCACGAAATCGAGCGCCGACACGTGTTCGCCCACGATCCAGTCGGACTTGCTCAGTCGTCCCTCGATGACGCGCGCCTCGTTGGCCACGATGTGCATGGCATCGGTGACCTCCTCGATGCGCTCCCTGACCTTGCCGGTGAACACCGCACGCACGATCTTCATGAGCCGCGGTTCCGCGTTGTTCTGGTACTCGCAGATGACGCGCATGATCGTGCCCGCCTCTTCGGGGCTGCGACCGAAGAGCGGTGGATCCGGATACTTCAGATCGAGGTAGTAGAGAATGGCGAGGGACTCGAAGCACACGTAGTCCCCGTCCTTGAGCACCGGAAGTTGCCCGCGGGGATTGAGCTTGAGCATGTGGGGCGCCTTGTGCTCCTGGCGTGACATTTCGAGCAGATGCGAGACGTACGGCAGGCGCTTGTGCTCGAGCGCGAGCATCACGCGCCACGAGTACGGACTTCCGCTTCCCCAGTAGAGCTCGAGTGCCAAGGTCTGTTCCACTTTTCGAGCGCCGCGAGCACGGCAGCGCAAGGATTGTAGAATCCCGGCATGAGCTTCACCACCCTCGTTGAACCGGCGGAGGTCGTGCGTCATCTCGGCGATCCGCGCTGGGTGACCGTGGATTGCCGCTTCGACCTCGCAAAACCGGACGCCGGCCGCGAGCAATACCGCTCCGGCCACATTCCGGGCGCCCGCTATGCGCATCTGAACGAGGATCTTTCCAGCCCGGTCACGGCGAGTAGCGGGCGCCATCCCTTGCCTCGTCCCGAGGACTTTGCCCGGCGGCTTGGAGATTGGGGCATCGACGCACGCTCGCAGGTGATCGCGTACGACGATGCCAGCGGCGCAATCGCCGCGCGCCTGTGGTGGATGCTGCGCTGGGTCGGCCATGAAGCGGTCGCGGTCCTCAACGGCGGACTCACGGCATGGCTCGCGGCAGGGTTAGCACTGGAAACGGAGGAGCCGCGCATCGCGTCGACGACCTTCGTCGCGCACCCCCGCCCGGATCAGGCCGTCACGGTGGATGAGCTCATTTGCGCGCTGGCCGATCGATCCGTCGTGCTGGTCGATGCGCGCGGCGCAGATCGTTTCGCAGGCCAGAACGAGACCATCGACCCGGTGGCCGGACATGTGCCCGGCGCGCGCAACCATCCGTTCATGTCCAATCTCGACGCCGAGCGCCGGTTTCTCCCGCCGCACCTCTTGCGCGAGCGCTGGTCGAAGACGCTCGCAGGCACATCGGCCGACCGGGTGGTGGCGATGTGCGGCTCAGGGGTCACGGCCTGCCATGACGTGCTCGCACTGCAGGTCGCCGGGCTGGCGGGAGCGCGCCTGTATCCGGGTTCGTGGAGCGAATGGATCCGCGACAGCACGCGACCGATCGCGACGGGAAGCGAGAACTGATAGCGGTTCGCAATTTACTTCTCTCCACATTTTGCTATCGTGCGCGCAACTTTTTCCGCGCCCGCCCGAGGTGCAGTCGGTCATCGTGGACAACGCCGTCAAGAAGCCCGCGCCGGGGCAGACCTGGAAAGTCGAGGACTCCCTCGATCTGTACCAGGTGCAGGCTTGGGGTTCCGGATACTTCGGCATCAATGCGGCGGGTCACGTGGTGGTGCGGCCGGACACGCGCCCGGAGCGCGAAATCGACCTCCTCGAAGTGGTCGAGGGCCTGCAGGCGCGCGATCTGCGCACGCCCCTCGTGGTGCGATTCTCGGACATCCTCGCCCACCGTCTGCGCCACCTGCACGACGCGTTCGCGAACGCGATCGCGGAGAACGACTACAAGAATCGCTACGCGGCGGTGTTTCCGATCAAGGTCAACCAGCAGCGCCTCGTAGTCGAAGAGGTGTACCGGTACGGCGCGGAGTTCGGCTTCGGTCTTGAAGTCGGCTCCAAGCCCGAGCTGCTGGCCGTGATGGCGATGACCGAAGGGGATTCCGAGCGCGTCATCATCTGCAACGGTTTCAAGGATGACAGCTATATCGAGGCGGTGATTCTCGCCGCCAAGCTCGGCCGCATCATCATTCCGGTGGTCGAGAACTTCTCCGAGCTGCAGCTGATCCTCAAGCACGCCGAGCGCTACCAGGTGCGGCCGAAGATGGGCGTGCGCGTGAAGCTGGCGAGCGAAGGCGCCGGGCGCTGGCGCGAGTCAGCCGGCGAGAAATCGAAGTTCGGCCTCTTCATCACCGAGATCCTCGAGCTGTTCGAAACGCTGAAGAAAGCCGACATGCTCGACTGCCTGCAACTCGTGCATTGCCACCCGGGCAGTCAGCTGCAGGACATCCGCCGCGTGAAGGATTCGATCAACGAGCTGGCGCACGTGTATGCCGAGCTCAAGCTGATGGGCGCGGGGCTGCAATACATCGATGTCGGCGGTGGCCTCGGCGTCGACTACGACGGCAGCGGCACCAACTACGAGTCCTCCGTGAACTACACGCTCAATGAATACGCGAGCGATGTGGTGTATCGCATCGGGAGCGTCTGCGATGCGCGCGACATCCCGCATCCCATGATCATCAGCGAGTCCGGCCGCGCGATCGCCGCGCACCACAGCGTCCTCATCTTCAATACGCTCGGCTACTCGGCGCTCGACCAGTTCCGGGTCGCCGGCAAGGTGAGCGAGGACTACAACGGCGATAGCGACATCCCGCAGCCGGTGCATGACTTGTTCGAGGCCTATCGCACGGTGAGCGAGCGACGCCTGGTCGAGTGCTACCACGATGCGCTGCAGGCCCGCGAGCAGGCGCTGCAGATGTTCAATCTCGGCTATCTCAGCCTTGAATTTCGCGGGCTCGCGGAGCGGCTGTACTGGGCGACCTGCGCCAAGGTGCGCGACTACTGCCGTAAGCTCGAGCGTGGTCCCCGAAGAGCTCGACGGCCTCGAGTCCATCCTGAGCGACACCTACTTCTGCAACTTCTCGGTCTTCCAGTCGCTCCCCGACAGCTGGGCGATCGGCCAGCTGTTCCCGATCATGCCGATTCATCGGCTGGACGAGCGCCCGACGCGCAGTGGCGTGCTCGCGGATATCACCTGTGACTCGGACGGCAAGATCGACCGCTTCGTGAGCCCGCGCGACGTGAAGCGCACGCTCGAGTTGCACGAGCTGCGTCCCGGAGAGGACTACTACCTCGCCGCATTCCTGGTCGGTGCGTACCAGGAAACACTCGGAGACCTGCACAACCTCTTCGGCGACACGCACGTTGTCCACATCCGCCTGCACGATGAGGGCGGCTGGTGGATCGAGGAAATCGTCAAGGGCGATACCGCCAACAACGTCCTCGAGTACATGGAGTACGACGTGGCGGAGCTGCACCCGAAACTCTCGCGCGACTGCGAGCGCGCGGTGCGTGAAGGGCGCCTGACACTCACCGAGAGCCAGGCGCTCAAGCGCTTCTATGAAGGCGAGCTCAACGGCTACGCCTATCTCGAGCCTGACGGCGGCGGTTGAACATGGACCTCAAGAGCCTGGCAGCGATTTTCGGCACCGTGTTTCTCGCCGAGCTCGCCGACAAGACCCAGCTCGCGACCGTGCTGTTTTCGGCTCAGAACCCCCAGGCGAAGGTGCTGGTGTTCGCCGCGGCCGCCTCGGCTCTGGTTCTGGCCTGTGCCATCGGCGTGCTCGCCGGCAGCTTCGTCGCCCAGCACGTCGACACCCGTTTGCTGACCCGGGTGGCCGGGATCGGTTTCATCCTCATCGGTGCCTGGACGCTCTGGCGCGCCTGACGGGGGGACTCCCCTCTGCCCTCTATATAGAAGAGGCCGGCCAGCGTCCGAAAACGCGTTTTGCGTCGCAAAACCATGATTTCGTAGCCATTAGGGGCTTTCCTGATTTGCCAACCCACAGGGGCTCACGTAAGCTCGCGCCCCGGTTCGTACCCTCATCATTCTTCCGCCGGGCGTTTCGAGTGAGTTCTTTCTTCAAGGCTTCTCGCCCTTCACCCAGCTCAAGTTGATTTGTGCACGACCAAGGCGCAGGCCTTGGTCCGGGCATCCGTGTCTCTTGCCGATGCACGTTGCCCGAACCTGACCTGCATGTTGAAACTGCGGCCTAAGGCGACGCGTCCTCTCAGGGAGGCCAGCCGACCGCCGCGTTGCAGAGTGAGAATTTGAATGACGACGATTTATGTAGGGAATCTTCCTTTCAGCGCCACGGAAGATGAGGTGCGTGGGCTGTTCGAGCGCCATGGCAAGGTGGAATCGGTCAAGATGATCAATGACCGTGAGACCGGGCGGCCGCGGGGCTTCGGCTTCGTGGAAATGGCCTCGGGTGAAGCTCAAAACGCGATTCAGCAGCTCAATGGCTTCCAGATGGGTGGCCGGCCGCTGCGCGTAAACGAGGCTCAGGAACGTCCGGCGCGACCGAAGTTCGCCGGCGGCGGCGGCGGTGGACGTGGTCGCTGGTAACAGCCTCGACTGACACGGTTTCAAGCTTCGGAACCCCGCCACGCGCGGGGTTCTTTTTTTGCGAAGGAGACTGAACGATGTCCCGTAGATCAAGGAACACGACTCTCGCGCTGATTGCCGGGTGCCTGGTGTTAATGGCCTGCGCAACTCAATCGCGCCCCAAGCTCCCGCAGACGGATGTTTCGACCACCAAAGCGATCGATGTCGCGCTCGCGGGCCCGCAACGCTCCGAGGCAAATCGCGCGCGCGATGTTTACCGGCACCCCAAGCAGACCTTGAGTTTCTTCGGCCTGCGCGAGGACATGACCGTCGTCGAGATCTGGCCAGGCGCGGGTGGCTGGTACACCGAAGTGCTTGCACCGATCCTGAAAGACAAAGGCAAGCTCTACGCGGCGCAGATCGCACCGGACGCCTCGAACGCGAACGTCGCAGCGACCCGTACAACCTTCGAGCAAAAGATCGCCTCCAACCCGGATGTCTACGGCAAGGTGATCGTCACCTCATTCGGGCCCGATACGACCGAGATCGCGCCCCCCGGATCGGCGGATCTCGTCCTCACCTTCCGCAACATTCACAACTGGATGGGGCGCGACTGGGCGCCGAAGGCCTTCCAGGCGATGTATACGGCCCTGAAGCCGGGTGGGGTTCTCGGTGTCGTCGAGCATCGCGGCAATCCCGCCGTACCGCAGGATCCCAAGGCAAAGAGCGGCTACGTCAACGAGGATGTCGCGATCAAGCTGATCGAAAGTGCCGGATTCAAGCTGGTCGACAAGTCCGAGATCAACGCGAATCCCAAAGACACCAAGGACTACGAGAAAGGTGTCTGGACCCTGCCACCGGTATATCGCGAGGGCGACAAGGATCGCGCCAAGTACGCGGCCATCGGCGAAAGCGACCGGATGACGCTGAAGTTCGTGAAGCCGAAGTAGCTAAAACGGATTGAACGATTTCTGCTCGGTGAAGTGGATGTAGCCCACGCTCGCGCCCTGGCGCCAGCCCACGCCGAGGCGTACCGGTGCGACAGTGATGCCGTCGGTGCGAGCGTAGTTGAGCCCGGCGCCTCCCACGAAATACAAACTCCCCTCGACGCCCGGGAAGCGCTGGAACAGCTTCTGCTGGTCCTTGAGGTTGTAGATCAGGATGAAGGTCTTGGCCGCGTTGCCGCCGATGTCGAAACCGATCGACGGTCCCTGCCAGTAGATCGGGCGTGAGCCACCGCCATACGACTTGAGCGTGCCCTTACCGTAGCGCACACCGACGCCGACTGCGCCACCGGCCTCCTCGCCCGCGATGAAGGCATTCGGTTCGCCCTGATCCTTGAAGGCCTTCTGGATCACATCCGCGATTCCCTTTGCGCCCTTGCCGAAGAAGTTCTCGGCTTCCGTCATGACTTCGTCCTGCTTATAGGTCGTGCGTTTCTTCGGATCGGTCTTGTCGGCCGCCGAAACGAGCAACGGCATGAGCACCAGTACGGAAAGAACGAGGCCAATTCTGCGAACGGCATGTGTCATATGTAGTGCGGCTCCGATGGCGATATTCAAACTACGATGAATCCCGGCGGCTGAACCGCGGCTTAACACTTACCAGAGATCTCGCAGACGCGCAGCCGCATCCACGCGCACTGTCGCTGCCGGCAGACGCGCATCGGCTGCTTCCTCGATCTGCGCAGTCTCTTGGCGAAAACATGCAAGCACCTTGTCGGTGAGAAAGCGACTGCGCGCACCATACACATGCTTGTCGCCGAGGCGCGGCTGCTGCGTGATGTGAAAGCGCAGTGGATGAATCAACTCGAGCTGCGCGCGCGCGCGTGTAATCGCGACGTACAGAAGCCGGCGCTCCTCTTCGATCTGCTCCGGCTTGCCGCCTGCGAATTCCGACGGGAAGCTTCCGTCGGTGACATTGAGCACGTACACCGCATCCCATTCCTGGCCCTTGGCCGAATGCACGGTGGAAAGAATCAGGTAGTCCTCGTCCATGAGCGGTGGGCCGGTGTGATCACCGGAAGCTTCCGGCGGATCGAGGGCGAGCTCGGTAAGAAACCGCTCGCGCGAAGGGTACTGCGAGGAAAGTTGCTCGAGTTGCTCGAGGTCCGCGGCGCGCACCGTTGCCGATTCGTAGTGCTGCTCGAGCAAGGGCGTGTACCACTCGCGTGCCTGGCGCGTCTGCCCGGGCCACGGCGCTGCAGGATTGCCGAGCGACTCGAGCAGGTCGGCCAGTGCATTCCACTGCACAGACGGCTGCCACGGGGATCTCGACCTCGCGCAGCGTACGCATCTCAAATCCCGCGCGCGCCAGGGCATCGAGACTGCGACGCGCGTTCGCCGGACCGACACCGTCCATGAGCTGCAGAACGCGAAAGGCCGCGATCTCGTTACGCGGATTGTCCGCCCAGCGCAGGATCGACAGCAGGTCCTTGACGTGCGCCGCCTCGAGAAACTTGAGGCCGCCATACTTCACGAAGGGAACGTTGTGACGCGTGAGCTCGATCTCGAGCAGATCGCTGTCGTGGGAGCTGCGAAACAGTACCGCCTGGCGCCGTAACAGCAGCCCCGCTTCGCGATTGGCGAGAATCCGCGCCACGACGTGCTCAGCCTGCTGCCTGAGATCCTGGACGCTGATCAACGCAGGCTTCTCGCCACCGCCGCGCTCGGCTTGCAGTACCTTGCGGTGCTGGCGGGCGGCTTCGCTGATCAGGGCATTGGCGGCATCGAGAATCGGTTGAGTAGAGCGGTAGTTGCGTTCCAGCGTGACGGTGGTCGCTGCGGAGCCAAACGCAGCGGGGAATTGCAGGATGTTCTCGACCGTAGCAGCGCGAAACGAATAGATCGCCTGCGCATCGTCACCCACCACCGCGAGCCCTGCCCCGTCGGGCTTCAGATGGGTGAGGATCTGCGCCTGTAGCGAATTGGTGTCCTGGTACTCATCGACCAGCACATGATCGAACTGCTCACCCGCCGCGCGCGCGAGTGCGGCGTCGCTCATCATGATGTGCCAGTAGAGCAGCAGGTCGTCGTAGTCGAGCAGGTGGTGAGCCTGCTTGCGCACGACATAGTCGCGGTACAGCCCCTTGAGCTCGCTGTGCCAGTCGAGACACCAGGGAAACTGCTCCTGGAGCGTCTCTTCGAGCTCGCATTGAGTGTTCACCCGGTGCGAATAAATCGCGAGGCACGTGTCCTTGCGCGGAAAGCGCTTGGCGAGCCCAGAAAGTCCACGCTCATGACGCACGACGTCCATCAGGTCGGCTGCATCGCCGCGATCGAGTACCGTGAAGCCCGGATCGAGGCCGAGATTGCGCGCGTATTGGCGCAGCAGCCGGTTGGCGATCGAGTGGAAGGTTCCCGCCCAGCGTAACTTCGAAGCGCTGCTTTCCACCGCACGCTCGCGGAGCGAGGCGTCGACGATGCGCTGCGCCCGTCGCGTCATCTCCTGCGCGGCTCGACGCGTGAAAGTCAGGAGCAATATGCGATCCGGCTCGACGCCCGAAATGACCAGCCACGCCACGCGGTGAGCGAGCGTGTTGGTCTTGCCCGTGCCCGCGCCGGCGATGATGAGGAGCGGGCCGGATTCCCAGCCTCTTGACGCGGGCCGCGCATGGCCGTGCTCGACCGCGCGGCGCTGCATCTCGTTGAGTCGTTCAAAACTGCTGCCGGGCATGAAGGCCAGCACTTTACTGCGGGACCTGTACGTTTATCCAGATGACCCGCGCCCGCGCGTTGGCAGGATGCGTATCACTCTCCCCGGCGAACGGTCAGGCACAGCCCCATGGAAAATTTCACCTTCGTCGGCATTGTGGTGCGGTTCCTCCTGGCACTCCTGCTGGTGCTCGTCACGTTCAATCCGACCGGCTACTCCTTCATCCATTGGTTTGCGACCGGCTTTCCCGCCGTAACCCCAGTCAAAGTGGTCGCTGGCCTCGCGCTCCTCATCGCGTGGATCATCTTCGTGCGTGCGACGTTCCAGGCCATCGGCACGCTCGGCGTGGTGCTGATGGGAATTTTCTTCGTCGCCCTGATCTGGCTGTTCGTGTCCTGGGGCTGGCTCGACCTCTCCGAACAAGGAGCGCGCTGACCTGGAGCGTGCTCATCATCATCGCCCTGGTGCTCACTGCCGGCCTGTCGTGGGCGCACATCCGCCGACGACTCTCAGGACAGGCAACCGTCGACGAAGTAGAAGAACACTGAGCCTGGCGGCGAATCCAGCCCTCGCCGCACGCACACATGACCATCAAACAGCGCACCGTGTTTCGCGGTCGAGTGATTACGGTGAACGTAGAAACCGTGATGCTTCCGAACGGCGTCACCGAAGAGCTTGAAATCGTGCGTCATCCGGGCGGCGCCGCAGTGGTCGCCCTCGATGCTGACGACAGAGTGTGCCTGCTGCGCCAGTTTCGACACGCGGCCGACGGCTGGCTGTGGGAACTGCCCGCCGGAAAACTCGACGGTGGCGAACCGCCCCTCAGCGCCGCACAGCGCGAGCTCGCCGAGGAAGCTGGCGTCAGCGCGCTCGACTGGCAGCCTCTCGGTACCGTCATCAGCTCACCGGGCGTGTTTACCGAAGTCGTGCACCTGTTTCTGGCGCGCAAGCTTCAGCAGCAGACTGCTGCGCCGGAAGCCGCCGAGGTGTTCGAAACCTCCTGGGTTCCGCTCGCAAGAAGCGCTCGCACGCGCCCTCGACGGCGACATCACTGACGGCAAGACCGTGATCGCACTATGTCGTGCGGCGAATCGCCTGCGACGTTGAGCACCGGCCGAACTTGTTTTCAAGCCATTAAGTAAAGCCCAACGTGACCGGGCCAGCGTTTCGTGAGACGCGCGCACGACCTGTTTCACATCGATTGGGTAGGCTGCCTCGCATCGAGGGGACTGGCATCGCCCGCCGCAGCGACGCCAGCAAACTGAAGAACAGCGATGCATAACGACAAGAACCGCTGGCACTCCACGCCATTCGAGGACGAACCCTCCGGTCAAGTCCGTTTCGATGATCGCGGCAATGCGGTCTGGGACACCTGGAGCGGCGAGGCGCTCGACCATCCGGGCCTCACGCTCGACGAGGCCGTCAATCACCCGCGCGCCAACGCTCGTCTCAATGCTTTCGCCGCCAAGTGCGGCTACAACCCGTACGACAGCGGTGTGATCGACAAGAACCGCAAGCCCCGCAAGAAGGATCTGCGCGCACTTTCCAAGTGGATCGAACTCGAAAAACGCAGGCGCGAATAGAGTCGTCGGCTGGGCCGCTGTTCGTCCCCTGAGCCCGTTTGGATTTGATTACGCTGAGGGGCTGTCGGTGTACAGCGCGAACGCTGATGCTTCAATCACGTTGAGGGTTCGTTCGTGTCGGGCTGAGGGGACGAACAGCGGCCCAGCTGACGACCTAGCCCGCGGGAGCGCCTTCGATATGACGGATCTTGTGTCCGTGCGTCAGACGATAGAAGTGTCGGAGCTCGCGGATCAGCGCTTCACATCGCAGCCGCCCCCGTCTCAGGAATCTTCGCTCCAGTCCTCTACAGAACTTCGCTGCATACCGGTTCGCTGAGGCATACAGATCCGCCCCCGGCTTCGCGAGCGATCGATCTACCCGCGCGCGTTCGAACAGGCACTGGTGCAGCAGAAGCGGAAAACGCCCGTCGCGTTGCTCCCCGAGCAGGAAGAGCGTCGTCGCGTACTTGTCCACCTCCGCTTGCATCTCGAGCTCGTGAATCGCAACGCCCCGATCGAGTGCCGCGTTCCACGCGAGATATTGGAAGTGGCTCACGCCCTCGAGCGCGGTCCAGTAGTCAGCCAGATTTCTGGAGTTGAGATCGCGCATCGGGTTGGTGTGGCTCAGCCGCTCCAGGAGCGCGCGATCTAGGAACAGCGACATGCAAAGGTCGCCACCGACCTCGCTCACCAGCAGCTCCTCGTCCCGCTGTGCTTGCGAAGCGCGCTGCGCCACAGGCGCGAGCTGGCGCCGATCCGTGACCAGGAATTCGTAGATGTCGTGCTCGATGCGGATGTCGTAGATCCGGCCGAGCAGCGCTTGCAGCTCACGGAGCAGCATGATCAGTGCTGGAAGCTCGTAACTGCAGCTGCAGTCGGTTCGACACCCAGTCGACGCAGCAGCATCTGTGCGCGCCGGCTGCCGGTCTTCATCCAGATCTCGTAGAGCCGCAGGATGTCCCGGGCGGTATGGGTGTGGGACTGCTCGCTCACTTCATTGAGCGCATCCACCAGGCGCTGGAACTTCTGCGCGAGCTCGGCGAAGACGCCGGCCAGAGACTTTTCACGACCGCGCCCGAGAGAATCCGCAAGCGATCCGTAAGCGCGTCCGCCCATCGCGATGTGATAGTCGATATCGATCAGCTTGCGAGCGAAGCTTCCGGCAAAGAAGCCGGCAATGAACAGGGACACATCGCCGAGGCGTTGCAAGCCGCGATTGCGCTCCATTGCGGTAGGGGCATCGAGCGCCTCCGCCAGCATAACGACCAGGGGCTTGAGCCTCGCACCTTTCGGTGTCGTTTCGTACAACGCATCCGTGCGCGCGAACAACGTCAGCAGGTTCACGATGTAATGTTCGGTATGATCGCGAACCGAGAGCTTCTGGTGAGACATCGCAGCGTTCAATGCGTCACGGAAAAACTCCTGCAGATTGCCCACTGCAATCAGCCTGTGCCTGGAGCCATCGCCGCTCATCGAACGCTCACCTCCGCACTCTGCCGTGCACCTCTAAGGGTATCTGTAGCCCATACCTTGTATGTCTCACCGCAGTACCCGAAAGTTCGATGCCATGGGATGCAACTTACTCCGGGCCGCTCCAGACACTGTGATGTACATCTTGCGGCACCCATTGGGTAGCGCGATTCGTTACACAGTTCTCAAAACCGCGGCTTTGGCAGCGCCGTGGCACGAGTGCTAGCAATTCGATCGTGCGCTGGAATGCGTCACGCGTGCTCGGCCTGACGCGCTACCAATGGCTCGTGATCTTCACCGCCTGGTGCGGGTGGGGATTCGATGTTTTCGATGCGCTGCTTTTCAACTTCGTCGCGCCGAATTGCGTGCCGGTACTGCTCGGCCTCGACCCTGGTTCGGCAGATGCGCGCTCAGCGACTTTTCTCTGGACCGGCATCATCACGGCGATCCTGCTCATTGGCTGGGCAAGCGGTGGATTTGTGTTCGGTCTGGTTGCGGACCGGATCGGAAGGCAACGAACTCTGCTGATCACGATCCTGGTCTACAGCGTGGGGAGCGCGCTGTGCGCTCTGGCCCAGGACATCTGGCAACTCGCCGCATTTCGCGCCGTTGCCAGTCTCGGTATCGGTGGTGAGTGGGCGGTGGGCGCGGCGTTGGTCGCGGAGGCGGTGCCCGACTCACGACGCGTGGAAGCCGGCTCGATTCTCTTCACCGCCTCCCCGCTCGGCTTTGCGCTGGCCGGCTTCCTCAACTACCAGATCGCGGGTGTGTGGCTCGCCTCCTCGCCGGAAACCTCGTGGCGCTACGTTTTTCTCTGCGGCCTGATGCCGGCGGCGCTCGCGATCCTGGTGCGCTGGTTCCTGCACGAATCGGAACGTTGGCAGATAGCCGCGCAATCCGAAGCGCCCCCAAGGCCCGGGGCGCTGTTTTCGGATGCGCTTCGCCCGCGAACGCTTAGCGGCCTGTTCACGGCAGTCATGGCTCTGTTGACGTGGTGGACGATCGGCGCCTTCTCGCCTTTGCTCTCGGCGAGCCTGGCGCACGATCACGCATTGATGCACGGACTCGACGCGGTGACGACCAAGTTGCTGGCCGAACAATGGAAAGCACAAGCCTCCAATTGGTTCAACGTCGGCGGAGTCCTCGGGGCGCTGCTCGCGATTCCGCTCGCCAAGCAATTCAGCCGACGCACGATGTTCGCCATCTATTTCCTGCTCACGCTGATAGCAATCGTCGGTGTTTTTGGGCTGGAGCTCGAACCGTATTCACGCGTTCGTGGGTTCTTTGCGCTCGGCATCGGCGTCTACGGCATCTTCGCCGCCTTCACGTTCTATCTGCCGGAGCTCTTTCCGACGAGGCTTCGCGCCCTGGGGAGCGGCATCTGTTACAACTCGGGCCGCCTGCTCACGGCAGGCGGTGCATTCCTGGTTGGGGCCGTGTCGGCACGCGCGGGCGGCTCGAGCGCGGCGCTGCTGCAAATCCTGCTTTGGGTAGCCCTAATTCCCGCGGTCGCACTGATCGGCACGCGCCGGATCGTCGAGACGCGCGGTCTTCCCCTGCCCGACTAGCAACGTCCGCGGGATCTAGAGCGCCGCCAATCCGCGCTCAATGTCCGCTTTGAGATCGGCAACATCCTCGAGCCCGACCGAGATGCGAAGCAGGCCCGCCGTGATCCCGGCGCGCTGCCTTTCCTCCGCACTGATCCGCGCGTGAGTCGTCGTGGCCGGATGCGTGATCGTGGTCTTGGCATCGCCGAGGTTCGCGGTGATCGACATGAGCCGGGTCGCATCGATGAACCGCCAGGCGGCTGCCTGGCCGCCCTCCACTTCGAACGACACGATGCCGCCGAATGCCGATTGCTGTGCACGCGCGAGAGCGTGCTGGGGATGCGAGGGCAGGCCCGCATAGAACACCTTGCGAACGCCCGCCTGTTTCTCGAGCCAGGTCGCGACGTCGAGCGCACTTTGCGAGTGCGCATGCATGCGCAGGCTCAGGGTCTCGAGTCCCTTGAGAAACACCCAGGCGTTGAACGGGCTCATGCTCGGCCCGGCACTGCGCATGAAGCCAAACACGTCGCGTCCGACGAGCTCGCGATCGCCGACCACCGCGCCGCCAACGCAGCGACCCTGGCCATCGAGATACTTGGTGGCCGAGTGAATCACGAGGTGCGCGCCGAGCTCGAAGGGCTTCTGCAAGGCGGGCGTGCAAAAGCAGTTGTCGACGGCCAAGAGACATCCGGCCTCGCGCGCAATCGCGGCGATGGCGCGGATGTCGGCGATCCCCGCAAGGGGATTCGACGGCGTCTCCAGGTAAAGCAGGCGCGTGTTCGGCTGGATGGCACTGCGCCAGTTCCCGGGCGGATCCGGCGACACATAGGTCGTCGAAACACCGAACTTCGCAAAGAAGCGATTGAGAAGCGTAATGGTCGAACCAAATACGCTGTCCGAGCACACGATGTGATCGCCACTCTTGAGCAGCGCCATCAGCATCGAGAGAATCGCGCCCATTCCAGACGCGGTCGCAACACAAGCAGCGCCGCCTTCGAGCGCCGCGAGACGTTGCTCGAAACACCGCACGGTCGGATTGGTGAAACGGGAATAGATGTTGCCCGGTTCCGTCTCGGCGAAGCGCGCTGCCGCTTGAGCGGCATCGCGAAACACGAAACTCGAAGTGGTGTAGATCGGCTCGGCATGCTCGTCCTCGGCGCCGCGCGTTTGTCCGGCGCGCACCGCGAGCGTTGCGAGACCCTTGTCGGCTGGATCGAAGGGATGCATGGATACTCCCGGCTAGGGCGACTCTGCACAGGTTTCATGGGCGCGACCGTGCCTCCGCAAGCTTCTGGCTAGGCGCGAGGCGCAGTCGATATGTCGGTATCGACAAGACTCGCAACGCCGCCAGAAGCTTGCCGAGGCCGGTCCCGCACGGGTTGCGTCGCGAACGGGCAGCTGCTTCGTTGCACCGCTTGCCAATGGAATCGACCATAGGCTGCACAGTGCGCCTAGCACCTGCACCGTTGGCGACGCAACGCGCCTCATGAAACCTGTGCAGAGTCGCCCTAGAGCCGGGGCAGACTAGAGACGCCCACGGAGGGCGTCAATTGTCTCCTTGCCTTCCCCCGGCTTCATCGCCTAAGTTGGCCGCCCTTCGCCTTCGCTCTGGTAGAAGAGCCCATGTCTCTCACGCTCGTCATCGGACTCAAGAACTATTCGTCCTGGTCGCTTCGCCCCTGGATCCTGCTCAAGCATCTCGACGAGCCGTTCACCGAAGTCGTGTTGACGCACTACCGGGACGATTTTCGCGCCGAGATCGCGAAGTACAGCCCCGCCGGCCGCGTACCGGTCCTGATCGACGGCGATCTGCACATCTGGGACTCGCTCGCCATCGTAGAGCACCTGGCCGAGAAGACCGGTCGTGGCTGGCCGAAAGGATCGTGCCGCGCGCGCCTTGGCGCGCTCCGTGAGTGCCGAGATGCATTCCGGCTTTCTGGCACTGCGGTCGCAGTGCCCGATGAACATCCGCGCGACCGGGAGGCGGGTCGAACAGACCCCGGAACTGCTGCGCGACATCGCGCGAATCGATGCAATCTGGCGGGACTCGCGCCGGCGTTTCGGCCGCGGGGGCCCATGGCTGCTCGGCGACTACAGCATCGCCGATGCCATGTATGCGCCTGTGGCCACACGCTTCAACACGTACGGGGCGGAGCTCTCGCCGGAATCGCGCGAGTACATGCAGGTCGTGCTGGCCGATCCCGCACTTGGAGAATGGTCGCGCGCCGCAGCGGCGGAGACCTTCCGCAACCCGGTTACCGAGGCATTCGGGGTTCCGAAAGTACAGGCGTAGACTTGCGTCCATGTTGTGGGCGTCTGCAATTTCCACCGCGCAGCGGCTGGATGCCGCGGTCGCCGATGCCCTCGAACAACTCGATCGCCAGCTCGATTCGCAGGACCCGGATCTTGTCATCGCGTTCGTAACGAGTGCCTTCGGCGCCGAGCAGGTGAGTCTTCGCCGCCTGGTGCAGACACGGTGGAACGACGCGCTGCTTTTCGGTTGCTGCGCGAGTGGTGTCATCGGTGCGGGACGCGAGGTCGAGCAGGAAGCCGCCGTGGCGATCAGCGCCGCAATTCTTCCCGGCGTCGAGCTCTCGCCAAGCCATGCGGAGAGCAGCGAACTGCCGCCGCAATTCGCCGAACGCGCCGCCTGGGAAGCGGCCTTGCATGTGAAGGCAGCCCAGCGCCCGCAGTTTCTGCTCGTCACGGATCCCTTCACCTTCTCCGCCGAGGAAATCCTGCCAGGCCTCGATCGCGCGTTCCCGGGCTCGCTCAAGATCGGCGGCCTCGCGAGCGGCGGCCGGCAGCCCGGCAGCAATCTGCTGTATCTGGGTCACAACACCTATCGGAGCGGGGCAATCTTTCTCGCGCTCAGCGGGAACATTCAGGTCGACTCGATCGTGGCGCAGGGATGCCGCCCGATCGGCGACCCGATGTTCGTCACCGCCTGTCATGGCAATCTGCTGCGCGAGCTCGACGGTCACGCGCCGCGCGATGTGCTGACGGCGTTGTTCGACAACCTGAACGCGCGCGATCGCGAACTCGTCGGTCATTCGCTCTCCATCGGGTTCGCAATGCCGGGACAGGGCCCGAGCATGCAGGCAGGGGATTTCCTGATTCGCAATGTCCTGGGCATGGACCCGCAAACCGGCTCGCTGTGGGTGGGCGCGAAGCTCGAAGCCAACAGCATCGTGCAATTTCACGTGCGCGATGCACTCTCGTCCGCTCAGGACCTCGAGCGTGCGCTGTCGAGATATCGCTCCGAGCACTACGCAACGCCCGCGGGCTCCCTGCTCTTCTCCTGTGTCGGTCGGGGTTCAGGCTTCTACGGCAGCCCCGATCACGACAGCAACGCACTGCGTCGTTCCCTCGGCGATGTGCCCATCGCAGGCTTCTTCTGTAGCGGCGAGATCGGGCCCGTGCAGGGTTTCACCCAGGTGCATGGCTACACCAGCGCGATAGCCCTGATCAGCCCGAAAGCCGCCCGACCCTGAAGCATCGCTGCACATCGGCGCGGGACCTCTTACAATCCCGCGCCAATTGCCTGCGAGGAGCTTCAGTCGACATGCACAAGTCCTTCATGTTTGCCGCCATTCTCGGCAGTCTCATGATTCAAGCGGCGTCAGCCGCGGATCAGAAGCCCTTCAGCGTCGATGACCTGGTGCGCCTCGATCGCGTCTCCGATCCCCAGGTCTCACCCGATGGCCGTTACGTGGCGTTCACCGTGCACGAAACCGACATGGATGCCGACAAGCGCCGGGCGGATCTGTGGCTCCTTGATTTCGATTCCGAAAAAGTCGAGCCGCGCCGCCTGACGCGCGACCCCGGCAACGACACCAATCCGCGCTGGTCGCCGGACAGCCGGAGCCTGTACTTCCTCTCGACGCGCTCCGGCAGCTCGCAGGTGTGGCGCCTGTCGCTCGATGGCGGTGAGGCGATGCAGGTCACACGCCTGCCTGTCGACGTAAACGCGCTCAAAGTCGCGCCGCGCGGCAATCGCCTCGCCGTGAGCATGGACGTATTCCCCGATTGTGCCGATCTCGACTGCACTGCCAAGCGGGTTGATGAGGCGGGCAAGTCGAAGGAGCACGGGCACGCGCACGATCGCCTGTTCGTGCGCCATTGGGACACCTGGGATGACGGCCGTCAGGCTCATCTCTATACGATCCAGCTCGACGCGAGTGGCAAGGTATCCGGCGCGCCGGTGAGCCTGAGCGGAAAACTCGACGCCGACGTCCCCTCAAAGCCCATGGGCGGCGATGAGGAGTTCAACTTCACTCCCGACGGATCACGGGTCGCGTTCGCCGCGCGCATCAAGGGCAAGACCGAAGCCTGGTCGACGAACTTCGATATTTACGAGATGGCGGCGGACGGCACTGGCGAGCCGCAGAATCTGACGGCGGACAATCGTGCCTGGGACGGACTGCCGAACTACTCCGCCGACGGCCGCACGCTCGCATGGATTGCGATGGATCGCCCCACATTCGAAGCCGATCGCTTTCACCTGGTCGTGAAGGACCTGAAGAGCGGCGCCGTGCGCGCCCTCACCAAGGACTGGGACCGCTCGATCAACCGTTTCGCCATCGCACCTGACAACCGGCAGATCTACGCGACGGCGGACAATCTCGGCCAGGACGCTTTGTGGACGATCGACATGCGCAACGGGAAAGTTGCTGCGGTCCAGGCACAAGGACAGGTCACGGATTTTTCGGTCTGGGCCGCAATCGGTCGTGTACGGGCTCGCGTCGCTCACCGCGCCCGTCGACCTGTACAGCGTGAACCTGGGCGGCGGACGCCCGCAACGCCTCACGCATTACAACTCCGCGCTGCTCGGCACTCGCACCATGGGGACGCCGGAACAATTCAGCTTCAGTGGCTGGAACGGAGAGACGGTTTACGGTTACGTCGTGAAGCCCGCGGAATTCAGCGCCACCAGCAAGTATCCGATCGCCTTCATCGTCCATGGCGGACCGCAGGTGAGCTTTGGCAACGCGTGGAGTTACCGCTGGAATCCGCAGGTGTATGCCGGCGCAGGCTATGCGGTGGTGTTCATCGACTTCCACGGCTCACCCGGCTACGGGCAGGCGTTCACGGATTCGATCAGCCAGGACTGGGGTGGCAAACCGCTCGAGGACTTGCGCAAGGGTCTCGCCGCCGCGACAGCAAAGTATCCGTGGCTCGACGGCCAGCGCGCGTGTGCGATGGGCGCCTCCTACGGCGGCTACATGATGAACTGGATCGCCGGCAACTGGAACGATGGCTTTCGCTGCATCGTGAATCACGCGGGCATCTTTGACGGCCGCGGCATGTACTACCAGACCGAGGAGTTGTGGTTCGAGGAGTGGGAACACGGCGGCGCGCAATTCGAGAAGCCGGAGAACTATGAGAAGTTCAATCCCGTCAACCACGTCGATGCCTGGCGCACGCCGATGCTCGTGACGCATGGCCAGCTGGATTTTCGCGTGCCCTATGGGCAGGGCCTGTCCGCTTTCACAGCGCTGCAGCGTCGCGGCATCGAGAGTCGCCTGGTGATCTTCCCGGATGAGAACCACTGGATCCTGAAGCCGCATGACAGCCTGCAATGGCACCGTGAAGTGCTGGCGTGGCTCGACAAGTGGCTGAAGGGGTCCTGACCCAAAAAACCCGCAGACGGAGTGGCATCATGAACAGAGCTGCTGTCCTGCTGATCGGCACTGCGCTGCTGGCCTGCGGCTGCGCCAACAACAAGGCTCTGCGCGAAGCAGATCTCGGTCGGATTGCGGAATGGCTGCCGGGCGCCTATGACAATCGCGCACAGGTCGATAGCGATCTCGCTCACAACGTCATCGACGTGCACGCGCCGATCGCGCTCGACATCGTAGCGGTCGAGGCCAACATCATCGGCAAGCAAACCTACTACGTGCAGCAGAGCGACGCGATGAATCCGCAGCACGTGCTGAGTCAGCAGCTCTACAGCTTCGAGAAGACTTCCGACGACCAGGCGATCGCGCAGACGATCTACAACTTCAAGGAACCCGACCGCTGGGTCCGTGGCCACGATCGCCCCGACATCTTCAAGAGCATCGTCCCCGACGATCTGAGCAGCACAAGTGGTTGCGAGCTGAAGTGGGAGTTCGCGGATGAGCGCTTTACCGGGCACAGTTCCGTGGCGAGTTGTCGCGGCGTCGGCGGGTCGGGTGCACGTACCGAAGTGAAGATCGAGCTCACGCCCACCGAGTTCAAATCATCCGAGCGCTCCTTCGACTCGGCCGGGAACGTCATCTCTGGTCGGCGCGATGACCCGTTCTTCGAGTTCCGCAAGGGCAACCGCTAGCTTCATAAGCACATGTTCGAGCGCAGCGCGCGTGGTTTCGGCAGTTGTTTGAAGCCGCGGATGCAGAGCATGAGCTGCATTTCGTAGACGCGTCGGATGCCTTGTGCAAACGCCAACTCAAGGACCGAAGCAAGGGGCGGACTCGGATCGAGCATGCGCATAGAAATCGGACATGTAGAGGCGATCTTCCGGTATCCCGTGAAGTCCATGCGCGGTGAACGACTCGAGGTCGCCAAGCTGGGCTGGCACGGCCTCGATGGTGACAGACGGCTGGCATTCCGGCGGCTTGATAACCGCAGCGGGTTCCCGTGGCTATCGGCAAGCAAGCTTCCGGACCTGCTCCTGTTTGCTCCGCACCGCCGTGAAGACGGTGCTGCGGGAAACCTTGCTACGCATGTTCGCACGCCGGATGGCGAAGAGATGCCTGTCTTCGGGGAGGACTTGGCCACGGAGATCGGACGCCGGTACGGGGGTCTCGTGCAGATGATGCAGTTGAATCATGGCATCTTCGATGAAGCGAGCATTTCCGTGATCGCCTCCGATACGGTGCGCGAGATCGGACGACTCGCAGGACTGAGCCCGGACGTGCGCCGATTTCGCCCGAATGTTGTAGTTCGTTTACTGCGGCCGGTTCCCTTCCAGGAGGACGAGTGGGTGGGCGGTGTGCTCTCATTCGGCGAGGGGGACGACGCCCCCGCCATCGCCGTGACGATGCGCGACGTTCGCTGCTCGATGGTGAACCTTGATCCCGACTCAGCAAGTCCCGCGCCAGAAGTGCTAAAGGCGGTCGTTCGTGCGAGCCAGAATCACGCGGGAATCTACGGCGCGGTCACTCGCATCGGTCGACTGGCGGTCGGACAGACCATATTCCTCCGTGATGCGACGACCGAGAAACTGGAAGTGCGCCATGTCCCACAAATTCGACCGTAGGCGCATATGCGGTGCGATCATCGCGAGGGAGTGACTCATGCATCTTCATCACGCTATCGACTACATCGAGTTCACGGTCCGCGACCTGGACGCAGCCAAGCGCTTCTATGCTGACGCGTTCGGATGGAAGTTCACCGACTACGGTCCGGATTACGCTGGGATCCAGGGTGCCGCTGGTGAGGTCGGCGGCCTGAATCGAACCAAGGAAGTTCGGACCGGCGGTCCGCTCGTGATTCTCTATTCGAGAGACCTTGATCAGAGTCTGGTCGCTGTACGTTCAGCCGGCGGGAAGATTCTCAAGGAACCGTTTTCGTTTCCTGGTGGGCGCCGATTTCATTTCGCCGATCCGAGTGGCAACGAATTGGCGGTCTGGTCTGAGGCGGGACATTAGACCGCGGGTGCCCGTTGGCGTATTGGCGTGCTGTATCGCATTGGCGCGGATGCGTGTTGTGCGCACTTTCTGTTTGCGGCGTCCCGCACTGGTGGCCGGCGTCTCGGTAGTGGCCTGGAATGTCTTGGTATGCGCGGTCGTCTTCTGGTCGATGCGGTGAGCTGACGTCAGCGAATGAGGGCTGAGAATAACTTGACGCACAAGCTGACTCTCGTCGTCGCGATGCTGATGTTCGCGCTGGCCGGCTCTTAGGACCCTGCCGTCCGTCGCGGTAGTCGTCGCAATGACATGTACAATCGGCCAGCCACGAGGAGACCGCCATGAAACGTGCTCAAGTGCATTTGGCAGCACTGGTCACTCTTGCGATTGTGAGCAGCCTTGTTTCCGGGCACGCAGAGGACATGAGCCCGGAGGAAGCCAATCTCGCCCTGGTCAGGGACTTCCAGACGGCATGGAACAAGCACGATATCGAAGGTGCATTTCGGAAGTTGCTCACTGACGACGTCGACTGGGTCAACGTCAACGCGGTTCGTGGGAAGGGAATCGAGGCCGTCGTGCAGGGGCACGTACGTGTCCATGCGGGCAAGTTCAAGGACAGCGTATTCACGGTAAAGGATGTCGAAGTAGCTCTTCTGAAGCCGGACGTGGCTCTGGTGTACGTGAGCTGGGGCATGAAGGGCGATCGCGACGATGACGGAACGCCAAGGGAGCCTCGAGAGGGCTTGTTCACGTGGGTGACGGTCAAGGACGGCGCCGTATGGAAGATTCGTGCGAGCCACAATACGAACAAGACCCCGGTTCACTGACGAAGACACAGCTGCACGCCGGATGAAGCCTTCCTCCGAACCAGAGCGGCTGCGCCGCGCGCGGGTGCACTTGTCCCGGGCCGAGGTGGAATTTCGCTCCCGGGATGGGCTTTTTCATCTGGACGAAGCCCTGGCCCTGCTGGACGAAATCATGACGGCTGGTGAGTCGACGCATCGAACGATCGCGCACAACCTGGCCTCAACCTACGGCATGAGGATTTTTGGTTCGATCAAAGCGCTCGTGGAGACGGATTGCGCATTGCCCGAGCCAGAGCTTGAACACTTCTTCAGGATGATCCTGGCATTCGATCACGCGGACGTCGAGCTTCCGGCGGATGCCGCCCCGATCAAGATCGAGCTGGTTCGCCGACTGATCGATCGCTGCTACGAAGGCTACTCGCCCGCCGAGAAGCGCAAGGCTGTGCAACGCCTGGAGGAGATCGCGGCCGGCCCGAAGCACAGGAAATCCCGGAAGGCCTGAACCGACGGGTTCCTCTCAGGACTCGTACAATCGCCACGCCGCCTGGTAGCTCAGGCCATGCGCGAGGATCTTGCTCAGCAGCTCGTCGTACGACATTCCCACTGAACGTGCCGAGTCGGCAAAGTCTTCCTCCTTGCTCAGGTTCGGGTTCGCGTTTGCCTCGAGGACGAACAGGCTCCCGTCCGCTCGCAGCCGAAAATCCATGCGCGCATAACCGGAGAGATGCAGCGCCTTGTAAATGCGCCGCGCGAGATTCGACATCTGGTCGACTACGGTTTGCGGGAGGTCTTTCGCCGGATCCGTCGTGATGCCGTACTTCTTCTGGTAGCGCTTATCCCATTTCACCTTGCGCGTCGCGATCGCGGGCAGCGATTCGGGCAAGGAGCCGAAGAACATCTCCCACACCGGGAACGTCGTCAGGCGCCGATTGCCGAGCACGCCGACGTAGAACTCCCGTCCTTCGATGTATTCCTCGACCAGCGCATCCGAGGTGGTCTGTTCGTGGATGAACTCAACGCGTTCCTTCAGCTTGGCGGCGTCCTCGACTACCGAAGCCTGGGCGATGCCGAGGCTCGCATCCTCGGTGGCGGACTTCACGAACATCGGAAAGCGCAGGCGCTTCGGCAAGCGCATGCGTGTGCCGCGCGGAAAGACCGCGAACTGCGGCGTCGGGATGCGATGGTAAGCGAGGAGCTGCTTGCTCAGGACCTTATCGCGCGAGAGCAGCAGGCCGCGTGGATTGCAGCCGGTGTACGGCTGGCGCAGCAGCTCGAGAAATGCGACCACGTGCTGATCGTAGGTAACGATGCCGTCGAACTCTTCGAGCAGGTTGAAGACGATCTGCGGTTTCCACTCGGAGATCTCGGCGCGCAATTCGGTGAGGCTGTCGCGCACGCCGAGTGGTTTGACGTCATGACCCGCGTTGCGCAGGTGCGTGATGACATCGTACTCGGCGCGCCATTCTTCTATTTCCTTGTCGCTATGACCTTTGAGGCTTTCCGGGGGCACCAGACTCTCGTGCATCACGACGAGCGTGCGCAGAGGCTTCATAGCACGTGGCGTCCAGCGGTCCCGTTCAGATGCAGGCGTGCAATGCGGATGATGAGTGCCTCGATGCGGCGCCGGGCTGCCCGCACCGGCCCCTGCACGTACAGGTTGAGGTACGCCGAACGCTGGATGACGAGGCGCAACACCTGGTGAATCAGGTATTCGCTGGTGTCGAGCCGCAGCGCGACTCTGCGCCTGAATGCAGCCTCGAGTCCGCGCACGAACCCGGCAGCGCGGATCGAGCCTCGGCCCTCAGGATGGGCGCGCAAGGCGCGCTCGATCATAGTCTCGGCGGCGGAGCGCCGGCTCGCAGCGTGACGCCCAAGTTTGTTGCGGTAGTGCTGACGGAGTGTACGTTTCTCGCTCGAGAGCGGGTCGATCAAGTCGCGGCTGCGAACCGGCGGCCTGAGATGTGCCAGCTCGTGCATCAGCTCATCGACATACTGCAGTTTGTCCAGCGCACGCCAGCCCTCATAAGAGCGGCGCCACCCGGAACCCGGCCTCAGCCACACCGCGAAAGTCTCGGCGAAATCCTCCGTTGGATGACTCTGCGCGTACCAGGACCCGAGATGTTGCACATAGCGCCGGCTGCCCGGTCGCGGGCGATAGCTGTCTGGATAAGGGAGCGATGCCGGTCCGAAGACTTCGCGCCAGCGACGACGACGTCGCAAGCGGAACGCCGAGTCGACCGCGTGACCCGCTTCGTGACGCAGGATCCGCATCATCCAGTTGGAGTTGCCGCCCTCCACTTCGTGCATCATGCGCCGCTCGAGTTGCCTGAGCCGCGGATGGGACAAATAGAAGGGAATCGCGATACCCGGCACGCCGTCCGGTGAAAACCATTCCTCGGCGAGCCAGCAATGGGGGCGCACTTTCAGGCCTACGGCATCAAGCTCCGCATACAGTCGCTTGATTTGCGGTGCAACCGCGGTGCCGTCGATGCGCAGGTGCAGATCGCAAAACCGCAGGTCCAGCAGTTCTTCATCGGACAGCCGCGTCCAATGCGGCGCGGCCTTGCGCTGGCGCCGGGCGGGTAATCGAATGCGAATGGGCGCTTTGTGCGCCATGGCCTCTATACGGTGGAACCTGGATCGCGGCCGGCGAGTGCCGGCTGCTGCGCAAATACTAGCAGAACTGGCCGGCGCTCCCGGGGATCAGGTCGCCATTTTTTCCAGCGAGGCGGCCAGTAACCGATCGGTGAGCTGCTCGATCAGATCCCGCTTGAGTAACGCGCTGCGCCAGCCCGGTGGAATGGCCGCAACGCCATAGAGCGCACCACCCAGCTGGCCAAACAGGGCGCCCGTCACGTCCGAATCGAGGCCCAGATTGGCTGCCAGCAGGGCCCCTTCGCGAAAGCTCTGGCTGTGGCCGAGCACCCAAAGGACCGCCTCGAGCGCCTCCACCACTCCGCCTCCGCCCTGAACATCGGGCGGAGCCTTGTTCCGGTACGAACCTGCGGCCACCGCGGCGATCGCGGGCTTGAGCGGCCGTTGCCGCCAGAGGTCCTCCACCGGCGTGTATCCCGGATTCAGGAGCTGCTGGCGACTCGCTCCCTGCAGTGCTCCGACCAGGAGTGAGGCGAAGAAGCGGCAAGCATCGAGCAGGACTGGTGACTGATCGGTCGTGCGTGCCGCTTCCGCCGCAAACTCGACTGCGGCACGCGGCTCGGCGAGGTAGAACAGCACCACCGGCGCCACCCGCGACAACGCGTCCTTGTCCAGTCTTGTCGGGTCGTGAGATCCGGCAAACGGCTTCCCGGACCATTTCGAAGTTGCGAGCGCCTGTGCCACGGCCGCGGTGATTCCGATGCATTGACCGGTACTCGTGAGGTGGCCTTCGCGCTGCCAGAGACGATAACGGGTGACCTGGTCGGCAGAGTCGAAGTCGCCGCGCTCGACCAAGCTCTCCGCCAGGCACAGCGCCATCGCCGTGTCGTCGGTCCAGCCGCCCCGTGGCATTTCGAACGGGCCACCGCCGAGCATGTCGCCGAGCGGCGTGAAGGAGCCGGGGGCGCGGTACTGAACCGACGCGCCGAGCGCATCACCGACCGCAAGTCCGAGCATAGCGCCGTGGTAGCGATCACGAACTACGCGGGCAGCGTCGAGAGCCTCGCGAGGCGGCGCAGGAGTCGATTCAGTCGCTGGAGGCTCGGGTGCGCGCCAGTTGAGCACGTATTCGTACTGCTCGTCGGTTTCCGGCGTGTGCGGCCAGTCCTGCGAGCGCGCATTGAAGCGCCACAGCGCGTTGAGCCGATCGAGCGCCGCGTCAGGAAGCATGCCCCGATGCACGAGGTAGCATCCGAGCACCATGCCGGTGCGGCCGATCCCGGCGTGGCAATGCAGGTAAACGCGGTGCCCGGCAGCGAACGCGCGATCGAGGTACTCGTGAATGTCGATCATCGCCTCGCGGGCGTGCGGAATCGAATGGTCGCGGATGGGCTTGCGCACATACATCACGTGGAGGCCGCTCGGGGTTTTCGCGCTGGGCAGCAGCGCCTCATACGGCGCGAGCTCGCCGGGTTCGGTGAGGTCGATGAAACAGGTGATGCCGGCGTCAAGCAGCTTGTTGAGGCGAAACAGCGTGTCGGCGCGCGAGGGCGTGGCTGGATATTCCCCCGCCAGCAATCGCCCCGCCTCGATCCAGTAGGTATTCGGCAGCGGGGGCGCTGGTACTTCCGAGGCGAGAGGTTCGCCCACGCGAATCCTATTCGCGCCGCACGGGCGCGAGGTGGGAGAAATCGAAGGCCTGCGGATCGGCAAGGTGCGAGCTGACCACATTGCGCAGCGCGCTGCCGATCGCTTCCAGTCGCCCCGGATGCTCCTTCTCCCAATCGGCGAGCATCTGCTTGATCGCGACGCGCTGCAGATGCTGCTGCGATCCGCACAGGTTGCACGGAATGATCGGAAACTCGCGGGCGCGCGCGTAGCGCTCGACGTCGCGTTCCGCGACGTAGGCGAGCGGGCGGATCACGATGTGGTGGCCGTCCTCGGAACGCAGCTTCGGTGGCATGGACTTGAGCTTGCCGCCGAAGAACATGTTGAGGAACAGCGTCTCGATGAGATCGTCGCGATGATGGCCGAGTGCGATCTTGGTGATGCCCTGCTCGCGTGCGTAGCGGTAAAGCGCGCCGCGTCGCAAGCGCGAGCACAGCCCGCACATCGTCTTGCCTTCCGGCACCACCTGCTTCACGACCCGATAGGTGTCCTGCTCGATGATGTGAAAGGGCACGCCGAGCGCCGTGAGGTATTCGGGCAGCACGTGCGCGGGAAATCCCGGCTGCTTCTGATCCAGATTCACCGCGATGAGCTCGAAGCGCACCGGTGAGCTGCGCTGCAGGCTCAGCAGCAGATCGAGCAGCGTGTAGGAATCCTTGCCGCCGGACAAGCAAACCATCACCCGATCGCCCGCGGCGATCATGCCGTAATCCTCGATGGCTTTGCCGACCAGGCCGCGCAGCCGCGCCTGCAGGCGCCGCGTGGTGTTGGAGAGATTGTTCGCCGGCAGGGCGCTCTTCATGTCCATGATGGCATTCGGTGTCGTCATTCCACGGCGAAACTGTACGTGGCCCGGAAGCTCTCCCAGTCCGCGTCCTTGCAACCCTTGCACGGACGCATATGCACGCTGCGGACCAGCCAGACTCCGGGCTGAGTGAGCGTGAATCTCGCGACACCCCGGGCGTCGCTCACGCCCTGCAACTCGAGCAGCGCGCCGTCCGGTGATCGATGCAGTGCGGACACTGTCGCGTTGGCCAGCGGCTTGGTCTCCAGAAGGAGTTGCACGATCTGCTCGTCTCCCGCGTGCATCGTGAGAGGATTCTGCAACAGCACGATCTCATATTGCATGCCGGTGAAGCGATGATGCAGGTCGGTCTCGGTGTCCTCGCCCGAGTGACCCAGCAACTTGAGGAAGCACCACGACCGCACACGCTCCAGCGGCCGCCCGTGCGCCAGCGCAATGCCCTCGTGGGCGAGTTCAGCGTCGAACTTCGCCGCGTCGAGCTCGATGATTGGCGAGCCGCGCACCATCGTCACCAGGAACGCGCCCGCTGCGGGGGGTACCTCGGCAAACACGGGCTTGACACCATCGCTCGCCGCGCCGCGCAGGTCGCGCACGTCGTTCGGCAGGCGCAGCTCAAAGCGCTCGGTGTGCTCCTTCTCGTAAGCCTTTTCCTCCTCCGGCTTCAGTGCCTCACCCATGTTGAGATGCACTGCCAGCTTTGCGCCGATCGGTACGTGATACTCATCGGCCTGGAGCCAGCAGTCGTGAGCGGCTGCCAGCGAAGGCACCACGATGAGGAGCATCCAGCCGAGGCGCGACAGCTCGAGCGCGATGCGGCTCATGTCGAAGATTCCAGGTACTTGGTCTCGAGATACCTGAGCGATGCGGCGGCTGACAACGGCTTGCCACTCGCGCTCTTCATCAGATCCTGGATCGAGACTTTCGCGCCGAGGCTGTGGACGTTGTTGCGCAGCCATTCGAACAGGCCACCGAACTGGCCGCTGGCGATCTCCTCGTCGATGCCGGGACGCTGCGCATGAAGGCTATCCCAGAACTGCGCCGCGATGATGGCGCCGAGTGCGTACGACGGGAAATAGCCGAACGATCCCACCGCCCAGTGAATGTCCTGCAGGCACCCCTCGACGTCATTCTGCGGCCGGATGCCGAGCCGCTCTTCCATGAACGTATTCCACGCTTCCGGAATGTTGCGAATCGCGAGCTCACCACCGAGGATTTTCTTCTCGAGGTCGTAGCGAAGCATGATGTGCAGCAGATAGGTGAGCTCATCGGCATCGACACGAATCAGCCCGCGGCGCACCCGATTGAGGTGCCGATAGAGATTGTCGATATCCCATTCCGGGCCGCTGACACCGTAGTGCTTCTCGATCAGCGGCTTCAGGTAGCGCACAAACGGACGGCTGCGGCCGACGATCATTTCCAGAAGCAGCGACTGGCTCTCCTCCAGCGCCATGCCCCGATCGCGTCCGACCGGCTGGTCGCGCCATTCGAGCGGCAGGCCGAGATCGTACATGGCATGGCCGCTCTCATGCAGTGCGCCGAGCAGACCGTTGAACGGATCGTTGGGATCGAAGCGCGTCGTGATGCGAATATCGCCGGGCACGCCTTCCGTGAACGGGTGCTCGCTCTCGTCGAGCCGACCCCGATCGAATGGAAAGCCGAGCGCTTTCATGACATCGACCACCAGCTGGCGCTGCTTCGAGGCCGTGAACTTGCCGTTGAGCGGCAGCGCTGGAGTTTTCGCCTGCAGCTCGATGGTCTCGTTGATCAGCGACGGAAGCTTGCGCGACAGCGCCTTGAACAGCGTATCGATATCGCTGCGTCGTGATGCCCGAAGTGAACTCATCGACGAGTGCATCGTACGGCTGCAGGTTGAGCGCCTGTCCGAGCAGCGCCGCCTTGTCACGGACCAGCGCGACGACCTCCTCGAGATGAGGCGCAAACACGGAAAAGTCGTTCTTCTGTCGCGCCTCTATCCACTGCGCTTCCGCGCGCGAGGTGGCTCGCGCCAGGCGTGAGATCAGTGTCGTCGGCGTGGCGATCGCGTGATCGCGCTGGCGGCGCATTTCACGCAGGTTGGCGAGTTGCCAGTCCTCGAGCCCCTGCGAGTTCGCCTGCGCGCGATCGAGGAGGCGCGTCACCCGGGGAGCCGTCAGGAGAGCGTGGTATTCAGTTTCGAGCGCAGCCAGCTGCTCGCCCCGGACATCGGCACTGCCACGGGGCATCATCACCGCCGCGTCCCAGCGCAAGAGTGACAGCGCCCCGCGGAAGGCGTGCAGGCGCCGGAATTCCTGCTCCAGTTGCTGATAAGGTGATGCAGCCATGACTCATCTCGCCTTCGGCATTATTGGGGGCGCACGGGTCAGGCATTGATCGGCCGAGAGAGGCGCCAGAAGCTTGGGGGCGGAAGGCGCGGCAGTTTACCAGACAGGGCCCGTTACTCCGGGCTATCCGGGTACTACAACCAACTAAAACAATGGCTTAAAAGCGCCTTAAGCGATTGACAGCGGACCCGCATCAGTCGCGGCTGACGGTCTCGAGCTCTTCGCGGACATTGCGCACGCGCGCTCCGTCACGGACCTTCTGGGTACCCTCAACCACGATCTGGTCGCCCGCGACGAGGCCCGAAATGATCTCCACCTTCCCGGGCTTGCGACGACCGATGCTCACCTCGCGTTTGCGCGCGTGCTCATCGGTCACCAGGAACACGTACTGGCGACCTTCCTCGGGAACGAGTGCCTGCTCGGGAATCATCAGCACCTGGCCCCGCTCCTCCTGCAGGCGAACATTGAGAAACATCCCTGGCTTCAACTTGCCGTCGGGATTGGGCAGCTCCGCGCGCACCGTGATGGCGCGCGTGGTCGGATCGAGGCGCGAGTCGATACTGACGATCGTTCCTTTGAAGTCCTGATTCGGGAACGCAATGCTGCGCGCCGTGAGCGGCAGGCCTTCCTTGATGATGGCGATGAAGGTCTCGGGCACCGAGAAGTCGAGCTTGATGATCCGCGTGTCATCCAGTGTCGTGATCAGCGTGCCGGGACTGATGAGGCTCCCGACGCTGACGCGCCTGAGACCGGTGCGCCCATCGAACGGCGCGCGAATCACGGTATCGGAGAGCTTGGATTCTGCCGTCGTCACGCGAGCCTGGTTTGCGAGCAATGTCGCCTCGAGCTGATCGAGCTGCGACTGCGACATCGCCTGGGTCGCGTACAACTCCTGGCTGCGCTTGTACTGGCTGCGCGTTTCACTCAGTGCGGCACGCGCGGCTGCGAGCTCCGCGCCCGCTTGCACACTGTCGAGCTCCACCAGCGTAGTGCCGCGGCGCACCTGCTGGCCTTCGCGGAAACGAATCGCCGTGACGAGGTTGGAAACCTTGGCCGTGATGTCGACCGCTTCATTGGCGTGAGCGGTGCCGAGCGCCTCGACTTCGTAGGCGAACTCTTCCTGTCGTGCTGCCTCGGTCACGACGCCGATGGCTGTATCCGGCCCGCCACCGAAGGCAGCCGCATTGTTCATCGCGTTGGACTTGTCACCCGAGCAGCCAGCGAGGGCGCAAACGAGGCCGAGCAGGAACGCTGTGAGGATCGAGAAGGAGAAAGTGCGGGGAAACGTCATGCGAAACGGCGCCACTGCGAGGCGCGGGAGTATGTCATTGTTTGCCGCTCGAGAGTATGTCAGGCGGAACGCGGCAATTCGACCTCGATCGCCAGGCCCGGTTCAGCATTGCGCGCGCTCATTCGCCCGCGATGCAACTCGACGATCGCTTTCACGAGCGCCAGGCCGATGCCAAAACCGCTGCTGGTACGGGCAGTATCCACGCGATAAAAGCGCTCGAAGAGGTGCGGCAGAGCGTCCGGGGGCACACCCGGGCCGTGGTCACGCACGACGACGCTTGCGCCTGCATTCGTATGCAGGTCGACATCGATCTGCCCGCCGCCATGACGCACGGCATTTTCGAGCAGGTTCTGTGCAATCTGAAACAACAGGTCGCGATCGCCCGTGACCAGCGCCGGCTGCAGCCGCGCCACGATGTGCATGCCGCGTTCGACCGCCACTGCTGCGTACAGGTCGACGGCGTCCTGCCACACGGCGCGCAGGTCGACGCTGTCGTGGCGTGGCCCGAAGCTGCCCGCCTCGATGCGCGCCAGCCGCAGCAGCGCGGAAAAGGTCGCAAGCATCTCGTCGATGCGCTCGATAGCCTGGTTGACACGCTCGCGACTCGCCGCATCGAGACGCGAATCGCGGCTGAGCTCGTCGAGCTCGTTGCGCAGGCTCGCCACCGGGCGGCGCATGTCATGGGCGATCGCGCTGCTGATGTGGCGCGTGCCGTCAACCAGCGTCGCAATGCGATCGAACGCGGAATTGAAGCGGCGCGCGAGCTGATCGAGCTCATCACCGGTGCCGCTCAGCGGCAGGCGCTGCGTCAGATCGCCGCTCTCGATGGCATCGACCCGCGCGGCCATCTTCGAGATACGCCAGCGGAACAGCACGATCGCGATCGTGCCGATGGCGCCGCATGCGATGAGGCCGAGGATCGTCGCGCTCCACAGCTGCGCCCTCAGGTGCTGATCGATGCGGCGCAGGGGCGAGCGTCTGCCGACCAGCAGCAGCCGGTTGCCGTTCAGTTCGAATACCCGGCCTTCGAGCTCCAGGCCATCGGGCTGGGGCACGCTGAACCAAGGGCGCTCAACTTGCGGCACTCCATCGGGCCACGCTCGCAGGTTGCCGGCGAGCACTTTGCCGTCCGCATCGGTCAGCAGATACACCGCATCCGGATCTGCCGGCGCACGCACCCGCAGCTCGATGGTTTCGGCAAGCGCCTCGACGCCCTTTTCATGGTAGTGCACGTCGAGTCCCTGGATTTCCTCGGCAATCGCTTCGCGCACCTGCTTGTCGAGATCGTCGACCGACTCGCGATACACGGGCCACAAGGCGAGAGCCAACACCGCTGCCGCGGCCGGTGGCAGACACCACGTGAGCAAATAGACGGGACTTCTAATCCGACGCCAGACCAAGCCGGTATCCCGAGCCACGGACGGTATGCAGCAACGGCTGCATCGCACCGCGATCGATCTTGGCGCGCAGGTTCGAGATGTGCACGTCGATCACATTGGTGCGCGGATCGAAGTGATAGTCCCACACGCCTTCGAGCAGCATCGTGCGCGTGACCACCTGGTCGGCATGGCGCATCAGGAATTCGAGGAGCTGGAATTCCTTGGGCTGCAGATCGACCTTGGTGCCGGCACGCTTCACGCTGCGCTTCAGCAGGTCCATTTCGAGATCGGCAACACGCAACACGGTGACGGGACCCGCCGTGTTCGCCGAAACACGCCTCTGCAGCACTTCGAGCCGCGCAATGAGCTCGCTCACAGCGAAGGGCTTCACGAGGTAGTCATCGCCGCCGGCGCGCAAGCCGGAGACGCGATCATCGACATCGCCGAGCGCACTCAGGATCAGAACGGGCGTGTCGATACTCGATCCGCGCAGGGCGCGCAGGATCGCTAGGCCATCAACGTGCGGCAGCATGCGATCGAGCACGACTGCCTGGTAGGGCTCGCTCATGGCGAGGAACAGCCCATCGCGGCCGTCGTTCGCCAGGTCCACGGTGTGGCCCGCTTCCTTCAGGCCCCGCTCGATGAAGCGCGCCACTTCGCGATCGTCTTCCACCACCAGGATCCGCATACGCGCAGTCTAGCTCTTCGCGAAAGTACTCACCCACCCGAAACTGCCTGTGCGGTTCATATCTGAGCCAGGAGCGTGGCGGCGAGGCGGGCGTAGTCGCCTTCGAAGTGGTGCCCGCCCGGAAGCTCGATCACCTTGAAGCGCTCGCGATCGAGCTTTGGACAGAGCGTGTCGGAGTCATCGTGCGCGTAGACGCAGATAAAGGGTGTCTTGAGGCGTTCGACTTCGGGGACGAGTGGCAGCCCGGCGTGGTGCCGCCCCACCCAGTCCGTGAGATGAAACTCAAACTGCGCTTCGGTGCCGGGCGCCAGAGCAGCGGCGAGCGCCACGCGAGCGATGGTATCGGGGCTGAGCCGGTTGAGCGCGAAAGGCAGGACGTCGGCGCCCATCGAATAACCGATCACGAGGGCGCGCGCCTTGTGCCAGTGCTGCAGGTAATAACGAATCACCCGGTCGAGATCCGCACCGGTCTCCTCAGGGGTGCGCGCTTTCCAGAAATAGTGCAGCGTGGAGAGCCCGATCACCGGGATGCCGCGTGTGGCGAAGTCCGAGGCGAGACCGCGATCCAGCCCCGCCCATCCGCCGTCACCAGTCAGGATCACTGCAAGGCTGTCGCCGTCGGGTTTGTCGGCTGGCACTTCGACCAGCGGCAGGTTGCCGAGCTCCGCGCTCGAAGCGACCTCGCGCGGATTGGCGGCCTCGAGCAGCGAGTCGTAGGCGCTCAGGAACTGCGGCATCCAGTTCTTCGGTACCGAGTATCCGTGCCCGACATTCGGCAGCATCACGAGCTGCGCGTTGCCGATCGGCGCTACGAAATCGTGGCTGCGTTGCGGGTCGCACACCTGGTCGAGATCGCCCTGCAATACGACCCAGCGCGCCGGGGTGCTCGTAACGGGCTGGATGTCGAAGCCCGCGGGCGGTGAATGGCGTACCACGGTGCGCAGCAGGTTCTCCTCGCACAATGGAGTCGGAGCCTCCAGGTCCGGCCCGAACCCGAGACTCAGCGCACCGGCGAAGGTGCCGGCCGGCGCTTGCAACAAGAGTGCATACGCGAGAGTGGCGCCGGAGCTGTAGCCCACCAGTATCGGGTAGCGATACTGGGGCAGAGCGAAGCGCGCCTCCAGGCTGTGGGCGAGCTGTTCGAACTGCGTTGCCGGATAGGTGCAGCCCCGATCGCGAAGTGGGGTGAGCTTCATCACCCGCCGAATGTCGACTCCGGCCACCAACGCGCCACGTGCAGCGAGCGCACGCGCCATGTCGACGACGCCGCGATTCCAGCCGCCGTCGCCCGAAATGAACAGCGCGACGCTCCGCGGCGTGGCGGCCGGCTGGTACACGGTGATCGGGCCGAGCTCCTCGAAGTCAAATGTGACCACGCGAGATGCGGCGTTTTCGACGAGCGCAGGCGTCGGCGCAGGAACAGCGGCGCGCGCGCTGAGCAGACCCAGCATGCACAGAGCCACCAGGCCGCGTTTCATGAACTCACGCGGCTTCCAGATGGTTCGCGGATGCTCCTGCGGCACGCGTCACAGGCGTGCGCATCCCGCTGCCGATCAGTCGCGTGACGTCGAGCAGGACGCGCGGTAACGCCAGACCTCCGGGCGCGGCGAGATAGCGCGGCCGCCAGTGCGGTCCGAATTTCTCCTTGTAGCGACGCAGGCCTTCAAAGTTGTAGAAGCGTTGGCCGCGGCGCGCGATGAGGTCGAGCAACCGCTGCCAGCGCGAGGCAAGGCGATGGCGCGCCATTCCCGAAAGCGGCGCCATGCCGAGGTTGAACGAGCGATAGCCTTGCGCTTTTCCCCACAGCATCGTTTCGATGAGCAGGAAATCCATCACTCCGGCAGGCGCATCGCGCCTCTGTCGCATCAGGTCGACCGACAACTCGTGGCCTGCCGGCGCCAGCCACAGGTTCGCGAACGCCACCGGCTGCTTACCGTGAAAAACCAGCGCACAGGGAAATCGCCGCACGTATTCGGGCGAAAAGTAGCCAAGCGAGAAGCCCTTCTCCGCACCGGCTTTGTCCTGCAGCCAGTCATCGGAAATGCTCCTGAGCTCATCCAGCCACCCCTCGATACCATCGGCCGGCACCACGGAGAAGCGCAGGCCGTCGCGCAACGCACGGTTGCGCGCGCCACGCAGGCTCGCACGGGAGCCGCCTTCGAGGGTGAAAGTGTCGAGGTCGACGATCGCCTCCTCACCGAGCTTCACGAGCGAAAGCCCCAGATCCAGGTACCGCTCCAGATCCTCGCTCCCGATCTGGTAGAAGACGCAGTTGAGCCCGCGCCGATCCGCAAGCTCGCGAAACGCCCAGCGCAGCTCGTTGCGGCTCGCGACATCGCCCACCGGATCGCCCATCGCGATCAACGAATCGCCGGCACTCTGGTACATGACGAATCCGCGCCGGTCAGCGCTGCTGAGGATCGCCTTGTCGCCCAGGTAGGCGAGCAGCGGCTGAGTTTCAGTCACGCGCTCGAGAATCGGCTTGAGCGCATCGAGAACCGGTTCCTCGGGCGTCGGCTCGGTGCCGCGCGCCGGCCGCAACAGCTCGCGCAAGGCGAGCGCCGAGAGCACCACAACCACAACGACGAGCGCGCGCAGTGCGCGCGGCGCATCGCCAGCCGCTTCGAACTGCCACAGCAACTCATGCTGATAGAGAACGTGCCGATAGGCGAACAGCATGAGCCAGGCCGTACCGAAGACGACCACGATGACGTTGCGCCACCACATCCACGAGAAGCGCGCCTCGAACAGAGCCGCCGGGCGATAGAAGCGTCGCCTGCCAATCCACAGTGCAAGTGCCAGCACGATCATCATGGCGGTCAACAGCAGCGGATCGCTACGCAAGGTCGAAAGCACTGCCGCCGTGCCCAGGGCGCCAAACGTCAGCACCCAGGCGCCGTGATTGCGCTGCTGAATGCCGCGCGCGAGCACGAGCAGCGCGACGCCGATCAGGCTCGCGGTGAGGTGCGAAACCTCGAGGAGCGCCAGCGGCGTACCGCCCCGCGCCTCGCGCGGCAACGGCAATGATCCCGCCAGCAGCAACCACGCGCCGGCGCCGAACACGGCGATCGCTGCCAACGCGGGCGTCACATCGCCCAGCAATCGACCGATCGTGCGGCTGCGATTGCGGAACACGACCGCGGCGGGTGCCGCGATCCCGATGACGAGCGGCAGTACGTAGTACACGGCCCGGTATACGAGGATCGAGGCGAGCAGCTCGGTGGGGTTGACCTGCGGCATCAGGCGCAGCAGCACCCATTCGAACACGCCGAGCCCCGCGGGCACTGTGGAGATGAGTCCCGCCAGGATCGCAATGAGATAGAGTCCGATGAAGTTCGGGAAGGTGATGTCCGCTGTCGATGGCAGCAGGAAGTAAAGCGTCGCTGCGGCGCAGGTGAGCTCTGCGATGCTGACGAGAAGCGCCAGGCCGGCATCGCGACGCGCCGGAAGCACCAGGTGAAACTTGCGCCACTGGATCGCCGTGGAGGTATCCCGCAGCGAGACCATGAGCGCGATCAGCACGAGGAGCGCGAGGATGCCGACCGAGCGCCACAGTGTCGTGGCTCCCCAGAGCACTGCGGCCAACTGCTCCGGCACCAGTACCGCAGTGATTGCGCCCAGCGCCCAGGCGCCCAGCAGAAAGCCGCTCGTGGTGTGAAACACGATCTGCCCGACTTCGGCGGCGGTGCATCCGCTGTCGCCGTAGCCTTTCAAGCGGATGGCACCGCCTGTCAGGTACGCGAAGCCGAGCGAATGACCCAGCGCATTGGCCATGAACGCAGTGCCCACCATGCGCAGGCGCGAGACCTTGCGTCCGACCGCACGCAGTCCCTGCCAGTCGAAGATGGTCAGCAGCGCATAACTCGCGACCATTGCCGCGACGCTTGCGCTGAGCGCTCCCCACGAAAGCGCATGGATATCTGCGCGCAGGTGCCCCCACGTCAGGCCGTGGAAGGACTTTTCGAGCGCAATCGTGACAAGTATCAACGCGCCGATGCTGAGCATCGCGCGAGCGGGGCCCGAACTGAGCCTGCTCATTCGAGGGCTGTCTCCTTGCAGAATTGCAACGCCGCGATCCGGAGTGGTGGACAGCCTGCACCACCCCGGCTTGAGGGCTGATTCGCGGACTCTTAAGAGTCCTTAATCCGCTCGGATATCAGGGCTCGGGATCCGTTCCGTCGGGAATCCCCTCGAACAACACGGTCGTCAGATAGCGCTCGGCGGTGTCGGGGAGCATGGCGAGAATCACGTCACCCTTCTTGGCCTTGTTCGCAACCTTGAGCGCGGCCGCAAAGGTGGCGCCCGACGAAATACCGCAAAAGATCCCTTCGCTCTTCGAGAGCGAGCGTGAGGTCTCGACCGCTTCCGCGTCGGTCACCGGAATGATCTCATCAGCCACTTCGCGATCGAGCACGGCCGGGATGAAGTCGGGTGTCCAGCCCTGAATCTTGTGCGGCTTCCACTCGCGCCCCGAGAGCAGTGCCGCGCCGTCCGGTTCACTCACCGTGATGCGTACGTCTGGCCGCGCCAGCTTGATCATCTGGCCCGCTCCGGTGAGCGTGCCGCCCGTGCCCCAGCCCGTAACCCAGTGATCGAGTCGTTGGCCCGCGAAGTCGCTGAGGATTTCCGGTCCGGTGGTATTGCGGTGATATTCCGGATTGGCCTGATTCTCGAACTGGCGCGCAAGGAACCAGCCATGTTTCTTCGCGAGCTCTTCGGCCTTGCGCACCATTCCCGTGCCGCGTTCTGCAGCCGGCGTCAGAATCACCCGCGCACCGAGCATGCGCATGATCTTGCGTCGCTCCACCGAGAAACTCTCGGCCATGGTCGCGACAAACGGATAGCCCTTGGCGGCGCACACCATGGCGAGGGCGATCCCGGTATTGCCGGAGGTTGCCTCGACCACCGTCTGCCCGGGGCGAATCGTCCCGCGCCGTTCCGCATCCTCGATGATGGCGATTGCCAATCGATCCTTGACCGATCCCAGGGGATTGAAGAACTCGCATTTCACATACATCGTGATGTGTGAAGGCGCGAGCCGGTTGATGCGCACGATCGGTGTCTTGCCGATGGTGCCGAGGATGTTGTCGTAGATCATCGTGGCTCCTTGGGCACGTAATAACCCCGTCCGGGGGGCTGGGCGGGCTATGGTCCCGGCTTCGCGGCGACTTCTCAAGTTCAGGCGCATCAATCAGGTACACTGCCGCCCATGGGGTCCGAACGTACCATCAAGAAGTACGCGAATCGGCGGCTGTACGATTCGACGGTGAGCCGGCACGTCACCCTGGAAGATATCCGTGCCATGATCATCGAAGGCGAGAAGGTCCGCGTGGTGGAAGACAAGACCGGCGCCGACATCACGCGCCTCATCCTGTTGCAGGTCATCGCCGAGCAGGAGCAGTTCGGCCAGCCGATCTTATCGACGCAACTGCTCGAGTCGATCATTCGGGTCTATGGCAACGGGAACCACGAAGCCATGACTTGTTGCCTGCAGGAGAGCGTCGCAAGTTTCCTGCGCGAGCAGAATGCGCAGTCCGCGCCTGCGGGCGACGGCGAGGCCCGCAAGCGAAACGGGAGCGATTAGTCGACGTTGGCCTTTGCGGTCTGCTCGTCTTTCTTGTCGCGCTCCTGCGGCAGCGCGCTCAGGTTCTCGACGAACCAGTCCCTGATCAGAGCCAGGCGCGCAACGCGCTGACTCGGCCGGCCTTCGCGGCTCATGCCGTGCGAAGAATCGGGGAACACTGCGAGCTTCGCCGGCTTCTTCAACATCTTGAGCGCGGTATAGAACTGCAGCCCTTGATCCAGCGCCGTGCGGTAATCCTGCTCGTTGTGGATCACAAGCACCGGCGTCGTCACCTTGTCCACGTATGACAGCGGCGAGCGCTCCATGTAGTCGGCATTGTCACGCCACGGATAATCGTGAAACCAATGCGTGACGAAGTAGTAGTTGAGATCGGACGTGCCGACAAAGCTGAACCAGTTGGTCACGGCGCGCTCCACGACGGCGGCCCGGAAGCGTCCCGTCTGCCCGACGGTCCAGCTCGTGAGGAGCCCCCCCCCGCTGCCACCCGCAACACCCAGGCGTTTCTCATCCACGTAGCCGCGCGCCAGTATCTGGTCGACCCCGGCCATCAGGTCGCGATAATCATCGCCGGGATAGTGGTACTGGATGATGTTGGCGAACTCCTCGCCGTATCCGGTGCTGCCGCGCGGGTTGGTGATCAGGATCACGAAGCCCGCCTGGGCCAAGACCTGGAACTCGTGGAAGAAGCCCGTTCCATACATCGCGTGCGGACCGCCATGGATGTAGAGAATCATCGGGTACTTGCGGCTCGCATCGAACCCGGGTGGCTTGATGATCCACCCCTGGATTGGCCGGCCGTCGAAGGACTTGTAGGTAATCTCCTCGTACTGCGAAAACCCACCGGCGGGCGCGAGTCCCGCGGTATGCGATGAGACTTGTTTCCACGGCTTGTCGAGCGCGGATGCGGCGAACTGGTAGATCTCGGTAGGCTGCGCCGATGAATTGAACGCCGCGGCGACGATGCCGTTGCGGCTCAGGCTGAAATCGCGCACTTCGCCCTGCTCGGGATGGCTGAGCTCGCTGAACTTGCCGCTCGCCACATCGACACTGTAGAGGCGCCCCTGGCCGCGATCGGCCGCGCCGACGAGCAACGTCCGCGAATCCGCGGACCATGCAATGCGCCGACCATTGACGCCGGGCGCCGTGGCATCGTTGAGCGAGGTCTCGCCAACGCTCCGATCGAGGTCCGCGGCCAACTCGCGGACGCCCGAACCATTGGTACGCATGAGATAAAGATTAGTGACAGTGCTGCTGCGTGGCGGGTTGGCCTCGTCAAAGCCGGTGAAAGCGATCCACTTGCCATCCGGCGAGGGCAGTGGGTCCCCATCCGGTCCCCGCCGGTCGGTGAGTGCGCGCGGTGCCGCGCCGCCGTCACTCGCGACCGCAAAGATCTCATTGTCATCCGCGGCGTAATCAGCATCCTGGCGGCCATTGGCGCTGAACAGGATCGAGCGCCCATCGACCGACCATGCGGGTTCACCCACATTGAACGTGGTCCTGGTGATGCGCTGTCCGGCCTGCTTCGGCCCTGCCAGCGTCGACACGACCCAGATCTGGGCGCGTTTGCTGGTGCGGTAGCCGGGCACTCCGTCGTTGCGATAGATCAGGTCTTCGGTCACGAACGGTGCTCGTGCCGGCGGATGCTCCTTGTCCTTTGGCGCCGGTTTCTCCGCCTCATAACCGGGATCGCCAGCGAGCGCCGTGCGCGAGGTAAACGCGATGCGCTTGCCGTCCGGCGACCAGGCAAATGCACCCACGCCATCCGCATCACTCGTCAGCTGCCACGCTTCGCCGCCTGCCAGTTCCAGCATGAAGATCTGGCGCTTCTCGCTACGCCCGGAAATGAAGGCGAGACGGCTTCCGTCGGGCGACCAGCGCGGCGTGGAATCGTTGTTGCCCGAGGTGAGCACGCGCGGCGCGCTCGTGTCGCTCGCGATCCACAGCTCACGCGTGTAGTCATCCCGATCGCGATCCACGCCCACGTGCACATAGACGATCTGACGTCCGTCCGGGGAGATCTGCGGATCGCCGACAAACTGCCAGTTGAACAGCGAGTCCGGGCCAAAGGTCTCGTTGGCGGAGCTCGCGACGTGGACGGAAAGCAAACAAGCCAGGATCAGAAGAGCGCGTACAGTCACGAAGGCACCCGGGGTTGCGACCGAAAGTGGCGCAATGATCGGGCCAACGCGCGTTCACGACAACAGGCAATTCAGGTCCGCTATCATGCGTCGTATGGCGGATGTGATCTTCCTCGGCCCGCAGTTTCGCGAGCCCAACCTCGCTTTCGCGCTGCGCCAGCTGTCAATCGCGGGCCCGCTGGTCTCGATCTCGGCCGGCTGGCAGGAACGGGAAGGGGAAATCGACGAACTGCGTGCGCACGTGGCTGTGCCGGTCACGGACCTGGCGCTGTACGCGCGCGCCGAAGAGGTACTGGGCGCCGATGCGGAGCTGCAGAGCGCCTATCGCGCGCGCCAGTCTCGTCTGCGCGAGATGCAGGACCTGTATCGTCTGCGCTTGGCACATGCGGTTGCCGCGACCCGTGAGCTTCTCGAGCGCGACGGCGATCCTCGGCTGCTACGGCGCGCGCGTCGCTCCGCTCTGCATGTGCTGCGTGCGCTCGATCGCGAACATCTTTGCAGCATCGAGCGCGAACATGCCGCATTTCGCCGCAAATTGCGCGTGCAGCAGCGCGCGCCTGTCGTCGCGCACATCGAAGCGCTCCGCAAGCAGATCCAGGGAGCGGCTGCCGTTCTGATCGCAGGCGGCCATGTCGCGGTGCTCGCGAATCGGCTGCGCCTCTTTGATCTGCAGCGGCTGCTGGCCGGGAAAACAATCATCGCCTGGTCGGCCGGCGCGATGGCGTTGAGCGAACGCATCGTCCTGTTTCACGATCACCCGCCGCAGGGCGCGGGCATTGCGGAGGTGTTCGATGCGGGCCTCGCCCTGGCACGTGGCGTCGTGCCGCTGCCCTCGGCACAGACTCGCCTCGCGTTGCACGAGTACGAGAGCGTCTCGCAGTTCGTGCGCCGTTTCGCGCCCGCGCGTTGCCTGACGCTCGACGAAGGCTCTTTTGTCCATTGGCGCGAGGGGCGACTAGCCAGCACCTACGCTGCATGGCAGCTGAGTCGCAGCGGCGCGCTCGCCGAGATTCGCACCGCATGATCGGTAGGTCAGCCAGCCTGCGTGATCTGCTCGGCAGCGGGCGCCCCGCCCCCGAGACCGTCGACGCGTTCATCGCAACGAATCGCTTTCCAATCGTCGACCCGACCGGAGTGACCTTCGTGTATCGCGGTGTGGCGGACACAGTGCTGCTGCGTTGCTGGATCTACGGATTGCCGACCGCGCAGCCGCTCGAGCGCGTGCCGGACACGGACCTGTGGCTGTTGCGAATCGATCTGCCGCCCAACTCACGCATCGAATACAAGTTCGAGATCGTTCGCGGCCCCGACAGCGAATGGATTACCGATCCGCTCAACCCGGTGAAGGCAGTGGATCCGTTCGGAGCCAACTCAGTCTGCCAGGGCTACGGCTACGAGCGCCCGCGATGGACATTCCCGGATCCGCAGGCACGGCTGGGAGCGTTGGAAGAGATGACCCTGAGCAGCGCAGCGCTCGGTTCGAAGCGACAACTCCTCACCTACCTGCCGGCGCGCTTCCGGCGCACCCGCCGCTATCCGCTCCTGATCGTGCACGACGGCGAGGACTACCTGCGCTTCGCGCACCTGAAGACGGTGCTCGACAACCTGATCCACCGCCTCGAGATCCCGCCGCATGATCGTCGCCTCACCCAGTCGCCGCGATCGCCTGGCGGAGTACGCCGGCGACAGCGCGCACGCGCGCTTCCTCGCCGAGGAGCTCCTGCCCGCTGATGCGCTCGCGCTATCCGCTGCTCGATGAGCCGCCGGCCGCGGGCCTGATGGGCGCGAGCTTCGGCGCCGTCGCCTCGCTCCACGCCGCGTGGCGCTACCCCGGCTTCTTCGGGCGGCTGCTGCTGCAGTCGGGCTCGTTCGCCTTCACCGACATCGGCCAGCACCGCCGCGGGCCGCTCTTCGACCCGGTCGTCGAGTTCGTCAACGAGTTCCGCGCCGCCCCGGGCCGGCCTGCGGAGCGGGTCTTCGTGAGCTGCGGCATCTACGAGTCGCTGATCTACGAGAACCGCTCGCTCGTGCCGCTCCTCAATGGACGGGCATGGAGGTGCGCTACGTCGAGGCGCGCGACGGCCACAACTGGGAGAACTGGCGCGACCGGCTGCGCGACGGGCTCTCGTGGCTGTTCCCGGGTCCGCTGTGGATGGTGTACGAATAGCTGATGGCCGACGTCACCCGCCAGATCGGTCTGTCGCTCGGCGCCGACATCTGCTGGCCGATCTGCTTCGAGGAGATCATGCGCCGGCTCGAGCTCGCCATTCCGTGGCAGCGGCGACACGCTGCGCTTCGAGGTCGAGCGCGTCACCATCGAGCCGTTCGATCTGCGCCAGCCCTGTCGCTACGACCTCGTGATCGACCGGCTCACGCACTGGTATCACGCCAGCCGCGAGTGGATCAAGAAGGCCGTCCTCATGGACGACCTCTACGTCTTCAACAACCCGTGGTCGATCCAGTCGATCGAGAAGCACACCACCTACTGCGCGATGATGCGCTCGGCTTGCCGATCCCCGAGACGTGGATGATCCCGCCCAAGTCGTACGAGAAGAGCGCCGACCTCGAGCCGACGCTGCAACGCTACGCGCGGCTCTTCGACCTCGGCGCGATCGGCAAGCAGCTCGGCTACCCGATGTTCATGAAGCCGTACGACGGCGGCGGCTGGGTCGGCGTCACCAAGATCGACGACGAGGCGGCGCTGCGCGCGGCGTACGAAGAGAGCGGCACGCAAGTCATGCACCTGCAGGCAGGCGTCATCCCGTACGACCGCTTCGTGCGCTGCATCGGCCTCGGGCCGCAGACGCGCGTCGTGAACTACGACCCGGCCGCGCCGCTGCACGATCGCTACCGGATGGAGCGCGACTTCATCTCCGCCGAGGAGCAGCGCAAGCTCCAGGACATGACGCTCACGATCAACGCCTTCTTCGGCTGGGACTTCAACTCGTGCGAGGCGCTGCGCAAGGGCGGCGTCTGGTACCCGATCGACTTCGCGAACCCCTGTCCCGACTCGCAGGTGACGTCGCTGCACTACCACTTCCCGTGGCTCGTCAAGGCGAACCTGCGCTGGTCGATCTTCTGCGCCGCGACCAAGCGCCGATGCGGAGGAACCTCGACTGGGAGCCGTACTTCGGGATTGCCGCCAAGGATCTGTCGCCGCACGAGAAGCTGCGCGGCTATGCGCTCCTCGCCCGCGAGCGTTTCGACACGGACTCGTTCCGCGAGTTCTGCGCGAAGCACCTGGCGCATCTCGACGAGGTCGCGTGTGAATTCTTCGGCAGCAGCGAAGCGCGCGATGCAGTCCGCAAGAAAGTGACGGCCCTCTACCCGGCGCACGAAATCGAACAGTTCACCGAGCTGTTTTTCAATCGCATCCAGGAATGGCGGAAGATCGAAGGCAGGACCGCCGCCATTTGACTACGCGCGCTCCCGAGGCGCACACCAGCAGGAAAGAAATGGATAAGAAGAACTGGAGCTGGAATACGCAACGCCTCCCCGAAGCGGCGCGCGTCGTTCGCTGGGGTCACTTCGGCACGCCTGTGCTGCTGTTTTCGACTGCCGGTGGAGACTACGAGGAAGTCGAGCGCTTCCACCTCGTCCGCGTGCTCGGCGATCTGATCGACGCGGGGCGCATCAAGGTCTACTCGGTAGACAGCATCGCGGGGAAAACCTGGCTGCAGGGCACACATTCGCCCGAATACTGCTCGCGCGTGCAGAACCTGTTCGATGCCTACATCTACAACGAGGTGGTCGCGCTCATCCGTGAGGACTGCGCCAGCAACGAGATCGAAGTCGTGGTGGCGGGCGCTTCCATCGGCGCGTTCAACGCGGTCGCCAGCATTTGCCGGCACCCGGACGTGTTCAAGCTCGCGGTGGCGATGAGCGGAACCTTTGACCTGTCGAAGTATCTCGACGGCAAGATCAACCAGGACTTCTACTTTTCATCGCCGCTTCATTACCTGCCGGGACTCGAAGACGGACCCCAACTGCAGCAGTTGCGGAAACGGTTCATCGTCATTCCGACCGGTGAAGGCGACTGGGAGGATCCCAGTGAGTCATGGAGGATCGCTCACGTCCTGGGCGCCAAGGGCGTGCCGAACCGCGTGGACCTCTGGGGCCGTGACCGTCACCACAACTGGGTCACGTGGCGCGAGATGCTGCCGAAGTATCTCGGCGAGTTGGTCTGACGCGTGGCTGACCTGCTCAACAATCCTTGGATCGGCAACATCCTATCCGAGCTCGTCGTCGCGCTGCTTCTGTTCGCGGGCGGTTTCCTGATCGGCAGGTATCGCGAGCGCGGGCGCCAGCAGGGCCGCAGCCTCGATGACTATGATTTCTACCCCTACGAGCCGACGCCCGAGAACTTCGCCGAGTTCAACCTGCGCGACTTTCGCCTCGGCATTCACTATTTCCTGCGCAACACGGATGTGACGCGCCGCGCGACAGTTGATCTTCATCGGTGAACAGAACAACGTGCGCGACCTGCTGGACGCCCAGGAGCGGCCGGCGTACGAGAAACTCTTCGCGAAATACCACGGCGCTGGTGTCGTGGACGACACGCGAGAGTTCCTGGAGAACTTCCGCAATCTCGCGCGCCTGATCGGGCGGACTTTCCCCAACATGGGAATTGAGGTGCTGCTGCACGATCTCTCCAACCCGAGCCGCTCGATTACCGCCATAGAAGGGGGCGAAGTGACGGGACGCGCGCTCGAAATGGGCACGACGACCCTGCTCATCGATCTCAAGAAGCGGCGGGCGCTCAACCAGGACAAGCTCAACTACGAGCTCAACATCGGCGCACGCCGCTTCAAGTGCACCACGATTCCCATCGTGCGCAAGGACTATGGCGTGGTCGGCGCCGTGTGCATCAACATCGACATCAACTACATTCGCGATGAGGTCACGCAGTCAGCGGAACGTATCGCGGAGTTCTTCCGCTGCTACGCGCGCACCGACATGCAGCTCGAGGAGAATATCCTGAGCAAGGACGAGTACCAGAAGGCGTTGCGCGGCAAGAAGCACTACCGCGATGCCAGCTACTAGCTGGGTTTCGGGGCCGCTTTGTCCCAGTCCTTTTTTCCTTCGTCCTTGCCGGCGACCGAGTAGAGCACCTGGGCGTTGCGCGTCTTCTGGAAGTCCTCGAGCGACTGGCCGCGCATGGCCGCGTAGATGTGCAGGTTCGTCGTGCCGATCACGGCGCCGAGCTTCTCGAGCATGAAGAAAATCACGCCGTAGTGAATCATCGCGCGCCAGTCGCGCCGCCGGACCATGTCGCGCTCTTCCTCGGTGAGCTCCGGCCGCCTCGAACAGCGGCTCCGGATTCGCGAGGAACTGCTTGCGATATTCGGGCTCGATGAGCCGGTGCAGAAACTCGTTGAGCCGAAACGCCTTCACGCTGCGCTCGAGGGTGAACGGATAGGTGCCTTCGAGCTTTTCGATGCCGGCAAGCTCCTTGCCGATGCGCTCGCGATACGCGGGCAAGGATTCGCCCTCCGCATCCGGACCGTCGTCCTCGAGGATCAGCGTGGCGATCGGCGTCATCGACGGCAGGTAGTACGCCTGGTGCAGCTTCTTCACCCTGGGCGAGAGCGCGCCGCGCATGATCGAGCCACATGACCACCTCCGAGCCCTCGAGACCGCCGCGCGTCGCGTAATCCGCGATCGTGATGTCGGTGAGCTTCTCCGGATCCGTCTCGAGCGTGTCCATGAACTCCATGTCCCACGGCGTGTTGTTGAAGCCGCGCGCTCGCCGTGCACCTGGTGCGACAGCCCGCCGGTGCCGACGATCGCGACCTTGATGTCCTCGGGATAGCTCTCGATCGCCTTGCGCAGCGCGCGGCCGAGCTTGAAGCAGCGCCGCGCCGTGGGCGTCGGGAATTCGAGCACGCCGACCTGCAGCGGCACGATCGCGCCGGGCCAGGTGGGGTCGTGCGGCCAGCAGCAGCGACAGCGGCGAGAACGCCCCGTGGTCGAGCCCCTTGCCCTGGAAGTACGACAGGTCGAACTCGTCCGCCACCAGACCGGAGGCGATGTGCTGCGCGAGCCTGGGGTGCCCCTTGATCGGCGGCAGAGCGCGCGGACCGCCGCCTTCGTCCGCGACCGGGTACTCGGCGCCGATGCCGAGCGCGAAGTGCGAGTAGTGATCGAAGAAGAACGATGTCACGTGATCGTTGTAGATGAAGAACAGCACGTCGGGCTTCTTGGCCGCGAGCCACTGCTGGACCGGCTTGTAGCCCTCGAAGATCGGCGCCCACACCGGGTCGCGCTGCTTGCCGGTATCGAGCGCAAAACCGATCGTCGGCGTGTGCGACGTGGCGATTCCGCCCACTATCTTGGCCATGACTGGTGCTCCTGCGCGGAAGCCGGAATTGTATACGGCGCCGCGTTGCGGCTCACTTCGCCGTCTGCGCTGCGCTCCGCACCTCGTCCTCGGTAAACACCGCAAAGACAAACGGCTGCGATTCGAGAAAACGAGCGAGATCGTGCAGCGTCAATCCGAGCTGGGTGAGACGGTCAGCGTCGACAAAAATCTGGCTGTTTTCGGGCTCGTAGAGGGTCACGAGATGCTTCCCTTCCCGGTCGAACCTCTCGTGGAGCAGGTCGACGAGCGTTGGTGCGAAATGCCGGCGATCGGGTGAGGACGGCTCGGAAGGCATTCCATGGTCGGCGGTCACGGCGAGCAGGTAGTCCTTCCCGACCTTGTCCTCGAGCGCGTGCAGCATCCGCGAGATTTCGCGGTCCATTTCGCCGAGCGTCACGCGCAGCTCATTCGAATCCGGGCCGTACCTGTGGCCGACAAAGTCCGCGCCCTTGAAGTTCATCAGGATGAGATCCGCAACATCGTCTTTTCCCAGCGGCTCATGCTCGATCATCGCGGTCATCGCATCGGCTTCGAACCGTGGAAAGAGCGCGGAATACCGCACCGCCGCCGTCGAATCGACTTTGTGTCCCAGCCATTGCCCGCTCTTCGGCCACACCGTTCTCGCGTTTTGTTCCTTGAGGTAGACCGGTAGCCGAAAGCACGTGGAGTTCGCATTCCAATCGCCGCTCTGCGGGTTGTAGCTCGCGAGAATGACGGGTGACCCATTCAGCTGGCAGCTCCCATGCCCCGCGAGCGGTGTTGCCGCGCGCTCGACACTGCCCTGCGCAACGATGATGGCGCGCCCGGCCGTCTCGAGTTGCCACACATCCGCAAGGGTCATCGCCACCAGGTCTGCGGGGGTTCCGCCCTCGAACATGTCGTGGCGGCGGCGCTGTACGCGGTCGTAGATATTGTTGCCGGTAATGCCATGCACACGAGGATCCGCTCCAGTGGCGAGCGTCGCATGCCCTACCGAAGTGTTCGTGGGGAAGAAATTCACGCTTGACTGGCTGAACCAGGCAGCGCGCTCGCGCAGCGCAGTGAGCGTCGGCATAGACGCGGCATAGCGATCGAAGTAGTCACGGCGCATCCCATCGAGGACCAGCAGCATGACCACTCTCGGTGGCACGAAGTCTGACTGCAGGATCGGCAGCACGCGACCCGTCGCGGTCGGCGGCATGCGCGTGCCGAGCGCAGCCGCCAGCGTTGGCGCTACATCCTGCTGCGCAGCCGGCATCGAGTACTCGCCCGTTTTCACTGCTGGACCCACGAACATGAGTGGAATGAAGGCGTCGTACGCCCAGGGCGAGCCATGCATGAAAATCACGTCGGGATCGGGCCGTGTGATGAAGTCGCCCTCGCGCGGCACGATGGCGAGCTGTCCGGTACGTCCGGGGAAATAGGTCCGGGCGAACATCTCGAGAAAGTGTTGTCGCGTCTCGCGCCGTGCATCGCTCGGCCCGACCCCTACGCCACGCGGCGGCTCTCCTGCAGTTGGCGGCGGAGCTGGTACGCATGAAACGATCGAGAGAGCCCCCAGCAGTGTCGAGCCGCAGAGGACGGTGCAGTAGAGAGAGATCCTCGATATCAGAGCGAACATCGCGCCCTCGGCAGTCCGGTAATCCAGTTATTGCAAGTGCCGCCTCGGCAAAGTTGCTGTCGCGGAAGGAAATCCCGGCGAGCCTCAGGTGGGTCATTTCGCTGTCGTTCGATTCGCGTCACCGCTCCCACTGCATACTGTAGCACTGCAACAGTAAGAGGCGATCGTGCCTTCACCGATGCCGCCGATCGAGTCCGATTTCTCGCTGCGGAAGATGAAGATCGCGGGAGCGATCCTGCTCGGGCAGATGTTCGCAAGCAGTCTGCTGCCGATGATGGCGCTGACGCTGGTGTTCGTGCCGATCACCACCGAGTTCAAATGGACCCCGACGCAATTCGGCTATGCAACCACGGCGCTCATGTGGTGCGGCGGCCTCGTGGCGCCGTTGCTCGGTTACCTGGTCGATCGGACCGGCGTGCGGCTGATGATCATCAGCGGCACGGTGATGGTCGGCCTGATCACGATCGCCATCTCGTTCACCCAGGAGCTGTGGCATTTCTACCTGGGCTTCGGGCTCCTCGGCTTCTTCGGCACGACCGCGATCGGCTACACCAAGGTGCTCACGGCGCTCTTTACCCAGCACCGCGGCAAGGCGCTCGCGCTCTTCGGTCTCGAGTCGAGCCTCGCCGCGGCCTTCCTGCCGCAGCTGATCCAGTCACTGGTCGAGCGCTTCGGCTGGCGAGGCCTGTTCGTCATCATGGGTCCGACGATCCTCGCGCTCGTGCCGCTGCTCTATTTCACGCTGGAAGAACCGGGCGTCGTCGGCGGTTCGAGACGACTGTTCGCGCGCCGCGAGCGAACGGCCAACCGGCGATCCCGCAGCTCGAAGGGCTCACGGCGCGCGAAGTGTTCCGCACCAGCACGTACTGGCTGATCATCGCCGCCATCCTGTTCGCGGCGGCGCCGAGCAACGGACTCATGACGTTTCTCGTCCCGGTGCTCGGCGAGCGAGGATTCACACCCGCAAACGCAGCGACATACCTTTCCGTGTTCACCATTGTCGGCGCCGTCGGCACGATCGTGGGCGGGTTCATCCTCGACCGGATCGACACCGCCAAGGTGTCGGTGCCTTTCACGCTCTGCTCGGTGGCGTCCTTCGTCATCCTGGCCCGCGTCTCCGCCGCCGACGGCGGCCTCACGCTGCTTTACATGGCCGCGGCGCTCTTCGGCTTCTCTTTCGGCGCGCATCGCCCGATGGGGCAGTTCTTCCACACCCGCTACTTCGGCTTGCGCTCGTTCACGACCGTCTTCGCGGTGCAGATAACGCTGATGGCGCTGCTCTTCGGCCTCGCGGCGCCTGTCACGGGCCGTATCCGCGAGGCGACGGGGTCCTACGACGTCGTGATCTGGGCGACGGTCGTCGGCCTGACCATTGCCGCCCTGATTTACCTGGTGCTCGGCCCGTACCGGTTTGCGAAGCACATCGGAGCGGTGCCGCAACCTGAGACTCGGCCCGAGCACGGCAAGGCGATCGACCTCGCCCGAGCGTAGTGCCCCGTGAGCAAGATGCCCGGCTGCTCGCTCAGCGGCGGTGAAGCGGGAAGCGCCTGGCAAACTAGCCTGCATAGAGTTGCAGGCTCGGTCCCCACGGCATCGGCCATCTCGAGCGTCGCGCCGAGATCCGGGTGGCGCAGCATGATGAAGCCATCGGAGACCAGGGTCTGGCGCCAGTTGCGTCGTGGCGCGCCGATCGGCAGCAACGTGTTCCAGACGACAGCTGAGCCGAACCGGCGCTGAAGCGCTTCGAGTCCTTCGATCGCACGAATGCGCCCCGTGCCCTGCGCGCGCTTGTAGATCGTCGCGACGTTGTACCGGCGCTCGATCTTCGTGTCGAAGCGCCCGCGCGCGACCGCATTCGCCCACTCGCGGAACACGTCGAAGTCGCAGGCGAAGTTCATCTGGTCTACCTGGTGCGCACCCGGCGGACGCGCGCCGATTTCGCCGAACACGACTTCGCCGTCCGCCTTGCGATACCACTCCATGTGAGTGAACCCGGTCTGAAAGCCGAGCGCGCGGATGACATCGTGTCCCATGCGCACACCGCCGGCGAGATCCTGCTGATCGACATTGCGCAACGCGATGACCTGCGGGCTGATCCATTCGTTGGAGCGCGCGATCAGCGGACGCGGCCGATACCAGGCGATGTTGTAGTACGCGATGCGCCCTTCGATGGTCACGGTGTCGAAGGTGAATTCCTCGCCATCGACAAATTCCTCCACGCTCACGAGTGGCACATGTCGCAGGCGCGACAGCGCATCGCGCAGCTCGTCGGCATCGTTGACGCGATAGGTATCGGCGGAACCCGCGCCGGCAATCGGCTTGAGGATCAGCGGAAAACCGATCCCCTCCGCCGCTTCCCAGCACTGCGCGACGCTATTCGCGGCGACATGGCGCGGCGTGCGGATGCCGGCCGCGTCGAGCACCTGCTTCATGCGTTCCTTATCGCGAAAGGGCAACGTCTGCTGGACGTCGAGCCCCGCAATGCCGAGCGCTTCGCGCAGCTGCGCAGCCAGCACCATGCCGGGCTCCCACAGGCATTCGATGCGATCGAGCGGCCGGCCACGCAGCCAGTTGCGCAATTCTTCTGCGACTGCGGCTTCATCCCAGAGCGAGCGCACGTGCAGGTACCCGGTGAGCGACTTGCGCACCAGGTCCGGCAGCGCGCCTGGCGCCTGATCGCCCACGCCCAGCACCGTCGCGCCGACCTCCGCGAGCCCGCGCGTGAACTGAGGCATGTCGGCCGGATAACCCGGAGAAATGAGCAGGATGACCACGCTGTCGCTCTCTGGATTTGTGGCCGGCGACCCGGCGGCCGCGGCCTTTCCCTTTTGCCGCAGTTTAGGCTTGTTACACTGATCCCGCATGCCCGCGCCACTGCGAATCTGTTTCGTGGCCTCGGAGGTCGCACCCCTGGCGAAGACCGGCGGGCTTGCTGACGTCTCGAGCGCCTTGCCGCGTTACCTGCATGGCCAGGGACACGACGTGCGCTTGTTCCTGCCCTTCTACTCCAGCATCAACACCAGTGCGCTCGAGCTGGTACCGCTCGAAGGGCTGAAGGATGTGCCCGTTGCACTCGGCACGCATCGCTTTACGTTCTCCATCATCACCGCGCGACTGCCAGGCTCTTCGCTCTCCGTCAATCTCGTGCACTGCCCCGCCCTGTACAACCGGCCCGGGATCTACAGCGCCGGGGCCGATGAACACCTGCGGTTTCTCCTCCTGACACGCGCGGCGATCGAAACCTGCCAGCGCGGCGGTTTCGCACCGCAGATCTTTCACTGCAACGACTGGCACACCGCTTTCGCGCCACTGTATCTGCGCTCGGTCTACGCCTGGGACCGGCTGTTTGCCGAGACTCGCACCGTCCTGACGATTCACAACATCGGCTACCAGGGAATCTTCCCTGCGGCCTCCGCAAGCGATCTCGGTCTCGGTGACGCACAGCACCTGCTGCACCAGGATGAGCTGCGCACCGGGCGCATCAACTCACTGCGGCACGGCATCCTCTACGCGGACGTCATCACGACGGTGAGTCCGACCTATGCACGCGAGATCTGCACGGACGAGTACGGCATGGGTCTGCAGGGCGCGCTGCGGGCGCGGGGCGCGGCCGTCATCGGCATTCTCAACGGCGTGGACTACACGGAGTGGAACCCGGCCACCGATCCTCATCTGCCCCACCACTACAGCGCCGAAGATCTTGCGGGCAAGACGCGGATGAAACAGTTCCTGATGCGGACACTGAAGCTCGAGCTCGGGCGGCGTGTTCCCCTCCTCGGCATGGTCACCCGCCTGACGGTGCAGAAAGGGATCGATCTGTTGTTCGAGGCCCTCCCGCGGGTGCTCGCCAATCGCAATCTGCGCGCCGTGGTCCTCGGCAGCGGAGAGTTGCGCTACGAGGAATTCTTCACCAATCTGCAGCGCGCGCACCGCGGCAAGATCGTCTTTCATCGCGGCTACAGCGAGAAGCTCGCGCACCTGATCGAGGCGGCGAGCGACGTGTTCCTGATGCCCTCGCTCTACGAGCCCTGCGGTCTCAACCAGATGTATAGCCTCAAGTACGGCACGGTTCCGATCGTGCGCCGGACCGGCGGCCTGGCCGATTCCGTTCAGCTCTACGATCCCGATACCGGAACGGGCACCGGCATCATCTTCAACGACTACAATCCGCGGGCCGCCGCCTGGGCGATCAATGCGGCGGTCGGCCTGTACCAGAATCGCGCTGCGTGGACGCGTCTCATGCTCAATGGAATGGCACAGGATTTTTCCTGGGAGAAGCAGGGCGCGCAGTACGTTGACTTGTACTCGCGATTGGTGGGCACATGAACGTCATTTTCGTCGAGCCCGCATTTCCGCATAACCAGCGCGAGTTCGTGCGCGGCCTGCACTCGGTGGGCGCGCGCGTCGTAGGCATCGGTGAGCGGCCGATCGCCTATCTCGATGGCGAGCTGCGTCATTGGCTGGCGGACTACGAGCAGGTCCAATCGGTCGTGCACGAGCCTTCATTGCTCGAAGCCGTGCGCCGCATTCAGAAGCGCGTGTGGGTCGATCGTCTGGAAGCGACGGTCGAGGCGCACATCATGCCCACCGCCAAGGTCCGCGAAGCGTGCGGAATCCCCGGCACCAGCGTGCAGACCGCCTGGCTATGTCGCGACAAGCCCTCGATGAAAGAGGCACTGCGCGCGGCTGGGGTACCTTGCGCGCAATCGAGCAGCATCGAATCGCCACAAGCCGCGCGCGAGTTCGCTGCGCACGTCGGTTACCCGCTCATCTTCAAGCCGCGCGCGGGAGCTGGCGCTGCCGGTACTACCAAGGTCTCGAATGACGCCGAGCTGGAACGCGCGATCCGCGAGTTCGGGATCGATCGTGGCCAATCGGTTGCCGTGGAGGAATTCATCGAGGGACACGAGGGATTTCTCGACACGCTCACGATCCGTGGCGAAGTGGTGCACGAGTTCATCAGCCACTACTACCCGAACGTCCTCGAAGCGATGCGCGAACGCTGGATATCGCCGCAGATCGTCTCGACCAACCGCGTCGATGCGCCGGGCTACAACGAGGTGAAGCTACTCGCGCGCAAGGTCATCAAGGCGCTCGGCATCGGGAGTTCGGCCACGCACATGGAGTGGTTTTTCGGACCCAAGGGCCTGAAGTTCTCGGAAATCGGCTGCCGTCCGCCGGGCGTCGGTCAATGGGACGTGTACAACGCGGGCAATGATTTCGACATCTATCGCGAGTGGGCGATGGCGCTGGTTCACGGCCGCATCGGCCAGCGGCCATCACGCCGCTATGCCTGCGGCATGATCGCGCTGCGCCCGGATCGGGACGGGCGCATCTCCGGCTATGAGGGCATGGATCGCATTGGACGCGAGTTCGGCGAATGCATCGTCGCCGCGCACCTGCCGCCTGCAGGCACCCCGACGCAACCCGTCGAAGCTGGATACATGGCGAATGCGTGGATGCGAGTCCGCCATCCCGACTACGACCAGCTGCGTTACATCATGAACACGATCGGCGAGACCGTGCGCGTGCACGCTGCGTAGGAGCAGCCCGAGCTGCTCACCGGCCGGGGTTTCAGGGCGGTGACTGCGGCGGCGCAGTCGAATCCGGCGGCTTGAGCGTGCCCGTCTCATCGAACGGGATCGAACGGATCATTCCAGAGGCCAGGCTGACCTTGCCTGTCAGCCGATAGTCGAGGCCGCTCTGCATCAACTGATCGGATTTGCCCTTGCCGAGGATGCGGATCAGCGCGCCCGCCACGCTCGCGTCGACCAGCAGGTCGAACTCCCCCTCGCCGAACGCCGGCACCGTAAAGGGCTCTGCCGACACGCCGGTGGCGAACTTTTCACCTTGCACGAAGAGCGTCGCGCTCACCCCCTTGATCGGGAGCTCGATGTCATTGGGATTCTGCACGTGCACGCGCACTTTCACGCGTTGCGTAAAGAAACTGCTGCTTTCCAGCATCTCCATGTTCACGACGTGAAGATTCGGAGCCTCGAGTTTGGTCGCTGCGCACGCGGCGACCAGCGCGGCTGCCATCAGGCCTACACTCCATCGCATCTGCCTCTCCCTTTCGTTTTCAGGCCGGCACGGCGCGGGAATAGTCTACGCCCGGCCGTACGTGACGTTTAGATGCCGCCAATCGGTGACGAACTGAGATGGCACCTCGTCCCAGGAGAAGGACCAGGACCAATTACCCGTGATGGTCGCTGGAGTATTCATGCGCGCACGCGAGTCCAGGCCCAGCAGGTCCTGAAGCGGCAGGACGGCGAGCCTTGCCACGGAGCCGAGCGCGCTGCGCACGAGCGCCTGCGGCACCTGGTCGGTTGCGGTGCCGTAGTAGTCCGCTACTCGCTGGCGTGTAGTCGCATCGAGTGAATCGCTCCAGCCGCGCGTCGTGTCGTTATCGTGCGTGCCGGTATACACGACGCAATTGCGACTGTGATTGTGCGGCAGATATGGGTTGGTGGGCGTGCCATCGAATGCGAATTGCAGGATGCGCATGCCGGGCAGATGGAACGCATCGCGCAACCGCTCGACCGCCGGCGTGATGACGCCGAGGTCTTCAGCGATGACCGGCAGACGTCCGAGACCGCTCTGCAGCGTGCGGAGAAGTTTCTCGCCCGGCGCAGACCGCCATTCACCGTCGCGCCCGCTTGCCGCGCCTGATGGAATGGCCCAGTAGGATTCGAGGCCGCGGAAGTGATCGATCCGCAGCAGGTCGAAGCGCTCGAGCTGCGTCGCGAAGCGCGCGATCCACCATTTGAACCCGTCACGCTCCTGCGCGGACCAGTTGTAGAGCGGATTTCCCCACACCTGCCCATCCGCGGAGAAGTAGTCGGGCGGCACGCCGGAAATCCCGACCGGCTGGCCCGCCGTATCGAGCTGGAAATTGTCGCGATGTGCCCAGACCTCGACGCTGTCGTGAGCGACGTAGATCGGGATGTCGCCAAACAACAGGACACCCCGTGCGCGGGCGTGCGCTCGCAGCGCCTGCCACTGACAATGAAACAGATACTGTTCGAAGGCGAACTGTTCGATGGTCGCGGCATGGCGTCTGTGCGCGTCGGCGATAGCCGCGGGCGCACGGTCGCGAAGCTCCGGCTGCCACTGCCACCACGGCCGGCCCTGATGCTGGGCCTTGAGCGCAAGGAACAAGCCATCATCGATCAGCCAGTGTCGGTGTGCGGCGAGAAAAGAGGAGAAGTCCTGCCGCGTAGCGTGATCGGCCTGGTTCTCGAAGCCGATCAGTGCCTCGAGGAGCTTGCGCGCGCGAAAGTGCGCAGCCGGTTCGCCGGCATGTGGTGAGGCCTCGGCGCGGGTCCAGCCGCGTGTCGCGAGTTCGTCCAGGTCGATCAGGTCGACGTTGCCGGCATGGACGGAGCGCGAGAAATACGGGGAACGATCGGCAGCGACTGGCCCCACCGGCAGCATCTGCCAGACGCTGAATCCGCTGTCAGCGATGAGATCGACGAAACGCCTGGCGTTGGCTCCCAGTGCACCGCCGGACTGTGCTCCGGGCAGCGAAGTGGGATGCAGCAGCACGCCGGCGCGGCGCCGATCGAGCGCGCTCATGCACTGCGCTTCATGACGCCACCCACTTCGGGAGTCCCGTGGCCGTACGCGATCGTTTCACCGAGCAGGGCGGGCGCTTCCTCTTCCAGGATCCGGTACAGGTTCGCGAGGTGACGTCGATACAAGGCGTCGAAGGCACGCACCGATTCGGCAGGATTCTCATCGCCGAACCACCAGCACCAGTCCGAGCCCTCGCATACACCCAGCTGGCGCTCGGCAGCGTTCTGTTCCTCTTCGGAGAGAGAGCCCTCTACCACGACGCGGTCGAAGGCACGCTTGGCCTCGCACAGCATTTCCCATGCCCGGTTCTTGCCCGGATGGCCGATCCAGGTCGAGAAATTCCCATAGACCCAGCTGCCCGCGATCAGTCTCTGCAACTCACCTGCGCTCACTCCGTCGGCGAGGCAGCGCGAGAACGTCGTGAGCCGGATCTGCGGATGCTCGGCGAGCTTCTCGTACAGCGCCTTGAGGAAGTAGTAGCCGTTGAATGGGTAGTACTCCCAGGCGTTCTCACCATCGAGCACGATCGCGACCACGTGCTCCTGCTCGGGAGGCAGCACCTTGTGCAGGTGTTCGAGGTGCTCGACCAGGTTGGCGGCAGCGTCATCGCCGTGCCATTTCGAATAGGTGAAGCCGATGAGATCGGACAGGGCATCGTTCCGGAAGAAACAGCGCACGCGACCATCTGCCAGGTGATACGGACGGTGCAGCCGAGCGGCGCTGCGCTCAGCATCGGATGCGCCCAATGCCGCCAGGCTGTTGCGTAGAACCGCTCCGCCCGTCGCGATCCAGTCGAAGCCGAATTCGTCGAACAGCGCGAGCGTGCGCTCGCTGACGCCGCCCTCGGCTGGCCAGCATCCCTTGGGGCGCACGCCAAACGACTCCACGAAGGACTGGATCGCACGGGCGATGTGCCAGCGCGCCCGATCGTCGCCTCCCGGGTACTCGCGTTCGGCGGGCAACTCGAGCGCTGGCTGCGATTCACGCGCGCTCCTGAAGTCGAGCATCAACGGCAGGATCGGATGCCCCCAGGGCGTTACCGACAGCTCGACCTGCCCGCTGCCGAGCAGACGCCGATAGCGCGGCACAAGGCCGGAGAGAATGTCACCGATGATCTCGATGAGCAGCCGGCCATCAGCCGCGCTGAAATCGCGCTCCTTGGCGATGAGCTCGCCCGCTCGCGAATCGCCGAGTCGGACGGTCTCGCCGAGCCATGCGAGGTGATACCAGACCGCAAGGTCCAGCACGAACTGGCGTGACGCGTAGGCCGCTGCATCCTTTTCGAGAAAGGCATCCGCGAGAGCCGCCAGTGCCTTGTAAGGCGCGAAGCGCTCGATGAGGCGTTCGCGGTTGGCTTTGAGGCAGGTGCGAATCGCCTCTGCACGCAGATTCGCATCCTGGGGGATTCCATCAGGCGTGAGGAGCGCGAGCACCGGATCGCGGATCGGCGCACCGGTGCGCTGCCACGCGGAGATCTGGGCGCTGTAGGTGCGGATCTGTTCGAGCAGGATCGGCGAGAAGTTGACCACCGCTGCAGCACCGGGCTGCGCTTCCAGGTGCACCGCCATGTCGACGTAATCCTTGATGGCGTGCAGGTAGGTCCACGGCAACACGTGCTCGTCCGTGATCAGGTCCTGGTATTGCGGCTGGTGCATGTGCCAGCACAGCACCACGCGCAACGGCTCGGCCTCGCTCACCCCTCGAGATCTCTCAACATGTCGGCGGTGACGAGCACGACGCCCTGCTCGGTGACGTGAAAGCGACGCGCATCGGCCTCGGCGTCGAGCCCGATGCGCATGCCGTCCGGGATCTCGCAGCCTTCATCGAGGATCGCGTGACGGATCATGCAGCGTTGCCCGATGTCGACGTCCGGAAGGACGACTGATCTGTCGATCTGGCTGCGCTCCTGGACGTGTACGCCCGAAAACAGCAACGACTGGTTTACCGAGGCACCCGAAATGATCGCGCCGCTCGAGATCATCGAGTTCACGGCCATGCCCCGCCTGCCCTCCTCGTCGAGCACGAACTTCGCGGGCGGCTGCTGCAGCTGGTAAGTCCAGATCGGCCACTGCTGATCGTAGACGTTGAGCTCCGGATCGACGTGCACCAGCTCCATGTTGGCTTCGTAGTAGGCATCGACATTGCCGACATCGCGCCAATAGCTCTGCGCGCGCGTACGCACGTCCTGGAACGGGTACGCGAACACCTGCAGGCGCTCGATGGCGTCCGGAATGATGTTACGGCCGAAGTCGTGTGCGGATTCGCGATTTTCGGTGTCGGCAGTGAGCAGTTTTTCCAACAGCCGTGTGTTGAAAACATAGATACCCATCGAAGCGAGTGCGACGTCATTGCGGCCGGGAATCGGATCCGGGTTCGCAGGCTTCTCGGCGAACTTGATGATCCGGTTCCATTCCGTCGTGGTCATCACGCCGAACCCACGGGCCTGTTCGCGCGGCACCTGCACCACGCCAACGGTGATGTCGGCGCCCTTTTCGACGTGGTAGGCGATCATCGGACCGTAGTCCATCTTGTAGATGTGATCGCCCGCCAGCACCAGCACGTGCGTCGGCCGATGCGAACGGATGAGATCCATGTTCTGGTACACGGAGTCGGCCGTGCCGCGATACCAATGCACACCGATCTGCTGTTGCGCCGGGATGATCTCGACGAACTCGCCAAATTCACCGCGCAAGTACCCCCAACCGCGATGCACGTGCTGAATGAGCGACTGCGCCTTGTACTGCGTGAGCAGGCAGATCTGGCGGATGCCCGGAGTTCACGCAGTTCGACAGGACAAAGTCGATGATGCGGAACTTGCCGCCGAACGGCGTCGCCGGCTTGCAGCGATGATCGGTGAGCGCCTTCAGACGCTCGCCGCGCCCGCCCGCCATGATGACGGCCAGCGTGCCGCTGGTCAGTCGGCTGACGTAGCGACCCGAAGAGGCGCGGGCGGGTTGCTTCGGCATGAGGCGAGGTGTGCTCCGGCGAGAAGGCAGGGCTATGTTACCTTTGAAGTCGATGACTGCAACACGCCAGCGCGAGATGCGTGAGCTGCTCGCGAGCCTGGAGCGCGACTTCGAGCGCATCCGTGACGCCCGCCACCACGATCCTCACTCCATCCTGGGACGACACCAATGGGTCGGCCAGGAAGTGCTGATCGTCTACCTGCCGGCCACGCACCAGGTGCGCGCCAACCGTAGTCATGAGTTACAGCGGCACGGTTCGAGCGACTTCTTCTACTGGCATGGAACGCCTGGAACATTGCCAGCCCATTACACCGTCTCGTGGCAGGACGATGCGGGTGGCGTATTCGAAGTGGCCGACCCCTACGCCTTCGCGCCGCTCATCGACGCAGGCACCTTGAGTGCGTTCAACAGCGGCGTGCATCGACGAGCGCATCAATTCCTCGGCGCTCATGCCCGTGCTGTCGATGGCATCGGCGGCGTGCAGTTCGCCGTCTGGGCCCCCAACGCGGAGCGCGTCAGCGTCGTCGGGCCGTTCAATCTCTGGGACGGTCGCCGTCATCCGATGCGGATACGCGGATCGAGTGGCGTGTGGGAGCTCTTCATTCCGGGGATCGGTCCCGGAACTCTTTACAAGTTCGAGATCCGCAATCGCGATAACGGCACCATTCACCTCAAGACCGACCCTTATGGGCGGCAATTCGAACGACGACCTGCCACGGCGGCCATTGTTGCTGCTCCGCCCGCGCACACGTGGCAGGACCATGCATGGATGGCAGGGCGTGGCGGCCACGACTGGCTGCATGCGCCGATGTCGATCTACGAAGTGCACCTGGGCTCGTGGCAGCGAAGCGAAGACGGGGAATTCCTGACCTATGGCGAGATTGCCGAGCGCCTCATTCCCCATGTGCAGGGTCTCGGGTTCACCCACATCGAGCTGCTGCCGATCAGCGAGCATCCGCTCGATGATTCCTGGGGATACCAGGCGACCGGGTATTTCGCCCCCACGAGCCGCCATGGCGATCACGATGGCCTGCGACAGTTCGTCGATCGCTGTCACCGGGCTGGGATCGGTGTCATCCTCGATTGGGTCCCGGCCCATTTCCCGCGCGATGCGCACGCCCTCGCCCGCTTCGACGGCAGTCCCTTGTACGAGTACGCCGATCCGCGCAAGGCGGAACATCGCGACTGGGGCACGCTGGTGTTCAACTACGACCGCCACGAGGTGCGCAGCTTCCTGATCTCCAGCGCATGCTCCTGGCTCGAGGACTTTCACATCGACGGCCTCAGGGTCGACGCGGTCGCCTCGATGCTGTACCTCGACTACAGCCGCAAGGGCGATGACTGGGTGCCGAATCGCGAGGGTGGTAATCGGAATCTCGAAGCGATCGAGTTCATTCGTGAGCTCAACAGCGTGACGCACCTGGAATTCCCCGGCACGCGTCACGCTCGCGGAAGAATCCACCGACTGGCCGATGGTGAGCCGCCCCGCCTCGAGCGGTGGGCTCGGCTTCAGCATGAAATGGAACATGGGGTGGATGCACGACACGCTCGAATACATGTCGCACGATCCGGTGCACCGCTCACACCATCACCAGCAGCTCACCTTCGGCATGATGTACGCGTACACCGAGAACTTCGTGCTGCCCTTCTCGCACGACGAGGTCGTGCACCTCAAGCATTCGATGCTCGGTCGCATGCCCGGCGATGAATGGCAGCGCTTCGCGAACCTGCGCCTGCTCTATGCCTACCAGTGGACCTATCCCGGCAAGAAACTGCTTTTCATGGGTGGGGAATTTGCCCAACCGACGGAGTGGAACTTTCGCGTGGCGCTGCCCTGGTACCTGGCCGAGGAGCCGGCTCGTGCCGGCATGCGCCGCCTGGTCGGCGATCTCAATCGGCTGTATCGCGAGCACACCGCCCTGTCACGGTTCGAATTCGAGCCGCGCGGTTTCCGCTGGATCGATTGCGAGGATCGTGCGCACTCACTGCTCAGCTACCTGCGGTTCTCGGAAGAGGAAACGATCGTGGTGGTGCTCAACTTCACGCCCGTGCCGCGATCCACGGCACCGCATCGGCGTTCCTGTCCCGGGCACCTATCGGGAGATCTTCAATTCCGACTCGCAGTACTACGGCGGCAGCAATCTCGGCAATCCGTTGCCGATCGAGGCACGGCAGGCGCCGTTGCACCAGCTTCCCTGCTCCCTGGAGATCACGCTGCCGCCACTCGCGGGCGTGATTCTCAAGGTACCAGGTTCACTTGCATAACCACTTGCATAACTTGGGTGCCCAGTGAAGTTATGCAATTCGTTACGCAAGTGAACCTGGTACCTACATCCACTTCATCAGGCCCATCTCATAGGGGTGCGACAACAGATCGTGATGCGGAACGATACGCACTTGCGCGCTCATGCGACCGCACCAGGGCGGCGCAGAATCCACACGGAACACGTGCGAGTCGTCGCTGTCACGCTCACCCGCGTAAGTGAAAGGCTCACGAACGATTCCCGGGATCGCGCCCGCGTCGCCGGTGCCAAATGAGGTATAGCGCGGCGGCTCACCGCGCCCGTCCGGCATCTCGCGCCGCAGTACCAGCTCCACGCGCACGTCGCCCGGATCGAGTCCATTGAGAAACGCGGCGACGCGCGTTTGCAGGTGAGCGCCGTAGTCCAGTCGTCGGGGCACCGAGTCGAGATGCCGCAATCCGACGCGGCCCCACGCTCGCTGCACCTTCTCTTTCCATGCCGCCAGCGCCTGTGCGCCCCTGAATCCATCGCCGGCCAGCGCTTGCGCGCACTGCGCTGCCGGTCGGTACAGCCCGGCGACGTAGTTCTCGAGCACCGGGCGCATGTTGAAGTGCGGGATGATCGTGGCCATCGAGCGCTTGGACTTCGCGACCCACCCCGGCGAGAACCCCTGCTCGTTGCGCGAGTAGTAGAGAGGGATCACCTCATCCTCGAGCAGCTCGTAGAGCGTCTGCGCATCCTCGCGATCGCGCTCCTGCTCGTTGCCGCTGTCGGCTGATACGACTGCCCAGCCGTTCTCGCCGTCGAACCCCTCCGCCCACCAGCCGTCGAGCACGCTCAGATTGAGCGTGCCGTTGATCGCGGCCTTGATGCCGGAAGTTCCGCTCGCCTCGAGCGGCGAGATCGGGTTGTTGAGCCACACATCGACACCCGCGACCAGCAGGCGCGCAAGCGCCATGTCGTAGTCCTCGACGAAGATCACGCGCCCGAAGAAATCAGCGCTGGTGCTGATGGTATTGACGTCGCGCAGGAGCTTGCGTGCCGGCTCATCGGCGGGATGCGATTTGCCGGCAAACACAAAGATGACGGGCCGATCCGGATTGCCCACGATGGCAGAGAGGCGCGCGAGGTCGTTGAAAAGAAGCGTGGCGCGCTTGTAGGTCGCGAAGCGACGCGCGAAGCCGATGGTCAGGACGTTCGGGTTGGCGGGATTGAGAAAGCGGGTCAGGCGCTGGTAGTGCGCATCGCTGATGCTGTTATGCGCGCACTGGACCTGGAGCCGCGCGCGCAATCCCTGCAGCACTTCCACCTTGACTGCCTGCCGGACTGCCCAGAACGATTCATCGGCGGTCTCGTGGAGCCGCTGCCAGAATGCTTCCTCGTTCAATCGCGCGCGCCAGCTCTGCCCCAGGGACCGGTCGAAGAATTCGGCCCAGGGCTGGAACAGGAACGTGGGCAGGTGCACGCCGTTGGTGATGTAGCCGACCGGATTGTCTTCCGGGGGCACCTCGGGCCAATTGTCCGCAACGATGCGAGCGGACACGCCGCCGTGAATACGGCTGACGCCGTTGTGGTGACGCGAGCCGTTGAGCGCGAGCCGCGTCATGTTGAAGTGATTGCCGCCCTGCGGCGGGCGCCCCAGGCGCAGGAACGTCTCGGGGTCGATCTTGAGTTCCTGCACCAGCTCGCCCAGATGACCGAGCACCAGCTCCGGGCTGAACACGTCGTGGCCGGCGGCGACCGGCGTGTGCGTCGTAAAGACGCACGCGGCTGCCACAGCCTCGCGTGCAGCGGCGAAATCGAGTCCGCGCGCGACCTTTTCGCGGATCAGCTCGACGACCAGGAATGCCGCGTGTCCCTCGTTGATGTGCCAGACCGACGGTTCCAGCCCGAGAGCACGCAGGGCTTTGCCGCCACCGATCCCGAGCACGATCTCCTGCTGGATGCGTACGTTCTCATCGCCGCCGTAGAGCTTGTGCGTGATCTCCCGATCAGAAGGGGCGTTCTCAGCGAGGTTGGTGTCGAGCAGATAGACGGGGACGCGCCCGACCTTCGCCTGCCAGACGCGCACGTGGACGTCGCGGCCGCGCAAGCCGACAGGAGATCCGCACTTCCTTGCCAGCGCGATCGAGCGCGGGCTCGACCGGCAGATCGGCGCGATCGTGCTCGCGATAGTGAGCAACCTGATTGCCTTCCTTGTCGATCGTCTGGGTGAAGTAGCCCTCGGTGTACAGCAGGCCCACCGCGACGAATGGCAGCGCGAGATCACTCGCGGTCTTGCAATGATCTCCGGCGAGCACGCCCAAGCCGCCCGAGTAGATCTGGAAACTCTCGTGAAAGCCGTACTCGGCGCAAAAGTACGCCACGAGTCCCGTACCCTGACTCGCCTGGCTCTCATGGGGCGGGATCTCGTTGAGGTAGGTGTCGAAACCTGCGAGCACCTTTCCGTAGCGCTCCAGATAAGCAGCGTCCGTCGCGGCGCGATCGAGCACGGCCTGATCCACGCAACGCAGGAACACGCGCGGATTGCCGCCGACATCACGCCACAGCTCCGGATCGAGTGAGGAAAACAGCGCCCGGGTCGGCCGGTGCCATGAAAAGCGCAGGTTGCTGGCGAGCTCGGCAAGCCGAGCCAGAGCAGGGGGAAGCGCGGGATTGACCTCAACGGCAAAACGAGTGGAGTTCATTCAGCTATGGACTGGAAGTAGAGAAGGCACCGGAGTCTAGCATCGGTCCGGCGGCGTTCTGAAAAGCTCTCTTGGCTTAACGTCTTGAGTAGCTAAATCTTTCTTGACTAGTATTTACTAAATAGTATTAACTACTGTGCACTGTAGCCAATCACATCACCGTGAGCCGTGCATGGCGTTAGATGATCAAGCAAGCGATTCCGAAGCCGGCCTCGATTCCGCGGAGAGGAAGTTCCAGCGCGAGTTGAACGCCGGGCTGATCGCTCTGGTACTGCTCTCCGTGCTCGATCGCGCCGGCGAAGACCTGTACGGCTACCAGATCGCCAAGCAGCTCCAGGCAGTCGCGCCCGGTCTCAACGTCGTCAAGCAAGGCGCGCTGTATCCGGTCCTGCGCAATATGGCCGCCAGCGGGCTGCTCGCCAGCCGCGTCGTTCCGTCCTACTCGGGCCCGCCTCGCCGCTACTACCGCATCACCGAGCAAGGCCGCGCGGTCCTTCAGCAATGGCTGGGGATCTGGCAACAGACGCGCGACTTCGTCGACCTCTTTACCCGGCCCTCTTCCGGCAGCGGCCGAACCGACTGATCAGGAGATTCCCAAGATGTCCCGCTCCGCACCGCGTTCCGTCGAGCAGTACCTCGAACAACTGAAGGCCGCTCTCGCCGGGGAGGATCCGGCGCTGCAACAGGATGCCCTCTACGATGCCGAGGAGTACCTGCGCGCGGAGGTGGCGCAACATCCGGGCAAGTCGGAAGCCGACGTCCTCGAGTTGATTGCGAGCACGTATGGCGCGCCCGAGGAAGTCGCCGACGCCTATCGCACCACCGAGGCCACGGTTCGCGCGGCCCTGGCTACCCCGCCACGCCGCGCGTCGCGAAACGCGCTGGGCAAGTTTTTCAGCGTGTACACCGATTGGCGCGCATACACGTCGTTGTTCTTCATGTTGCTGTCACTGGTGACCGGCATTGTCTACTTCACGGTGGCGATAACCGGGCTCGCCATTTCCGCGGGCACGATGATCCTCATCATCGGCTTCCCGTTCTTTCTCTTGTTCCTCGGGCTGGTGCGGGCGCTCGCGATGGCCGAGGGTCGCATGGTGGAGGGTCTGACCGGTACGCGCATGCCGCGCCGCCCGGCACACGCCTCGACCACGGCCCCGTGGTACGAGCGCGTCGTCGGCATCCTGAAGGATCGTCACACCTGGACGGCGCTCTTCTACATGATTCTGAAGCTCCCCCTTGGCATCGCTTATTTCACGATCGCCACGGCCGGACTTGCGATCGGCCTGGGCATGATCTTCGGCCCAATTTTCTGGGCATTGCACCTGGCTGGCTTCATTCATGTCTCGGGTGACCTCGACATCAACGGAATGGAGCCATGGGCGATTCCCTTCGCGGTCGCATTTGGTGTTCTCGTACTCACGCTCGTGCTGCACCTGGCCAAGGGGATTGGCTACATGCACGGACACCTCGCCAAGGCATTGCTCGTGCGTCCGGTAAGCTAGCGCCTTCCTCAGCGCAGTTACAGGACGCGGATTGAAACGCACGATCGCGATCGCCGGCACCCTGCTCGCGGTGATTGCCGCGGCATTTCTCATTGAGCGATATCGGACCGCGGCCAAGCCGCTGCTTCACGATGCTCCGGCCGCGAAGATTTCAAGCGGTGGATGCCTGGCGTCCGGTGACGGGTTCTTGCGTGCACGCCTCGACGGTGCGCTCGAGCTCAAACTCGACTGGGCCAATTCCGGAACGCAGTGCGAGGGGATGCCTCGCCCGGACGGAAACGGCGTGCGTCTCAGCTTCAGCCGCACCCTTGAGGGCAGCGCGCAGCGCCTCGTGATCGTGCTCGGTATTGCGGGCCTGAGCGAAAGCAGCTCCGGTCGCGTGCTGCCGGCAAACGTCACGATCATCGAGGAGGGTCGCGCGCGCATCTATGGCACGCTGGGCGATGACAAGTGCACGGTCGATGACCTCAGGCAGCAGTTGATCACGCCCTGGCGCAAGGAATCGCGCACCTATCGGATTACCGGCCGCGGCTTTTGCATGCAACCCGCTCACGCGGTCGGCGGCGATGCCAGCGTGCTGATGAGCACTTTTGACTTTGCGGGCCAGGTCATCTACACGGGTGTCGACCCCTCAAACAGCGAAGCCCATAGTTCATGAGCCTGTCTCGACTTGCCACACGCTTTGTGCCGTGGATTGCTGCATTCGTCTGCGCCCCAGCTATGGCGGCGCCACAGGAAGCCGACCACGAGCCACTCAGCGCGTTTCCGCGCTCACAGCTCGAAATCCAAAGTGACGGGAAGCGCCATGAGCTCACGGTGTGGGTGGCCGATACGCCGTCACGCCGCGCACAGGGACTCATGTTCGTGACCGAGTTGCACCCGCTCACCGGAATGCTGTTCGTGTTTCCGCAGCCACAGACGGTCAGCATGTGGATGAAGAACACCCGCATTTCGCTCGACATGCTGTTCGTGGCCGCCGACGGGCGCGTCATACGCATCGCTCCCAAGGCACAACCCGAATCCCTGGCAACGATCAGCTCGATGGGAGTGGTCACGGCGGTCATCGAAATCGCGGGCGGCGAGGCAGAACGGCTCGGTATCCACAGCGGTGACCGTGTGATCCATCCCGCCTTCGGCTCTGCCCAAGCATCCGGTCCCCGTCCTTCGGATCACCCCGTCCGCCATCTCTTAAGCTAAGATTCCAAGCCCGATCGCAGGCACGATAACGCTGCAACAACCGCCTGCGCTTGCGAGTTCCGGCAGGGAGAGTGCAATGAACGCCAAATACACAGCGACGCTGCTCATGACAGTTCTCGCGCTGGTCGCGTCTGGCAGCGTGCGCGCTGGTCAGCCCGAAGGCAGCTGGTACCTTGCGCCGGGCGTGCACGCGATGTGGATGGATGACCAGCGCAGCGTCGATGACGACTGGGCTGCCAACCTCGCCTTTGGCAAGGCGGTTAACAAGTACTGGAACATCGAGGCCGACGCGTGGCTCGGCAAGTTTGACGGCGCCGGCGGCAACGACCTCGAGATCACATCGTTCGGGGTCAATGCTCTCGCCGTGTTCTACCGCGAATCCCGGATCTCGCCCTTCATCCTCATCGGCGGTGGCGCTCAGGAAGACAACCCGGATCTGACCAGCAACTCGACCAATCCTTATGTCGACCTCGGGGCCGGCGTGCTGTGGACGCTGGGGCACTCCCAGGACTGCAGTAGTGGAATGATCCTGCGCGGCGAGATACGCGGCCGAAATGATTTTGTCGGCGGACAGCAGGATCGCCTCGTCGACTACATGGCGGGCCTCAAGCTGCAGTTCTACTGGGGCGGCAATACCTGCCTCGCTGAAGAAGCGCCGCCGTTGCCCCCGCCGCCGCCACCTCCCGCACCTGTCGACAGCGATGGCGATGGCGTTACCGACAATCTCGATCGTTGCCCCGGCACGCCGGCCGGCGCACCCGTCGACACGGTGGGGTGTGAGCTCGATGGCGACGGTGATGGCGTGCCCGACAGTCGCGACAAGTGCCCGGGTACGCCGCGCGGCGACAAGGTTGATACCGTGGGCTGCAGCCTGACGCGCAAGCTCGAAGTATTTTTCGACAACGACTCGAGCAAGCTGAAGCCGGAGTCGTTCAAGGATCTCGATCTCGCAGTGGAATTCCTGAAAGCCGTGCCTTCGGCGACCGGCATCATCGAAGGGCATACGGATTCGAATGGCTCAGACGGCTACAACCAGCGCCTCTCGGAGCAGAGAGCGAAGGCCGTGCGCGACTACATCATCAGCATGGGCATCGATCCGTCGCGTCTCGAGGCGCGAGGTCTTGGTGAGTCGCAGCCGGTCGCTGAGAATTCGACACCGGAAGGCCGGGCGCAGAATCGCCGCGTCGTGCTGCGGCGGACGGACCAGAGCTGAGGAGCATCCTTGAAACATCGGTGGGCCTTGTTGTGCGAAAGGTTCTCGATCGACCAGCGATCGAGCAACGTCACGCTGTTCGGCATCATCGATGAGCTGCATATACCCAAGAATGCAATGAGCGATGCGCTGGCCGCCGGCAAGCCGGCGGCGGCGCAGGTTCAGTCGGTGCTGGTGGTGCAGACCGAACGCTCGGACATCGCGGTACCAGAAAAAGGGATCATCGAATGCCGGCTGTTCGATGCGCAGGGTGCAGAACTCGGCTCTTCGCGGATCGAGGTCAGCCTGGAACGTGGCAGGCGTTCGCGCTCGGCATTCAACATCAATGTCTTACCAATAACGAACGAAGGCACCTACCTCTATCGCATCTTTCATGTGATCGAGGGCGAGTCCCGCCAGGTAGACGAACTGCCACTGCACGTCATGTTCGACGCGTCGGCCGACGCTGTCTGAGCCACAGAGCCGGCAGCGCCGCGCTGCGGGCTGTTGCACATTTGAAACAAATACAACGGTTGGGATGCCTTTCCGGCTGCCCACTGAACTTGACCGGGTTGTCTCCCCTTCAAAAATGCCGAATTCCCTCGATGAATGTGCGCATTCGTCCCAGCGTTCGTCCCAATCGCAGTCTGCGAAAAATTTCGTAATTATCTGTTGTTTTTTGGCTAAAACGCTTCCCACAAAAGTTTCCCCGTTGCTATCATCGCCGCCCACATGTGACGACGCCGCAACGAGTGCGGCGATTCGGCATGAAGAAATATCGAGAGGTACACGCAAGGGATTGCGGATGTTCGCATCTCATTACGTCGATCAGAGGAGGAGGACTCCCTCAATGAGTACTGCAAATGTTCTTCGGAGGGCAGTGCACATCGCGCTCGCGGCCGCAGCCGCAGCGCCGATTACCGATACTGCATTCGCCCAGGACCAACAGGAAAGCGCGGCGAGCGAAATCGGCACCGTCGTCGTCACCGGATCGCGCATTCGTCGCGTCGATCTCGAGACCGCGAGCCCGGTGTACACGTTGGATCGCAGTTCCATCGATGCGTCCGGCGTACAGACGCTCGGTGACCTGCTGCAGCAGGTCCCCTCAGTAGCCGGCGCGGCGACGAACCCTCAGGTCAATAACGGTGGCGGCGACGGCGCATCCAACATCGAACTGCGCGGCCTCACGCCCGCGCGCACGCTAGTGCTCGTCAACGGCCGCCGTCTCGGTGCGCTTGGTTACAACACGAGCGCTGTGGACATCAACTCGATTCCGGTCAACATGATCGAGCGCGTCGAAGTCCTCAAGGAAGGCGCAGGTGCGATCTACGGTTCGGACGCCATCGCGGGTGTCGTGAACTTCATTACCCGCAAGGACTATGACGGCGCTGATGTCAGCGTTGAGTACGGCCAGACCGACCGCAACGACGGCGAGCATCAGTCTGTCAACTTGTCGTGGGGCGCGAGCAGCGACAAGGCGAGCATCATGCTCGGGCTCAACTGGAACAAGCAGGACGCCATTTCTGCGGGTGATCGCGAGTTCTCCAAGAACGCGCTCTACCTGTACAACGGCTCCGTACAGGCGGGCGGATCGAGCCGCGTTCCAACGGGCCGCGTATCCCTGAACCCTGCGCTGCAGGCGCAGTTCGGTTGTGGTTCGGTCACGCGTAAGGAAGGCACGGCGGGCTCGAGCCTCAATGACTATCGCTGCTTCGACACGTCGAGCGATCTGTACAACTACCAGCCGCTCAACAAGATCCTGACTCCCCAGGAGCGCGGCGGCCTCTTCACGCAGGCCAACTACAAGATCGCCGACTGGGCCGAGGCGTATGGCGAGATCATGTACAACCGGACCCACTCCGGTTGGGAGATCGCTCAGTTGCCGTTCGATTCGCGGGCCGATGACGTCGTGATCTCAGCGCAGAACCTCTACAACCCGTTCGGCTACGACCTGGGCGGCGCTGAAACTCCGCTCGGCCTGAATCCAAACGCGACGTGGCGCATGGTCCCACTCGGCACGCGTCACGCCGAATTCAACTCCGACAGCTCGCAGGTCAACCTCGGCATGCGCGGCACGATCGGGGATTCGAGCTGGACCTGGGACGTCTCGGGCGGTTACGGCCGGGTCGACCAGACGAGCAATACCAGCGGCTATCTCTTCCAGCCCGCGCTGAACAATGCATTCGGGCCGTCCTTCATCGATGCAGGCACCGGCCAGCCGACGTGCGGCACGCCGACCGCGCCGATCTCGGGTTGCGTCCCGGTGAACATCTTCAACCTGGAAGCGCCGGATCAGATCGCGGCGTTGCAGACGATTTCGTCTGACTACAATCAGACGTACACATACAGGACGAAGATGGGGCAACTGAACTTTGCGGGTGACCTTACCGCCATGCCGGCGGGCGCATTGTCGTTGGCAGTCGGAGCCGAGTATCGCAAGCAGGAAGGCGTCTTCGATACGGACTTCAATACCCAGGCGACCGCGGCATCCTTATTCCTGAATTGCCTCCTGGCGCAGGAAACCTGCAGCGGTGATTCGAGAGGCGACTTCGACGTCAAGGAAGTGTACGCGGAAATGTTCATCCCATTGGTCGCGGACAAGCCCGGTGTGAAGGCTCTCAATGTGACCGTGGGCGGACGCTATTCGGATTACTCGACGTTCGGCAACACCACGAACTTCGTGGGCAAGCTGGAATATCGTCCGATCAGCGATTTGCTCATCCGTGGATCGTACGCGGAGATCTTCCGCGCACCGACGGTCTACGATCTGTTCCATTCGCCGACCTCGGATGCTCCGACCTTCACGGATCCGTGCGAAGGAATAGTCGCAGCAGACGTGGCCGCGAATCCGAACCTCGCGATCGCCTGCCAGAACGTGCCCCTGGACGGCACGTTTGCCGAACCCAACGGCCAGATCACTGGTTCGATTCTCAGCAACCAGAATCTGGACGCGGAGACGGGCGAGGTCTACACCTTCGGCTTCGTTTACGATGCGAGCTGGCTGCCCGGCTTCTCGGTCACGGTCGACTTCTGGAACTACAACATCGACCAGCCAGTCACGCAGATCGACGTGAACTTCACCGCCGACCAGTGCGTGGCGACCGCCGATCCGGAGTCCTGCGCTCGCATCCATCGCAACTCGGACGGCACCGTGCTCGTCATCACGGAGCCGACGGTCAACCTCGGCAACCTGCAAACGAGTGGTGTTGATGTCGGCTTCAAGTACCGGCTGCGCACTGACAGTGCCGGCGACTTCCAGTTCTCGCTCGATAGCACGTACATCGACAAGTACGACAGTGATGCGGGAACCGGCGCGCCGGTCCAACACGTCGAAGGTACATACGACCGGCAGTTCGGCAACATCGCGCAGTGGCGCGCTCTCGGTGCGATCGGCTGGGCGTTCAAGGGCTTCGATGCCCTCGCTACGGTCCGCTACATCGACAGCATCGTGCTGCACGATCCGGACGGCCTCATCGACAATGCGCCGGATCTCCAAATCGGCTCCAAGACCTACCTAGACCTGGTGCTCGGCTACACGCTGCCGACCAACACCACGTTCCGGCTGGGTGTGGATAACTTGTCGGATGAGCAGCCGCCGTTGCTGTATCAGAATAATGTGATCAATGCCAACACGGACGTGAGCACTTACGACACCGTGGGACGCGCATACTGGGCGTCGATCGTCCAGAAGTTCTGATCATTCGATAGCGAGACTTCAAGGCCGCGCGGGCAACCGCGCGGCCTTTTCTTTGTGGGAGACTCGTTCGCGCAAATCATGAACAGCAGCGAAACTCCCGACATACTGCTGCGCCGAGCATTCGAGTCGCTAACGCAAGGCGATCCCGTGGCAGCCGACGCATACTGCCGTCGCGTTCTTACCGCTGCGCCCCAGCATGTGCTCGCACTGAGCATCCTGGGTCCTGCACTAAATGCACAGGGTCGCTATTCGGAGGCGGCTGTAGTTTTCACAGAGCTCACGCGGCGTGATCCAGGTGAGCGCTCGCACTGGATGAACCTCGGCACGGCATTGCGAAACGGACGCCGTTTTGACGAGGCGCTGGCGGCGTACGCGCGCGCGGCTCAGCTCAACGAGGCGTCGGCGGATTTCTTCTACAACGTAGGACTGCTCCACTACGATCGCGGTGACTTCATTTCGGCGCATGCCGTACTGATTCGCGCTCACGCGCTGGCACCTGCAGACGCCGAGATCGCTTTCTACGCCGCCCAATCGTGCAATGAGTGCCTCTCACTCGTCGAGGCTGTCGATATCCTGGGTGTACCGCAGCGCTTCACCAATCTGACCGGGGAGCTCGCGGCGAAAATCGCGCTGCTCCTGATGAACCTGCGCGAGCCCGAGCTGGCGGAGCCTTTCCTCGCGCGCGCAGTCTCCGATCCCACGCCCAACCTGGCGACGCTCCTCAATATCGTGCAGATCCAGGAGCGCCTCAATCGAACCGAGCAGGCACTCACCGGGCTCGACCAACTCAAGGCGAACCCTGACGTCGCGGGCTTGAGCGATGACCTGGTTGGCACCGAAGCCAAGCTCGCACAACGCGAGGGCCGACACGAGCAGGCACGGGAACTCTTTTCACGAGCACTGCAAGCGTGTGTCGAGCCCTACCGGCGCCACCACCACCTTTTTCCATTGGCGAAGTCCCTCGATGCGTTGAAGCGCTACGACGAGGCCTGGGACACCCTGGTGCAGGCGCACGCTTCGCAGATCGAACTGCTGCGCCTGACTTCACCGGACCATGCACGGCGCAGCGCGCCGCCACTGTTCATCACGCATTATTCCTGCAATCCGGCGGATGTTCGAAGCTGGGACGAAACGGGTGCGCCGACGATGCAGGAGAGCCCCGTTTTCATTGTGGCGTTCCCGCGTTCGGGTACGACGCTGCTTGAGCAGACACTCGACGCGCATCCCCAGCTTCAGGCGATGGACGAGCAGCCGTACCTGCAGCACACGATCGATCACCTGATGGATAAGGGCATCGACTACCCGGCGGGGTTGGCGCGTGCCAGCACGGAATTGCTCCAGGAAACGCGCGCACGGTACTGGAAGGAGATCAGGGAAAGAGTGGACCTGAAACCCGGACAGCGGTTGATCGATAAGAATCCTCTCAACCTGCTGCGCCTCCCGGTAATCCGGCGGCTGTTTCCGAACGCACACATCCTGGTGGCCATCCGCCATCCCTGCGATGTGCTCATGAGCTGCTTCATGCAGCATTTTCGCGCGCTGGAATTCGTGATCCTGTGCAAGAACCTTCCGACCCTCGCGGATGGATATCGTCGTTCCTTCGACTTCTGGTATCGGCAAGCAGAGCTCTTGAAGCCCCAAGCTTACGAGGTGCGTTACGAGACTCTTGTCTCCAATTTCGAGACACAGGTGCGTGCACTAAGCGAGTTCCTGCAACTGCCCTGGGCCGATGCCATGCTGGCTCCGGGGGAAAATGCGCGCGCCAAGGGCTACATCAGCACGCCGAGCTACGAGCAGGTCGTGCAACCAATCAACACCAAGGCCGTGGGAAGATGGCGGCCCTACGCGCACCATTTTGAGCCGGTCGTGCCGGTGCTACGTCCCTACCTGGACCGGTGGGGCTACGAAGCGTAAGCGTCAGAAGAGCAGGTACGTCGAGAGGATGAATTTGTCGCCGGACACGGGTGCCAGGCCCTGATGCTGGTACATCCAGTAGGGCGGAAACATCAACAGTCGTCCCAGCGACGGCGCCACCGACAGGCCTAGCTTTGGGAAGCGCGTCTCGCCGCCCTCTGCTACATCGTTGAGGTACCAGAGAAATACGAGGTAACGGTTGGCGAGATCGTGAACGGAATCGAAATGGAGTTGAAACCGTTCGTCCCTGCCGGGTCGATAACGCTTCAGGATGAGATCGGCGAATTTGGGCGAGTTCGGCACGCCGATCTCAAGGCCAATGTCACGATTGTAGGTGTCGAGCGCACGATCGATCTGCTGGCGAAAGAAACCGAGGAAGCCGGGATCAGACATGCGCGTAACGTTGAGCTCAGTCCACGCGGAGCCGGAAAGGCCAAGGCGTATTTCGCGCCCGTTCTGCTGGTGAAAGCGCTCGAGGCTATTGAACGACTCGATCATCTGTTGGCAAAGCGTCGCCTCGAGGTTGCCATCGTAGACGCGTACATAATGAGATAGATCTGCCACCGCCATTGCTGGAACCTTCTATGAGTCTTTGCCTGAACAACACCGGAAACTGAAGCTACTCAGAACAGCATTGCGCCAGTATCATCGAACTCTCTCGTGCCTAAATCCAAGGTATTCCCCGTGCGCCTGATCTGTGTCCTGTTAGCCTCGCTGTACATCACTTCGCCCGGTTGGGCGGACGTCCCAGCGCAAGCTCCGACAGAAGTCGAAGGTACCAAGTCTACGACGCCTGCGGCTTCCGCTGCCGAGGCGACCGCCCCGGCGACACAGAGTCCCGCCTCCGCCACGCAGTCATCGGCGCCTGCAGCTTCGCCGGCGAAGGAGGAGAAAAGCGCTGCCGTCGATCCGGTCGCACTCAAGAAGGCTGGCTACAAGGTCGTGAATGAAAACGGACAAACCCTCTACTGTCGCCAGGACGTGAGCACGGGTTCGCATCTCAAGAAGACGAAGACCTGCCTCACCGAGCGGGAACTCGAACAGCTCAAGGACAGCACACGCAGAGAGGTCGAATACATGAGCAAGCAAAATCCACCGCGCCAGGATCGCGCGAAGCCCATGCCGCCTCGCGGTTGAGGCCGCGGTTACTCAGAACAGGACTCCGCCGGTATCATCGTTCCTCATCTCACGCCGACCCAAGGTATTCCCTGTGCGTTCGCTCACTGTCCTGCTGATCTCACTCTACATAACTTCAGGCGCGTGGGCGGATGACCCAGCACCCGCGGCGGCCGAAGCCGACGCTGCCCAGTCCGCGGTCCCAGCAACTGCTACGGATGAGTCATCCACGCCGACGGCGGAGGTACCAACCTCCGCTACCGCCACGCAATCCGCGCCGGCCGCTGATGCGCCATCGGAAACCAAGGCCGAGAAGGCTGCCATTGATCCGGTTGCGCTGAAGAAAGCCGGCTACAGGCTCGTCAATGAAAACGGACAACAGCTCTACTGTCGCGAGGATTTGAGCACCGGTTCGCACCTGAAGAAAACCAAGACCTGCCTCACCGAGCGGGAACTCGATCAGCTCATGACCAACACGCGCCGGGAGATCGAGTACATGCGCATGCGCGTTCCGCCGCCCCAGGGCAAGTAACTGCCTTTAAGTCACGACCATGAGTCCCGTCAGTGACGCGCGGGAGTTGCTTCGAAGCGGCAGGATCGCAGAAGCCGAACGCGTCTACGAGGAGGTGCTCGCCAAATCTCCGGACGACATCGAAGCGCTAAACGTTGTCGCGATGGCTGCGTTGCGGGACGGGCAAAGGACGCGGGCGTTGCAACTGCTGGAGCATGCGGCGCAGGTCGATCCTGCTCATGCGGTCACTAAGAATCATCTTGGCGGTGCACGCGAAGCGACGGGGGACCTCAAGGGCGCGTGCGCGGCGTACGCCGACGCCGTCCGCTTGCGGCCGCAGCTTCATCTTGCGCGACTGCATCTCGCCTCGGCACTCGAACGGCTGGGTGAATCCCAGCGTGCCGCCTGGCAGTACGCTCGCGCCATCAAGGATGCGCAGCAGGAGGGTCGCTGGCTCAACGCGGCCTCGACGCCGCCGGGCCTGCGTCCCCTAGTCGAGCGTGCCGTGCGCAATGTACGCATAGAGCGGCGTAATCTCCTGTTCAACCTGATCGAACCGCTGGCGCAGCGTTTTGGCCGCGACTCTCTCAGCCGGGTCGAGCACTGCCTGCGCATCTACCTGAAAGAAGAATTGCCGATCCATCCCGATCCAAGGCAACAGCCGACGTTCCTCTATTTCCCAGATCTGCCGCCCGCGGCATACCTCGATCTGTCGTTGTTTCCATGGATCGAGGATTTTGAATCACGCACGCCAGCAATCCTCGGTGAGCTGCAGAGCCTGCTGCCATCTGCGCAAGGGCGCGAAAGGGTATTCACGACCGAGGAGCTCGAACGGGAAAATCTGCGCGGTCTCGATGTGGCGCCGAGCTGGAACGGCTACTACTTCTACCGGCATGGCGAACGGCGCGCGGAAAACTGCACCCGCTGTCCGCACACCATCGCGGCGCTCGAGGCCTTACCGCTCGCGCGAGTACGTGGGCATGCGCCCGAGGTCCTGTTCTCAGTGTTTACCCCGGGCACACATCTGACCGCACACCGCGGCGTAACGAACACACGCCTCGTGGCGCACCTGCCATTGATCGTGCCCGAGGACTGCGCCCTGAGCGTGGGCGGGGAAATTCACCGCTGGCAAGAGGGGCACGTCATCGTGTTCGACGACACGTACGAACACGAAGCGTGGAATCGCAGCTCTCGAACGCGGGTCGTGCTGATCTTCGATCTGTGGCACCCGCTGCTCACGGATGTCGAACGAAGCGCCGTCGCCGCCCTGGTGGAAGGGATCGGCGACTACGACAAGGCGATCCAGGACGCCTAGACCATGCGTCTCGCAAAGCCGTTTTACCGTTTGCCAGTGCGCTTCGATGCCGAGCGGTTGCGCGCCGAGGCGGCGGCACTGTCGCCAGCAGCCTGGGCCAAACATCCGAACGAGATCGAGGGCAACAGTTCGGTACGGCTGATCAGTGCCAACGGCGCTGAGAATGATGACGTCAGCGGCGTCATGTTGCCGACGCCGCATCTGCAGCAGTGTCCATACATGCTTCAAGTGCTCGCGAGCTTCGGCGTCGTGTGGAGCCGTTCGCGCCTCATGCGTCTGCAGCCACACGCGGTCGTGCCCGAGCATGCGGACATCAACTACCACTGGTTCAATCGGGTGCGTGTGCACATTCCGGTGCTCACGCGGCCCGAAGTGCAGTTTCACTGCGACGGCCAGGTCGTCCATATGGCTGCGGGCGAGGCGTGGGTGTTTGACAACTGGCGACGCCATCGGGTCGACAACCCCACCGACGACATCCGTATCCACCTGGTGGCCGATACCTCGGGAACCTCGTCCTTCTGGCAGTTTGTCGCGCAGAGCGATCAGCCTGGCGTCCAGCATCGACAGTTCAACTACGATCCTGCGCGCAAGGTTCCCTTGCTGACGGAGCGTGCCGGTCCGCGACCCGTCATGCTGCCGGCCGAAGTCGACCTGTTGAGCCTCGACCTGCGCAATGAGCTCGCCGCAGCGAGCGACACGCCACAATCGCGCGCGCAGCTCGGGCGCTATCACGCATTGCTGGATGGTTTTTGCCGAGACTGGCGCCAGGTCTATCTGCTGTACGGGGAGTCCGAGGCTGGTCTCGCAGAGTACGAACGTCTGCGCGATGCGCTGCGCAACGCCTCGCGTGCGCACGGTGAAGGCCTGAGCATGCGCACGAATAGTGTAGCGGTGCATGCCGTACTCGAGGGCCGGCTGTTGCGGCACTTGCTCAACTTCCCCTCGCAACCACCTTCAGTGCCGCCGCCATTAAGAGCCGCATCGCAGCCGGCCACGAGCTATTCGGATCTTGCGTCCGCACAACGGCCGCGTCGGATTGCCCGGTCTCAGCTCCAGCAGCCGATCTTCATCGTGGCGGCACCGCGTTCGGGCAGCACATTACTGTTCGAAACGCTTGCGGTGACGCCTCAGCTCTGCACCCTTGGGGGCGAAGCACACTGGCTGGTCGAACTCATTCCTCAACTCAAGCCTGGGGCTCCCGGTGTCGATTCAAATCGGCTTACTGCCGAGCACTACACGCCAGAGGTCGAGCAGCTGATACTCGCTGGGATTCTCGACAACTTGCGTGATGCGCGTGGGCAGGCGGTCGATGGCGCCGGTGGGGCATTCAGGCTGCTCGAAAAGACGCCAAAGAATGCGCTGCGAATCCCGTTCTTCGCGCGCATTTTTCCCGATGCACGTTTCATCTTTCTGTGGCGCGAGCCGCAAGGGAATCTCGCCAGCATCATCGAGGCGTGGCGCTCCGGAGATTGGACGACCTATCGCGACCTCGAGGGATGGGATGGTTCGTGGTCGCTGCTCTTGCCGCCCGGATGGCAGGCACTGCGCGGCCGCCCGCTGGAGGAAATCGCGGCATACCAGTGGGACTGCACCAATCGCATCGTCCTCGACGACCTGCACGCTCTGCCTCGTGACCGCTGGGTGACCGTGCGCTACGAGCAGCTGCTCGCCGACCCCGCCAAGAACAACACGCCGATTGTGTGAGTTTGCCGGGATCAAGTTCGATGCTGCGTTGTCAGAGCGTGTGTCGGGCGTCTTGCCCCTTGCACGCTACACGCAGACGCCGCCGGATCTAGAGAAGTGGCGGCGTCACGAAGCTGCTATCACGAGAGTTCTGCCCTTGGTCGACGGGACCCGGCAGCGACTGCTGGACCTCTGACAGAGGCACCTTGCGCATGGATCACGGCTCTAAAGCGCGCGTGCTGGCGACGTGCGTGGTGCTGCTCTGCTCACCCTGCGCCTGGCCGGCCACGCAGGATGCGCTCGAGACCGACCGGCTTGAGGCTTACAAGACGTTTCGCACCGAATTCGACAGTCGCAACTACGAGAAGGCGCTGCCGGCAGCCCAACGGGTCGTCGCGCTCACGGAGCAGGAACTCGGCAGCAGCCATCCGGACCTCGTCAACGCCCTATCGAATCTCGGCACGACGCAGTTGCGGCTCAGGGACTACGATTCGGCCGAAGTCAGCTACCAGCGGGCGATGCGGCTGGCCGAAACTTTCGACGGCGGAATCTCACACGCACTGATTCAGCCGTTGTTGGGCCTCGGGATTACCCACCAGGCCTCCGGTGATCACCAGAAAGCCGAGAGCGTGCTTCGCCGCGCAATCGAGCTGAGCCGCAAGCTCGACGGTCTCTACAACCCGGCGCAGCTGCCGTTGTCGTTGGCGTTGATCGACAGCTTGATCGCGCTTTACGAGCTTCCGGACGCCGAGCGCGAGCAGGACTACGTCCTGAAGGTCAGCGAACAGGAGTTCGGCAAGAACGATCTGCGCTTGCTGCCGGCGCTGGATCGCAAGGCACGCTGGTACGAGATGACCGGCCGCTACAAGGCCGCTCTCGACACGCACCAGCGCGCACTTGATCTCGTGCACGATCAGGCAGGCAAATCCGATCTGCGCTCGATTGGTCCTCTGCGCGGGATCGGGCGGACGCAAATGCTGGAGTTTGCACATGGTGCCGAACTACTGGATCGAGTCGGCGCTCCCGAGCGACCGTTACGCCTGGTCGGAGATACCTATACCCCGCCACACACCTTCCCTGGCGGCGGAGGCCCCGCGTACACCCGGCCTCGTCCTCGCGGCGAGGAGGCGCTGCTCGAAGCGCTCAGGGTCCTGAGCGAGAACACCGATGCCAGGAACGCAGCGCTCAAGGCAGCCACTCTCATTGATCTTGGTGACTACTACCTCGTGGGCGATCAATTCGATAAAGCGTTGCCGCGATACCAGGAAGGCTGGCGACAGCTGGCCGCATCCGGCAGCGGCACAGTCGCACTCAGCGATCCGGTGAGACTCCTCTTTCGTGCACCTTCCGATTCGTGGGGTCGCCGTCCGGAGGCAACCGATGCGACGCCCGCGACCGAACACTATGTCGAGCTCGAATACACCGTCACGGCGGATGGCCGTGCCGAAAACGTGCGCACGATAAAGTCCGATGTGATTGGCGCAACCGAGCGTTCGGTTATGGCGGTCCTGCGCAAGGCCCGCTTTCGCCCGCGCTTCGTGGATGGCGAGCCGGTGAGCACGGCGGGAGTTCGCGTGCGTCAGCTCGTGTACGCGCGCGATCCTGGCGAATATCGATCGCCGACAGCGAGTGGTGCTCCGACGTCCCGGTGAACGCTTCTCAGCGTTTTGCCGCGGCCTGGGGAGCTGCCGCCAGCTCCTGAAAGTGGCGTTCGACGTCCGGCGCGCTGCGGCCGAGATCCCGTTCGCCGCGTGACAGCAGGTCAAGCAGCGCCGGGCTCGGCAGGAAATCGCAGATCATGTGAGTGCGCGACAATACGGCGTGCGCATTCCAGACCGCATGTATGGCCACATTGTTGAGTGCCCACACTTCTCCAGGTCTCATCTGATAGCTCGCGCCGGCGCAGTACATCCACACCTGGTCGTGAGTCTGGACGGGGACATGCACACGCAATGACTTGAAAAAGTACGGCGCACGATCATCGATGTGCGGAGCGATAGAGCTCCCTGGCGGCATGCGCGCGAGCAGGCAACGCAGCGCTGGTGCGTTGATGAGCTCGTTGATGATGATGCGAACATAAGGCAGCTCATCGAGTGCCGGCCGATCTTCGATGGGCCGATCTCCTTCGGCCGGGGCGTAGCCGCGCAGAAACACAGCTTCAGCCGCGTTCTGCAGTCCGATCCGGCCGCCGGTCGTCCCCCACCACGACGGCGAAAGCGCTGTTACCTCCTGCAGCAACCGTTGCGCGTCAACCTCCAGAGGCAGGCGAACGCAGCCGCCGATGAGACGATGCTTGTCGATGAGGGGTTGGCCGGGAAGGTCGAGCACGACAGTACTGTGCCTCAAGCTCCTGGGCGATGAAAGTACGCGGCTCAGAACTCGTAGTTGAACCGCTCGATGACCTCGCGGTCGCGCGCGGCGACGAGTCGGCGCAACGGTTCGTCATAGTAGTGGCGATACGCCTCATGGCGACTGGTGTTCACGGGCGCAGCCTGGAGCACGAAATCTCGCATCGCCTCAGTTGGTGTGATTCCTACGGAATCGAGAAACGCCAGCAGATCCGTCCGGAGTGATTCCATCCGCCCGAACGTTATGCCCTCTCCGTCGCCGAACATGCGCCGATACAAGAACGTGTAGAAACCCAGGCCCGACCCGTACAGGGATGAAAAGCACTCGCGTGTGAGGTTGATGCCGCGATTGACGAAATGATCCGGAAGCGCGGCCTTGATCGCTCCGAACTGCTCTCGGTTGCTCGACAGGCTGACGAGATTTGTGACCGTGCTAGAGAAGTCGAGTTGTCCCTCTTTGCTTGTCACGCGAAAGAATGCGTTGGGTTGCGCCCTCTCGGCCTGGAAGCTGTACCAGGAGACGTAGTAGTCCCACGGATTGCGCACCAGGGCGAAGATCGGCAATCCGCGGGCTGACTGCGGCAGATAGGCGCGCGGCAGGTGATAGCCGATCTGGCGAGCGTCGGGGAAGAAACGCAACAGGAAGTCGTTGACGAACGTCCCGCCGGATTTGTGCAAATGCAGAAAGACCAGCCGATCTGTAACGATCACAAAGTAGAGAGGCTTGCCTCAAGAACAGGTCCTGCTCGAACGCGGGGCAAGTTACAGGGTTGGCGAGGGTGCCGCCACCCGACGGGCGTCGGGGCGCAAACCGCCCCGGGGTGGCCCGGAGCCGTGCCACGTGGCTGCAACCCGAGATTTGGCACACTTCTGTTGTGCAGACACTACAACTGGCATGGAGTGCGATGCTTGCAAGCAACGGACTACGTTGAACGAGACATTCGACCCTTCAACGACGGCGCTTGTCCCGCGTCGGACACGGTTTGCACCACCTCCAGTCTGCGAAACCATTCGTAAATCACTGTTGTTTTTCCGCTAATCCGCTTCCCTGCAAAGTTCGCTTGTTGCTATTATCCGGCCACGGTTCTGGCCGGGGCGACATCGTTTCGGCGGAGCAGCTACCCAGGGGTATCGGCGGCTAAACCCACATGTCCATCGGCCGCTGTTGTTCTAGAAGATTCCAAGTCTCTCTTGCAGGAGGACGCAATGATTAACCGCAATAGCCAAGTCGCGCGCGCCGTTCGTCACGCACTGTTCGCCGGTGCTGTGACGGCCGCAAGCGCCAGCTTGCCTGCGCTTGCGCAGGATCAAGAAGCGGCTGGTACAGAAATAGGAACAGTCGTGGTAACTGGCACGCGTATTCAGCGTGCGGATTACACGGCGACCAGCCCAGTAGTAACTGTTGACGCAAAAATGCTGCAGCAGGCAGGCACGGTACAGATCGATACCGTACTGAATCAGCTGCCGCAGCTCGTCCCGGGGCTTACCACGACATCGAATAATCCCTCCGCGAGCGGTGGCGCCGGTCAGGCACTCGTCGATCTTCGCGGCTTCGGACCTAGCCGTACTCTCGTGTTGCTGGATGGCACCCGGCTCACGCCGTCCTACACCAATGGCCAGATTGACCTCAATACGATTCCCGCTTCTCTCATCGAGAACATCGAGGTTCTCACGGGTGGCGCATCGTCGGTCTATGGTTCGGATGCAATTGCCGGCGTAGTCAACGTTAAACTGAAAAAGCACTTCGAAGGCGTCCAGTTGGACGCTCAGTTCGGCCAGACCACGGAGAGCGATGGCCAGACGAGCGCCTACGACGTCACCATGGGTGGCAATTTTGCCGAAGACCGCGGAAATGCGGTGATAGCGCTCTCCTATGACACGCGCCAGGCGGTCTTGCAGGGCGATCGACCCTTTTCGCAAGCCGCGCTGGGTCCGGATCTGCAACCGCAGGGTTCCAGTACGATTCCTGATGGCCGCTATGACAGCAGCGTGGCAAATCGGCCGACACAGGCAACCGTTGATCAGGTCTTCGGAACGTACGGCGTCGCACCGGGAGCCGTAACGGCGGGTGCTAATCTCGGATTCAACACCGATGGCACGCTTTTCGACATCGCTGGCACCGAGAACTACCGTGGTGAGCAATTTGTCGGATTCAACCCGGCAAGCTTCAATTACAACTTCGCTCCCGTGAACTACCTGCAATTGCCGCTGACGCGGCGGCAGGTCGCTGCCTTTGGCAACTACAGAGTCATGGACCTCGACACTTCGTCGGTCGAGGCGTATGGGCGCCTGATGTACACGACGTATGAGGCTAAATCGCAGCTCGCCGCCACGCCGATTACCAATCTGTCGGTCCCGGTGACGAACCCGAACATCCCAGCGGATATGGCGACATTGCTCGCTTCCCGTCCTACCCCGGGGGACGACTTCATATTCCGAGTTCGCACGGTCGCAGTTGGCGAGCGGGTCAGCGATAACAATTACGACGTCCTGCAGGGCCTCGTGGGCTTTCGTGGGGACTTCGAGGCCGCCCAACGGAACTTCCATTGGGATGTGTTCGGCAGCTGGGGCCAGACGAACTCTACGGAGCAACAGGCGGGGAACGTGTCCCTCTCGCGGATCCAGGGGTTGCTGAACGGTGAGGATCTGGCTAACTGTACCGCAGCGAGTTTCAATCCGTTCGGTCTCGGAAACATCTCCCCGGACTGTGCAAATGCGATTGCCATTCGCGCGACTAACATCATCCAAATCGAAAATCAGAACCTCTCCGGCTCGTTAACGGGCGATCTGTTTCAGATGCCGGCCGGTCCGTTCCAATTCGCAGTCGGTGCCGAATATAGCAAGCAGACGGCCAGCTTCCGTCCGGACGAGTTCCTGGCGAGTGGTGATGTGGTCGGTTTCAACGCACAGCCCCCGCAGGAAGGAGAAATATGGGTCAAGGAGGGGTTCGTCGAGCTTGCCATTCCGTTGCTGAAGGAGATCCCCGCGGTTCACTCACTTGATCTCGAACTCGGGTACCGTTATTCCGACTACAACCTGGCAGGCAGTGTCAATACCTACAAAGCTGCGCTGGACTGGTCACCGATAGAGAGCCTGAAAGTCCGCGGGTCGTACAATCGGGCGGTTCGCGCGCCGTCCATCCTGGATCTCTTCCTGCCACCGCAGGAAAATTTCCCGGGCTACGTTGATCCCTGTAACGCACCCGACCCGGGCAATCCGGACACCCGCACTCCCGAGGTACTCGGGCTTTGCCAGGCACAAGGAATCCCGGCGGCGGCGCTGGCTACTTTCCAGCAGCCTAATCCGCAGGTGCGTGCGCTCGAGGGGGGCAACATGAACCTCGATCCCGAATCCTCCGATACGTACACGTTTGGCCTGGTGTGGCAACCCGGGTTCGCCAACTCGGCGCTGCGCAGCTCCATCGACTATTGGCAGTACGACATCGAGGACACGATCGGTTCGGTTTCGTCGACGTCTTCGATCAATCGCTGCTTCAATGATGTAAGCGCCAACCCGACGTACGATCCGAACAACCAGTGGTGCCAGCTGTTCACGCGCCTGGGGACAGGTGAAATCACCGACGTCCAGGAGACCAGCCAGAATCTGGGTAAGTTGAAAGCGAAGGGCGTTGACCTGCAGGTCGACTATGGCCAGCCGCTGGGCGAACGCTGGGGAAGATTGAGTGTCAACCTGTTGCTAACGCGCGTGATTGACTGGGATTTCCAGGAAGACTCAGTTTCGCCATTCGGCCACTTCGCTGGAACGATCACTACGGACGTCGGTGAAGGCTATCCGGAGTGGAAGGGGGTCCTCAATCTTGGATGGGACATCAAGCAATTCGGCTTTACCTATCAGGTCCGTTACGTCGACAGCCTCACAGTGGTGAACAACGATGCCGTGGGCTCGCCGGTAGTGGATGGACTTGCCCCGAGCGTTGGGTCGTATACGTACCATCGCATCACTGCCCGTTGGTCGCCGACGGATGCAATCGATCTGTTGGTGGGTGTTGACAACCTGTTTGATAAGGATCCACCGATCTTTACGGACGACAGTCAGGCCGGTCAGCAGGCCAACACCGATCCGACGCTGTATGACATTCTCGGTCGCCGTTACTACGCGAACGCAACGTTCAGGTTCTAAACGACCGAACCGAGGTTGATCGTTACGGGCCGCTACCTCTCACGAGGTGGCGGCCTTTCTTTCACTCATTACCTTTTTCGCGCCCGGTGCACTCCGTGCATACGTCCGTGCGAAAATTCCTCGCATGCAGTCCTCTCAACAGGGTGGGCAGGGACCCACAACTGCGGCTTCCACCGAAGCAGACCCGGACCTGAATTCGGCGTACGGGTTGCTTCGCCAGGGCGACCTGGCTCAAGCGGAAGCACTGTGCCGCGGGGCACTGACCCGGATGCCGCGCAATGCCGCCGCGCTGCACCTTCTGGGGTTGATTCGCAAGGAAGCCGGCAACGTCGCGGACGCGGAGTTGCTGATGCGGGAGAGCATCGCGCTTGCACCGGGCCGCGCAGAGTTTCATGCCAATCTGGGCACCCTGCTCAGGCGAACCGGTCGTCTGTCGGATGCCGAGCAGAGCTATCGCGAAGCGCTCAAGTACGACCGGGAGCACGGCCCGGGTCGCCTGGGACTCGTGCGCACGCTCAACGACCTTGGGCGCCATTCCGCGGCGGAAGGCGAAAGCCGCGTGCTGGTGGCCCTGCGTGGAAATGATCCACAGGCCTGGTCTGCGCTCGCGATGACGTTGCGCGATCAGAACCGTCTCGTCGAGGCGGAGTCGGCCTATCGCCGCGCGATTGCAGTTGCTCCTCAATACGGCCCCGCGCAACACAACCTTGGAGCGCTCCTCAATCGAATGGACCGGCCGGAAGAGGCGCTCCAAGTACTGGAGCGCGCACGCGGCACCGGCGTGAGCGGCGCGCCATTGGCCTTCGCCCGGGGCGCGGCGCTCTTGCAGCTCTATCGGCTGGAAGAGGCCGAACAAGCCTTTGTCGAGGCGCTCGCTCACGCACCGGCGAACCAGAACGCGCAGCTCAGCCTGGCACGACTGCGCTACATGAGAGGCGACCCCAAGTTCGCGCGCGACCTTGCCGCCGCAGCAGCCGCGGATCGCGACAACGCAGCACTGCAGATGCTGTTCGCCGACGTGCTCCGCAGGACGGGCGATCTCGCGGGTTCGGAAGTGCTGGTTCGCGATCTCCTTCTGCGCAAGGGTGCGGTTCCGGAGATTCGCTCGGCACTCGCCACGATCCTGCAGGAATCCGGGCGGCTCAAGGAAGCGGAGACCGAGGCATTGGAGGCGGCTGCAGACCGTCCGCAGGACCCGGCGATCGTAGAGAACCTGGTGGCGATCCTGCTGGCCCGCGGAAGCGCCGATATCGCATCGAGTTTCATTGCTCCCCAGCGAAAGCGCGCGCCGAATGAACAACGCTGGATCGCTTACGAGGCCACCGCCGCACGCCTCACCGGGATGTCGCTGTATCGCGAGCTCTACGACTACGACCGCTATGCGCGCAGCTACATGCTCGAGGCGCCTCCGGGTTGGTCTTCGATGGCAGAACTCAACGCAGCGCTCGGAGTCGCACTGGCCTCGCGCCACCGGTTCGCGGCACACCCTTTTGATCAAAGCCTGCGCCACGGAAGTCAGACAGCACACAACCTCCTGGTGGACTCAGATTCCGCGGTCCGCGCGCTGGTGAAAGCTTTCGAAGGGCCGCTCGAGGACTATTGCCGCGCAATCGGTGTCGACCCGAATCACCCGTTGTCGAAACGCAATCGTGGGCGAGCCTCGATTTCTGGGGCCTGGTCGGTGCGCCTGCAACGCGGCGGGTTTCACGTCAATCACGTGCACCCGGAAGGGTGGATCAGCTCCGCCTACTATGTCTGCGTGCCGGATGAAGTCCGGGACACGAACAACAGGTCTGGATGGCTCAAGTTCGGCGAGACCCGTTTTCCCGTTCCGGGGGCGTCCCCGGAACACTTCGTACAGCCACGCGCGGGGTTATTGGTGCTCTTTCCGTCCTACATGTGGCATGGCACGAACCCGATCCTGGGCACGGAGCCGCGCATGACAGTCGCGTTCGACGCCATCCCGGTGGATCGTTCGGGAGGAAATCTCTGACAACACGTTCATCGTCAGCGTTCTCAATGGAATCAGGACAACCGCCCATACGGCTTCACGAGAGCCTGGACCGAAAGCTGATCGCGTCCATCTACGCGCGCGCCGGCCGGATTCACCTCAAGCCGGTGTTCTCCACCGAGAGCGCCCAGGCGATTCACCGCAGCCTTGCGACTGAGATTCCTTGGCAACTTCATCTCAACGAAGGGCACCGCCCTATCAATCTCGTCGGTGACAAATTCGAAGAGCTGCCGGAAGAGGATCGCGCCCGTTTCATGCAGGCCGTGTACGCCAATGCCGCCAAGGGCTTTCAGTACCTGTTCAACAGCTTTCCGATTTCAGATGTCTATCAGCGCGGGGAGCATCTCTCGCTGTACGTGATGCGCCTTTACGAATACCTCAATTCGCCCGAGTTTCTTGGATTCGCACGTGAGGTCACCGGTTCTCCCTCGATCGCGCTCGCGGATGCCCAGGCGACCCTGTATCGCCCCGGTCACTTTCTCACGCATCACGACGATCTGATCCCGGACAAGAAGCGCATCGCCGCCTACGTGCTGAACTTCACGCCGCACTGGGTCACAGACTGGGGCGGCATTCTCCAATTCATCGCGCCGGACGGTCATATCGCGGAAGGCTACACGCCGACGTTCAATGCGCTGAACCTTTTCCGCGTGCCGCAATCACACGCTGTTTCCTACGTCGCTCCGTTCGCCCAGGCCGGTCGACTCAGTATCACCGGCTGGCTGCGCGAAGCAGGCTCGCCGCCGTAGCAGTAGACTCTGACGCGCTCATCGCGTGGATGACCACGACGCCCACGAGGCTCGGACTGAATTTGATGGAGATGTCGCCCGCCGATGCGGAGCGAGCCAAGACGCGCGCGCGTGAAATGGCGGCCACAAACGCCGCGAATCCGCGTGGCAACGACCTGTGAACGGCCAGGTCAGTTGGAAGCCGTGATCGACAGCTCGCCGCGATAGAAATCGCGGATCCCCTGCACTGCCGTGCGCACCAGGTCGCACTCGGCCGGCGTCATCAGGTGATTCCAGATGTCGAAGATCAATACGGCGCGCGGCACGTCGCTGTCGTTCCACGCCTCGTGCTGCATCGTATCGTCGAACACCCACGCGCGCCCCGCCTGCCATTCGCGCGTCGTCGAGCCCACGCGAAAACGGCAACCGCCGGGAATCACCAGCGGCACATGGACGATGAGCCGCGTATTGGTGACGCCGGTGTGTGGCGGGAATATGTGACTTCGCGTCGAGGATCGAGAAGAAAGCAGTTGGAGCATATCCAGGCACATCCGCCATCGGTGCCCTGCTTAACAACTCGGCAGTCCTCGGGCAACGCGCCAGGTGCTCTTCGATGGGTGCCCCATCGCGCCACAGGTAGTAAACGCTCCAGCGACGCGAGTGGTTGAGCTCGGCCCACTGATCGATCGGCACGCCTTCAGGATACGAGATATAGGGTTCGAGCCGGCCCGCGTCCTCGTGAAACACACGCTCGAATTCGGAGCGGATGTCCGCGCTCGCCGCTTCGATCTCATCCAGCCATGGGAAATCTTCACGCCGATAGAACTCCCAGGCGGGCAGCTTCGGAAACTGCAGGAACGTGGGCTCGGGGTGATAGATCCCGCGCTTGCCCAGGAATGCGTCGACACAGTGATCGAAGCGTTCCTGCGGCTCGCTGCCATGTTGGTCGCGAACCTCGCGCAGCCGGCCGGCGAGAAACACATCCAGTGCAGCATGATTCGCGCGCACCGAGTTGAGCGCGCGATCGATCGCCGGACGCAAGACCTCCGGCAGCCGTGTGCCGCGGGGTATGGTCAGCAGCGCGTTCTGAAATACGCTGGCCGCCGCTTTCGGTTGGCCCTTGAGCTCGAGGAGCGAGCCCTTTTGCAGCAGCCCCAGCAAGTGGCGCGGCTCGATGGCGAGCACCCGCTCGAGCGCCTTCATTTCATCGTCGGGCAGGCCGAGCTTGCGAAACGCCGTCGCGAGGTTGAGCCAGAGCGTGGGGTTCTTGTCGTCCTTCTCGATCGCGCGTTCGAGAAACGGGCGCGCTCCCGAAGCATCACCGGCATGCAACTTGTCGACGCCGACCTCATTGAGAACCAGTGGGTGCTCGGGCGCCATGGCTTGCGCCTGGGAGAGAAACCCCCTTGCCTCTTCACGACGGCCCGCAAGGCGCGCCTGCTCGGCCGCGCCTACTACTCTGCGGATTTCAGCTTCGTTCACCGCTCCCATCTATAGCCTGTCCGGTTCGTACCCGCATTTCGGGGTGCGACAGTCTACCGGTGCCTATGACGTCGGAACAGCATCGAAAGCGATGGTGACGCGAGGCTGCGGGCCGTGAATCGGATTGGTCCCGTGCCACATATAAGAGGGGAACAGGACCAGCCGTCCGGGTCGCGGTTTGATGAAGGTCTCGGCGTGCGCGCCCGGTACCGGATAGCGTGTCTCGCCGAATTTGATCCAGCCGGACATCGTGTTCACATCGCTCACTTCCTCCGGAACCGAGACGTAGTACGCGGAGCTGATCCACCCTTGCGGATGGAAGTGATTGACGTGAAAACCCTCGCGCCGCAGTTGCACCGACCATGCGCCGCTGAATCGTGTCGCTCCACGATTACGCGCCGTGAGCGGATGGTCGGGCTGTGCGCCGATCGAGCGACGGTAGTCCTCGATCGGGCCCTGGAAGGCTTGCAGAATCGCGCCGATCGCCGGATCCGGATCAGTGAGGAGGCTGCGTGCGCTCTGGCTGCCATTGCGCAAGCTCTGGTCGAGCGGGTGAATTGCGAACGGGTGTCTCGCCGCGAGGCTGCGCAGCAGCGCTGCATTCAACTCCGCCATCGAGGGCCAGCCCGCCGGCGCCTCGAGATCGTACGTGCGTACGAAGCGCGCGTAGTCGTATAGCTCTCGATGCAGCGGCTGATCCATCAAGCGCGCTGCAGTCGCTTCATAGGCAATCCAACCCTGATCGTCTGGTGTGCGCGACCTCTGCTTCTGAATGAATGGCACGGCTTCATCCGGGCGACCGCGCGCTAACAGGACACTGACCAGTGTCTCGATCACTCTTGCGTCCTGCGGCTTGACGATGGCCGCTTCGGCCGCTTCGACTTCGGCCTCCTTGAGCCGCCCCGTCTCGTGCAGCACTTGCGCGAGCGCGGCGCGCACATCCGGATCAGGGCCACGACGCGCAAGCAGGTCACGATAGTGGCGTTCCGCTGCCTGGTAATCGCCCGCCCGCCAGAGCACTGTTCCGAGCAAGGTCTGCAAGGTTGCATCGTCGGCATGTGCGGCAGCGGCGGCGGCGAGGTCGCGTGAAAACTGCGGGTCGCCGCGCATGAACCGTAGCCGCGCCAGGTTGAGTTGCGCCTCTGCATAGCGCGGATCCAACGCCACGGCGTCGGCGAAAGCGCGCTCCGCCTCTTCCATGCGATAGAGCTGGGTCAGGACGCGCCCGGTGTTGAACGAGATCTCAAAGCCTTTTACGCCCAGCGCCCGGGCTCGCTCGAGCTCCGCAAGCGCTTCTTCGGCACGCTCCATGCCGACCAACAGCGAGCCGAGATTGTGATGCGCGGTTGCGTGCTCCGGACTGATCGCGAGTGCCCGTCGATATGCGGCTTCGGCTTCCGCGAGCCGATTCTGTTCGCGCAACGTCATCGCGAGGGTAGTCCAGGCGCGCGGGTCCGAACCATGCTCCGCGACGAGAATGCGGCATTCGGCTTCCGCAGCGCTGTGCTGATCGAGGTCAGTCAGCGCGCGGATCAGACCCATGCGTGCCGCGAAGTGTCGCGGGTCGACACTCAATGCTTCCCGATAGGAGCGTTCGGCCTCCGCCCCGCGGCCCAGTCGTCGCAGGAGGCTCGCGAGATTGGAACGATAGTCAGCATTGCGCGGATCGATCTCGATGCTCTGGCGCATGAGCTGCTCGCTTCCGGCAAGATCGCCCGCATCCTTGCGGACCAGCGCAAGCAAGTGGATCGACGGCGCGTGGCGCGGCGCTCGCGTCAGTATCGCCCGGCAGGCCGCCTCGGCGTCGGCCAGTTTGCCTTCTTGCAGCAACGAGAGTATGCGGCCGAGCTCGGACTGCTCATTCATCGCGGCCATTTTACACACCGCAACCGCACTCACTCGGCGCGTAGGTTGCTCGAAATCGGCCGCGTTCAGGCGACGTTGAGTCTCGGCCGCATGCTCATTTCATCGCGCTGTGAGGGGGATTCCGGCACGAGACCGCGAACGGCGTGATTGATGAAGCGCAACGCTTCGCTCCGGATCGCCGCCGAATTGCCCTCGCCGCCCGGCGCGTGCACGCGGGACAGCACGGCAAGCAGCAAGTCGCTGGCCACCGCGGGATCGCCGGTCGTAACGGATCCATCATTGAGTCCACGCGCGAGCAGACGCGCCACGCGGCCTCGCACCATGAGGTAGCGCTCACGTGCGCGCCTTGCGAGGACATCCTTGAGTCCCCACGCAAGCGTTGGAGTCAACGCACCCGCGAACGGGTTGTCGGCGTCGAGGACTGCGCTCATGAAGATGTTCAGGCGATCCAGCGTGGTGCCTGCCGAGGTCTCGGCGCGCATCAGGGCTTCATCGAGCTCGTCGGCTGCGCGGCGCAGACATTCCCAGATCAGCTCATCCCGATTCGCAAAGTAGTAGTACACGACTCCGTTCGACATTCCCGAGCTCGCGAGCGATACCCGACACTGAGACCGCATCGGCGCCGCTGCACATGAGGGTGCGCGCGGCCGCGTCGAGGATCGCGGCGCGCTTGAGCTGCATGCCGGCCGCACGCGTGTGCTTCCACGTGGCCTTCACCGGTCGGGCGCGATTTGCTGGCGGAGGATTGTTCAAGGACTGCTTCCTTCGAGAGATCCGAAGCTGGATAGATCGGGTAATGCAGTCCGCGTGCCAGTCGTTTGGGCTCGAAGAATCAATAGATTGGCCTCGACCGCCAAGGCGCGATGCCGCCGAACGGTGCGGCCGGGGATTACCGGCGCACAAGGTCAGTGCCGAGACGGTCCGCGGAGAACGGCACCGATCGCTCTGCCGCTGGGCGCCACGGCCAGCACGTCGTGGTGAAGATCCCGTAGCCAAAGGCACGAATGACGTTCCCCTAAGTAACGGAACAGAGCCGTATGATATCGACCATGTCGATCAACAAACTGTTACTGGCCCTGTTTGCATTCTTGTTCGTCTGCTGGCTGGAGCTTGCCGGCAACGAGCGCGACATCGTCGAAGATTCGATTCGAGGTTGAAATCATGCGTATTGCAGCACTCCTGCTCTCATTCACCGTCTGCACCGCGGTACTGGCTGCGGCTGCGGAGAGTCCCTCGCTCCCCGAGGGGTCCATCGTCCGGATCCAGAGTCCGCAGATCGATGCAGGTTGGCACGCCGGCAGGGTACGCACGGCTCCGAGTGGTTGCCGCATGATCGAGCTCGGCACACCGACGGCCGCGGGCTATGGAAGCGTGGCGCTAGTGGCGCTCGAGCGACTGCAACGCGTCGAACCCGTGCGTTGGACCGAGGTCCCGCTCGCCGAACTGATCGAGCACGAGCCGGAGCAATGCCGCGAGGCGGCCGCCGACTGAGAACTCCTAGCTTCAGTCGAGAGCTGCAACCAGGACTCGACTCGCCGTAGACTCCACGCTCCACTGGGAGCTGCGGACTGCCGAATGCCGTTCGTCGAGGTCGACCACGCCCGATTGCGCTATGACGTCACCGGCTCCGGCGATACCCCGCTGCTGCTCATGCACTCGCTGGGCTGCGCGCTCGAGATGTGGGACCCGCAGCAGGCGGCCTTTGCGGACCGCTTCCGGGTGATTCGCTACGACACGCGGGGTCACGGAAAATCCAGTCTCGGCACTGCGCGTGAGCTCTCGGTCGAGCAGCTGGGGCGCGATGCAATCGCCATTCTCGACGCACTGGGGGTCGAAAAAGCCCATTGGTGCGGACTGTCCCTCGGCGGCATGACTTCGATGTGGGCCGCCGTGAACCAGCCCCAACGTGTTGCTTCACTGATTCTCAGCAACACCTCCGCCTATCTGCCGCCCCGCGAGAACTGGAACTCGCGTATCGAGACGGCTCTGCAGCAGGGCATGGGCGCGCTCGTCGATACGATCCTCGGCCGCTGGTTCACTGCGGATTTCCTCTCCCGGCATCCGGAGTCGGTGCAACCGATCCGCGCCATGTTGCTCGCCACGGATCCGGCCGGTTACGCCGCCTGCTGTGCTGCCATTCGCGACATGGATCAGCGCGATTCGATCAGCGCAATCCGGGCTCCGGCACTCCTGATTGCCGGTGCACGCGACCCCGCCACGCCGCCGGAACACGCCGAGCTGATCCGCGAACGGATCCCGGGCGCCCGACTGACAGTCCTCGATTGCGCACATTTGTCGAACGTCGAATGCGCGCCGGCGTTCACGGCCGCCGTCCTGGGATTCCTCAGCGGTTCGCAACCCTTGCCCGCGTGATGCAACTCCTCGCGCTCAGCGACTGACCGCGAGCACCACGGCGAGCAGCGCAACGCCAGTCGCGATGCATTGCCCGACGATCACCCATTGCATCTGCCGGTGAAGCGCCGTCACTGCAGTGGTCAGTTGCGCCGTCTGTTCTGCCATGCGGCTCACGAGTTCGGCCTGTCGCCGTTCGTTTTCTTCCAGGGCCGCGAGCCGCGCAGCCAGATCTGTGGGATCTGCGGGATCGCGGGAGTACCTCCCGGTGCAGGCGGCAAGCGCCGCGACCGGTTGAGGAGTTCCTTGGAGAGCTCGAGAATCGAGGGCACCCATTGAACGATCTGAATCCACGGAACTGGCATCTCGGCTCTCCTGCCGCTGGCAGCGGACCCGGCTGTTTACATCATAAGACCGGAGCGGCAGTCTGCATCCATGGCCACACGTAGGACTGCAAAGAAGCCAGGATCCACCGGAACCCGTGTAAGAAAGACCACTCGGGGTCGTCTGGCCCCGGGGAAGCAGGCTCGCGGGGTCACGGCCGAAGAGACGCCACTTGACCTCGCGCAGGCGGATCTCGCGCCACTCGTAGCGCAGGTCAAGGAAGCGGGAGGCACCGCTATCGGGGCGTATCGAGAGCCCCTGAGTGGGCGCCCGCTCCTGCTCGCTTCCCTTCCGCTCGCGGCCGTCCAGCCCACACCCTTTCAGCGCGATCTGTCACCCACGCATGCCAAGCGTCTCGCCGCACGCATCGACGAGACCGGCGTGTTCCTCGATCCGCTGATCGTGGTGCGAGGCGAAGACGGTCGCCTCTGGACGCCGAACGGACGTCACCGGCTCGCGGCGGCGAAGTTCCTCGGCCTGAGATTGATCACCGCGTTGATCTCTCCGGAAGAGTCACTCGCGTACCGGATTCTCGCGCTGAACACCGAGAAGGCGCACAACCTCAAGGATCGAAGCCTCGAGGTCATCCGCATGGCGCGCAGCCTCGCGCGCCGCGATCGCGAGGCGCCTGAATCGAAATTCGCAGCCGAGTTCGAGGCTGCGGAGCTGCTTACGCTCGGCATGATCTACGAGAAGAATTCACGCTTCGCAGGCGGCGCGTACAGCTCGTTCCTGAAAAAGGTCGATCGCTTCAGCGACCGTCCGCTCGCGGCCAGTTTGCGCGAGCGCGAGGGCCACGCGGCGCGGCTGCAGGAAATCGACGCCATCGTCAAGCGCATCATCAGCGCACTGCAGGCGCGTGGTTTCAAGTCACCGTACCTGCGCAGTTATGTCGTCGCCCGCATCAACCCGGTGCGCTTCCACAAGATGAAGAAGGGCGACACCAAGCCACCCATGCCGATCGCCGCTGCCCTGACGCGAATGACCGCGGCCGCGAAGAAGTTCAATCCGAAGACGGTCTCGATGGGCGACGTGGCACTCGTTGCTGCTGGCGCGGAGTCTCAAGAGTAAGAGCAGGATCAGCCGGTCGCTGCAGGCCTGGCTGGTGGATCTTTCCCCGGCCCGTTCTTGCTTGATTACGCCGAAAATACGTTGCCGTGCAGCGCGAGAGCTGAGGCGTGGATCGGCAGCATGTTTCGTTCGTGTCGGCCGAGGGAAAGATCCACCAGCCAGGCCTGCAGCGGCACAATCCCCTCTAATGGCCGGCTCGGACTGGTCTTCTTACGAAGGAGGCATCTCGGTCGAACTGCGGAATCGTCGTCGGTGATCTCGAACCAGTTCGCCTTCGAGCCGACGAACAGATGTCTCTGCGGACGCATCTGCGGATCGGAATCGAGGGCACCTACCGGAACTACCACGATCCCGCGCTCACGTGAGGCGCGCGCCACGCTGCCACCACAGCGCCGCAGAACGCGGTACCGAAATAGCGTGCCTCGGCGTGCTGATAGTCGACGACGCCTTCCTCGCCTCGCACCCAGCGAAACTGCGCGAACGGATAGAACGCATTGGTCGCATGCGCCGCACTGCGGCCCCGACGGCAACGCGAGCAGTGGCAATTCTGTACGCGCACCGGCAGTCCCTCCATCTCGTACGCCACATCGCCGCACAGGCAGCTCCCCTGCACGATGCCCTCCTTCGGCGCGATCACCGGTCGCTCGATCGGCGGCGCATCGAACCCCGGCGGGTATTCGTCGTACTGTGGCAGGCCTGTCGGTAATCTCGTACCACGGTGCTTTCGATTTGACGAAGATATGATTCTCCGGCCTCGCATCGAGATCCCCTTGCAGGTTCCCCGCCGGCAGGAAAACGATATCGAGTTGCGGCAACTGCAATGGAGTGACAGAGCCGCACACCCGACAGAACGAGCGCGAGCCTCCGGGTGAGGATTCGTAGCTCCCGATGTCCTTCTCACCGGCCAGCCAGCGAAAATCGGCACTCGGTACGGCGACGAAGGTCGCGAACATCGCGCCATGATGCTTGCGACAGATCGAGCAATGGCAGTGACCCATCATGCTGAATGGGCCCGACACCTCGTATCGAACCTGTCCGCACAGGCAGCTTCCGGGGATCATGGCTCATTGTAGTGCGCGGAACGCGATTCGCTTAGCATCACGCGCTTCGACCCCGGGTCATCGGGAGGCCTCGGCCGGCCCAATGATTCGGAGTAACTCATGCCCCTGACGAAGATGGAGCACTACCTGGTGCTCACCGAGGACGTCGACGCCACGCGCGATTTCTACTGTAACGCGCTGGGCATGAGAGTCGGCCCTCGCCCACCCCTGGCATTTCTCGGCTACTGGCTGTACGTCGGCGATACGCCGTGCATTCATATCGGTGAGTGGAAAACGTACACCGAGCATTCGAGGTCGCAGGGCATACCCGTCACCACGCCGGCCCCGGGCACAGGCCCGGTCGATCACATCGCGTTCAACGGCGAGGATTTCGACGCAATCCTCGCGCGGCTCAAACAACACGGGGTCAGCGCGCATATCAATCACGTTCCCGGCGGTGCTCTGAGGCAGTTATTCCTTCTGGACCCGAACGGGGTCAAAATCGAAATCAACGTTGCTTCGAAGCCGTCGGCCACTCAACCCAACCGGTGAAGAACCCATGAGTCGCCTGATCGTCGCCAGCGTGCTCGCCGGCATTGCAGTGTTTCTGTGGGGTTTCATCTCGCATGCGGTCTCGCCGCTTGGCGAGGCGGGATTGCGTTCCCTGCCGGATGAATCCCGACTCCTCGACGCGATGCGCGCCACGATTCCGGACAAGGGTTTGTATTTTTTTCCGGGTGTTGCGGACCTTGGCAACCTGACGGAGGACCAGCAGCGGGCTTGGGTCGACAAAATGAAGGCCGGCCCCAACGGTCTGCTGCTGTTCGATCCGGCGGGGCATGAGCCCTTATCGATGCGACAGCTCCTGACGGAGCTGATCAACGACTTCCTGGCTGCACTGCTGCTCGGAATACTGCTGGGGTACACCAGCTTGAGCTTATGGGGCCGGGTGGCTTTTGGCGCCGCCGTCGGCCTCATGGGCTGGCTCGCAATCAGCGTCGCGTATTGGAACTGGTACCAGTTTCCGTCGCCCTTCATCCTGGCCGAAGGATTCAATCAGGTGATCGCCTGGGCGCTGGCAGCGCTCGTGCTCTCAATCGTTCTGCGGCGCGGGTTGACCACCAGCAAGGACAGCGCACCAAAGAAATGATCAGATGTTGCGCGCGCTCATTTCGCGGCGGATGTACTCGGACTGACGCAGGACGAGCGCGACGATCGTCAGCGTCGGATTCGCTGACCCCGGCGTGCTGAGCAGGCTCCCGTCGGACACGAACAGGTTCTTGATGTCGTGCGTCTGACCCCACGCGTTGGTCACGCCGTCGCCCGGTTTTGCACTCATGCGCGCCGTTCCCATGTTGTGAGTCGCGGGCGGATGGTTGCCCTTGATGGTGCGCCTGGCCCCAATCGCTTCGTAGAGCTTCGCGCCCTGCTCCGTTGCGTGGGCGCGCAGCGCGATGTCGTTGGGATGCTCATCGACGTGAACATGTGCCACTGGAAGGCCATGGGCGTCCTTGAGCTTTGGATCGAGCGTGATGCGATTGTCGGCGCGCGGCATGTCTTCGCCGTTCACCAGGAGGCCGGCGATATTGGCGAAGTTGTCGATCACCGACGCGAAGTCGCGCCCCCAGCCGTAAGGTATGCCGACGAGCGGGAATGTGGGCAGATCGAGTGAACAGAGCTCGAAGTGATAGCCACCGACGAAACCGCGTTTCGGATCGTTGATGGTGGGATCCTCGATGAGGCCCGCGAGCGTCGTTCCGCGCCATGCACGCACCGGCTTGTCGAACACCCCCCACACGAAATTGATGACGTGATGGGTGTAGTTGCGCCCCACCTGGTCGGATGAATTCGCGAGACCGTGCGGGTACTTCGCGGACTCGGAAAGCAGCAGCAGGCGCGGCGTTTCCAGGGCATTGCCCGCGACACACACGATGCGCGCTTTCTGTCGCTGTTCCTGCCCTTGGGAGTCCTTGTAAACGACCCCTGTCACCCGGCCGTCGGCGCCGTGCTCGATGCGGGTCGCCATGCACTGGATGCGCAGGTCCAGGTTTCCGGTTGCTTCAGCGCGCGGAATTTCGGTGTAAAGCGTGCTCCACTTCGCGCCGGTCTTGCAGCCTTGCGCGCAAAAGCCCTGCTGGATGCAGAACGCGCGGCCATCCCAGGCACGCGGATTGATTGCCATATAGCCGGTATGCACGCGCTGGTAGCCAAGCTTCTTGGCGCCGGCGTAGAGCACCTTGAAGTTGTTCGAGGCCGGCAGCCCGGGAACGCCATTACGCCGCGTGACGCCCAGGCGTCGCTCGGCCAGCTGGTAGTAGTTCTTGAGCTCGTCGTACTTGATCGGCCAGTCGATGAGCGAGGTGCCGGCAATATCGCCGTAGGTCGTGCGCGTGGCGACCTCCCACTCGCGATTGCGCGGCGTCGCACCCGTCCAGTGCACCGTCGTGCCACCGACGGTCTTCGCGATCCACGCCGGCAGCGTCGGGAAGTCGCGCGGCACGGTCCAGCTGCCGGACTGCGTGCGCGGATCGAGCCACGTGAGCTGACCGAAAGCCACGCCCGGGTCCTGAGAAAAAGTTGCGATGGACTCGCGCTTGCCGGCTTCGAGCAGCACGACCTTGATGCCGTTGCGCGTGAGCTCATGCGCGAGCGTACCGCCGCCGGCGCCGGAGCCGATGATGACGACTACACCGTCATCGCCATGTTCGAAGGTTGCCATGCGCGTACCTCAGGCCACCGGCGCCGGCCCGGCGTCCGCTTCCGGAACGTCCGGCAGCCAGCGCAGATCGTTGAAGCCGCGGTAGAGATAGCCGCCCTTCGAAAACGCCTCGCCCTCGTAACCGAAGCAGGCATAGGCGAGCGGCGAGGCATAGAGAATCTGCAGCGTCTTGACCCTCATCGTCTGGAAGAACCCGGAGGATTCAACCTTCTTCAGGGCGGCGACGCGCGCTTCTTCGGAGGCACGCGCGAACTCAGGCCCGAGGCCTTGCACTCCTTCCTTCAGGAGCTTGGCCAGGCCAGGATCCTTGGCTGCCTCGCCGTCGACGCCCTGGATCACGAGCGCATAGGCAGCGTCCTCGAGCTTGTCGTGAGGCGCGATGGTTCGCGCCATGGCCATCAGCGTGGCGCCTTCAGCGCTGGTGAGCGTCTTGAGGTCCACGGCCCAGGAACGACTCGGTGCGATCAGCGCCAGCGGGCTCCCCGCGGCCACGATACCGGTCAGCACGCCGGTCGAGGCCTTCAGAAATTCGCGCCGCTGCAGGAGAAGAACGGGGTTCATTTCTTGTTTCTCCATACGCCAGGACCGAATCCGTTCGCTGACAGTACCAGAGCATCACCCTTCTCGACCACGTGCTGCGAAGGGAATGTCCGGCCACCTACCCCTCGTGCGCCGCGGAACGTTAGGCTGCACGGCCTGCCCAATCGACTCTGGCTAATCCCGCGACACGCGGGCTCGGCCCGAAGCTACGGGGAGTTCGTGGATGACCTCAGATTCCAGGCCGGCACCAGTGAGATTCCCGCCTGACCCCTTCGGCGCTCCGTTTCGCACCGAATGCGATATCCGGGACTGCGAAGTCGAGGGCGAGATTCCTCTCGATCTGAATGGCTGCCTTCTATCGCGTGGGCCCCGACTTTCAATATCCGCCTCGCGTGCCGAACATTCCGTTCGATGGCGAAGGCCATGTCGCGATGTTCCGAATCTCGAACGGTCACGTCGATTTTCGCAGCCGCTACGTGCGCACTCAGCGTTTCAAAGCGCAACGCGAGGCGCGCCAGTCACTCTTCGGCACCTATCGCAACCCGCACACGGACGATCCACGAGTAAAGAAGGTCAGCCGCGGAACCGCGAACACCAACATCATCTTCCACGCCGGCAAGCTCCTCGCCCTCAAGGAAGACAGCCCGCCAGTCGTGATGGATCCGCGCACCCTCGAGACGCTCGATGACTACTACACCTTTGGTGGCAAGCTCGAAAGCCTCACCTTCACCGCGCATCCCAAGATCGATTCGAGCAGCGGCGAGATGATCGGCTTCGGCTACGAGGCGAAGGGTGAGGCAACGGACGATGTGGCGGTCTTTTCCATCGACCGCCACGGCAAGCTCAACTGGAGCGCCTGGATCAAGGTGCCGTACGTCGGGATGCTGCACGATTTCGCAGTTACCGATTCTCACGTCGCGTTTCTCGTGATCCCGATGGCGACCAACGTCGAGGAAATGAAGAAGGGCAAGGTGCACTTCGCGTGGGATTCATCGCTCCCGAGCTGGTTCGGCGTGATGCGCCGGGGTGGTGACGGCAAGGACCTGCGCTGGTTCAAGGGGCCGGAGCGCTGCGCGACGCACGTGATGGGCGCCTTTTCGGACGGCAACACGATTCACGTCGACGTCGACATGGCGCTCAAGAACCAGTTTCCATTCTTTCCGAATCTGCACGGCGAGCCCTTCGACCCGATCGGCGCGCAAGGTCGGCTCACGCGACTCTCGGTCGATGTCTCAGGCCCCGCCAAGCTCTATGACATGAAGGTCCTCTTTCCGCAGGTCGGGGTCCTGCCGCGCCAGGACGATCGCTACCACACCCATCCATATCGCTTCGGGTTCATGCCGACGCTTGATCCCGAGCGCCCGCTGCACGAGCGTCTCGCGGCCAGCCCGATGCGACCTCTCAATTGCTACACGCGCTTCGATCACCTGAAACAGGAAGCCAGCTCGTTCTTCATCGGCAGCGATTCGGGCCTCGGTGAATGCTGTTTTGCCCCGCGCCGTGAGGGCGCGGCCGAAGGCGACGGCTATCTCATGGGCACGACCAATCGCGTGCTCGAAGGCCGCACCGACTTCATCATCGTCGACACCCAGGACATGCAGGGGGGACCCATCGCCACGGTGAGGCTGCCGTTTCGCCTCAACATGGGCATTCATCACCTGTGGGTGCCGGACGCAACAACATGATTCGACCCTGGGTGGGCTGCGTTCTCACGCTCCTCGCCACTTACACAGATCGCCCACTCGGCAGAGCCAGACATGCTGCAAACAATTTCCGAACAGTCCGGATTTCAGAAGACGGGTCGCTACGAGGAAGTCGAGAGACTGTGCGCAGCTTTCGCGAAGGCCTATCCCGAGGCTGTGCGCTGCCAGGAATTCGGGCGTACGCCTGAAGGCAGGCCGATGCTCGCCCTGATCGCATCGCGCAGCGGCGCCCTGACGCCGGAGCTCGCGCGCGAGCGCCGACTTCCCGTGGTGCTGGCACAGGGTGGAATTCACGCCGGCGAGATCGAGGGCAAGGACGCGGGATTTCTCGCCTTGCGGGAATTGCTCGACGAGAAAGCTGCTCCCGGAACGCTCAAGTCTTTCGTGCTGGTATTCGTGCCGGTCCTGAACGTCGATGGACATGAGCGCTTCGGACGCTGGAACCGCCCGAACCAGAACGGCCCGGAGGAGATGGGCTGGCGCACCACCGCGCAGAACCTCAACCTGAATCGCGACTACACCAAGCTCGACGCGCCGGAGACACGGGCGATACTGCGTCTTCTCGATGCCTGGGACCCAATCCTGTACGTCGACCTGCACACCACCGACGGCGCGCAGTTCGAACCCGATGTCTCCAACAACATCCAGCCGCGCTACATCGGCCCGCCGGAGCTGCAACCAACCGGGCGTGAGATGCTCAAGGAGCTCAACGACAGCCTCGCGAAGCAGGGTTCGCTGCCGCTCGATTTCTACCCAGCGCTCAACGATGCAGACAATCCCGCCTCCGGGTTCAAGATCAGTCCGTACCCGCCGCGTTTCTCGACCGGCTACTGGCCGTTGCGTAATCGCTTTACGTTATTGGTCGAGACGCACTCATGGAAGGACTACCCCACGCGCGTTCGCATCATGCGCAACATCCTCGTGATACTCGCCGGGATGACGCAACGGGAGGGCGCAGCATGGATCGCACAGGCTCGTGCCGAAGATGAGCGCGCACAGGCACTCGGTGGACAAGAAGTGACGATGGAGTGGGATGTGGGGCCGCACGCCACCATGATCGACTTTCGCGGCTACGCATACACGCGTTCGCCGTCGGAGATCTCCGGCGGCACGGTGACGCGCTACGACCCGCGCAAGCCGCAGATCTGGCACGTGCCGTTGCAGGACCAGGTCGTCGTCAAGAGCAGCACGCGGGCGCCCCGTGGCGGATACATCGTGCCCGCTGCAGAAGCAGCCTGGTTGTCCGAACGGCTGAGCTTGCACGGCATTCGGTTCGAGCGGCTGGCGACGCCTCACGCACAGGCAAATGTCGAGACATTCCGCGCCACGAAGGCGACGTTTTCACCCTCGCCTTCGGAGGGCCGTACCACGGTCGAGATCGATGGCAGCTGGGGCAGCGAGCACCGCGATGTGCCTGCGGGCTCGCTATATGTTCCGATCGCTCAGCCTGGCTCACGACTCATCCTCGCACTGCTCGAGCCCCAGTCATCAGACTCCTTTGCAGCCTGGGGCTTCTTCAACGTGGCGTTCGAGGTGCGCGAATACATGGAGGCATACGTGAACGAGCAGGTGGCCGAGCAGATGCTGGCCAAGGATCCGCAGCTCGCCGCCGAGTTCAAGCGCCGTCTCGCCAACGATCCGAAGTTCGCCGCCGACCCCGAGGCGCGACTCGAATTCTTCTATCGCCATCATCCGTCGTGGGACGATCGCTACCGCCTGTATCCGATCTTTCGGGTGGACGCGAGGCCCTGACCTCGACGTCGTCGTATCCGCGCGCTCATCATGTCCGCAATCGACATCGTGATTGTCGGCGCCGGTGCGGCGGGGATTGCCGCTGCACGCTGGCTACGAGCCAACGGCTCGGATGCGCGTGCTACTCGAAGCGCGCGATCGCGTCGGCGGACGTGCGCATACCGACAACTCCTTCTTGGGCATGCCTCTGGATCGCGGCTGTGCGTGGTTGCACAGCGCCGCCGAAAACCCGTGGGCCGCCGTAGCGCGTGAGTCAGGATTCTCCATCATCGAACAGCCGCCCGACTGGCGCCGGCGCGTCGGCGCGAAGCTCCGCAGTCCTGAAGAGCTGGCGGCAATCGGCCACGACCTCGAAACAGAATTTCTCTGCTCGCAAGCCGGGCCGCTGCCGAAGGTCGCGATATACCGATGAGCGAGCTCATCCCCGACAACGCTGTCCGTGCTCAATTCGACGCCATCATGACCTGGTACATCGGCATCGAAAGCGACTCGGTATCGAGCCTGGACGTGGCACGATTTGAAGACGCGGAAGTCAACTGGGCCGTGCGCGAAGGTCTCGGAAGCGTCGTGGCGCGCGCTGCGGAGGGCCTTGAAGTGCGCCTCGCGACGCCGGTGCAAGCGATCGACTGGCAGCGGTCAGGGCGTCTCTCTGCAGACGGCAGCGGGATCGGTCGGACGCGCGCGCTGTCATCGTCACCGCCCCGACCTCGGTCCTCGCACAGGACGGCATCCGGTTCGAGCCTGCATTGCCAACCACCATTCAGCAGGCCTTGCACGACGTGCCACTTGGCATCGCCAACAAGGTGTTCTTCAGGATGCAGCCCGGTGCCCTACCGTACGAAGGCACCACGCACTTCATCGGCACCGACCAGCACTCGCACACCTGCAGCTACCAGGTGCGTCCCGCGGGACAGGAAGTCCTGCTCGCGTACTTCGGCGGACGTTTCGCGCGGGATCTCGAGAGACGCGGTGAGCTAGAAGAATTCGCGCGCGAGGAGCTCGGCGGAATCTTCGGCGGCGAATTCGTTCGCAGAATTACGGCCAGCCTGACCGTTGGTTGGAGTGAGGATCCCTGGTCACGCGGATCCTATTCGGCCGCGCGGCCGGGTCGGGCAAACATGCGCGAGGTTCTCAATCAACCGGTCGGCGAGCGGCTATTCTTCGCGGGCGAAGCCTGTTCAGTCGACCACTTCGGTACGATCCACGGGGCTTGGGAAAGTGGCGTACGCGCAGCCGCACGCGCCTTGCGCGTTGCGCGAGCGATAGCGGTGGGGAATCTTCAGGATCTCAGCTCAACGATCTCGGCATTCGTGTCGAGCACTCTCAGCGTATCGCCCGGCTCGTGACCCATAAGCGTGGCTCCGAGGGGTGAGACCCAGCTTATGAGCCCGCGGGCCGGGTCCGCTTCGTCTTCGCCGACGAGGCGGAACGTGCGTTCGCTGCCATCCTGAAGACGCAGCCTTACTTCCACGCCGAATCGAACGGTATCTGGTTGAGCCGCAGGCTCGATCACTCGAGCAGTCGCGCGCCGCTGCGACCAGTAACGCAGGTCCCGCGCGACTCGCGCGAGCCGCGACGTATCCGAATCGGAGCGCGCCGCCTGGCGCTCAGCTTCGAGGCTACGGATCTGCTCGTCGATCTGCTTCAGTCCCTGCAGCGTGACGAAATTCGGGTGCGGGCTGACGATGCGCTCCGGCAGAGTCTCTGCCGCCGCATCCTGATCCGACTCGCGAACGAAAGCCCGGCTCATGAATTCTTATCCTCCGCGAGCATCGTCGTCCCGCTCGCGTTTCGCGGCAAGCGTTTTCTGGGCAGCGCTAAGTTAAACTGGCGCGCCGCCACGATCTGACGGCGACTCGTTGAGGCAGCACAATGAAGGACTTGACTCAAGGGTCGATCGGCGGCCACCTCGTACAGATGTCGACCTTCATCGGCGTCGGCATGCTGGTGCAGACGCTGTACTACCTCGTCGACCTGTACTTCGTGGCAGGTCTCGGGCAGCAGGCGCTCGCCGGCGTGAGCGCTGCCGGAAATGTGATGTTCATCGTTCTGGCCTTGACGCAAGTGCTCTCAGTCGGGACCGTCACGCTGATCTCGCACGCGGTCGGTCGCAAGGAGCCGGAACGATGCCAACCTGGTCTTCAACCAGGCGTTGCTGATTTCATTCATATGCTCCGTGCTGATGCTCGTCGCCGGCTACACCATCGCCGGGGCGTACGTGCGCGAAATCGCTGCGGACGCGGGAGCCGCTGCAGGCGGGGCAGACTTATCTCTTCTGGTTCGTGCCGGGCCTGGCGCTGCAGTTTGCGCTCGTCGGCATGGGCGCGGCGTTGCGCGGCACGGGTATCGTCAAGCCGACGATGATCGTGCAGTCCCTGACGCTCATTCTCAATACGATCCTGGCACCCGTGCTCATCGCCGGCTGGGGCACCGGTCATCCGCTCGGCGTCAAGGGCGCGGCGCTCGCGAGCTCGATATCGATCAGCGTCGGCGCGATCCTGCTGCTCATCTACTTCGCGCGCCTCGAGAAGTACGTACACGTCGATCGTGCCCTGTGGAAACCCAACTTCGCTACCTGGAAGCGCATGTTCAATCTCGGACTCCCTGCGGGCGGCGAGTTCATGATGATGTTTCTCGTCGTCGGCATCATCTACTGGTGCATCCGCGATTTCGGTGCGGCGGCCCAGGCCGGATTCGGCATCGGCTCGCGCGTGATGCAGTCGATCTTCCTGCCCGCGATGGCCGTCGCGTTCGCCGCTTCACCGATCGCCGGTCAGAACTTCGGTGCTCGCCAGGCGCAACGTGTGCGTGAGACCTTTCGAACCGCCACGATCGCAGGCATCGGGATCATGTCTGTCATGACATTGCTGTGCCAGTGGAAGGCCCCGCTTCTGGTCGGAGCTTTCACGAACGATCCACACGTCATCCAGGTGGCGCGTGCAGTACCTGAGGATCATCTCCTGGAATTTTGTCGGCACCGGAATCATCTTCACCTGCTCCGGCCTGTTCCAGGCGATCGGCAACACGTGGCCGGCGCTACTCAGCAGTGCCGCGCGCATTCTGACGTTCTGCGTCCCGGCGGTGTGGTTGTCAATGCAGCCGTGGGTGCAGCTCGAACACTTCTGGCACCTGTCGGTGGCGACGATTGCGTTGCAGGCGGTCATCAGCCTGTGGCTGCTGCTCGGCGAATTCCGCAAACGTCTCGCCTTCGCAACCTGAAGAGCGGTCCGAGCCGGCCATTGGGTGGGGGGTTGTGCCAACTCCGGGCTGATCACGCCCGATACGGTGCCGCCCGAAGACGCATCCCCGCAAACATTGCTCGCCCGAGTTGGCACAATCCCCCCGACCGCAATGTCCGTCTCGTCCGCGCTGAGAGTAAAGATGCCGTCGGCTTCGCCTCTGAGACAAAGCAGGACGGTCTGGTCGCTGGGTGGGTGTGCCTTGAGATCGTGTAGCTAATGCCCTCTGTCCGGGCGATCAGCGATCAGACCGGATCCAGTGACGGCAAGCTGACCTATCGGCGTCTGATCGCCGCCCGGACTGAGGGTTCGCGCGCGACCTTGAGCGTTCCTCGCTCAAGTGTCGTCGCTGCGCATTTGCTCCACGATCTCAAGGCACACCTACCCGGCGGCCGGAGCGGACTGCTCTCTAGGTGCCAGCAGCGGGTTTCTGGGTGACGATGATGTTCCGGACTTCGGTGAGCTTCGCCTTGAACGCCGCCGCATTCTCGGTGCCCATGCGCATCAGCAATTTCTGGCCCGCGGATCTTAGACTCGAGCGCCGGGTCGGCAAACTCGTAGAACACGCGCGGCTGCACCAGTTTGATCGGGCCCGTTGACGTGCGGCGTCGCGAGCACGTCGTCGATCACTTCCACCAGCCGATCGTTGAAATACGCCCTTTGGATAGCCGAGATCCTCATAGGCGCGCTGGAACAGCGGGTAGTAACGAAAATAGAGCGCCGCAAGCTGGTTCGCGTCAGCGGCTTCGACCAGGCGAACCAGGGGCGCGTAGCGCGCGTAGTTGTTGGGACTGAGGGTCAGGCTCTCGTCACTTCCCGACGTGGCGAACGTGCCCCCCGTCGGGAGTATCGGGCGCCGTTCGACGGCCACCTTCTTGCGCGGCAAATTGTCGACCGTGACCACCATGCGACGAATGACATCGTTCGGCGCGAGGAACTGACTGACTGCGTCGCGACCGACAACACGCCGACAGCGAATCGCGGAACGGCGCAGTCGCTCTCGTTGAGGGCCGGTAGCGGGTGTCTCCGCGGGAACCTCGGGAACCGGGTTGCGAATTGCAGGTTCGGGAGGCTGTCGAGCAGTGACAGGAGGACCGGATGCCTCCTCGGGTGCATGCGATTTACGGTTTTCGTAGTAGACGACGGCCGCGATTGCGACCAATGCCACGGCGGCGATCACTGCCAGCAGTTTCTGTCGGTCCATCAGGCCTCGCTTCTGGATTGGACGCTGATCACTGGCCCGCGCCACGTGTGCAGACCATCCGCGGCCTCGTGGCCGGACTACTGCCTCGCGGCTGCCCGTTTGATGTCACGGCTGATGACTCACGACGCGAGAATAGCGCAGGCCCGTTCGACTGTCAGGATTTGCATTTCCTGACACGAACGTCGACCCGGATGCAGGAACCTGCGCAGTCGAGTGCTGTCCTGTACGTACCTGTACGAATTTCCGCGGCGTTCGGGTCGTGCTGAGGGAAACATTCATGAACCGAGCCATGGAAACGATGCAGTCATCGCCGGCAGAAACCCCAAGCCCTCAACGCGCACCTGGTCGCACCCAGCGCACATCTGGCCCTCGCAGGATGGAGCATCGATGGGGCGAACGCATGCCGGTACGTGCCACCGTGCGGGTGCATTGCGCGAAATGGGACGCAGCGGGCCAGATCAGGGACGCGAGCCTGAGCGGAGCTTTCGTGCACACGCGCCTGCAGGTTGCCGCATGGACGCACGTTGAGGTCGAGCTCTGCGGCGCTCGGATTGCAGCATTCGTCGTGCGCGTTGCGACCGATGGCCTCGGAATCGAGTGGAGCGAGTTCGCACCGCGCCCGGTCCGCGAATTGCTCGGGCTCTGAATCAGCGGTCGGCCGACGGTCGGGAGCGCTCAGCGTCGGCAGGCGGTCGGATCGCGAGCGTCGCCTTGACGGCCGGCCGCTCCATCATCCGGCCGTACCATTCGATGACGCGCGGGCTGTCGCGCTCGTTGACGATATCCGCGTAGTACTCGGGCATCCGGATCAGCATCGCGAACAGGCTCACGTCGGCGAGCGTGAACTGCTCGCCCAGCATCCACGGTCCGCGCAGCCCCTGTTCCATACGCTCGATCGACGTCCGCACCCGGCGGCGCCAATCCTCAAGTTGATCCTCGGTCCAGACCTGGGCCGCCGATTCACGCCACTTGTCCCGCTGCTCCTTGAGCGGAATGCGGGCGACCTTGGCCTCGAACTCTTCCGGCGTAAGATGCTTCACCGCGTTCCTGATCATTGCATGCCAGCCCAGAAAGCTGAGCGCCGGGCAGAAGTACTCATCGACGAACTTGGTCCAGATGCGCATCTGGGCACGCCCATAGGCGTCCGGCGGGCGCAGTGGCGGCCCCGCGAAGGCTTCGTCGACATATTCATTGATTACGGTCGACTCGGTGACGGTCCTGCCGTCATGAACCAGCACCGGCACCTGGCCGTTCGGATTGATCTTCACGAACCACGGCTCGTGCTGCTCGAACTCGAGCAGGTTCATGTAATGACTGACGAACTCGACGCCTTTTTCCTTGAGGGGTAGTAGCGCCTTCAGGGAATTGGCCAGAGGTGAGCCGTGATACAACTCGAGCATCGGAAGCCCTCTGCGTAACGCGCACCGAGCCAGGTTCGACTATCACAGCCTCGAGTGCACCGATTCTCGACCCATCGGGAAACAGGTATGGTTCGCGGGTGAAGCGGATTCCAGCCCTGCCAATCAGTCGGAGCCCACAACAATGAACGACCAGTCCGCGGCGAAACCCGTTGACCAGCCAGCGCAAGCGAGCGGCGACGCCTGGCCGCGCCCAGCGGTCGCCTGGTACGGCGTCGTGTTCTTCGGCCTCACGCTGCTCGTGCTCTTCATGAACGCGAACATCTCGTGGCTTCTGCTCCAGCCCATCAAGCGCGATCTCGGGCTCACGGACGTGCAGGCGGCCTTCGCGATCGGATCCGCAGCCGCGGCCCTCAACGCGCTCTTCATGCTGCCGGTCTCGAGGTTGGTCGACATCATCAGCCGTCGGCTGATCATCGGGGTCGGGCTGATTCTGACCGGCATCTCGGCCGCGCTGGCCGGCTTATCCAGTACATTTTCGCAATTGTTCATAGTCCGCATGATCGGCGGCATCGGCGGCTCCGGTAACGCGCCGGCCACCTTCTCGATCCTCGCCGACTACTTCCCGCCCGCGAAGCTCCCGAAAGCGCTCGCAGTGATGAACATCGGCTTTTACTACGGCACGGCGCTCGCGCTGTTGCTCGGAGGCACGCTGATCGGGATCGCTTCGACAATGCACGTCGTGATCCCGATGGTCGGCGAATTGCGCCCGTGGCAGATCATCCTGCTGGTGATGGCGATACCGGATGTGCTGCTTGGCATCCTTGCACTGACCACGCTGCATGAACCCAAGCGCCGCGGAGCCCGTAGTACGACGTATGCGGCCGGTGCCAGTGGCAAGGCCAAGGTCGTGCCGGTGCGCGAGGTGTTCAAGTTCCTGTACGAGGGGCGCGCCACGTTCGGGCCCATGTTCCTCGGCCTCGCCGCCAATTCACTCGCGGCTGGCGCATTTTTCTGGAACGCCCCTTTCTTTGCACGCACCTATGGCTGGGACCCGGCGCGATACGGAGTCATCCAGGGCTCGATCCTGCTGATACTGGCGCCGATCGGGTCGCTGGCGGGCGGGTTCCTGGCCGAATGGTTCGCCAAGCGCGGCCGCGACGACGCCAACCTGCGCGTCGTGTACATCGCGACCGCATTGCACGTGCCATTTGCAATTGCCTATGCGCTCATGCCCAACCCCTATCTCGCCATCGTGATCTATGCGATCAACTACACCATCATCTCCATGGGCGCAGGCCCGCAGAACGCGGCATTGCAAGTGATCGTCCCGAATGAGATGCGCGGCCAGGTCACCGCGGCGTTCCTGTTCTGCTTCTCAATGATCGGCCTCGCGCTCGCGCCGCTCATGGTTGCGGCGCTCACCCAGTACGTCTTTGGAGCCGAAGAGAAATTGCGCTACTCGATCGCGACGATCCATATCGTGCTGGCACCGCTCGCAACGATCTTCTTCTGGATCGGCCTGAAGCCCTACGGCAAGGCGTTCGCGGCCGCGCGCGCCTGGCATTGAGGTGCCTGGCCGTCCAGGCCGCGTGTCGCTCGCGCGTCCGTGAGATCGATCCACTTGCCGAAGGCAACCAGTAGCGAGCGCAAGGATCCCTGCGTCGCCGGATCGATGAGCCGCCCATCGGCGTCGAACAGCCGTTCCGCTTCGCGCACATAGAGCGCCGGGTTCGCCATCACCAGCGATTCGGTCGCATTGAGCACCTGGCGCAGCGCGCTTTGCGCGAGACGCGTGCCCCAGCGTCCCGCTGACGCACCGATGACCGCTACCGGCTTTCCGATCAGCACCTCCTCTGGTGCGGGTCGCGACAGCCAGTCGATGGCGTTCTTGAGGACACCGGGAATCGACTGGTTGTACTCGGGTGTTGCGATCAGCATTCCGTCCGCATCAGCCACTTGTCGTCTGAGCTGGGCAACACTCTCGGGAGTATCGGCCTCCAGTTCCTCGTTGAAGAGCGGAACTGACGCGAGTCCGTCGTAGAGAACGATCTCCATTCCCATCGGCGCGCAGCCGACCGCCGCCGCCAGCAGGCCCCGATTGTAGGAGCTTCGCCGCAGACTGCCCGGCAGTGCGAGCACCTTCATGGCGTGAACCACAAGAGGAGTGCCGAAACGACCAGCAAGGCTCCCATCGCTCGCTGGAACCACTTTCCCTCACGCGTGTGCGCGAGCCGCCGCGTCATGAGAGACCCGAGCCACGCCCACAACGTCAGGCACACGGTCGGAATCAACACGATGAGTCCGATCAACAGCCCGATGCGCGTGACGCCGGCGCCGTTCTGCACTCCTGATGTCACCGTTAGCACCATCGCCCACGCCTTTGGGTTCAGGAACTGAAAGACGAACAGACCGGCCGCGTGACTCGGCAAGTGAGTCTCACGAGCAGCTGCCGCGTGCATCGGTGCATCGCTTGCCGCGAACAGGCGCAGACCTAGCCATGCGAGATAGAGACATCCTGCGGTAGTGATCGCCGTTCTGAGACGCGGTTCCGCCGCGAACGCAGCGCCGGCGCCGAGCACGACCACGGCGGTCATCACCACCGTGCCGAGGATGATGCCGACGAACGCCGGGAGCGCGCCGGCAATTCCCGCCCGCGCCCCTGCGGTCATCACGACGAGATTGTTGGGTCCGGGAGTAATGGCACCGACCAGGAGAATTCCCGCAGCCGCTACTAGCGCGTCCACTGCGTCTCCTCACTGCCCGGTCTCAATTGGAGACCACCTCTCTGATCTGGCTTCATCGCGGCTCTTTCGGGATAACTTCACGACTATTGTCGTCAATGTGGTGTTCTGATGGACGCGATTTATGGTCTATCATTTAGACCATGCAGGACCTGCCTCTACATGCATTGCGGGCGTTCGCAGCGGTCTATGCCCACGGCGGAGTACGCGCGGCGGCGCGTGAACTCGGCATCGCGCATTCCTCCATCAGCCGTCATCTTGCAGAGCTCAACGCGTGGCTCGGCGTTCCGGTCGCCCGGGTGGGACGCGGCAAGCGCGGTCTCGCATTGACACCGCAGGGCGAGGTACTCGGCAAAGCAACTCTCGCGGGCCTGCAGGAGATTGCGCGCGTCGCGGGCGCGCTGCGGGAGGCGAAATCAGGGCGCTCGGTAACCATCTCCGCCGCTCCGTCTCTTGCTGCCCGCTGGCTTCTCCCCAGGTTGCCGGAGCTGGAGAAAGCGCTGCCGCGAATCGAAGTCTCAGTGGTTGTGGATCAGCGACTCACGGACCTGCGCGGCGAGGACGGCGATTTCGCGATCCGGATCGGCGACGGCAAGTGGGACAACGTCCAATGCGAGCCCCTGATGGAAGACGCGCTTTACCCCGTGATGAGCCCATCCTACTGGCAGCGCTCGGGCCGCCCCGACACTCCTGCCCGCCTCGGTCGCCTGCGACTGCTGCACGATCGCGATCCGCAGGCGTCCTGGGAGCTGTGGCGCGCGGCTCACGGCCCGAAGTCACTCGACGTACGCAGCGGGCCCAGGTTCGCCTCATCTGACCTCGTGCTGCGCGCGGCTATCCAGGGCCAGGGCGTGGCGCTCGCCCGGCACCAGCTGGCGAGGGAAGATGTAGCTGCTGGCGCGCTCGTCAGGCCCATCGGCAAGTTGAGCGTTGAGTTGGGCACGTGCTACTGGATCGTCCGACCCGAGCATCTGCGCAATCGTGATACCACGCTCGCAGTCATCGAGTGGCTCAGGAAGCAGACGACGTGACCTTTCATGACTCGCATGGTGAAATCGCGCTCTCATTCGTGCTGGAGAAGACATGACCACGCGACGCGAAGTGCTCGGATGGACGGCAGCGGGCCTCGGAATGCTTGCGAGCGGCGCGACGCGTGCTGCCGTGGAGGCTGCCTCGAAGCCGCTCGATATCCTCTTCCTCGGCGGTACGGGCTTCATCGGACCGTTCCAGGTCGAGCATGCACTCGCCCGCGGCCACAAGGTCACTCTATTCAATAGAGGCCGCAGCGCTGCGACGCTCTTCGAAGGCAAGGCGGAGCTCCTGGTCGGCAATCGTGATTCCAAGGTCGACGAGGGTCTGCGTGCACTCGCGGGCAACCGCAAGTGGGACGTCGTCATCGACAACTCGGGATACGTCCCCCGCCATGTGCGCGAATCGGCGCGCTTGCTCAAGGGACGCGTCGGGCGATACATCTATGTCTCGACGGTCGCCGTCTATGAGCCGGGGGCGATCAATGCCGTAGAGTCTTCGCCGCTCAGGGCGCTCCCCGATCCGCAGAACGAACAAATGACCTGGGAGCGCTACGGGCCGCTCAAGGCCGAGTGCGACCGGATCGTGCAGAAAGAGCTCGGGAGGTCCGCCACCATCGTGCGGCCGACTTACATCGTAGGGCCGAAGGATGAAACCGACCGCTTTACCTACTGGGTGGATCGCGTGGCGCGCGGCGGTGACGTGCTGGGTCCACCGGCTCCGCACAATGAGCTGCAATGGGTGGATGTGCGCGACCTCGGCCCGTGGCTCGTAGGGCTCGGTGAGCAGGATGTGCCCGGCTTCTTCAACGCGGCTGGACCTACGCAGGCGGTGAACTGGGAGGAGACATTGGTGGGTCTCACGTGGCTCTCGAAAGCCCTGGTGAGATTTCACTGGCCGACCGCAGAGCTGCTTAAACAGTTCGAAATTGATCTGCCGCTCGTTACGCCTGACCGACCATCACGCCACTTCGACAATGCAGCCTCACTGGGTGCGGGATTGAACTACCGGCCACTCGCCGATACCTCTGCCGCGACGCTGCAGTGGTGGGAGGCGCAGTCTGAGGAACGCCGCGCGCATGCGGAAGGCTGGCCGGCGCCGGAAAAGGAACGCGCAGCGATCGAAAAGTTGAGCGCCGCGCGCGGTTGAACCTCAGTGCCGACTATTGCGCCTGCCCCACCGGCGGGAATCGCCACGATGGCGAGCCGGCGCCGAGGAAGTTCTCGAGGGTGAATGCGTGAGACGCCGATCGGCCGCCGGTGCTGCGACCTCCGGTTGTCGGACTTCATAGGCCGGCAAGGCTGCGACCGGAAGACTGCGTTTCAGCAGTCTTTCGATATCACGCAGAAGCGATGTTTCGTCCGGCGAAACCAGCGATACGGCTCGCCCGTGGAGCCGGCGCGCGCCGTGCGACCGATGCGGTGCACGTAGTCCTCCGGCACGTTCGGCAGCTCGTAGTTCACGACGTACGGCAGTTCCTTGATGTCGAGGCCGCGCGCGGCCACTTCGGTGGCCACCAGCGCGATGATGTTGTTGGCCTTGAAATCCTCGAGCGCCCGCACGCGCGCGTTCTGGCTCTTGTTGCCGTGGATCGCCGCGGTGCGGATGCCGGCGCGCTCGAGCTGGTCGGCCAGGCGGTTGGCGCCGTGCTTGGTGCGCGTGAACACCAGCACCTGGTGCCAGTTGCCGTCCTTGATGAGGTGCGCAAGCAGGTGGCGCTTGTGATCCTTGGGCAGGCGATAGGACATCTGCTCCACCTTGTCGGCGGTCTTGTTGCGGCGGCGCCACCTCGATGGTCAGCGGATTGCGCAGCAGCGTGCTCGGCCAGGCGCGGATGTCGTCGGAGTAGGTGGCCGAGAACATCAGGTTCTGGCGCTGCGCCGGCAGCATGCGCGACACGCGCTTGATGGCGTGGATGAAGCCCATGTCGAGCATGCGGTCGGCTTCGTCGAGCACGAACATCTGCACGTTGCCAGCTGCACGGCGCCTCTGCTCCGCGAGGTCGAGCAGCCGGCCGGGCGTGGCGACGAGGATGTCGCAGCCGGAGCGCAGGCTGAGATCTGCGGGTTGCTCGCTGACGCCGCCGAAGATCACGAGTGTGCGCAGCCCGATGTTCTTGCCGTAGGTACGCGAACGCTCTCGGCCACCTGCGCGGCCAGTTCACGCGTGGGCGTGAGGATCAGCGCGCGCGGCGCTGCGCCCGGACGCGCGCCGAGGCGCTGCAGGATGGGCAGCACGAAGCCGGCGGTCTTGCCGGTGCCGGTCTGCGCGCCGGCGAGCACGTCGCGGCCGCGCGAGCACGGCGGGAATGCGCCTTGGTTGGATGGGGGTGGGCTCGTCGTAACCCTTTTCGGCCACGGCACGCAGCAGCTCGGGCTTGAGCCCGAGATCGGAAAATGACATATGTAAGAAGATCCTAGGTTGACTCGCACGGCGGCGCATAAGCGCTGCAGCGGTCAAAAGCGAGGGTGAAAGATTCGAAGTAAGTCGGGAGAGACAGACTGCGAGTGAAGGGGGCGTTGACCGCGCGACCCTGATTCAGCGCCGCGCACTCTACAGGCTTTGCCGGCGCGCGTCCAATTAGGTGATTTTTCAGGCTGTTGGGCTCAGGAGTTGCGGCTCCTCTTATCGATCACCCGCTGGGCCTTGCCCAGGGAGCGCTCGATGGTGCCCGGTGAGTTGACGACCACTTTCGCCGTAATGCCGACATGAGCCTTCACGCGCCGCGCGAACGATCGTGCGGTGTCCTCGTACTCCCGGGCAGTTGCGTCATTTCCGGTTTGCAGCTCGACATTGATCGTCAGCACATCGAGGTGGGTTTCGCGCGTGAGTTCCAGGTAGTAGTGAGGTGCAAGCCGGTGCTCCGCCAGGATCAGCTCCTCGATCTGGGTCGGAAATACTTTCACGCCGCGAATGATCAACATGTCGTCAGTACGGCCGGTGACGCGATCCATACGGCGCATCGACCGCGCGGTCGGCGGGAGCAGTCGAGTGCGATCGCGCGTTCGATACCGGATCACGGGAAGCGCTTCCTTGGTGAGCGAGGTGAGCACGAGCTCCCCCACCTCACCGTCCGGCAACACCGCTCCGCTCTCGGGATCGATTACTTCCGGATAAAAGTGGTCCTCCCACAGCACCGCACCATCCTTGGTCTCGATGCACTCGCTCGCAACGCCTGGGCCCATCACCTCGGAGAGCCCGTAGATATCGAGCGCATCAACCCCCATCCGCCCCTCGATTTCTGCACGCATGCCTTCCGTCCAGGGCTCCGCGCCGAAGATGCCGATCTTGAGCGAACACGCGCGCGCGTCGATGCCCTGGCGCTGAAACTCCTCGGAGATCGCGAGCATGTACGAGGGTGTGACCATAATGATGTCGGGGCGAAAATCCTGGATGAGCTGCACCTGCCTTTCGGTCTGCCCGCCCGACATCGGGATCACCGTGCAGCCGAGCTTCTCGGCGCCATAGTGCGCACCCAGGCCGCCGGTGAAAAGGCCGTAGCCATAGGCGACGTGGACGATGTCACCGGCACGACCGCCCGCGGCACGAATGGATCGCGCCACGAGCGTCGACCACGTATCGATATCCTGCGTGGTGTAGCCGACAACCGTCGGCTTACCGGTCGTGCCACTCGATGCATGGATGCGTACCACCCGCTCGCGCGGCACCGCGAACATGCCGAACGGATAGCACTCACGCAGATCGTGCTTGCCGAGAAACGGGAATCTCTGCAGATCTTCGAGATGACGCAAGTCACCTGGGTGCACGCCCGCGGCGTCGAAGCAGCGCCGATAGTGAGCTACGTTTTCATACGCGTGGCCGAGTGACCACTTGAGGCGCGTGAGCTGCAGACTCCGCAGCTCATCGACGCTCGCGCGTTCGATCGGCTCGAGGTGAGTTGGGCCCGGTTTGCGCGCAGGCATGAAAGCCATGGACAGCGGCTAGGAAGCGGTGTTGCCTGCCCGCTCTTTCAGGTAGGCAACAAAGGCAAGGATTGACTCGCGAATACGCCCGGCAAATTCCTGATTCTCGAGTATCTCCGCGACGGTCGGTTTCGTGCCAAGCAAGGGAATCGTAGTGGAGGCACGTTTGACGTGGATGCCCGACATGGTCTCTAGAACCTGCGCCAATGTGTCCTGGGCTATCGTTGAGCGCGAACTGGCGTTGAGCAACATGAAGGGCTTATTTACGTAAGCATCCGTGTTGACGAGCCAGTCAAACGCGTTCTTCAGGGACCCGGGGTAGCCGCGGGCGTACTCGGGAGTAGATACCACGATGCCGTCGACCGCCCTCATTTCCTGCGCCCACTGACCGACGACTTCGTGTTGCTCCGCGTCCATGTCAGGGTTGAACAGCGGCAGTTCGCCCACGCGCGTTGTCAGACGCATCTGCACCTCTGGCGGTACGAGATGCATCGCGGCGAGCAGGAGCGTGGTATTGGTCGACGCTTTTCTCAGGCTCCCGGAAACACCTAGAAGCCGGATGGGAGGCACGGCGCCTTGAACCTCGCGTCCGAACGTGACGTGGTCATCGCTACGATCAAGGGAACGGGCGGGCATGGCGCCGCGAAGGGTAGCACCACGCCCGCCCCCAACAAAAAGCAATGCTCAGCTGGCCTCAGCCGGCCCTGGCGATCGCGTCCTTGCGCACCAACGCGTAACCGACGGTATTGAAGTTCCAGTTCGCCACTTCCTTGAAGATCTTGCGCGCCTCCGCACCCTGGTTCGCGGCTTCCAGCGCTTGCGCGAGGTGATACTTGTTGTACATGTTGGTGAGATCGGCCTGGCGATATTCGGCCACCGCCTGCGGATATTTCTTCTGCAGGAAGCTGATCAGCCCCAGCAGGTCGTGATAGTTCTCCATCTTGCGTGGATTCTTCTGCGGCGCGACCAGGTCACTGTACTTCCTCGCGAGCTTCGACGCTTGCGCGTAGTCACCGCGGTGGGCTGCGAGCTGGCCCTCGAAGTAGGCAATCTGCGCCTCCTGGATGTTCGAGAACTCCTCCGTTCCCACCGCCTTGGCGTTGGCTCGCAAGACCTCGGCGAGCTCGCCGATCACGCGCGCAGCCTCGTCGTTCATTCCCGTGTGCAGCGCCACCGTGGCAGCGTTCGTGAGCGCGAACACTTTGGCTCCCGTCTGTTGGTCGTCTGGTAAACCCATCGAGTCGGTCTCGCCCGCGAGCTTCTCGAGCTCGCGCACTGCTGTGGCGGCATCCCCAGCGTGCACCCAGGTGAACACCTTGTAGTTGGCATAGAAGGGCTTGTTGACCGGTTCGGCAGTCGCGATACCACGGTCGTAGTCCGCTCGCGCCTCCTCGTAGTGGCCCAGGAAAGAATCCACGTGGCCAAGCTTCAGTTGCGCGATGCCATCGTTCGGATCGAGGAGCGTTGCGCGCCTATAGTAGTCGCGCGCCTCTTCGAGGCGATTGGTCGCCCGATACACATCCCCGAGCGACCACCAGAAATTGCTCTCCCCGGGATTGAGCGCGATCGTCTGGCGGAAGTATTTCTCAGCCTGCGCGAAATCGCGCGGCTCGTTGAAGAGGTATGAGTTCGCCATTGCAAGTGGCGCGGCCGCGAGCGAGGGATCGAGTTCGATTGCCTTGGCGATCGATTGGCGCTGCTCGGCGAACTTGTTGAGTCCGGCCTGTACAGCGGCCAGCGCCAGCCATGCGCGCGGACTGCTTGGGTACTCGCGCACCAGCTGATTGGCCAGCGACAACTGCGAATCGAAGTCGCTGTCGAGGAATCGCTGGTTGATCTGCACCAGCAGCCGCTCGCCCGAGCTTGCCTTGCCGGCACTCGCCTGCGCCTTCTTCAGACTGGCCGAGAACTCCTCGGTGGAAAAAGAGGCGACCGCGAGGTTGAACCAGCCATAGGTGAAATCAGGATCGGCTGCGACCGCAGCCCGGAACAGCGCGTTGGCCTGTGAAGCGTCGCCGCGGTCGAGTGCCGCCTGGCCGGCGATGAAATCCATCTGCGCCGATTGTGAGCTGGTCGTCACCGGGATCTCGCTGAGCGCAGCAGTCGCGGTTGCCGCGAGCGCAGATATTCCAAACAGCGCGACAGCCGCAGCCGCGCGCCGCAGTACGAACCTCTTCATTGCCGTCCCCCTTTAGCCGGGCACCCGTTGATGGGTGCCTGATGCGCGCGATTATCAGGAGCCGTGCCGGCGAAGGTGGGTACGATGTGACAAACAGAACGACCGGTCGTGCCGGGCGCCGTCGCGCCGGGACCAATGTACCGATGCAATCCGGCGCGGCAGTCGCCTGCCGCGCCGGTAACTCCAATCCCTCAGGCCGACGGGGTGTGCGGACAGTGAGGGATGCCGAAGCTACTTCGGCATCAATACGCGATCGATGGAGTGAATCACGCCATTCGATTGCATGACGTCGTAGACGGTGATGTCCGCGACCGCACCGGTCTCATCCTTGACCGTGATGTTGTGGCTGCCGTTCCTCATCGCCCAGAGCTTGCCGCCGCTCGCGGTGGTCAGAGTCGCAGCACCTTTGCCCTGGCTGATCAGCCGGTCGAGATCGGAATAGGTGTAGCGCCCCGGCACGACGTGATAGGTGAGCACCTTGGCGAGTGCCGCCTTGTTCTCCGGTTGCAGGAGCGCGTCGACTGTGCCGGCCGGCAGCGCGCCGAACGCTGCATTGACGGGCGCGAACACCGTGAACGGACCCTTGCTCTCGAGCGTGTCGACCAGCCCCGCTGCTTTGACGGCCGCGACCAGCGTAGTGTGATCCTGTGAATTGACTGCGTTCTGGACGATGTTCCGCTGCGGCAACATCGCGCTGCCGCCGACCATGACATCGGCCGAAGCCACCGTGATCGCGAGCCCAAGCGCGCCCGCTACGGCGGCACCCAACAGTTTGCTCTTCATAGCCTTCGTCTCCTCGAGTTGGTGATCAACCTGACACTTCCGCCGGGTTGCTGAGCCGCGCCCGCGCGCTCACACAGCTTCCCGATGCGCCTGCCTATTCGGCGGCTCGAGGAAATCGGATTCTTTCTGATTCTTCGTCAGTGAAATCGATAAGAGACGGCTTCGACCAGGATCACCTCACACGCGCCGGCTCCGGTATCGTCCCGGCGCAGTGACGTCCGCATCACGCCCAGGTCCGGGCGCTCCACGTCGACGAGCTCACCTTCGAGCTTGACCACATCGCCAACGCGAATCCCACGAAGTCTCTTCCAGATGCTCGCCGAGCCAGGCACGAGGTGCCAGTTGGCCGAATGCGTTTCGATGACGTCGCGAGGAATCGGCGGCTCATCCTCGTAGTGCCAGAAATAGAAACGGTTAGCCTGCGTAACCTCGATATCGGCCAGCACCGCGGAGTCGGACATCGGTCCCCAGCCGACGGCGATGTCGAGTGGGCTCGCCTCGGCAAGCGCGTCGGTACGATACCGCGATCGGCTCAGAACCCGCGCTTCGGCAGCAAACTTTGCACGCGGGATCAGCTTGAAGCTGCCGTGCTCGACGGGCGCAGCCTCTGTCAGATCGGTCTGCCCGGGCTCTGCGGCGACCAGAATGCCCGGACGCCAGTCCATGGGACGGGATGTGAAGTAGTCATAGGCGCCAAAAAGCGCAAGGACGAACAGGGCGAGCGCGAAGTAGCGCATGCCCGCATTGTTGCACTGGTCCCGGCTGCGCGGTGTGACGCGCGCCCAGCAGCGCCACTTGCGAAGGTCATGCGCCCTCCGTGGCGCGGGCGCGACGAGCCTGTACACTTCCCGGCACTGCCCGCGCGCTGACCCGGAGACCTGGGAAACAAATGAGAACAACCGAGTGGGAGCCGGGCGCGCGCGCTGCATCCGAAACGCTCGAGCGCGAAACGCTCCGGAAAGTGACCCGGCATTTGATACCGTTTCTGCTCCTGCTCTATATCGTCGCCTGGCTCGACCGGGTGAATGTCGGCTTCGCAGCGCTGCAGATGAACCAGGACCTGGGCTTCAGCAGCACGGTCTACGGCTTCGGCGCCGGTGTCTTCTACTTCGGTTATGCGCTTTTCGAGATTCCGAGCAACCTGGTGCTCGCTCGCGTGGGCGCACGGGTGTGGATCGCACGCATCATGATCACGTGGGGCGTGATCTCGATCGCCATGATGTTCGTCCACAACGCCACCACCTTTTATGTTCTCAGGTTTCTGCTGGGCGTTGCCGAAGCGGGGTTCCTGCCCGGGATCATCTACTACCTGACGCACTGGTTTCCACGCGTGCAGCGCGCGCAGGCCGTGTCATGGTTCATGGCCGCCATCCCGCTCTCCGTCGTGATCGGCGGACCTGTCGCAGGCTTGCTGCTCGAGATGGACGGGATTCACGGACTCAAAGGATGGCAATGGCTGTTCCTTCTCGAAGGCGCCCCCGCGGTCATTCTCGGCGTCGTGGTTCTCAGCTACCTCACGGACAAGCCGGAGCAGGCTCGGTGGCTCACGGCTCACCAGCGAGCGTGGCTTAGCGCTCGCATCGAGGCGGAACATACACACGCCCGGACTCATCATGGCGTCGGCCTGCTGCGCGCATTCTCTCATCCTACCGTGTGGGCGCTCACGTTCGTCATGTTCGCGTGTCAGTGCGGGAGCTACGGCCTCACCTACTGGATGCCGCAAATCGTCAAGAGCGTTTCCGGCCTCAGCAATTTCAAGGTGAGCATTCTCACGGCGGTTCCCTACATCGCCGCCACCATCGGCATGGTGTTCATCGGCTGGAATTCCGACCGCACTGGCGAACGTTTCCTGCACATCGCCGTGCCATGCGTGATCGCCGCGATGGGGTTCATCGCGAGCGTGTACCTGACTTCGCCGGTGCCCGCCATGATCGCGCTCACCGTGGCGGCAGTCGGCGATCTTGGCAGCCGCGGGCCGTTCTGGGCCTTACCCGGCCGGTTTCTGACCGGCGACGCCGCAGCCGCTGGCATCGCGCTGATCAACACTGTGGCGTCACTTGGGGGGTTCGTCGGGCCATACGCGGTAGGCCTGGCGAAGACGGCGACCGGAGAGTTCAGCGCGGGACTCGTGCTGCTCGCGCCCCTGATGCTTGCCGGCGCCTTCGTGGCTTGGTGGTTGCGCCGCTCTCCCGCACTCGATCTGGACGCAGCTTCGACGCCCGCACGTCAGTGACGTCGCCACACCAGCGTGCGATTGTTCGCCGGCATCGCGCAGTCTTCCAACAACGTCATGCCAATGGACTGCGCGAGCTCATCGACCGCTTCGAAGTCGCGAATGCCCATCGTAGGCTCGCGCAGCTTCAGACTCTCATCAAAGGACGCATTGCTCTCGCTCGTGAAGCGTCCGAGATAGTTGAAGGGACCGTAGAGCGCGAGCACTGCATCAGCCTGGAGCGCACCATCGAGCGCAGCGAACAGCCTTTCTACCTCGGGCCAGCTCATGATGTGCAGCGTATTGGCGGAGAAGGCCGCGTCGTATCGCACCTTTGGCCATGCAGAGTTGACATCGAGGAGGAGCGGTGCCGGCAGATTCGGCAGGTGCGCTTCCGCCAGCCACTGGTTGATGCCCGGCAGATTCTCCCCGACATCCGAGGTCTGCCAGGTCAGGTGCGGCAGCGCCTCGGCAAAGTAGACCGCGTGTTGCCCAGTCCCGCTGCCGATCTCGAGCACGCGGCGTCGATCGCCAAAGTATCTGCGCAGCAGGGCGAGGATCGGATCGCGATTGCGATCGCACGCAGGTGCATGGGGCTTGACGAGCTCAGCCATTGCTTGCGTTGCCCGTGCTTCGGTCAGCGGTTGATGAGCTCGCGTGCCACGGTGTTCGGGACAGTGCGCGGACCAGCCACGTGGCGGAAAAACTCGACGACAAGCGGCAGACCGAACAGGGCAATTCCGAGACCCAGGAGTGTCCAGGCGCGCCCTGATTGTTGTTGTTGACCTGCCATGCCATACCCCATGGAAGTCGCGACCCGGCGGATTGTGGCACACCCGCCCGATGCGAATGACCCCGGTGGCTATTGGGTCTGGCTGGTGCGGGTTCCCGGAGCCGGGCAGTCGCGCAATAAGGATCGTGCGGCCGGCGCCAATCGGTGCACTTCGGGCAGGTATTTCAGGCGAACAGCGAGCTGCGTCGACAACTCGCGCCAGCCCGTTGATTGCGCGAGCGTCTCGAGGTGGTGCTGATAGGCATCGAGGTCCGCAAAGCAGGCAAACCACACGAAAGCGTTCTCGCCCTCGCGCACCGGTAGGCGCGGAAAGTTGTTCGGGCTCGACTCGGTGACGAAGGAAGCGAGCATGGTAGCGCCCGCGTCCTGAGCCTGCGGTCGCAGAAGCTGCTCGAACCAGTCGATGAAGCCATCGCTCGGCGGTGCACGCAGGTAGTAAACAGTCGCGACGATGAGCGCCGCAGGAGCTGTCGTGCCCGGCCGCGGACGTGCGGAGGGCAACAATCGAAATGCGGAGTTCGGTCGCGCCGGACGCAGCAGCAAAACGTTGTCAGAGTCCACCATCGTCGCATTCGCTGCTTCGCGATGCGCCTTCCAGGTCGGCCCGCTGTAGAACTGCATAAGCGCCTGCGCACGCGCAGGCATGTCCGCGAAACCCCGCAACCAGAAAAACAGGTCCGGATTGTCCAGGTCCCGGAACTCGCCGATGACTTTCGCGCCGAGTGCTTCCTGGCTTTCGATGAATTCGCGCTCGAACAACTCGATGAGCGCGTCGCGCTGGCCCGGATGCAGGGTGTACTGGCGCAGCTCCACGATCGGTGCCAGCAATTCAGCCCCGCCGGTGCTGGAAGCGATCGCGGTCGAACTCATGGATTGATGCCTCGCTTCAGTTGGCTGCGCCAGCGCTAAGAGTGGGATCGCGGCGAACGTAGCCACCAGGACTCGTACGGTTGCCGTGGGCTGACGGGCTCGCTTCACGCGCCCAAACCCTACCGGCAAAACAGGTCGGATGCCGCCCTATTTGCCGTCTTTTGGAGTAACGTCAGCGATCGTGAGGGGACCAACCTTGCACACACGACTAAGACGTTGCAGGCATCGAGTCCTGCCGCTACTGGCCGCGCTTCTCGTGCTGAACGCAGCAAGCCCGGGGGCGAAAGTCGTCCCGTGGACACCCGACGGGATCTCGAGCGCCCAGTTCGAATCGCACGCCGCGTTCGACCCCTTGAAGGGTGATTTCTACTTTGTTCGCAGCTCACCGAAGTTCGAGGGCTGGCGAATCCTGGTGAGCCACTGCGCCGCGCAAGGTTGGTCCGAACCCGCGATGCCCGCATTTGCCGGCGACGGAGTCGAGGCGGATCCCTGGTTCACGCCCGACGGCAGGATTCTCTATTTCATTTCCACGCGCTCGACCGACGGCGTGAAGCGCCAGGACCTGGATATCTGGCGCATCGCTCGTACCGACGCGGGCGTTTGGGGAACGCCCATGCGTCTTCCTGAGCCCGTCAACTCGAGCGCTCAGGAATGGTTCCCGAGACTCGCACCTGACGGCTGGCTCTATTTCGGATCCGGCCGCGCCGGCGGCCTCGGCAAGACCGACATCTGGCGGGCGCGCGCCGATGCGCAAGGCCGCTGGACCGTTGCCAACCTCGGCCCGGCGATCAACACGGCGGGCGATGAGTACGAACCGCTGGTCTCACCTGATGGCAACATGATGATTGTCATGGCGGACGGTGGCCTCTACACCTCGCTCCGCAAAGGCGTTGGCTGGGCGCAGCGCAACAAGCTCTCGCCGGAGGTCAACGTCAACGGTTCGGAGATTGGCGCCGCCTTTTCACCCAGCGGCAAGACACTGCTCTTTGCGCGTGATACTGGAAAACCGCTGTCCGGGGAGTTCTTTGTCTGGCATATTGACGCGAACGAGGCATGGCCCGCGCCATGCCCAGTTCAGACTTCAAGCGCGCCATAGCCCTCGCAAAACTTGTGGTTTCGGGCCGGGTCGAAGCCCTCCAAGTGCTCTCACGGCGCCAGGAGGTTGAGAATGTTAAAGCCAGCTCTGATCGGAGCCTTTCTGGCAATGGCGGCCGCGGGTTGCGCCGACGCCCCTGACAATCGGTTCGTGGAGACCGAGCGCCGGTGGCGAACCACTGTATTGCGACGGGCACGCACATCGTCTCAAAGAACGCAACTGCCCAACGCCGGCGGGTCGCTCCTACTCGAAGGAGGACGTGCAGGGAACCGGTGCAAGTACGACCGCGGAAGCGCTGGTGAAGATGGATCCATCGATCAGCGTGCGTGCCACGCATCGCTAAGTCGCGCGTTCCCTGCTCGCAACCGCAACCTGAATCTTCGTCCGGTACATACCGGCCGGTCGAATCGACATGGCCGCCGTCGCCGTACCGGTCATGGTGACGCACCCAATCGGTGCAGGTTGAACCCCGGGCCGGTTTCATTGCGTCCCTTGGGCGTAAGGTCGAGGAAGTTGTAGCGCCCCGGCCGAGCAGTTCGCCCCCGCGCGCGTAGGTCGAGTAGGTGTGGAAAACATCACCCTCCTCGCCTTTGTAGAACACGCTTAAGCCCGGCAGCTCGTCGCTGTCGATGTCGCTGAGCGCGTAATTGTAGTACACCTTGCCGCTCGCAATTTCATCCTTGTGAAACGACACGTGATAGTCGTAGTTGAAATCGCTGCCGTTCGAGGACACCCACCGGAAGCGCCAGCCCATGCGCTTTCTGAATGCCTCGATCTCGGCAAGAGGTGCGCGCGAAACCGCGGCGAACGACACGTCATGATTTCGCAAGTGCACCAGTGCGGCGTCCACGTGATCGGCGCCAAATGAACATCCGACGCAGCCCTCCTGCCACCCGGGGCCAAACATGAAGTGCTGCACGACGAGCTGACTGCGCCCTTCGAAGAGGTCTGCCAGCGCCAGCTCGCCTTCCAGTGCGTGGAAGCGGTACGGTTTGGCAACCTTGGTCCAGGGCAGGTTGCGACGTTCCTCACGCAAGCTGTCCAGTTGCCGGGTCAACTCCTTCTCCTTGGCCAGGTGCTGCTTGCGCGCCTCGAGCCATTGTTCCTCAGTGACGATTCGCTGCTGATTCATGACATCTCCGATTGCGGGCGGCCTCAGGGACTATCCCAAGGACGAACCGAGCTGCCAGGATCCGACAAGGAACGCCGGCTCGATCTCTACGCGGGAGCACCGGCTCCTTCACGGGCGTGGCTGTCTTCCATGAGCCGATCGAGATGCTGCCGGATGTGAGCGGCTTCCGCCGGCGTCTTCGCGAGCGCTATCGCCCGCTCAAAGGCGACGCGCGCTTCCGGGCCACGGTCGAGCTGCGTGAGCAGCGCGCCCTTCACGCCGAAGAAATGAAAGTAGCCGCCGAGCGGCTCGGCGAGCGGCTCAATCAGCTCCAGGGCCGCCGCCGGGCCGCGTACCTTCGCGACCGCAACACCGCGATTGAGCGTCACGATCGGTGAGGGTTGCAAGGTCTCGAGCGCCACGTACAAGCGCTCGATCTCCTCCCAGTCCGTGTCCTCGTATCGCGCCGCACGCGCGTGCATGGCCGCGATGGCTGCCTGTAACTGGTACGGCCCCGGTCGCTTCAGGCGCAGCGCCTTGTCCACCAGCGCCAGTCCCTCGGCGATCAGGTCGTGATCCCAGCATGCGCGGTCCTGGTCCTCCAGCAGCACGATGGCATCGTTTGCGTCCAGTCTCGCGGCTGCGCGCGCATGCTGCAGGAGGAGCAGCGCGGTCAGACCGATGACCTCCGGCTCGCCCTGAAAGAGCCGCAACAATAACCGCGACAGCCGGATCGCCTCTTCGCACAGAGGCACACGCACATGCACTGCACCGCCCGTCGCCGAATAACCCTCATTGAAGAGCAGGTAGATCATCGCGGCAACCGCGGCGAGTCGTTCGGCGCGCTCAACGGCACCCGGAGTTTCGAAAGGAACCTCCGCCGCAGCGATGCGACTCTTGGCCCTCGTGATGCGCTGTTCCATGGCGCTCTCGCTCACAAGGAAAGCGCGTGCGATCTCCTGCACGGAAAGACCACAGACGATGCGCAGCGCCAGCGCGATCTGCTGAGTCGCCGGCAGATGTGGATGGCAACAGATGAACAGCAGTCGCAGAACGTCGTCGCGGTAGTGCGAGTCATCGAGCCGCTCGGCGAGATCGGTCCCGGCGTCCGCGAGATTCGAGAGCAACTCGTCCGACGACGCTACCTCGTGCTTGCTTCGGCGTCGCACGTGGTCGAGCGCGAAATTGCGGCCGACCAGGATGAGCCATCCGACGGGATCGCGTGGCGGGCCATTCAATGGCCAGTTCTTCAGCGCGCGCAGGCACGCTTCCTGGAACGCTTCCTCAGCCGTGTCGAGATCACGGAAATAACGCAGCAACGCGCCGATCGCCTGGGGGCGCGCCGAATCCAGCGCCGCGCCGACCCAGGCGAGATCGGTCATTACGAGTCACCCCCCGGCGCATACCAGCGGATCGGACGCACCTCCAGTGCGAGGGAGCCACAGGCAGTGCCGATAAGCCGCGCGGCCGCGATAGCTTCGTCGAGCGTCGGGCAATCGACCACATAGAAACCGAGTAGTTGTTCCTTGGTTTCCGCGTAAGGCCCGTCCAGGACCAGCACTTCGCGGCCCTGCCGGACAGTAACTGCCGCGGTGGTCGGCATCAGGCGCGCGACGGGACCAAGCTTTCCCTCCGCCTTGAGCTTTTCCTGCACCTTGACGTGCCTGGCGACGAGCGCGTCGTCCTCTTCCTTGCTGCGTGAGGTCACCACGGCCTCGGAATCGTAGATCAGCACGGAATAAAGCATCTTGATGCCTCGCGGGGTGATGAGCCGAATGGCTGTTGATGGAACAACGAACGACGCGGCCGGTTTCCGACACGCCTCGTGGGATTGAGTGACTCCTAAGGCTTCTTGAGAGCTTCGACCTGGATTTCGAGGTCCACCTTTCCACCGCCCCACTCGACGCCCTTCTTCATGCCGAAGTCAGCGCGGTCGATCTCAGCCTCGGCGTCCGCGCCGCAGGCCTCCTTCTTATAGAAGGGGTGCTGGATGCACTTGAAATCCTCGATGTCGAGCTTTACCGGCTTGGTTACTCCAAGCAGCGTGAGCTGCCCATCGACCTCATCCGGCTCGTTACCTTCGAACTTGATCGTCCCCTTGTAGGTCGCCGTCGGATACTTCGCGACATTGAAGTACTCCGGCCCGCGCAGCTCCTCGTTCAGCTTGTCGTGACCGAAATCGACGCTCGAGGTGTCGATCGTGATGTCGACCGTACCGGTCTTGGCGGCGCGATCGAGAGTTATCGTTCCGGAAGTCTTATTGAACTTGCCCCGGAACACGGAGATGCCCATGTGGCTCGCCTCGACACTCGGATAAGTGTGATTCGAGTCGACTTCGTACACGTCGGCCGCCAACGCGGCTGCGCCGGCAAAAGCGCCAATGAGCAGCGGGGCAAGCCACGCACGGCGACGGATCATGAGACTCATTTGATTGCTCCTTATCATTGACTGCAACTTCAAGTCTGATCGAACGCTTTGATTGCCGGTGCATCATCCTGGGTGGACGCCATGGGTCTGGCGCGCAACATCACGGCGCTCAACACGGCCGCCGCCAGTGCAAAAGCTGCACCGATGCCGAAGGCCACCCCGTAACCATTCGCGAGCGCGTTGACTGAGTCCGCACCGGCGCCGACCAGGTCCCCGGAACGAGCGGCGGCGACACTCGCGAGAACAGCCAGGCCGAGAGCGCCGCCCATCATGAACGAGGTATTGACCACTCCGGACGCGAGACCCGATTCGTTCGCACCTACGTCGTTCAACGCCGCCAGCAGAACCGGGTTGAGAGCCATACCGGCGCCCAGACCGAGCAAAAGCATACCCGGCAGCACGTCGCGGGCGAAATCGGCGTTGAGCGGCGCACGCGCAAACAGCGCCAGGCCGACTCCAACCAGCAGCATGCCGATCGCGATCGGCCACCTGATGCCGAATCGCATCACGAGTCGAGCCGAGAGGCCGAGCGAAAACGCGGCCATGATCAGGTTGGCGGGCAGGAAAGCGAGTCCGATCTGCAACGGGGTGTAGCCGAGCACGCGCTGCATGTACAGCGCGGAAATGAAGAACCACGCGAACATGGCGGCGGCCCAGAGGGTGCCCACGACATTGGCGGTGGCGAGATTTCGCAGGCGAAATAGGCGCAACGGCACCAGCGGCGCACGCACGCGGGCTTCGATTGCGAGGAAGACCGCCAGCAGCACGGCTGCAACGCCAAGGAGTACGAGAGTCTGAGTCGAAGTCCAGCCTGACTGGTTACCATTCACGATCGCGTATATCGCGAGCATCAGCGCCGTGGTGATGGTCACCGCGCCAGCGACATCCACACGCTTTCTCTCCGCTTGCGCCGCACCCTGCGGCAGCAGTCGCAGACAGAGAGCATAGACGATGAACCCGATCGGCAGATTGACCAGAAAGATCCAGTGCCAATTGAATGCGGTCGTGAGCACCCCGCCCAGCAGCGTACCAATGCTCCCTCCGGCCGCACACACGAAGCCATAGATACCCATTGCCTTGGCACGGTCCGCTGGCCCGGTAAACAGATCCATGATCAGCGAGAGCGCAACGGCGTCGACGATGGCGCCCCCTAATCCTTGCACCGCGCGCGACGCAATCAGGACACTCTTCGAGCTCGCCAGACCGCACGCAAGAGAGGCAAGAGTGAAGAGCGTAAGGCCGATCAGAAACACCTTGCGATGGCCGAACAGATCACCGAGCCGCCCGCCGAGCAGCAGGAAGCCACCGAAAGTGAGCATGTATGCATTCACGACCCAAACGAGCGAGGTCTCGGTAAAGCGCAGGTCCTCCCGTATCGAGGGGAGTGCGACATTCACGATCGTGGTGTCGAGCACGATCATCAACACACCGAAACACAGCACGTAGAGCGCGAGCCAACGCTTCTCTGCGATGGTTGTCATCGCTTCTTGCCTTCCTGAAAGAACTCGATGGCGCGCACTTCGACGCCCCAGCCCACGTTTTCGCCAAGGTGTGCCGCGGGGTGCTTCGAGGCGATTTCGACTGCTTCCTTCAGATTCTCAGCCTCGATGATGAAGAACGCTCCGATAACCTCTCTGGCCTCTGCAAACGGACCGTCGGTCAGGACAGGCTTGCCGTCTCGAGGCCGCACCGATGTTGACCTTTGGGGTGGCGCGAGCGCGCCGACGGCGAGCAGATGCCCGCTCTGATGCAACGCCTCGTCGTGGGTTCGGCACTTGCTCACCAACGCGGCGACCTCTGCCTTCGGCAACGCGTCGAATGCTTTCTGATCGTAATAGCCGAAACACAGGTATTTCATCGAACTCTCCACCCACTGCTGGGGCGTCATGCATACGACGATTGGAGCGGCCCGAATTCGACAACCGGGTCGCCCTCCAGGTCGGACGGGATTGCCTTCCCGGATGAAGTCCCGGACGGCCGGTGCTATCAGGCCAGGCGCTCATCCGCGACGTGATTGTCGCAGCTTTCGCCTTGAGGCATAAAGTCCCGCCAATTCCACCAAGCGACTCAAGGGAGAGTGCGCCATGCAACTGATCTGGCTTGCCATCGCGATCATCGCGACGGTCGCATATCACCTGACTCTCAAGGTCACCCCTGCTGCGGCGAGTCCTTTCCTCTCGCTTGCCGTCACCTACGCGCTCGGCGCGAGTGCCTTCCTCGCCATCTACGCGGTGACTCCGGGTTCTCCCACGCTGCGCGAGTCGCTCGGCGAACTCAACTGGACCGCGGCCGCACTCGCCGCGGCGGTCGTGTGTCTCGATCTCGGGTTCCTGATGCTGTATCGGTCGGGCTTCAACGTCAGCTTCGGGCAACTCGTGACTCAATCGGCTGCGGCATTGCTGCTCATGCTGGTCGGCGTGGCGTTTTTTCGCGAGAAGTTGTCGGTTGCAAACGTGGGCGGGATCCTGCTGTGTGTTGTCGGCCTGTGGCTCATCAATCGTCGGTGAGCCCGCACCCTTGCACAGACATCTGCTTGCTCATCAATACACATGTTGCAAACGCAAACGCCGTCGCGCATTGGCGACGCGTGAATCCTGAACCACGTTCAGAGTGTTCAGTGAAAAAACGTTAATAGCGTTCACACATACACACAAAAATGTGACCTCCATCGTGCAACCCAAGGGGCCCACGCGCGTTCTAATAGCGCGTGTATTCAGAAGTGAGCAACCACTGTAATGTCGCTGCGCTTATCACTAATGTCGGCCGTGCTCGTGCTCTTGACGGGGGGCGGGAGTGTGGGCAGCACCGATGTGCTCTTCACACCGATCGGCGTGGTCGCGCTGCATTCCTTCAAGCCGCCCGAGCCGCAGCGCGAGGCTGTCAGCGGCCATCACGTCTCGTCCAGAAACGCCTGCCACCCCTGCGACCCGATAACAGGCAATGATCGCCAGCGTATCGGTGCTGTAGCATGGCCGCATGAGCGCCCTGGCTACAGAATGATCGCGGAGATGGCGATGCAGTACGTCAGATTTCGTGTCGACCTCGGCCCGGGCTGTTCGATCGGCCCGGGGAAGATAGACTTGCTGGAGGCGATCGCGCGCACGGGTTCGATCAGGCAGGCGGCTCGCGCGATGCGTATGAGTTACCGGCGCGCCTGGCTCCTGGTTGACAGCCTCAATCGATCGTTTCGGGAACCTGCGACGACGGCGAGCGTCGGCGGGCCAGGCGGTGGTGGCGTGGAGCTCACGTCACTCGGCGCGGACCTGGTTCGCCACTATCGCAAGGCTGCCAGGCGCATCGATACCCTGGCGATGTCGGAATTCGCGACGATCGCGCGGAAGGTGGCCACGGACAGAACCCCCACCGCGCCTGCGCGCCACAAACGACTATCCAGGACCGCAATCAGCCAACGAGTTGAGCCTGAAGCGATTCTGCGGAGATCGAAATTGGTCAGGCGCCAGCGGGCACTCGTCGAGCGCCGCCACGCGCCCGGGGCGTACCGACCAGCCTTTTGAAGGCGCGATTGAAGGCCGCCTCCGACTCATAGCCCACCCGCGCGGCGGCCTGCGCGATGCTCAAGCGCTGCTCCTCGAGCAGATTGGCGGCGAGCTGCAAGCGCCAGTTGCTCAAGTAGTGCATCGCCGGCGAACCCATGATCTGAGTAAAGCGATCGGCGAATACGGAGCGCGACACTCCGACTTCGCGCGCCAGGGAATCGAGTGTCCAGGGCTCCGCCGGGCGACCGTGCATCAAGGTGAGCGCCGCGCCGATATGGCGGTCGCGAAGCCCGGCCAGCCAACCGGTGGATTCCGGCGGCAGCGCATCGACGTATTGGCGCACTGCCTGCAGGAACATGAGCTCACTCAACTTCGAAAGGATGGTCTCGCTGCCGGCGCGCGGACTACTCCGACTCCTTCAGCGCAACCCGGATCAGATCGTGAGTGAGCTGTCCGCCGACGCTCGAGCCCTTGACGTGCAGCATCGAAGGCAATGCACCCAACAGCGGATTGAATGGCCGTGAATCGAAACCGAGATAGCCGCAGACGAATCGCGACTCATCGCCCTGGCCCCCAAACTCATTCAGCACGAACGGGAGTGCCCGGTCCTTCGGTCGGTAGTAGATATCCATTTTTGGGGAAGATCGCTGTCCGGGCTCGGTGGACATGAAAGTCGCATCGCCACGAACGAAGAGAACGGCGTCCCCGCTGTCCAGGCGGATCGGCGCTTGCGACTCGTCGGCGAGCTGTGCCCAGCACCAGCCATCCAGCATCATGTGGAACGCGATGACATGTTCGAAATCGGGCATCACGTTGGCGCCGATGCTCGAGATCGGCGGCGTTTCCGCAACCCACGGCTTGCACGCGTGCACATCGAAATAGATCGCCCCAGTCAGCCGAACCGCGCGCAGAACATCAGACAGGACGTCCAACCGGTTTCCCCTTGGAGCGAGCCCGAGTCGTCCCGCGTTCATCGAGCGCCATTCGGACGATCGAGCAAGAATTAGCGTCGCGGAATCATAGGGTACGGACCGCCCGCGATCTCAGGATTGCCACATTACCCGCCTTCCGGGGGCTTGAGAGCGGGTCCCACAAGAGGAACTACCCATGCTCGACGCAAAAGCCATCTCGACCTTCGCGCCGTCATTTCGCGGCAAGCTGATTCAGCCTGGTGATGACAGCTATGACGAGGCCCGCAAGCTCTATAACGGAATGATCGATAAGCGGCCGCGCCTGATTGCGCGCTGCGTCGATACCGCCGATGTGATCGCGGCTGTGAACTTCGGGCGCGAGCAGGGCCTCCTCATCGCCATCCGGGGTGGTGGTCATAGCGGCCCTGGGCTCGGAGGGTGCGACGACGGACTGGTGATCGACCTCTCGGAACTGAAAAGCGTGCGCGTGGATCCGGCCACCACGACTGTCCGGGTCGAGCCGGGCTGCACCTCGGGCGACGTTGACCATGCGACCCATCCGTTTGGGCTCGCAGTCCCGTTCGGCATCGTCTCGAGCACCGGCGTCTCGGGGCTCACCCTTGGCGGCGGCACCGGGTA
>CAVOLM010000068.1:0-15034 GCA_963696675.1 uncultured Gammaproteobacteria bacterium | reverse complement strand
GCCGGCAAGGATGCGACGGCCGTTCCGTCGCTGACGCTGATGCTGATGTTGGCAAACGTTCCGACATTCGTGCTGGGCGGCGTACCCGAGAGTCTACCGGTGGAAGTCGAAAAAAGCTCGCCCAGGCGGGCTTGCTCTGAATGCTGAAGGTGAGCGGGTTGCCATCCGGATCGCTTGCCGAAGGCTGGAAGTTGTACGCCTGCCCTGCGGTGACCGCCGTGGCCGGCGTACCAGTGGCGGGCGTACCGGAGATGGTCGGCGCACGATTGGCCGGTGCGGCTGCGGTCACGGCAATCGAGAACGCCGGCAACGACGCGACGGCCGTTCCATCGCTGACGCTGATGCTGATGTTGGCAAACGTGCCGACCTTGCGCTGGCCGGCGTACCCGAAAGTCTTCCCGTGGAAGTCGAAAAGCTCGCCCAGGCCGGCTTGTTCTGAATGCTGAAAGTGAGCGGGTTGCCATCCGGATCGCTTGCCGAAGGCTGGAAGTTGTACGCCTGCCCTGCGGTGACCGCCGTCGCCGGCGTACCGGAGATGGTCGGCGCACGATTGGCCGGTGCGCGTTGCGGTGACGGCAATCGAGAACGCCGGCAGCGAAGCGCTGGCCTGCCCGTCACTCACACTGATGAGGATGTTCGAAAACGTCCCAACGTTGCTTGATGCCGGGGTGCCGGAGAGGTGCCCCGTCGAGGTGTCGAAGCTCGCCCATGACGGCTTGTTCTGAATGCTGAAGGTGAGCGTATTGCCATCCGGATCGCTCGCCGTAGGCTGGAAACTGTACGCCTGACCGACAGTGGCCGAGGTCGCCGGGGTACCCGGAGATCGTCGGAGCAGTGTTGGCCGCTGCATTCACGGTAATCGAGAACGATTGCAGGGAAGCGCTCGCCTGCCCGTCACTCACGCTGATGATGACATTGGCGAACGTTCCGACGTTGCCGGCCGACGGCGTGCCCGAGAGCCGCCCCGTCGTTGGACTGAAGCCCGCCCACGAGGGCTTGTTCGAGATCGAAAAAGTGATCGGGTTGCCATCGGGATCGGAAGCCGACGGCTGAAAGTTGTACGACTTCCCGACCTGCACTGTCGTAGGCGGGTTGCCAGCGATCGTCGGCGCGCGATTCGCTACCGGCGGCGTGGTAGCCGCCGCGACGTGGATTGTGAAGGCCGGCAGCGCGGCGCTCGCCTGACCATCGCTGACGCTGATGACGATATCGGGCGCATCGCCGACATTGGCATCGCCCGGAGTGCCGCTCAACATTCCGGAGCTGGCGTCGAAACTCGCCCAGGCGGGCTGCCCGGTGATCTGAAAGAAGAGCGCATCGCCGTCTGCGTCCTGCGCCGTGGGCTGAAAGACATATGCAGTGCCCGCCACGGCGGCAGTCGGCGGCGTTCCGCCAATTGTGGGCGCGTTGTTTCCGGGCGGCGGCGCAGGTGATGTCGGTGGCTGCGCCGCGGCCGGATCGGCCGCCTGCTCTTGCACGTCCGCACCCGAACCGCAGCCTGCCAGAGCGATTGCACATAATCCGAACAGGAGAACGTGATGGACTTGCAATGCGCCCTGTCGCTCGCGTTCGATCTTCATTCGCCTCCCCACCGTCTTCACCCCAAACGCAACGGTCGCAGACAAACATGACGTCGCTGCGATTTTCGAGCTCCGTTCATCACAAGTGCGGGCCTAACGCCTCGGGGATGACGGCAGCGCTCATGTACTGAGTCTCCGCCGGCAACCCCGCTATCGTAGGTCCGCGACCCTTAGACCGGAGGCTTTGCGTCCCCGTCTTTCGACGGGTTTGCGCTTACTTCAAACGCGAGTTAACAACAACAGTTGATCGCGCGCAATTGTCGTAACTCGACGACAACGCTCCGGGAAGGGAAGAGAGGACTCTGGTGGCTGACTTCGTCTCTGCTTTGCGACAGGATTTCTCGCGGTCGCATGCTGCTCGAACCACTAGCGTGAATCTTGCGTGCAACCGCGCCGGCAAGCGCTGCTTTAGTAGCACCTCACCTACTGCCCTTGCCCCAGAAGACCACTTCAGCAGTCTGCAGAAGAATAAGGATGTCGAAGACCAGGCTGTGATTCTTCACGTAGTACAGATCGTACTGCAGCTTCTCGAGCGCATCGTGTTCGGACGAACCGTAGGGGTAGCAGAGTTGCGCCCAGCCGGTGATCCCCGGCTTCACGCAATGCCGCTCACGATAGTACGGAATCTTCTCGCTCAAGGGCCGCGACGAATTCCGGCCTTTCGGGGCGCGGCCCGACGAAGCTCATGTCGCCCTTCAGCACATTGATGATCTGCGGCAACTCGTCGATGCGCATCTTGCGCAGCACGGCGCCGACTCGCGTGATGCGCGTGTCATCCTTGTCGGCCCAGCGCGCCTGGCCGTCGATCTCTGCGTCAGTGCTCATGCTGCGGAACTTGAGCACCTCGAAAACCTGGCCCTCGAGGCCGACGCGTGCCTGCCGGTAGAGCACCGGCGCGCGCCAGCCGTCCTCGAGCTTGATCGCGAGCGCTGCGAGCAGCATCAGGGGCCAGGTGACTAGCAGCAGTGACAGGCTCGCGACGGTGTCGAACGCCCGCTCGGAGAACAGGCTCAGCGCATTGCGACGAAAGCCGTTCGAGAAGATCATCCAGCTGGGGTTGAGCACATCGAGTCGCACGCGCCCCGACTCGCGTTCCAGAAAGCTCACCAAGTCGATGACGTCGATACCGCTCAGTCGGCATTCGAGCAGCTCATGCACGGGGAATTCGCGGCGCCGGTCGTCCATCGCGACGACGATCTCGTCGACCACATGCTGCCGCGCAATCTCCAGCAGCGTGCCCTGTGTGGTCAGCACTCGCTCGGGCGGCATGAGCACGCGGGAGCCCGGCGGCACGAGGTAACCGACGATGTGAAACCCGCGCTGATCGGAGCGGCGACGCAGCCGCGCAATGCTCGACGCCTGGCGACCGCAACCATAGACCAGCACACGCCGCTTGAACGCTTCATCGCCGACAACGGAAGAGAACAGGAACCGGATCAGCGCCGCGGCCCCGAAGGCGAGTAGCCCGGTGATCAGCGTGAGGGTGCCGCCAAAATCCAGGCGCGGCACCACGTAGTAGATCAGCACCAGCAATATGCCAGCCGCGCACACGCTGGCTGCGATCCTGACCAGAACGCCGCGGTAGGTCACTCGCAGCCTTGCGCTGTACAAACCCATGCTCACCATGCAGATCAGCAATACGGCTGCGGCGAGGATCGCGTGCGGCCAGAGCGGTCCGCGCTGGGACTCGATGGTCGCGATGTCCGCTCCAAATCGCAGCATCGCTGCGAGGTAGGGAACGAGCAGGAACGCCAGCGCTTCGACGAGCGCCAGCACCACGATCGGCATGGCTACGTGAAATCTGAAGATCCGCACGTCGTTGTGTCGGTCTATTGCGACAGCGCGCAGTGTAGAGGGGGCGCATGATGGTACGCGTGAAGCGATTCACAAAGGTCCCTCAAAGGGTTAGGACGCAATATGACCGCCTCGAGAGCCCTGGCGTGTCGTGCGGATGGCAGCCCTGGCGTGGCGTCCCCAGGGGGATTCGAACCCCCGTTGCCGCCGTGAAAGGGCGGTGTCCTGGGCCTCTAGACGATGGGGACGTCGGGCGATCGGGCGGGCGGGCTTGGTGGAGCTGATCGGGATCGAACCGACGACCTCCTGAATGCCATTCAGGCGCTCTCCCAGCTGAGCTACAGCCCCACGCGAGGGGCGCGACTGTACGTAGCGCCCGCGGGTGTGTCAAGAAATCGAGCCGCTACTGAGGGTTACGCGCCGGCAGCCGCCGCCCAAAGTTAGCCCGCCGACGTTGAAGCTCAAGCGTCCTGCGGGGCGCGTTCGGGCGCCTAGCCGCGCCCGCTATATTCGAGCGCCCGATCGATCGCGCCTGAGCGTCAGCTCGCGGCCTAAGAGCGCGACTGTCGCATCGATGGGCGGCGAGACAGCGCCCCCTGAGACAGCCACTCTCAGCGGCTGCGCAACCTTGCCCAAGCCAACGCCGGCCTGGGCGCAAACAGCTTCGAGTGCGGCATGCACCCCCTCCGCACTCCAGGGCGTGAGGCCGGCCAGTCGTTCCCGCACGGCGAGGAGCAGCGGGCGGCTCTCGGCCGTGAGGTTCTTGCGGGCGGCCTTCTCATCGTACTGCTCGAACTCGCGAAAGAAATACAGACTCGCCTGCGCCATCTCTTTCAGCGTTTTCGCCCGCTCGCGCTGCGCGGCGACGATCCCTTCGAGTTGTGCGAGATCGTTCGCCTGCACGCCCAGCCGTTCCAGGTGCCATTGCAGCTGCACGGCGATTTCGGGCAACGGCGCGCGCATCATGTGCTGCTGATTCAACCAGAGGAGCTTCTCCGGGTTGAATGCCGAAGCCGACTTGTTGACGTCCTTGATGTCGAAGTGGCGCGCCATCTCCGCAACCGTGAACACCTCCTGGTCGCCGTGCGACCAGCCGAGGCGCACCAGGTAATTGAGCAGCGCCTCGGGCAGGAAGCCCTCTTCGCGATACTGCAGCACACTCACCGCGCCGTGCCGCTTGGAGAGCTTCGCGCCATCCGGGCCCAGGATCATCGGCACGTGCGCATACACAGGGAGCGGCGCGCCGAGCGCCTGGAGCATGTTCATCTGGCGCGGCGTGTTGTTGAGGTGATCGTCGCCACGGATGACATGCGTGATCGCCATGTCCATGTCGTCGACTACGACGCAGAAGTTGTACGTCGGTGAGCCGTCCGCGCGCGCGATGATGAGATCGTCGAGCTCGCGGTTATCGAAGATGACGCGCCCGTGAATCACATCGTCGACTACGACCTCGCCTTCGAGCGGGTTCTTGAAACGGATCACGGGATCAACGCCGGGACGCGAATCGGTGCGATCGCGCCAGCGCCCGTCGTAGCGCGGCTTCTCCTTGCGCGCGAGCTGCTCGGCCCGTAACGCTTCGAGCTCCTCCTTGGTGCAGTAACAGCGATACGCCTTGCCCGCGCGCAGCAGCTGGTCGATCACTTCGCGATAGCGGTCCATGCGGCGCGTCTGGTAGTACGGCCCTTCGTCGGGTTTGAGCCCGAGCCAATCCATGCCATCGAGGATCACCTGCACCGCCTCCTCGCGTGGAACGTTCCCGATCAGTGTCCTCAACCCGCAGGATGAAAGTGCCGTGATGTCGGCGCGCGTACAGCCAGCAGAAAAGCGCCGTGCGCACTCCGCCGATGTGGAGCAGACCGGTGGGGCTGGGAGCGAAGCGGGTGCGAGTTGTCATTGATGCGGGATGAGACGCTGATTGGTGCCGAACATCAATAGATCGCGACGTCCGAAATGCGTACCGGCATCCGATTGGCTCACGCGTCGTTCCCCTGTCATCCTGTCGCGGGTTGGACGGCCGACCGCGTCAATTGAGGAGAAACCCATGGTGCCCGCGCAAGTTTCATCCGAATACATCGTCGAACCCGCGCGCAACACCAGAGTGTGCCGTCGGACGGAGGTGCTGGTCGTGGGCGGCGGCCCTGCAGGCTGCGCCGCAGCCATCGCCGCCGCGCGCAATGGCGCGGATACAACGCTCATTGAGCGCTACAACCATCTCGGTGGCATGGCGACAGGCGGCCTCGTCATCCTGATTCCCCATATGAGCGCGGGCACCGCGACGCAGGAGGTGGCCGGTATCTGTCAGGAGATCGTGGACCGACTCGACGCCATCGGGGGTGCGCGTCATCCAGGCCGGCAGGAACTTGGATCGAACGCCGGCGAATTGTTGAACAAGCTCAAACACTACCAGGACTTCGTGGTCGACGGCCGCGTCAGGATGAGCGTGATCGTCGATCCCGAGCTCCTGAAATGTGTTCTCAACGAGATGATAGAAGAGGCAGGAGCGAAGCTCTACCTCCATTCATGGGGAACCAACGCCGTTGTCGACGGCAAGCAGGTTCGCGGAGCGGTGTTTGAAAGCAAGTCAGGCAGGCAGGCAGTTCTGAGTCAGCTGACCATCGATACGACGGGAGATGGCGATCTCTTTGCGTCCGCGGGAGCTGAATTCGATGGGGCCGTCGACCACAATTTGAGGAGCGGCATGCTGGCGGTTGTTTTTCGGCTGGGAGGCGTCGATTACCTCGAGTACAGCAATTTCCGGCATTCGCACCCTGAGGATTTCAGGCAGATCATGGATGAAATCGAGGCGATCGGCGGCTTCAGGCTGCTACCCATCGCAACGCATCGGGACGATCAGGTATGGGTCAACAATTGGGTCCCAGGAAATGACTGCCTGAACGTGGATCACCTGACCCGCGCAGAATTGAAGGTACGAAAAGTCATGCTTCCGGCGCATGCGCTGCTGAAAGAGCAGCTGCCTGGATTCGAGCATAGTTTTATCCTGGATACCGCATCGCAAATCGGCACGCGCGGCAGCAGACGCCTGCGTGGTGAATACGTGGTCACGATGGAGGACTTGCGAGCGGGAACGATCTACGCCGACACTATCGCGGCGATCCCGCGGTTCGCCCAGAATGTCTCAGCCAAGTCTCCCAACAGATGCATTCCCTATCGCGCTCTGGTTCCGCAGGCCACGGAGAACCTGCTGGTGGCGGGACGCTGTTTCTCGTCCGATGTGTCGGCGAACGATGTGCTCAACCTCATCCCGTACTGCATACAGATGGGCGAGGCGGCCGGTACAGCAGCAGCACTCGCCTTGCATGGCCGCGTCGAGCCTCGTCACTTGAGCTATAAGGCACTGCAGAAGCGGCTGCTCGAACAGGGCGCTTGGCTTCCAGATCCGGTTCGGGAGGCTGCCTCGTAAGCGCTCGCGGGCGCAGGACTCAGAACGAAACCTGCCCTCGCGCTCGGTAACCAGGCGCCGCACGAAGAGCAGATGCGCAGCCGCGCTATCGACGGGCCTATTGGCAGGTCGAATTCATTCCCGCGATCCAGCTTTGGATCAAGGCCACGCCCGCGGTGTCGACGAGATTGCTCGCGAGCGGCGGCATCTGGTGCAGATCGCGCCGACTCATGCGTACAAAGATGAGTGAGGCCGCGGGATTGCCCGGCACGATCAGCCGCGCCCCCGAAATGCCCAGATCGCCGCTCGCCGGTGTTGCGTTACAAGCATTGGTCGCCGCGCTCGCCGTGCCGAACCGCAGATCCATGTTCGACGGCGTGCCGCCTGACGGGCGATGGCACTGTGAGCAGTTCGTGTGCAGGTATGCACGCGCGCGTTCCGTCAAGCTGCCGGAAGTGCCATATGGATCGGGGTACACGGGCAGTGCGCTCGGTGGCTGGGCGAGCGGCGTCGTGAACATGCCGATGGCGTTCAGCGTCGCGAGCTGATTCGCCATGCGCCCGGTAGCTGGGTAGGTCAGATTGCTGTTGAGCTGCGCAGTCTCGAGTCCGAGGCTGCGCCCGGCCGCACTGGTGTGACACTGCAGGCACTGCGCTTCACTCGGATAGATCCAGTCCTGTCCCGGAGGATTGATGTTCGTGATCAGCCCGCCCTTCACTAAGGTTGCCGCCGTCTGCGCGGAATTCCACTGGTACGTGTACCCACCCCAGTTTCCAGTGTCGGGATGGCGCATGAAGAGTCGCGTCTCGATCAGGCGGGTGCCGAGCCTGAAGTGCTTGACCAGCACGGTGCCGCTGGGGAACGACCAGTCGCCGTCACTTTGGATCGTGATCGTCTGGTTGTTGGGCAGCGCCATCCAGCGCTCTTTCGCGGCGCCATCGGACCAGAAGGCAGCGTTCGGCGCGTATGGAATGAGCCCCGAGGCGGGCAGTTTCGGATCCGCCATGCTTACGCAGCCGGTATCGATGAGGTTGGCCGGGACCGTGTCGTTGATCGTGCCGCTGCCGGGCACGATCTGGTAAAGGCCGCCGTTATAGTCGACGACGTATAGCTCGCCCGCAGAGTCCTCGGCAAACGAGGAGATATTCAATCCGGTGGATTGAATAAGATCACGCCGGTCGAATCCGCCCGAGCTGTTGGTGGCCAGGTACATCAGACGGCCGCTCGAGAAATCGGCGAAAACGTAACGACCGCGCAGGGACGCGATCGCAGTACCGCGATACACGTAACCGCCGGTGATCGACTGCCCAAGGCTGTGGTCGTACTCTGCGATCGGATCGATCAACGGCGCGCCATTCGCGGTGAGCGGGCAGTTGCTCGACGGGTTGAAGCAATGTCGACCTTCCCGAATCCGCCAGCCGTAGTTGCCGCCCTTGACGATCCGGTCGACTTCCTCCCAGCTGTCCTGCCCTACGTCCGAGAGCCAGAGGTCCGGGTCTGTCGCGGAACGATCGAAGCTCCACCGCCAGGGATTGCGCAGCCCATAGGCATAGATTTCCGGACAGGACGCAGACCCAGATCCGGCGCTGCACAGGCCGTTCCCAACGTACGGGTTGTTGGCGGGAATCGCGTACGGATTCGCGCCATCGACGTTGATACGCAGAATCTTGCCAAAGAGCAGATTGCGATTCTGCGCGCGGTTGCCCGGATCGCCGCCGGAGCCGCCGTCGCCGAACCCGATGTAGAGGTTGCCGTCGGGCCCGAACAAGATGTTGCCGCCGTTGTGGTTGTCGAACGGCTGATCGAGCCTGAGGAGGATGCGCTCGGTCGTCGGATCGAGCAGACCATTCAAGCCACGACGGAATTCGGAGATGTGGGACTGAAACGGACTCGCACCCGAGCCCGTATAGGAAAGGAATACGCGCCCGTTCGACGCATAGTTCGGGTGAAACGCCATGCCGAGGAGGCCCGACTCCGACGCGCTGTCATCAACGATGCTCTGCAGGTCCGCCCATTGCGTTGTGGTGGACGGGTTCGTTCCCTCGAAGCGCCGGATCGTGCCGCGCTGCTCGACCACGTACCAGCGGTTGGTCGGCTCGCCGGGCGCTTCGGTGAGCAGGATCGGGCTCGTGAACGACAAGCTCGGGAAGACTCGCTGCGTCGCGACCGAAGTATTGGTCGTCGGCTGGTTCGGCGCGATGCAGGTCGTATTACTGGGACGCGAGTCGAGTCCGGAGGGCTGCGAGGCCTGTGGAGAAGCTTGCACCGAATTCGAATCGGCGGACACATTGCCCGCGTTGTCGACCGCCCGCACTGTGTACGTGTACGTCACGCCAGTAACCGTCGTATCGGTGTAGGAGGTCAAAATGATTCCCGTGGCGATCTGCGCAGCGTTGCGAAACACCCGATAGCCCGCGAGACCCGAACCTCCCGTATCGGTCGACGCATTCCAGGTCAGACCCACTTGGGTCTCGGTAACGCTGGTTGTCGCCAGTCCGCTCGGTGCCGACGGTGCGGTGGTATCCGTCGGTGTTGTTACTGATGCCGTGTTCGAATCGCTCGAGGCATTGCCCGCGTTATCGAGCGCTCTCACCGTGTACGCGTAAGAGGTATTGGGCGCGACGGTGTTGTCGGTGTAGGTCGTGCCGGAAATGCCGGTGGCGATCTGAGCGCCTCCGCGAAACACGCGGTAGCCCGCGAGACCGGCACCGCCCGTATCGGTCGACCCATTCCACACCAGGCGGACCGATGTGGAGCTGAGCGCGGTCGCGACGAGTCCCGACGGTGCGGAGGGTGCAATCGTGTCCTGGGCAGTGGTGGCCTGCGCCGTGTTCGATGGGCCGGATACGTTGTTGGCACCGTCGATCGCGCGCACGACATACGAATAATTCGTGTTGGGTGAGAGTCCGGTGTCGGCAAACGACAATACGCCAGACGCGACCTGCGCGACCTGCGTACCGCCTCGGAAAATGCGGTAGCCCACAAGGCCTGATCCGCCAGCGTCGCTGGACGCATTCCAGGCGAGATTGATCTGCGTTGAGCCGGCGGCCGTTGCCGTCAGGCCAGCAGGCGCGGACGGTGGCGTCGCATCGCCGCCAGTCGTCGCTGTCGCGACGTTGGAGGCCGGGGAAACGTTGGCGGCATTGTCGAAGGCGCGCACCGTGTACGAATGCATCGAAAGAGGCGCGAGGCCGGTGTCGGCAAAGGTAAGAGTACCGGCACTGACCTGCGCAATTTGGGTGCCGTCCCGAGTCACGCGATAACCCGCAAGTGCCGAGCCCCCCGTGTCGGATGAGGCATTCCATGTGAGAGTGATCTGGTTCGCACCGGCCGGTGCGGCGGTCAGATTCGCCGGTGCGCTCGGCGCAAGAGAATCTGCCGGCGTCGTGACGTTTGCAGGGGTCGATTGCGCGGATTCGTTGCCTGCATTGTCGATCGCCGATACACGATATGCATACGCGGTGCCCGGCGCCGCAGTGGCGTCGGTAAACGTCGTCGTGCCTGCGCCCACCGCCGTGAGTTGCGTGCCGTTGCGATAGATTCGGTACCCGGCAAGCCCGGAACCGCCAGTGTCCGTCGAAGCGCTCCAGGTCACGCGAACCGAGTCCGATGCGAGCGCGTTGGCCACGACGTTGGTGGGAACAGAAGGCGCCGTGGTGTCACTGGATGTGGTGGCGGAGGCTGAGTTTGACGGAGTCGAGACGTTTCCGTCGCTGTCAAATGCGCGCACGACGTATGTGTGGGTCGAATTCGGTGCGAGACCGCTATCAGTGTACGTCAGCACTCCTGCGCCGACCTGCCCCACCGGGTTCGCCCCGCCGTCGCGGAAAACGCGATATCCGGCCAAGCCTGAGCCGCCCGTATCAGTCGAACCAATCCAGGTCACCACGATGCTCTGCGAGCCGTTCGCGGTGGCCGCAACGGCCGACGGCGCAGTGGGCGGCGTCGTGTCCGTCGCGGCCGAGGTCGTCACATTCGCGACATTGGAAAAAGCCGACGCGTTGTTTGCGCCGTCGATTGCACGAACCGCATATGAGTAGGTGGTCGCAGCACTCACTGCGGAATCGACGAAGCTGGTAGCGTTCCCCGGCGCGTCGCTGATCTTCACGCCGTCGCGCTGAATCTCGTAGCGCTGAATCCCCGAGGCGTCCGTGGATGCAATCCAGTTGAGCAATACGGCGCTCGCACCCTGCGCGGTTGCGGTCAGTGAGCCGGGCACAGTCGGTGGTATCGAGTCGGGCGGAATCGGTGTGGTGACGCTGACGGCATTCGAGGGTCCGGAAACATTCCCCGCGCCGTCCATCGCGCGAATCACGTAGCTGTAGGCAGTCCCGGCGGTCAAATTCGTGTCGGAGTAGCTGGCGGTCGCGACTGTCGCGACTGGTGTAGTGTTACCGTTGCGGAAAATCCGATAACCGGCCAGACCCGAGCCCCCCGTATCCGCAGAGACATCCCACGACAGATTGACCTGAGTGGGTCCAGTGGCCACTGCCTGAACATTCGCCGGTACGTCGGGCGCCACAATATCCGCAGCGGACGGCGTGCGAACCTGCACGACGGAAGTCGGACCCGACTCGTTGGCGGGCGTGGCACCATCGAATGCAGTGACGAAATAGCCATAAGTGGTCGCGGGCGCCACCGTGGTATCCGTATAAGACGTCGCCGTTACGGTGCCGATCGCGGTGGAGAGATCACTGCGGAATACCCGATAGCCGGCGACACTAGTGCCGCTATCGCTCGAAGCGCTCCATTGCAGCACCACGCGCTGCGGGTCCGGAGCGGTGACCTGGAGTCCCGACGGTACGGTCGGCGGTGTGCTGTCATCATTAGTCTTGTCCACACCGACGAGGTCGCAGGCCGAAACGAAGCACACTGCAACGAGCACGGCCCGTCGCGAAGCGGAAAGATTTGCGATCAACGATCCACCCTGTACTGGCCTTGGCTCATCAGGAGTCGCGGCCTTCACCCCAGGAGATCGTGTCATGGCCGGTTGCGTCATGCCAGACGTCGGCGAGTTGCGACAATAATCGAGCTACGGAGCCACGCTCACGCGGAGCCGTCGTCGACCCGTTACTGCGTCAGCCGCTGCAACCGCTGAGCGCACCTCGAGAGCGCACCTCGCAGTTCCTTCGGCTGACGGATCTCGAACTCGAAGGGCAAGCGGGCGAGCTCACGCGCGAACCAGTCGAGGTTGTCCGCCTGCGCGCGCAACAGTACGCCGCCGGGGACCTGCTCGAGCAGCCCCATCGAGGCGAAGAGCTCACGTCGCGCCACCCGCAGTTCGGTCTTGAGGAGCACTTCGATCGCGTGCGTGCGCGGCATCGTCGCAATCGAGAAGGCGAGATAGCCGAGCGCATCGAAGCCCTTGGGCCGCGTGAATCGGGCCTCGAGTGGGCGCACGGATTGCACGCGATCGAGCCGGAACGATCGCACCCCACCTCTGAGATGGCACATGCCGACGACATACCAGCATCCGCCACGATAGGCGAGGCCGTAGGGATCGAAGTCTCGCTCGGTCACCGCGCGCTGCGCCGCGCAGTAGCGCATGGACACGCGCATCTGCGATTGGGCGGCGCCGCTCAAAGCGAGCAATGCATCGTTCGTGGCGGGCTCACCCGTGTGCGACAGATCGAGCGCGATGGTCTCATCGATGGCGCGAACTCGCCGCTTGAGATTAGCGGGCATCACCCGCTCGAGCTTCGCCTGCGCACTCGCGACCGCAGGGGCGGCGTTCGAGAGCGCGAGGCTGCGCGCCGCGAGCAGCCCTATCGACAATGCCAGCGCCTCCTCATCGGTGAACATCATCGGTGGCAGCTTGTAGCCAGCAACCAGCATGTAGGCGCCGTGGCGTCCGCGCTCGGTCGTGATGGGCACGCCGATTTCTTCCAGGCGCGAGATGTAACGGCGCAGCGTGCGACCGTCGACCTTGATTCGTCGCGCGAGCTCGGCGCCGCTCATGCGCCCGTGCGTCTGCAGGAGCTCGAGCACGCCGAGCACGCGGGTGGTCGGATGATACATGTGAAAAGCTTACGCCGAATCAGGGCGGGTTACGCCCTAAATCCGTAATACCCTGTCGCCGTTCGAAAACCACCGTCACAGGCCGGAGGAGGCATCGTGCATCTTTCATTGCGGCTGATCGCATGGCCGATGATCGTGCTCTCCGAGAACGGCGGTAAGAGCTGGGAAACCAATTGGACGATGGACTTCAGCCGCTAGAGCCAGGCAGCTGCTGCGAGTGGCGGCTGCTCGAGCGTGCGTACTACCTGTACGAGACCCCGGACCTATTGGCAGCTGGCGTTCATGCCCATGATCCAGTTCTGGATCAGAGCCACACCCGCGGTATCGACGAGATTGCTGGCGAGCGGCGGCATCTGGTGCAGGTCGCGCCGGCTCATGCGCACATAGATGAGTGAGGCCGCCGGATTGCCCGGCACGATCAGCCTCGCGCCCGCGATGCCGAGGTCGCCGCTCGCGGGCGTCGCGTTACAGGTATTGGTCGAGGCGATAGCCGTGCCGAGCCGCAGATCCATGTTCGACGGCGTGCCGCCCGACGGGCGATGGCACTGCGAGCAGTTGGTGTGCAGGTAAGCGCGGGCTCTGTCGGCGACTGTGCCGGCCGAGCCGTATGGATCGGGATACGCGGGCAAGGCGCTCGGCGGCTGGCTGAGCGGCGTCTCGAACATGCCGATGGAGTTCAAGGTCGCGAGCTGATTCGCCGTGCGGCCCGTGGCCGCATACAGCAGGTCGCTATTGAGCTGCGCGGTCTCCAGGCCGAGGCTCCGCCCAGCCGCATTGCTGTGACACTGCAAGCATTGCGCCTCGCTCGGATAGATCCAGTCCTGCCCGGGCGGATTGATATTCGTGATCTGTCCGCCCTTCACCAGCGTTGCAGCAGTCTGGGCCGCATTCCACTGGTACGTGTAGCCGCCCCAGTTACCGTTGGGATGTCTCATGAAGAGACGCGTTTCGATGAGCCGGCTCCCGAGCCTGAAGTTCTTCATCAGCACGGTGCCGTTCGGGAAAGACCAGTCGCCATCGCTGCCAATGGTGATCGTCTGGCCGTTGGGCAGCGCCATCCAGCGCTCCTTTTGCGCGCCATCGGACCAGAACGCCGCGTTCGGCGTGTAGGGGATCAGTCCGGCCGCCGGCTGTGTCGGATCCGCGGCACTGACGCAGCCGGTGTCGATGAGGTTCGCGGGAATCGTGTCGTTGATAGTGCCGCTGCCGGCAACTAGCTGGTAAAGGCCGCCGTTGTAGTCGGTGACATAGAGCTCACCGGCCGCGTCCTGCGCGAAGGACGAAATATTCAGCCCAGTCGACACCATGAGGTCCAGGCGATCGAAGCCGCCGGAAGCGTTCGCAGCGAGGTACATGAGCCGGCCACTCACGAAATCGGCGAACACGTATCGGCCGCGCAGCGACGGGATAGCGCTGCCCCGGTACACATAGCCACCCGTGATCGACTGGCCGATGCCGTGATCGTACTCGGCGATCGGATCGATCAGGGGTGCGCCGTTCGCGGTGAGCGGACAGTTGCTCGAGGGATTGAAGCAATGCCGGCCTTCGCGAATGCGCCAGCCATAATTGCCGCCGTTGACGATGCGATCGACTTCTTCCCAAGCATTTTGGCCAACATCGGAGAGCCAGAGATCCGGCTCTGACGCCGCGCGATCGAAACTCCAGCGCCAGGGGTTTCGCAGGCCGTAGGCGTAAATCTCGGGACAGGACGCAGAATTTGTGCCCGGGCCGCAGAGCGGATTGCCGACGTAAGGGTTGTCGGACGGGATCGTGTATGGATTCGCGCCGTCGACATTGATGCGCAGGATCTTGCCGAACAGCATCGTTCGGTCCTGCGCGCGATTGCCGGGATCACCGCCAGAGCCGCCGTCGCCGAAGCCGATATAGAGATTACCGTCCGGCCCAAACATGATGTTGCCGCCGTTGTGATTCTCGAACGGCTGATTGAGCCGCAGCAGGATGCGTTCGCTCGTCGGATCGAACACGCCATTGTTGCTGTGAAACTCCGAGATGTGCGACTGGAACGGACTGGCACCCGCTCCCGTATAGGAGAGGAACACGCGCCCGTTCGACGCATAGCTGGGGTGAAACGCCATGCCGAGCAATCCCGACTCAGAGGCGCTGTCATTGACGATGCTCTGCAGATCGGCCCACTGCGTCTTAGTGGGGCTTGTGGTATTGACGCCGTCGACGCGCTGAATCGTGCCGCGCTGCTCAACGACGTACCAACTAGCTGGCTCGC
>CAVOLM010000067.1:0-52020 GCA_963696675.1 uncultured Gammaproteobacteria bacterium | reverse complement strand
AGGAATTCACCTCGCGCGGCCTTCCGGTCACGCTCTTCTACACCTCGTTCTACTGGGACAACTTCGTCCACTTCGGCATGGGGCCGAAACCTGGACCGGACGGTGATCTCGCTTTCGCGTTCGACCTGGGCGATGCGAAATTGCCGGCCATTGCGGTAGCCGACATTGGCGGTGTCGCGCTCGGTCTCTTCAAGCAAGGCCAGGCGGCGATCGGTCGCACCGTCGGCATCGCGGGCGAGCACCTGAGCGGCAACGAGATGGCAGAGATCTTTACGCGCGTTCTCGGACGCAAGGTGCGCTACAACGCCGTGAGCCCCGAGACCTATCGCGGCTTTGGTTTTCCGGGCGCGGATGATCCGGCAACATGTTCCAGTTCAAACGCGACTTCGAGCAGCGCTTCCGCGCGCTGCGCGACGTGGAGGCGACGCGCCGGCTGTTCCCGCAGCTGCAGACTTTCGAGCAGTGGCTGCGGAGGAATCGCGAGGCGTTCGCAGGCGTAGCGGCCGCGGCCTAGTTGTCACGCTGGCGCTTTTGGAAACGAAGATTGATTTCAGTGCGCTGCGGTGTTGGGCTCGGTGGGCGGGCCCATACCGGCGTGTGCCAGGAGGCCTGCAAGCGCAGTCGCCGACTTGACCTGCATTTTCTCCAGCAGCCTTCCGCGGTGGACCTTGACCGTCTTTTCGCTGGTCTTGAGGTGCCCCGCGATCTGCTTGTTCTTCAACCCCGTGACGACCAGGTCCATGACTTGCCGCTCGCGCGGGGTGAGGCGTTGCAGTAGTACTCGAGCAACACCACGCCGCTCCGCGAGCTGCACGCGGATGGTGGCGTCTTTGGAGATTGCTTCGCGCGCCATCGCGAGGAGCTCCGCCTTGCGCACCGGTTTCGGCAGGAAAACTGATCGCGCCGGCTCTCATTCCCTGCACGGCCGCCGGCACATCTCCGCGCGCGGTGATGAAGACGATGGGGCGCAGAATCCCTCGCGCAGACAGGGCGCTCTGCAACTCCAGGCCGCTCATATCAGGCATGATGAGGTCGCTGAAGAGACACCCCGGGACATCGGGGTCGTGGGTTGCCAGGAAGTCGCTCGCGGAGGTGTACGTACGGGTGCGGAAGCCCTCCGCTTGCAGTAATCGGGCGAGGCCACGTACGACCGCTTCATCATCGTCGAGCAGGAAAACGGTTGCCTCTGTATCCATGGCTGGCTGTGAATGGCGATCGTCCGAGTCCACGAGTCGCTGAGCTCTGTGAGGCTTGATCCTTAGATTATGCGACTACTCACGACTTGGCGCTATCGCCGGCCGTGACCACCGAGCAGCACCAAACTCGGCGCTAGCCGGTTCGAACGTTGGCAGGGGTTCAGGGGCGGTCAGTTCAGACTGTGGTTGCGGATCGCCGTATCGATGGCCGCGATCAGGTTGTCGCGGCGCAAGGGCTTGGTGAAGTAGGCACTCGCGCCGTCTGCGATGCATTGCTCGCGTAAGCTCGGCTGATCATGAGCGGTCATGACGATGACCGGAACCTCGATATGCGCCTTCGTCAGCTCCCGCTGCACGTCGCTCCCCGTCAGCTCGGGCATCTGAAAATCGAGCAGCACGCAATCGGGAGACCTTGTACGCAGCGAGCTAAGGAAGGATTGCCCGCTGTCGAAGACCACGACGTGGTAGAGAGAGGCCTGGAGCATCCGCGCGAGGGCCAGACGAACCGCCTCTTCGTCATCGACGACTGCAACGAGATGCCGCAACTGCTCCATGGCTAGCATTTGACGCCCTTTCAACGCCGCTTTGATAGTGGACCAATGTCGTACGGACTTTCACCGATGCGCCTACATGAAAGCTGGTCCCAGGGCCACGATCGGGGCTAATCTGTCCTGCATCGCGGCTCACCGGAGCGGGATGGATCATGCCGGTCACGAGCGTCATCGCGTCGGACGCGGGTAACAAGAACAGCGAGCCGGGGTGGAGCCTGTCCTTCCTGGCACACCAGCCGTTGCTCAGGAATGTTCTCGCGTTCTGTCTGTTCGAGGCATCGTTCTACCTCGCTTACCGCTATGGGATGGCGTTCAGCCATGCGGCGCCGTCGCCCTTCTGGTTTCCGGACTCGGTACTGCTCTGCGCATTGCTCCTGGTTCGGCCGCGCTGGTGGGCACCGTTGCTGCTCGCAACGCTTCCAATCCGACTCACGGTCGCAGCGCCCGCGGATAGCCCAACCTGGTTTCTGCTGGCCACGTTCGCGATCGATTGCGCCAAGGCTGTGTTCACAGCCGCGGCAACTCCGCCAAACATTTCATGCGCAACCCGACACGCTTCGAAACCGTGCGGGACTTTGGCGTGTACTGTCTTTTCGCGGTGCTGCTCGCCCCGGCACTGTCCGCATTTGGCGGCGCTGCGGCGCGACAGGCTCTCGGACAGGACTATTGGGTCGCCTGGGAGCAGTGGCTGCTAGGGGATGCGCTCGCAAACCTGATCATCACTCCAGCCATTTTCTACTGGATTGTGGCTGCTCGCCGGGATGTTCGGATCCTCTTGGGGGAATCGGTGGATCGAAGGCGCGTTGCTGACGGCGGGGTTGATCCTGAGCTCATATACGCCTTCGAGTATCAAGGGGGAGGGACGGGGCTTGCGGAGTCACGCTTCTATGCACCAGTTCCTTTTCTGTTCTGGGCCGCGATTCGATTTGGCATGCGGGGAGCCTCGGCCGCCATTGTGCTCCTCGCCTGTTTCGCAGTGGCCGCAGTCGTGCACGGCTTCGGACTCTTTTCCGAGTTGTCACCGAGCGAAAAGGGCGTCGCACTCCAGCACTTTCTTCTCCTGCGCGCCGCTCCCCTCTATCTGGCCGCCGTGCTGATCGAGCAGAAGCGCCGCGATGAAGTCGCTTTGGGTGAAAGTGAGGCACGGTATCGCGAAGTCGTGGAGAGTCAGACGGGCTTCGTCTGCCGCTTTCTGCCCGACACGACGCTCACGCTCGTCAACGAAGCGTATTGCCGCTCGTGCGGGCGCACGCGCGAGCAACTGATCGGCACCAGACTGCTCGACGTGTTACCGGAACCAGCCCGTGTCCTGGCGCGCATGTGGGTGGATCTGGCGGCCGTACAGGGGAAACCGTGCGACTGGGAGCACCAGACGACGCTGCCTGACGGGAGCATCAGCTGGCAGCACTGGACCGTTCACGCGATCTTCAGTCCAGACGGTCGACTCGACGAGTTCCAGGCCATCGGACACGACATCACGGATCGCATGAGAGCTGAAGAAGCCAATCGCAACCTCGCCCACGCGTCGCGCCTCGCGGTGGTCGGGGAGCTGACCGCAATGATCGCGCACGAGGTCAACCAGCCGCTGTGCGCGATCTTAGTAATGCCGAAGCGGCCGAAACCCTCTTGAAGTCGAAGGAGCCACCGCTTCCGGAGGTCGGCCGGATACTGGCTGACATCTGCAAAGAGGATCTGCGTGCCAGTGAAGTGATCCGTCGGGTCCGGGGGCTGGTGCGCAATCAGGAGTTGCAGATGCAGCCGCTCGATCTCAACGATGCAGCGCTGGGCGTGCTGCAGCTCGTAGCAGGTGACGCAAAGCGGCGCCGGATTCAGCTACACAGCGAATTGGTCACGCCGCTCCCGCTGGTGTCTGCAGACCGCACATGTATAGAGCAGGTCCTGCTGAACCTGATCATCAACGGCATGGAGGCGATGCAGGACACCGCCGAGTCGGCGCGCCAGCTCACCGTGGAAACGAAGCGCAACGGCGCCGATACGGTGGAGGTGAGCGTAAGCGACCGAGGCGCTGGCATTCCTGCCGACAAGATGCCGCGTATCTTCGAATCATTCTTCACCACCAAGCCGGACGGCATGGGCCTTGGACTATCCATGGCCCGCTCGATCATCGAAGCCCATCGCGGCCGGATCTGGGCAGAGAACAGCCCGGGCGGCGGCGCGACGGTTCGCTTCACCGTACGCGCCGTCCGAAGCCCGTAACCAAGCACACCGGCCTGCACGAATGGCCAGGCTTGGCCGGACCCGACATGTCCCAAAGACCAATTGCGCATCCAGCCAGTCCCCCTGATCCTCTCGACCATACGGCAGGGAGGCGCCGGACGTGTACGAGTTCTCGAATGGCGGTCGTAGCAAGTACGTCGCGTGGCTGATCCAGAGCGCGCACTTCGTCGTGCTCAATTCTGACGTCGCAACTGTTTATCGCGACCGGAGGTCTGGGAGCGCTCGCGCCTCCGCCCCAGCGTTGCGCAGGGAGGCCGCGACCAAGGATTTAGCTAAGCGGCTCCACGGGTGAGCGCGCGGAAGCGTCCGGTCGGCGAAAGATCTTCGCGAACTGCCTGGGAATTCCACAGCTCGTTGCGTTTCGCCACGAACGGGCTCGCCGAGAGCTCCGCGAGCGATCCGGACTTCGCAAAGAGAAACCCTTGTCCGGCCACGCATCCGAGCTTCAGAAGCGCGTCGATCTGTGGTTCGAGCTCGATTCCTTCGGCCACGGTGTCGAGACCCAGGGTCTCGCTGAGCGTGATCACCGCGCGCGCGAGTTCAGGGCCAGTGGAGGAATTGGTCAACCGGGCAACGAACGATCGGTCGATCTTGAGAATATCGATCGGGAAGCGGTGCAGGTATGAAAGCGACGAGTAGCCGGTGCCGAAATCATCGATCGCAAGGCGCACGCCGAGTGCCTTCAGTTCCTGCAACCGCGCCAGGTTCGTCTCCGTGTTGTGCATGATCGTGCTTTCCGTCAACTCGATCACGAGATTGCCTGGCTCGAGCCCCGACTCCTGCAGGACCTGCGCCACGTCGCGCGCCAGGTCTCCATTCTGAAGGTGTCGGCTCGAAATATTCACGGCAACGCGAAGCCCCTCGCCACCGGCGACGGTGCTGCGCCAAGCACGCACATCACGGCACGCTCGTCCCAGCACCCAGCGACCGAGCTTGATGATCTGGCCGCATTCTTCGGCGATCTGGATGAATCGGCCGGGTAGCAACACGCCGAGCTCCGGGTGTCGCCAGCGCACGAGTGCCTCCACTCCCAAAAGGCTGCGCGTGCCGAGATCGACGATCGGCTGATACTCGACAAAAAACTCTTCATTGGCGATGGCGCGGGCGATATCGGCGACCAGGCGCGTCTTCTCCTGGAGCATCTCGTGCATGAGCGGCTCGAACGGGAGGAAGCGGTTCTTGCCGGCCGCCTTCGCGAAGTACATCGCGGTATCCGCCTTGCTCAGCAGCGCCTCGGCGCTGGCTTCCTGCGTTGAGAACGCCACGCCAATGCTGGCCGAGATGCGAACCTCAGCCACGTTGAGGACGAACGGCTGGTCGAGCTTCTCGATCAACGAGGCGGCGAGCTGCTCGACCTCTTTAGGCGTCGAAATGGCCTCGAGCAGGATGGCAAATTCGTCGCCGCCCAGGCGCGCAACCGTGTCGGAGAAACGCGTCGACTTGATGAGCCGCTGCGCCACTGCCTGCAGCAGCCGGTCGCCGGCATCGTGGCCGAGCGAGTCGTTCACGTTCTTGAAGTTGTCGAGGTCGACGAACATCACGGCGAGCTGCTGCCGGCCGCGGTTCGCCAGTGTCAATGCATGCTGTACCCGGTCGCGGAACAGGCCCCGGTTCGCGAGCATCGTCAGCGAGTCGTGAAACGCCAGCTGTCGCAACTGCTCTTCGAGCGCCTTACGCTCGGTGATGTCACGAAAGTTGAGCGCGAGTCCCTGCACCGCGGGGTCCTTGGTCAGGTTGCTGCCGACGATTTCGAGCACGTAGCGATCGCGACCACGCTCGATGCGCATCTCGACCGGGCCGAGAGCCTCGCCGGACGATGCCGTGACCTCGCCAAGAAACGCCCTCAGACGCTCACGATCCTCGCCCGTCCAGATGTCGAGCAGGTTCTTCCCGACCACCGCATCGGGCTTCAGACCGAGCGTGCGCTCGGAAGCCGGAGATACAAAGAGAAGTGAGCCGTCGATGTCGACGGTCATGATGACGTCGGAGGCATTCGCGATCAGGGAAGCGTAGCGGTCCTCGACCATACGAGCCGCGCGTCGCTCGCGGATCAAGGCGTCATCGCGCAACACCAGTGCCTGGCGCACCATCACGAGCAGCGCCAGCCCGAACACGATGATGGTCATCACGGCCGCGGGGCTGCCAATCTCGCCGCGCGTGAAGGACACGAGCACCAGGAACGCGGTCAACATCGATGCGTAGGGCAGCGACTGGGCCAGTGGTATTGAGGCAATCGAGTTGGTTACTGACGTGGTAGTGGACAAGCGCATCTGCTCGCGCCCGGCGGCGGCCATCGGGACGTAACAGATGAGGTACAGCACGTCTTGCAGGTCGCCGGACAGATAGTGACCACCGATCTTCGCGACCGACCACAGGATGTCGCCAAGAAACATGGTCGCAAAGCCGATCGAAAGCAGGAGCGGAACGCGGCGCCCAACGCTATTGCCCGCGCCCGCCAGGAGCAGCACGCCGAGCATCAGCACCAGGATGCAGCTGAGTGCAATGTAGGTCTGGCTCAGCGCGTTCTTGACGACGTCGAGTTCACCAGTCGACGCGGCCGGGTGAATGATCAGGAACCAGAAGAACGCGCCGAAGCCGACCACGAGGATCGTGGCATCGACGAGGAATTGCGTCCAGCGAACCTTCACGGCTGCGGCCCGGATCATGAGGGCCACAGCGATCCCCAGGAACGGGTAGAAGCCGAGGTAGAAGACATCGGAAGGTCCGGGGAACGGATCGCGCTCGTGCAGCCAGGCGTTGATGCCGATAGTGGTGCCGAAGAAATATAGAGCGAGCGCGATCGACAGGCAGGCCCACGCCTTTCGCGAGGTGCCGCGCGCCATCCGGCACGTCGCCGCGACGGTGACGATCAACGCGGCAAGGCAGGCTGGTGCGTCAGCCAATAAGCCAACGTAGTGCCGGACGCGGTCGCCGCCGAACCCCGTCAGCATCCATGCCGCGCAAATGGTGACGTAGATCACAAGCCCGATGCAGAGCTTGTCGATCCATCCCGGTGGGCGATCGGCGCTAATGTTTTGCCTAGATCCTGCTGAAACGGCCACCTGCGGCACCCGCAATTGATCTTTGGACGTGGATCACATTCCAGGCCATGCGACCTAATCTGATCGCAGAATGATTTGTAACGGTTTGGCTGGCAAGGAAGTGATTGATGGGTTGCGATGCAGGTCTCGCTTGGTACGGGGCCGTGAACTCGGCATGAGTACGGCGGCTGACGGAGTCAGCGCGCTTCGGGTCGAAGCCTCTGGGACCGGTGCGAATCACCGCAACGCGATCGGCGCCACGCCAAACCACTTCGCGTGTAGCCACAGGACGAACACTGCATAGAGTGCCAGTCCCCCGACAATGGCAATGATGTCGTTGGCCTTCGATGGCGACGCCATCGGGATGGTGCGGGGCGATCGATACTTGAGCGAGACGCGAACGGCGCCCGCCCACAGCAAGAACGAGCCGAACAGCAACACGTCGGCCACGCCGCCGTTGGCGAACAGATGCGCAAGCGCCCAGACCTTGGTGGCGACGAGCAACGGATGCTTGGCGAGCGTCTGAATGCGGCCGGGAAGGTAGGCGGAGAGGGCGAGTGGGAAGGCGGCGAGCATCAGGACTGCTGCCAGATCCTTGAGCCAGGGTGTCGTCACATACAGCACACCGTCCACCTGGCGCGCCTCTCCGAAGCCGGTCACGATCAGATAAAACCCGATGAGGGCTGCGACCGCATACGCTGCCTTCCAGGTGCGTGCGCCCAGGCGCTCAGCGGTACGGTCGCGCCATCCGAGTGCGACGACAGAGATCAAATGGGTGCCGAAGAAAAGCACGATGCCCAGGATTAGTCTCGTCATGACGTCGGCCCTATCGCTGCGAGCGCGCCCATTCTACAGGGCCGAACTGCTCGCTTCCTCTGCCACTAGTCAGTGGCGGCATCGGCCTACAAGGTAATCGTCTCGCGACGGCGCCGCATCGCTGCATTGGCAACGGCTTCGGTCCTGGTCCGTGCGCCGAGCTTCTTGAAGACCGATTCGACGTGAAACTTTACGGTGTGCAGCGAAATATCCAATCGTCGCGCAATGGCCTTGTTGGTCAACCCGGCCGCGAGGCAATCGAGCACTTCGAACTCGCGCGGCGTCAGAAGATTCCTGGCATCCGGTTCGGCGATCGGACCGAACCCCGCATCGGTTGCAGGGACCCGCACGATCAACCCTGCAGCTACAGCACGCAACGCCGCATCGATTTGTCGCGAATCCGCGTCCAGCGGCAGGAGTCCCGAGCTTTCATCGTCGTGGCCGCCCAACATCACCACGCGGCTTGCATCCTCAGGCGGATGCTCGCCTTCGGCCAGTACAACGTCGGCGGTCTCGGCATTCACGACCAGGTGACCGCTCTGGTTGACGATCGTTATCAATGCGTCCCGACGCTCGGGGTTGGCTGCGTAAACCGCAACACGCAGTTGGACAGACTCGGCGGGGTGGGAGAGCGCAACGTTCATGAGTTCGGTCGTTCAGAGACCACAGCCTGGACTGAGATGATGCCGCCGCCTCTGATCAGCCGGATATCCGCATTCTGCCCGATGCTCTCGGTGCCAAGGCGTTGCGCGAGGCTGCGCACGTGCTGCGTCGATGTGCCGTTCACACTGAGTATGATATCTCCAGCAACGAGTCCAGCCTTGGCCGCGGGACCGTCCTCGACAATCGACATCACCATCAGCCCGCTGGATTGACCAGCCGCTTCGCGCAGGGCGTCAGGAATGGCGACCGGCTGCAGGGCGAGGCCCAACCATCCACGGACGGTCCTGCCGTGCTCCAACAGGAGCGGCAATATGCGCCCGACGGTCGCGGCCGGAATGACGAGTACCTGGTTGCGAGGCCCGAAAGTCGAGATTCCGAGCAGTCCGCCCGCGGCGTCGAAGACCGGGCCTCCTTCCTCACTGCGAGCGAGCCGCACATCGAGCAGCAAACGCTCGTCGATGCGTCCACCTTGACTGCTTTGCCATTCGCCGCCCACCAGATTCACGACCCCAAGACGCGCACGCGCCCCGCCTTCGCCGTCAGCGCCGATCGCCAGCACCAGTCCCCCGGTTTCTGCTTTGCCCGTTGCGATGGGCGGGGCTGTGAGTGCTTCGGCAAGCCTCAGCACCACAATGTTCGTACTGGGGTCACGGCCGACGGTGCTGGCGCGGATTCTCGCGCCTCCCGGAACTACCGCTTCGAACTCATCCCGCCGCGGCAGTGATTGCGCGGAAGCGACGAGAACATCGGCTCCCCAGATCGTGGCGGTGAGATGCCACCTCTCCGTGAGGCGAACGGCCGCGACGCAATGCTTCGCCATCGCGGTGCGAGACACAAATGCTGTTGAAAGTTCGGCCAGAATATCTGCGTGATCGACCATGGACTTCTCCCGCTTGAACAGGGAGAAGATTGCAGATCTCTGCCGAGGAGCCCATCGGTAAAATGACCGGGGCCCGGCGCCGGCACCTGGAGACCCGCCACCTGGAGCCCCGCCGCCTCGCGGCACGCCATGGGTGCGTGTAGACAGCGGCGTCATTCGACCTGCTGGTGATCGTGCGGTAGCAACTCCTCGGGCGCTCCATCTTCGTGCAGGCCATGCTTCTTGAGCCAGAGGCGCGTGCTCGCCTCGGCGCGGTGCATCAGATCTGCGGTCCGGGAGAAATCGTACGCGCTGGTGGCGAGTGGACAGAGCGGCGGAAAGACTATCAGCTCCGCACGGTCGGAGAAGCGCTCGATGTCACTCACCAGCTGGCGCATCACCAGCAAATTCAGCGCGTGCAAGGCAAAGGCCACAGCGCCGCGTGGCGGGGCTTCGAGCGCGCACGGCGTGCCGGTCGGCAGGACGACGATGCGTGTCGCGCGCCCCCGTCCATCAGATGACGTCCGTCGATGGAGACCACCGGGAAGATCGCGGGAATGGCGGCGCTCGCGAGCAACGCTGTGGCAATGGGACCCGTGCTCAACACGACCTCAGTGCCATCGAGCACATTGGTGGCCACGACGTGGCAGGGTATGTGGGCGTCTTCCAGCTTCGCGCACGGCAGTTCGGACTCGACGAGGGAACGCAAGAGTGCCGCAGTGACTAGATGATCGCGTCTGCCCAGAATGGCGAGGAGACCGTTGATGAGTGAGAGCGGAAAGATGTCGGCCCGGTGAAGGCGGCTCCAGATGCCCTCGAGGCGCGCGACGCCTTTTTCGTTCGGTTCGGCAGCAAAATACGCGCCGTTGATTGCGCCCACCGACGCGCCCACCACGAAGTCCGGCACGATCTTTAGTCGGGTAAGCGCCTTGAGCATACCAACCTGCACAGCGCCGAGGCTGCCCCCGCCGGCGAGAACGAATGCCGTCTTGTGAGTTCCGTCGGCTTGCATTATGTGCTGCCCAGCTGGGGCGCGGACGCGATCAGGTCTCGTTAGCCGGCTTGCCGGCGAGGGCTCGAGTAAGACTGTGTTTGGCGGAAAGTACATCACGCCACCGATCGCCGGTCTTGCTCAGACGTTTCGGTGCATTGGCGATCGTGAAATCAGTGGGCTCGGCTGCTTCGAGCTCTTCCCACGTGAGCGGCATCGAAACGGGCGCGCCGGGGACACCGCGCGGCGAGTAGGCGCTATTCAAGGTTTTGCCGCGCACATTCATGTTGTAGTCGATGAAGATCTTGCCGGTGCGCTTCGGCACTGACCATTCCATCGTAATGTCCTTCGGGTGCTCGCGCACCAGGTGCCGGCCCACCATCTCGCAGATCTTGCGCGCCTCATCGAAGTTCACGGTGCGCTCGATCGGGACGAAGACGTGAAGGCCCGTCTTGCCCGAAGTTTTGACCACGGCGTCCAGTGTCATTTCCCTTAGCAGCTCGCGCAGCCAGAAAGCGACGCGTCGTCCCATCGCGAATCCTTTCTTGTTGAGCTCGGGCTCCGCGCCTTTCGCCTCCTTGCCGGAGTAGATGTACGGGTCGATGTCGAAGACGAGGTAGTCGGGATAGTTGAGCACGGACGATTCGAGTGCCTCGATCGAGCTCGAAAAATCCGCAGCCTGGGCCTTCGTGTCCGCGCCCGGCTTGGAACGCGAATGCCAGACGTGAAACTCGAGCGTGCCGACCTGGCCGAGCCAGAGAAGCGACGGCAGGTTGTTGGCAACCACGTAGTCGTGTCGTTCGTCCTTGTGCTCGGAAAAGACCGTGATGCTGTCGACGTAGTCCGGTTTCGCCTGGCTCCAGTGCTTCTGGAAGAAGCGCTCGCCGTTGATGCCCTCCGGCATGCGAATCATCGTGAGCGGTCGGTCCTGAAGGTGCGGCAGCATGTAAGGGGAGACGCCAGCGAGATAGCGCAGGAGGTCGCGCTTGGTGACCGGTTTCGTCTTCTTGTCGCCGGGCCAGTACTCGCGATCGAGATTGGTGAGTCGGACCTTGGCACCGCCGATGTCGAGATCGAGGCGATTCGGTTTTTGCTCGAGTTGCTCGAGTGCCGAGTCGATGTCGTCCTGCGAAGGCAGGCGATCGGCCGGATCGGCATCGGCGCTGGCATTCTTCGGGTTGCCGCCGCCGGCTCGTGTGCTGCGGCCGCTCTTCGCGGCGCGCGTGTCGCCGTCGTCATCCGAATTGCGGGCGCGCTCGTTGCTGTTCGACCGGTTGGCACCATTACCCTTACCGATCTGCTCCGGGCCGCTCCGAACGTCACCTGGCTTGATGTCATCTCGCAGTCGCAGGAACACCGGTGCACGCAGATTGCCGTCCGGCGTGAAGCTCGCAAAATTCACTTCGGCGACGAGCTTCGGTTCGATCCAGGTCGTGGGCCGATGCAGATCCGGCTTCTCGGCGAACGGGGGCGTATCGCGTGTGAGCTTGGCGACCCGCGCGCGCAGGTCCGCGAAAGTCTTTTCATCGAGGCCCGAGCCCACATGGCCGACATAGTGGAACTTCTTATCGTCGTAATAGCCGAGGAGGAGGGCACCTAAGGGCTCGCGGGCACCCTTGCCCTTGGTATAGCCGCCGATGACGAATTCCGCGCTCTGCACGGCCTTGATCTTGCGCCATGCGCTCGAGCGCTTGCCGGGCTGGTAGATGCTGTCCTTGCGCTTCGCCACGATCCCCTCAAAGCCTCTGTCAATCGCGGCGGCGTAAAGTTTCTCCGCATCATCCGAAACGTGCACGAGCTGGACGTGATCCGAGGGCAGCAGACACTGCGTGAGATAACGCCGACGGTCGATGTACGGCGAGCCGCGCAGGTTGAGGCCAGCGAAGTGCAGGAGGTCGAAGCACACGTAAGCGAGCGGCGCTTTGGCTCGCGCTTCGGCGATCTCCTCATCAGTCTTGAGCGTGGCGCGATTCTGCAGTGCGTTGAAGGAGGGCACGCCCTGGGCATCGAACGCGACGAGCTCACCGTCGAGCACGATCTTGTCGTAAGGCATCTTCACGAGTTCTGAGGTGACCTCCGGGAATGGCGCCGTGTAGTCGAGCCCGTTGCGTGATTGCAGGCGGACCTTGCCATTATCGACAAACGCGAGGGCGCGATAGCCATCCAGTTTGGGCTCGTAAAGCGACTTCGGATCCGTGCGTGCTTCATCGCCGATTTCGGCGAACATCGGCGTGAGCGACTTGGGTACGGCTTCGGGCGGACCCGTCGGCGCGAGGACTGACGCGTCCAGCCGCTCCGGAAGGTCAGTCGGTGAAATGTCGTCGAGCGAGTAGCCGGAGAGAACCGAACGAGCCTTCGCCAGCACGTCATTCGCCTGCGCGAATCGATCCTTGTGCTTGATCAGGAGCCACTGCTTGGTGAGCTTGGTGCGCACCAGCGTGTATGAGCCTTTGAGCTTCTCGCCGCACAGAAAGAAGCTCAACTTCCCGTCTTTGAGTTCTTTTCTCAGCCGCTCCTCGGCCTCGCGTCGGTCACTGAACGAATATTTCTGATCTTCATCCGGCGAATACACCCCGCAGTCCCACACGATCACCTTCCCTGCGCCGTATTCCTTGGCGGGGATCACGCCTTCGAACGAGCCGTAGTCGAACGGATGATCTTCGACTTCGACAGCCAAGCGCTTGTCAGCGGGGTCGAGCGATGGCCCCTTCGGCACCGCCCACGACTTCAGAACGCCGTCGAGCTCGAGGCGAAAGTCGTAGTGCAGGCGGCTCGCGGCGTGTTTCTGGATGACAAAGAGCAGCGGACCGCGGCGCGAGACGATTTTCGGGCCGGGCTCCGGCGTGACGGTGAACTTACGCTTGGCAGCGTAGCGATCGAGGGCGCGTTTTTTCACGGAGGCCATTGTTCAACGTCGTCGATTACAAGAGATTCAATGCATTCCGGCCAGAATTGCAGGCGTACGCAGTCTTAGACCGCACAATATCATCATGTTCACTTTTGAAAGTCAGGGACATCATTCGGCTCATGGAACGAGACGGCTGGGTGCACGTAAGCACCCGCGGCAGCCATCGCCAATTTCAACACCCAGCCAAGCCCGGGACGTCACGGTCGCCGGAAAGCTCAGCCTGGATGTACCGCCGGCACACTCCGGGTATCCTCACACGCATCGACCTCAAGCAGTGACCAAGGACGTCCCGGTGCGCTATCTGGTTGTGCTCGAGACAGGCAAGAGGAGCTTCGGGGCGTATGTCCCCGATTTGCCGGGCTGCGTGGCAGTGGCCGAAACCCGTGATGAAGCCATGAGACTCATTCGCGAGAGCATCGAATTCCACATCGAGGGTCTTCGCGAGGCGGGCGAAGCCATTCCGCAGCCGGCTTCGCAAGGCAAGTCGTCGGGTCAACACGCATAGCTGATCCTGCCGATCACGCGGATTGATTCATGACCCGCGCCTTCCATCATTTCACCGTCGATGAGAGCCGTTTTCTTCGATGAGTTTGCAAAGCCACCGCGAATTGAGCATGTAGCCGATCCCGCGCCGACGAACGGTGGAGTCGTGATCAAAGTAGAGGCGACAGGCCTGTGCCGCAGCGACTGGCACGGCTGGATGGGCCACGATCCGGATGTCGTGCTGCCCCACGTGCCGGGACACGAGCTCGCGGGCACCGTTTCTGCGGTTGGAAAAAACATTGCCCGCTGGAAAGTGGGCGATCGCGTCACCGTCCCCTTCGTCTGCGGGTGTGGACACTGCCCGGAGTGTGAATCCGGCAATCCACAGGTGTGCCCGAACCAGTTCCAGCCGGGCTTCACGGCCTGGGGTTCCTTCGCCGAATACGTCGCGATCAACTACGCCGATACGAACCTCGTGGCGCTGCCCGAATGGCTCGACTCTGCGACCGCGGCATGCCTCGGTTGCCGCTTCGCGACCTCCTTTCGCGCAGTCGTCGATCAGGGCCGCGTCAAGCGCGACGAGTGGGTTGCGGTCCATGGCTGCGGCGGCGTGGGTCTTTCGGCCATCATGATCGCGAATGCACTGGGTGCGAAGGTGGTTGCCGTCGACATCGACGCAGCGAAGCTCGGATTCGCAAGCGAGTGGGCGCTCGCGCGACGATCAATGCCGGTCGGGGCGCGGATGTGCCACCGCAATTCATGAAATCACCAAGGGAGGCGCGCATGTCTCCATTGATGCCCTTGGGCATCCGACGACCTGCGTCAATTCCATTTTGAGCCTGCGCCGGCGCGGGCGGCACGTGCAGATCGGACTACTACCCGAGGGCGCTACGCTGCCAATGAGCAAGATCATCGCGCACGAACTGCAAGTGGTCGGGAGCCACGGCATCCAGGCCTCCCGCTATGGAGCGCTGCTTGAAATGATCGAAGGCGGCACGCTCGATCCCGGAAAGCTCATCGGTCGGCGCATCGGACTCGACGAGGTCCCGGTGGCCCTCATGGAGATGGCGAGCTTTCAGGGCGTCGGCATTACGGTCATCTCGCCTGCCTCGTGACCTGACGAGAAGGAGTGAGCATGCGGATCGGTCTGGCGTGCCTGCATGGCTGCTGCTCAACATCGCTGGCGCCGTTCCCCCGACGGCGGGTCGGGCGCGAGCAACGCCTCGACTGCGCCAATCGTGCCGGCAGCAATCCCTGACTCAAACGTCCAACCAGTTCGAAGGCTGACGTCCGCAAGCGAGCGATCGAAGGCGTGTCAGTGCTCGCGCCCTGAGCAGCTGCGATCAGCAATGCGTCCGCTCCGTCGTGGACCGCTCCGCTGCCCGTCTCCACGGGTCTTTCGGCTTGCGGTCGGGCCGTCCCGCGAGCCGTGCGAACCGCCGTGGGTAGCCCTTTGAACAGCAAGTACGCAACCCCTGATCCTTTCATGACCATCCCCTGCTGAAGGTTGAACTACTGGTTAAGACGTGGGCAGCAGACAAACCCGCCAGCCTTGGCGCACACACCAGAAAGTCGATGCCCGTTGGCGGCTTTTGAGCGCATTTCCGTCCTACGGGATGTGCAGACCCCGAAGGTAGCGACATTATGGCAACGGTATTAAAGCTCCGGCGGGAGCCGAACGTCGGCCGCGCTTCCCTATTGCAGCCGGCCCGGGCAGACTGGCCGGCAAAGCAGTTGAACGGAGTGCGGGGAGCTCACGTGACAGCTGACCCGGCGAACGTACATTCCACGGCCGAGAGCGCAGACGCGCGCGCCGACCTGTTCACCGTCCTTTATGCGCAGCTGCGCCAGATCGCGCAAAGCGCTCTGCGACGCAGCGGGTCACTGCTCACGGTCAGTCCGACGACCCTGCTGCATGAAGCCTATCTGAGAATCTCCGGCCGCGAAGGTCCTCAATTCTCCGATCGCGGGCGTTTCATGGCGTATGCCTCGCGTGCGATGCGGAACCTGGTCATCGACTTCGTCCGCGACCGGCATGCCCTGAAGCGGGGCGGCGCGTTCGAGATCACCTCGATCCCAACCGAGGCGGCGGAATTCGCCGTCGATGAGTCCGAGCTGAAGCGCATCAGCGATGCGCTGGATGAGCTCGCGACGGTGGATGCCGCATTGGCGGAACTGGTCGACCTCAAGTTCTTCTGCGGCTTTTCTTTCACCGAGATTGCGGCCATGCGTGCCAGCTCCGAGCGCAGCGTCCAGCGCGATTGGAACAAGGCACGCTTATATCTGCACGACGTATTGCGCGAGCCGTGAGGAGCAACATCGACAAGGCACGCTGGGTCTTACTCAGCCCTTTGCTCGATGAGCTGCTCGAGCTCGATTCGGCGGCGCGTGCCGATCGGGTCGCGCAGATACGCCGCGATGACGGCAGCCTCGCGGACGAGATCAGCGCGCTGTTGTCACAACAAGCGGAGATCGAGCGAGAGGGATTTCTGGAAAGTTCCGTGCCGCGGCCAGCGGCAGAACCCACACTTGCAGGTCAGATCATCGGCAGCTACACGCTCGACCGCCTGCTGGGGCAGGGCGGGATGGGCACGGTCTGGCTCGCTCACCGGAGCGATGGCCGCTACGAGGCGCGCGTCGCAGTCAAGCTTCTCAACCTCGCATTGCTCGGTCCCGGCGGCATCGAGCGCTTTCGACGCGAAGGCAGCGCCCTCGGCCGCCTGACACACCCGAACATCGCACGACTGATCGATGCCGGCGTCACCGAAGCGGGCCAGCCCTATCTCGTGCTCGACTATGTCGAAGGCGAGACGATCAACCGCTGGTGCGAGAGTCACGCGCTCGACGTGAAAGCGCGCGTGCGATTGTTCCTGGACGTGCTTGCCGCCGTCGCGCACGCGCATTCCAAGCTGATCCTGCATCGCGATCTGAAACCGTCGAACATCCTGGTCACACCCGAGGGCCACGTGAAGCTGGTCGACTTCGGCATTGCGAAGCTGCTCGACGACGGGGCCGGACCTGCTCCGATGGCCGGCCTCACGCAGCTGGCAGGGCAGGCTTTCACGCCCGAGTACGCGGCTCCCGAACAGCTACAGGGCGGAGAAGTGACGAGCGCAACCGACGTGTACGCACTCGGCGTGCTGCTCTACGTTCTGCTCACTGGACAGCACCCGCTCGTCGCTGACGAGCACACGCCGCTCGAGCGCATGCGCGCCATCGTCGATACGGATCCGGCGCGTCCGAGCGCAGGCCGGTCGATCGGCTGGCGGCGCGCGGGCGCGCCGCGATATTCCGCCGCAACACGCGCGCGCGTCTGCGCGGCGACCTCGACAACATCGTCCTCAAGGCGCTGAAGAAATCGCCCGTCGAGCGCTATCACACGGTCGAGGCCTTCGCGGACGATCTGCACCGCTATCTGAATCAAGAGCCCGTCAGCGCGCGCGCCGATTCCCTGTCCTATCGAGCCGCCAAGTTCGTGGCGCGCAACAAGCTGGCCGTCGGTGCCGCCGCGATCGTGCTGTTGACCATCATTGCAGGCGCCGCTGTATCAGTGTGGCAGGCGGTCGAGGCGACCCGACAGCGGGATCGCGCGCTGTCACTCGCAGCGCGCAACGAGGCGGTGTTGGGCTTCGTGAGTGACATGCTGATGGAAGTGGCTCCTGCGGACCAACCCATTCGGGTCGCCGATCTGCTGGAGCGCAGCCAGGAGATGCTGCTCAACGAAGAGAATATCCCGGAGCATCGCGCTGCGATTCTCGATCTGCTGGCGACCTACTACCTGAGCAACGGCAAACCTGGCCAGGCTGACGCCCTGCTGGCACGTTCGCTCGAGCTGACCAAGTCGACGGCGGACCTCGAACTACGAGCCAAGCTGCTCTGTGAAAGCGCGTACGCGGCCTCGCTCCTCGGCCGCCCCGACGATGCTGTGAAGCTCATCGAGGAAGGTTTGCGAAGCGAGTCGCTCCGATGCGATGGCAGCAGTGCGCTGCCTGCGAGACCGCGCCTTCATTGCGCAGAATACGAACGATGCCAAGGCAGCTCTCGACTACGCGACTGCAGGCGCAGCAGCGCCTGCGCGAAGTCCCGGTCGCGAAGCCGGACCTGGAAGCAGAGTTGCTGGCCGATATCGCGGCCGCACACTACCTGGGCGGCAACAATGCCGCGGCAGAGAAGTACTACGCAGAAGCGCTCGACAAGATGACCCAGATGGGGCGGGGCGAAAGTCCCAGCGTCTTCTTCCTGCGCAACAACTGGGGTCTTGCGAGTTTCTCCTCGGGAGATATTCGCCGAGCGCTCGAGCAGTACGACGAAGCCCTGCGAATTGCGGTACAGAAATCAGTGGAGGGAAAGCCGCCGCCCTACCTGCTGCTCAATCGTGCATCCGCGCTGTCCACCCTCGCGCGCTATCCCGAAGCGCTCAAGGCTTACGACGTTGCGCTCGAAGCGGCAACGGAGGCCGGAAATGCGACACGTAAGGCTGGGCGGACTTGCGAGTCGAGCCAATACCTATGCACTGATGGGAGATGTCAGCCGCGCCGAATCGGAGCTCGCAGTCATCACACCCGAGGTGGGCAAGACGATTCCGGCGGACAGCGTCGCCCGCCATGACGATCCGACTGGTCCAGGCGCGTGTCGATGCCGCGCGCGGTCGCTTGCCCGAGGCGGCTACGCGCCTCACGCAGATCGTGGAGTTCTTCGACGGCCGGGGCATGAAGGTCGCGCCACTTGCGCGCGTGTTGATTGTCCGTGCCGATGTCTACCTGAAACAAGGTAATGAGAACGCAGCAATCGCCGATGCGCAGCGTGCGCTTGAGATTTCACGTGCATTGCAGGGCGACAAGCCCTATTCAAGCCTCACCGGGCAGTCGCTGCTGATGCTCGCTCGCATCCAGGACAGTCGCGGCCAGCACATCGCGGCACAAGCGGCAGCCAGCGAGGCACTCCCGCAACTGACCGAGACGCTCGGTCGCGGAGCATCCCGACACGCGCCGCGCACAGCAGTTCGCGACCGCCGCAACGCAAGGGTAGGCGGCTCTACTCGGCAGCGCGCAATGCCTTCGTGATCGTCTCGAGCAATTCGCCTCGATGATCCTGGCTGAGTTCCCAGAACATCATCCCGCCGAGATGATGGGTTCTGACGTACTCGGCCTTGAGGGCGATGGACTGCGGATCGTCGTACGTAATGAAGGTGCCTGAGGCGGCATTCCACAAGAAGGGCGCCTTTGCCTGCGTGTCCCACACGCGGACGAATCCTTGTTTGTCGATGAATTGTTCGACCAACTCAGCATAAGGGTGCGCCGCTTCGAAGCGCTGGTATGGCTGATTGAGACCATAGTGGAGCGGGTTCACGCCCGCGAATCCGCGGCCATAGAAGGCTACGCCGAGTACGAGCTTGCCCGCCGGAATGCCCGCCGCCAGGTGCTGCTTCACGGAAGCATCGGCGTTGCGATCACTGGGCGCAGCAAACGGCGATGGGTAGAGGCCGGCGTGATGGCCCGTGGTCGGCGTCAGGCTGTTGAAGAAGTCGTAACTCATCACATTGATCCAATCGAGGTACGCGTGCAGCTTGTCCATCTCGGTGTAGTTGAAGTACTCGCGGTCCGCGGACGCGATGGTCAGCAGATAACGGTCGCCGCCAGCGCGGCTGTCGGCTGCGCTCGCCTGGTCAAGCTGCTGGCGCAGGGTCTGCAGCAGGCGCGTGAAGTTCTGCTTGTCCTCGGGCCGCGACTTGATGCCCGCGACACTCTGCCCCGGATATTCCCAGTCCAGATCGATGCCATCGAGTGCGTGCTCGCGAAGCAGCGCGACGGCGCTGCGCGCGAACGCATCGCGTGAACCCTCGGACAGTGCAGCGTCGGAGAATCCCTCTGCGGTCCAACCGCCCACGGAGATGAGGATCTTCAGGTCTGGATTCTTCGCTTTGAGCGCCACAAGTTGCGCAAGCTGTGCGGCCATGCCGGGATGCGGCAATGCCACCTTGCCTTTGGCATCGATTTGCGCGAAGGCAAAGTTGACGTGCGTCAGCTTCTCCGGATGAATGTCCGGAGGGGTCGTCCAGCTCATCACGTAAGCCACGATGCGCGAGACTTGAGGTACTGCGACACCCTGCTCGGGCTTCGCCGCATGCAGCGGGGCCGCGCAGCTTCCGAAGCCGATGGCCAACAACACGAGCGAGACGCGTATGCGACCGGTGCATCAGGCGGTGCGTTGTTCGCTAAGACCCAGGCGCTCGATCATGGTCTTGCGGATGAGATATTTCTGAATCTTGCCGGTGACGGTCATCGGGAACGCATCCACGAAGCACACGCACGCCGGCACTTTGTAGTGCGCGATCTGGCCGCGGCAAAACGCTAGAACGTCCTCTTCCGTCAGTGGTCTCGCCGCGACGTGTGCGGATCCATGCGCAGACCTGCTCACCGAATTTGTCATCGGGAATGCCGACAACCGCCACGTCCTCGATCTTGGGATGGCGAAACAGGAATTCCTCGATCTCGCGCGGATAGACGTTCTCGCCGCCGCGAATGATCATGTCCTTCTCGCGACCGACGATGTTGCAGTAGCCCTCATCGTCGATCACCCCGAGATCACCGGTATGCATCCAGCCGTCCGCATCGATTGCTTTGGCTGTCTGTTCCGGATCGTCCCAGTAGCCCAGCATCACCGCGTAACCGCGTGAGCACAGCTCTCCCGCTTCACCGCGTCCGAGCGTGCGTCCTTCGGAGTTGATCACCTTCGCTTCCATGTGCGGCTGGATGCGTCCGACCGTCGACACGCGGCGCTCAATAGGATCGTCTGTCGAGCTCTGGAAAGCTCACCGGGCTCGTTTCGGTCATGCCGTAGGCAATGGTAACTTCGCACATCCCCATGCGATCGACTACCCGGCGCATGATCTCGATCGGGCAGGGAGCGCCCGCCATGATGCCGGCGCGCAGGGTCGAAACGTCGAAAGATTCGAATTCCGGATGCTGTAGCTCGGCGATGAACATGGTGGGAACGCCATGCAGCGCGGTACACCGCTCGGCTTGCACAGCCTTGAGCACCGTGAGCGGATCGAAGCCGGCGCAGGGATAGACCATCGTCGCCCCGTGCACCACGCAGGCGAGATTCGACAGCACCATACCGAAGCAATGATAAAGCGGCACCGGAATGCAGAGCCGGTCGCCGGCCTTCAGTCCCATGCGCACGCCGACGAGATAAGCGTTGTTGACGATATTTCGGTGTGACAGCGTCGCGCCCTTTGGCAGGCCGGTGGTCCCGCTGGTGAACTGGATGTTGATCGGCTGCAGGCATTCAGCGCCCGAGGCGACTTCACGCACCAGTGCGTGATCGTCAGCTCCGATGTCGGAGAACTCAAGCCAGCCGGCACGCGGTTCGCCGCCGATCTTGGCGACGATCTTGAGCTGCGGCACGCGCTGCGCCTGGAGTTGTCCTGGCGCGCTCGTAGCAATCTCGGGCGCCAGTGTCTCGACCATGCCGATGTAGTCGCTTGTCTTGAAGGAATGCGCGGTGATGAGCGCTTTCACGCCGACCTTGTTGAGCGTGTACTCGAGTTCCGAGAGACGATAGGCCGGATTGACGTTGACCTGTATCAGCCGCACGCGCGCGGTAGCGAACTGCGCCAGCGTCCATTCCGCACAATTCGGCGCCCAGACGCCCACGCGCTCCCCCGGCTCGAGGCCGAGGGCAAGGAGGCCCGCGGCGAGACGATCGACGCGGCGGCCGAACTCCTCATACGTCCAGCGGATGTTCTGCTCGATCGAGACGAGCGCTTCGGTCTTCGGCGAACGCGCGATCGTCCGCTCGAGGACCTCACCGATCGTTGCCTCGATAAGTGGCGTGCTGGTTTCCCCGACGACGTGACTGCTCGTGTGCTGCATGCGAAGGTGTTCAGACGATGCGCTACAGCCATACTCCGAGTACGATCGAGGCGCAATAAGAAGTAATCGCGCGATCGCCCTGGATAACGTGGTGCCGACGCCGGCAGACCGCGCGGCGGGGCGCCTAATCAGGGGAGGCGCGCATGAGTACAGCTTCGGCACAGGCTCGTAGTCTCCCGAGCCCGGATACGCGCACCGGCCTCGATCCGTGGGTGGAGGCGGAGCTGCCGGCTGCGCCGATGCCGCGCGGCGTCGGCTGGTTCGGTGTCGTCGGGCCTGGTGTGATCGTGCTCGGCGTGTCGATCGGGAGCGGGGAGTTTCTCCTGGGTCCCGCGGCGTTCGTTAAGTACGGGCTCTCGCTCCTCTGGGTGACGCTGGTCGCGGTCTTTCTCCAGGCCATTTTCAATACCGAAGTAATGCGCTACGTCGTAGCGACCGGTGAGCCGGCATTCACCGGCTTCATGCGCACACGACCTTCGGCGCCCGCTTGGGCCTGGATCTATGCGGGATTCGTCTTTCTGCAGATCGGTTGGCCCGCTTGGGCCGCCACTTCGGCCGGCATCATTTTTTTTCTCATGGCTGGACATCTCGCGGGGCCGGAGGATAGCGCCGCGGTCTACTACATCGGTGTAGGCCTGTTCCTCGTCTGCGTCGCACTGTTGCTGATCGGCTGGCGCGTTGCGCGCACGCTCGAATTGCTCAACTGGGTGCTGGTCGCCGTGATCCTCGGCGGTTTTCTGTTGATGGCACTGATGTTCGTTCCCGGGCATACCTGGCTGGCGGCAACGGTCGGCCTGGCTGGCTTTGACTTCACGAGCCGCAGCTTTTCATTCCTCCCAACGGGCGTCGACTTCTTCCTCATCGGCGCGCTGGCTGCGTATTCAGGCTGCGGCGGCGTGCTTAACATCGCGCTCGGCAACTGGGCGCGCGACAAGGGCTACGGCATGGGGCAGCGCGCCGGATTCATTCCGGCGGCGATCGGTGGCGAGCGCATCAATCTCGCGCATCACGGCTTCAAATTTACTCCGGATGCCGAGTCGATGACGCGCTGGCGCGGCTGGTGGCGGATCGTCAGGGCCGATCAATGGGGCGTGTTCTTCGTGGGCGCAATACTGGGCATGGTCCTGCCGGCGCTCTTATATGTGACCTTCATGCCGCACGGCACTGACATTCGTGGCCCCGGCATCAGCGCAGTGCTGGCACAGACTCTTGGCACGCAAGTCGGCCCGTGGCTTGCCGGCGTGATCGCGTTTCTTGGCGCGTGGCTGCTCTTCAAGTGTCAACTGGACATCGTGGATGGCATGACTCGCACGATTACGGACATTTTGTGGAGTGGCAGTCGGCGCGTGCGCGACTGGCGGGGCGGAGACGTCAGGAACGTGTACTACTGTGTCCTGGCCGTCATCGTCATCTGGGGCATCATTGCACTCAAGCTCGCGCAGCCGATCATGCTTCTGCAAATCAGCGCGAACATTGCCGGCGTCGTGTTCGTCGTCGCATCGCTGCATCTCCTGTACATCAACACGCGCCTTCTTCCGCCGGCGCTGCGCCCGCCCACGTGGCGTCGGGTCGCGTTGGTATGCACGGCTGTGTTCTATGGCTTCTTTGTCGTGCTGTCAGTGCGCAGCTTTATGTGAAGGCCGCGCGAGTTCGTGGCTCAGCTCTCTTCAAACGGCTCCACGGTTACGTGCCGGCCACACATGAGTGCATCGGCGACCAGCTGGAACGGAACGAGGTCGACATCGCTGCGTTGAGCGCGCACCAGCGTTGCGAAGTGAGCATAGAGCAACGGGTATTCCCGGCTGTCCGGCGTTGCGACGATCTTGTCATCGACTCGCATCACGCTGCCGCCCATCGATAGCGACAAGCGCCCGTCATTGGTTTCGACTTCGATGTCCCAGCTCTGCGGACCGGTCTGGCGGAAATCGAACTCGGCCCGGATCGGAGTGCGACGCGAGTCGGCGAGCAGCAGGCGCGCGGCAATCGGCGTTTCGCAATTGGACGGATACGACAACTCCGCTTCGTGCAACATCAGGGCGCCGGGAAGAATGCGGGTCAGGATCGACAAGGCGTTGATCCCGGGGTCGAACACACCCAGTCCGCCGCCCTTCCAGATCCAGCTCTGGCCCGGATGCCAGACGCGGACATCTTCTTTCCACGTGACCGAGACGCTCGAGATCCTGCGCGCGGCGAGCCAGGCACGAGCAGGCTCCACGGCGGGCGCGAAGCGCGAATGCCAGGAGGCAAAGAGAGTCACGCCTTTCTGTTCTGCAAGCTCGATCAACGCCTGCACTTCGCTGATCGTTGCGCCCGGCGGCTTTTCCAGCAGCACGTGGCAGCCTTGTTCGAGTGCACGGCGCGCCAGCTCGTAGCGCACTTGCGGAGTCGTACAGAGCGCGACGGCGGCTACGTCCGGCACGGCCTTGAGCAGCTCTTCGATGTTCTTGAAGCACGGCACGCCGTCGAGCGTGTGGTGCGGGCTAGCCACGGCGATGAGCTCGAAGGCATCGCTCGCGGCGATGGACGGGATGTGCTGGTCGCGAGCGATCTTGCCGAGGCCGACGATGGCGGTCTTGATTCTGGTCATCCGGTGCTCTAGAAGGCCGGGGCTTGTGCCTATCTATATATAGATAGAGTGAGTGCCCGCGGGGATCCTGTGAGCCTAATGATATGATAATTAGCATTCAGCGGCGACAACGATTGTGCCATTTGAAACTCGCGAAGCGCTACGGAGGTTACGAATGAGCGAGACACTGAAGGTCGCGCTCGTAACTGGCGCGGGCAGCGGCATCGGCAAAGCCGCGAGCCTCGCACTCGCTGCCGAGGGCTTTACCGTAGTGCTCGCCGGCCGCCGTGCTGAACCGTTGGGGGAGGTGGCCGCAGAGATCACCGCACGCGGGGGTCGCTCGCTCGCCGTTTCGGCCGATGTGTCGAGCCCCGCAGCGACGCACGGGCTGTTCGAGCGCATCCGCAAGGAATTCGGGCGGCTCGATGTGTTGTTCAACAATGCCGGGATCGGGTCACGACCCGCGCCGCTCGAAGAACTGACGCTGGACGAGTGGCAATCCGTCATCGACATCAACCTCACCGGCGCATTTCTCTGTACGCAGGAAGCGTTTCGATTGATGAAGAGCCAGGCCCCGCGCGGCGGTCGCATCATCAACAATGGCTCGATCTCCTCGATGACGCCGCGGCCAAACTCAGTCGCGTACACCGCAAGCAAGCACGCCATCACCGGGCTGACCAAGTCGACAGCGCTCGAAGGTCGTCGCTACGACATCGCCTGCGGTCAGATCGACATCGGCAATGCGGCGACACCCATGGCGACGCACATCATGAAAGGCACGTTGCAGGCGGATGGCTCGACCGCGGTCGAGCCGACGTTGAATGTCGAGCACGTGGCAGAGGCGGTGAAATACATGGCGAGCCTGCCGCTCGATGCCAATGTGCTGTCGCTCACCGTCATGGCGACCAAGATGCCTTTTGTCGGTCGCGGTTAGCCCGGCTCGAGCCAGATTCGTTCGATCTGAATTCCGTGCGGCTCCTGGTACTCTCCCGCCGGAATGCCGGGCCCGATTGAGATGAGCACGCTTTCGACCCGACTGAGATCGAGCGGTGGCTTCGCGTCGACAGCGTTCCAGAAGGAGATGAACACCGGGTAACCGTGCGGAATGTTCGGTGCACGCACCTGTTTCAAGGCACTGACAGGAACCGAATAGGCGCCATGGTTCGGCTCGACGGTGGCCGGTGCGCCGTAGGTCACGCCATCCGCCGTCACGAGAGCGAGTTGTATAGGGCACGGCTTGTCGGTCGTCGAGGTGCCATACAGCACGATCCGACTGGCGCTGACGAGATCGGACGATCGGCCGTAGATCTTGTCCTTGAAGAAAAACCGCATCGATTGGTCGTGCTCGCCCTCGGCGAGATCGGTGGCGATCAACTCGATGGCGTTCGTGCCTGGTCTGTCCGAAGGCACGAGGTCGTAGTTCACGCCGCGATGATCGGCGGTGATCAGACTCGAATCGGCCGCGGCCTCGAACAGGAGGATGGGTGCTCCTTGCGGAACGACGCGCGTCTGCCAGGGCTGGCCATAGAAGTCCCAGTCGGTGGGCATTCCGCTCTGCGCGGATGGGAACGTCGTGTAGCCATCCGTACCCTGGACGGAAATCTCGTAGCGTAGCGTTCCGGGTCGTAGCTGCTCGGCGGGAATCTGCGCCGAGTAGGTGAGCCCGTCTGGCTTCATTTCGAAGCTCTGAGCGCCACCGGTATCGATGCGACCGAGTCCCGGGCCGTTGTCACCGCCGGGCTGCACACGCGGCGCGGGTGCTGTCGGTGGAGGAGAGGGTTCGCGCGAGGGCGGCGGATAGGCGACCAGTTCGACCTTCTTCGGTGCCTGGGGCGCGGCAACGATCGCCGTGATTCGAAGCGCATGCCCCGCTGTCGCCTCGACAATCGGCGTGTGTACAACGTAGGTCTTGTCGATGGAAGCCTCCGGCGCCACGAACTCCTTGAGGGTGATGTGCTTCCAGCGGCTGTCACGAGCCCACTTCGTCGAGACGCCCTGACGTGTCAGGAGATAGGCGCCGGGCCGGACCCGAACCGCGGTTCCCTCCGCCGTGCCTCTGAACTCATTGCCCTCATTCAACCCTGTCGCGGAAAAATTCGCACCGAGGTCGGCAAGATCGATGCGCATCGGCCATTCGTTCCATGCAATGCGTGCAACCTGCTTCGCGGGGCTCGGCTTCTCGAAGGGATCACGGATCCATACCGCATCGGGCATGACCTCGAGGCGCCACACGCCGGGCTCGAGACGATCGAGAAAATACGCGCCCAAGCCGGAATAGTGGACGAGCGGTGAGTTGCCGTAGCCCGCAAGCTCGATGAGCTTGCGAGGCGCGGGCGGCTGTGTCGCTGTCGTGCCCGAATAGAAGAATTTCTCGGTGCTCACGAACTCGGCGAGATCCTCTGCGTAGCTGACCCGCGCCCCCTCGAAGCGAGTATTGCCAGGATATGGGCCGTAGTCCTTGTTTCGGGGGATGTTGCGAAACGCCTCCGCTGCGATCTTCATGCCGAGCGCCTTCTGCGGCGCGTACGCGAGATTCAGATAGTGCGTCTGGTATTCGGTGTTGAACGGCGCGAGATACATCGGGTCATAGGCGAACTGTGTCGCGAACTGCATGCCTGCCTTGCGAAACGTGCGCGCCATCGCCGGATAGGTGTATGCGCGACCGATGTCGGCGGCATCGAATTCGTACACGATCTTCGCCTTGCGCTTGAACTTCGGGTTGTCCGCGAACGGGATCGGGTAGTCATCGACGTAGGGCAGGAAGTTGCCACGCTGCTCGTGGCCTGCGACGAGATTCGCTGGATACCACTGGAACGTGCCGCCCTGGACATTCGCGTCGAGGTACGCCTGGGCGACCGGGATGCCATGACTCATGTTGTAGAAGATCGGCTGCTTCGACCCGGTGCTGCGGATCGCGGCCACCATGCGATTGATGTACTCGACCGTCGGCGCATATTCGAAGTGTCCGGGCTCGTTGCAGATCTCGAAGGCGAGAATGCCGGGATCGTCCTTGTAGGCAAGACCGGTGTAGGGATTCACGTGGTTTACGAACTGGGCGAGGTAACGCTCCTGTAAAGGCCAGGACTCCCGGTTTTCGAGACTCCCTTGCTTTCCATACTTGCTGCTGAACCCCTCGAGCGGCGCGCCGCGTTCCGGGTAGCCCGCATTGCCAAACTGAAGTGGCGTGAGGATGATGCGAATCCCCCGTTGCTCGAGCCTCGAGAGCAGGTAGTCGAAGGCGCGCACATGATCGTTCGCGATCACGTTGCCCTCGGCGTCACTGATCTCGCGGTCCCAGACATGGACGCGGTACGCATCGAGGCCGAGGCGGGCGAGGTGATAGACATCGGCGTCGATGCCCTTTTCGATTGGAATGCCGAGGCGCTGATGAGCGCGAAATGCGTACGCGAACGGCGTCGTATAGTTCACGCCGAAGAGTGCAACCTCCTTGTGGGAAGCGCTCCAGCGCATCACGCCGTCATCATCGACGTAGATTGACGGCGAGCGCTCCGCTGCGAGAGACATGCTGGAGCTCGCGAGCAGGAACAACGCGCAAACGATGTTTCTCATGCCGCAGACTCCGTGGGAGGCGCGCTGCTGGATTCGAAGGGCTTCGCGTTCAGCGCGCCGTCGTTGCTTGCCGGGGTGAGGCGTGACGTTCTTCGCGCGCGGTAATCAGGTCCAGGGCCTCCTGGATCAGCTTGCGCATGGCTTCAGCGGCAACCGTAGGCTTGCCCGCTACGATCGCATCCGCGACCTTCTTGTGATCGGCCACGCTCGCGAGTTGCACGCCCTTGTAGCGATTGGTGGTGCGAATGCTGAAGCGAAGCGCCGTGGCCGTGAGCTCTGAGAGCTGCGCATAGAAGCGGTTCTTGGTCGCTCGCAACACGGCGACGTGGAACGCGATGTCCGATTCGAGTGGATCGTCTTCGCCGCGCTCGGCTGCCTGCATGCGTTCGATCGCGGCGCGAACTGCGGCCTTTTCCTGCGGGCCGGCGACCCTCGCCGCGAGTGCAGAAGCGCCGGGCTCCACGGCGAGGCGAATCTCGGTGAACTCGATCAGGAGCGCCGGCGAGAACTTGCGCTCGAGCAGCCAGCCGAGAATGTCGGGGTCCAGCAGGTTCCAGTTCGACTCCGGCTCCACCCAGGTTCCTTGCCGTGGCCGCGCGCCGAGCAAACCCTTGGCGGTGAGCATCTTGACGGCTTCGCGCAGGATGCTGCGGCTCGCGCCGTACTTGCGGCACAGCTCCGCCTCGACCGGAAATGGATTCTTGTCCGAGTATGTGCCGATGACGATCGCGACCCCGAGATCGTGCACGATGCTGTAGGTGAGGTTCTGTCCAGAGGCGCGAACGATCATGGGATGTACTCTTGTTCGGGCAAGCCTTTGACGCCGGTACGGTAAATGAAGACATCACCCGCGTGTGGCTCGCCCTGCAGGGTGGCGGCATCGAGATTCTCACGCGCGGAGGTGACGAACAACAGGTCGAGGTCGGTTCCGCCAAAGCACACGCAGCTCGGTTGAGTTGCTGGCACGTCGATGGTGCGATCGATCTGGCCATCGGGCGTGTAGCGCACCACGCGTGCACCACCCCAGTGCGCGCTCCAGACGCAGCCGTCTTGGTCCACGGTCGCGCCGTCAGGGACGGACCCCTCCGGCGTTCGTGCGAAAACGCGCGGTGGGCCGAGCGCCCCTTCGGGCTCGGAAAGCTCGTAAACATTAATGGTGTGCGTGGGTGAGTCCGCGAAGTAGAGCAGCTTCCCGTCCGGACTCATACAGAGGCTATTGGAGATCCGCACGCCGCTGATCTGGCAGCGTGCCGTCCCGGTGCTGTCGACGGAATAGACATTGCCGCGTGCCGCGCTCTCCGCATTTTCCACCATCGTGCCGCTCCAGAAGCGGCCGCGCCGATCGACACGACCGTCATTGAAGCGGATCCCCGCGACCTGCGCCTGAGGACGCGCCAGCCATCTCACCGTCCTCTCAAGCGGATGATACATCGCGATCCCGCTTTCGAAGGCGGTAATCAGCTCTTCGCTCCCAGCGACCAATCCAAACGATCCGACGCGCTCCGGTGTCTCCAGGATCTGCAGTGCGCCGGACCCCGGGTAGTAGCGATGGAGTCGCCGGCGCTGGATATCGGTCCACCACAAGGCCTCACGCCGCGAATCCCAGAGGATCCCCTCACCGAGCGTATTGCCGGCGGGGATGATCTCGAGCGGAGTCGTCGCGGGCGCGCGCATCGAACTTCTTACCACCAGGTCGCGTAAAGAGCGATGAGGATCAGCGTGACCACGACTGCCGCCACGTTGAAGCCGCTGGTCGTGGAGTAATCGATGTCCTTGAGCTCGACCCGCAGAGCCGCATCGCCTCGCGGCCAGAGCAACGAAAGCACGATGGCGATGGCGAAGCACAGCAGGAACACGAGGCCGACACGGTCCATGAAGGGCAGGGTAGGCCAGAAGATCTTGAGCGCGAAGGACAGCACCGCAGATGCAATCGCGGCGACCAGCGCACCCGTCGCGGTCGTGCGCTGCCAGAACATTCCGAGCAGGAAGATCACGCAGATTCCCGGCGTGAAGAAGCCGGTGAACTCCTGGATGTACTGAAACGCCTGCTCAAAGCCGCCGAGCAGCGGTCGGGCGGAGAGCGCCGCGATGATCAGGGCGACGACTGCGGTGGTGCGACCGATCAGCACCAGGCGCTGCTGCGAGGTTTGCGGGCGCAACGGCTTGTACACGTCCATGGTGAAGATGGTCGCGATCGAATTGATCTTCGAACCCATCGACGCAATGATCGCCGCGACCAGCGCCGCGAACACCAGGCCAAGGATGCCGCTCGGCAGCATCGCCATCAGGTGTGGATACGCTTCGTCGGGCCGCTCGAGATTGGGCGCGAGTGCGACGGCTGCAATGCCAGGCACCACGATGATCACCGGCATCAGGAGCTTCAGGAACGCGGCGAGCACGATTCCCTTCTGGGCTTCGCGGATGTCCTTGGCGCCGAGCGCACGTTGAATGATGTATTGGTTGAAGCCCCAGTAGGAGACGTTCATCACCCACATGCCTCCCAACAGGACCGAGAGGCCCGGCAGATCCTTGTAGTGTGGGTTGTCGCGCGACAGGATCATGTCGAATTTTTCCGGGAAGTTCGTTGTCAGCGCGTGAAAGCCCGCTACGACGCCATCTCCACCGGAGACCTGCTTCAGCGCCATGAAGGAGATAATGAGTCCGCCGAGCACCAGGAGTGACACCTGCACGATGTCGGTGAGCGCGACCGCTTTCAGCCCGCCGTAAAGGGCGTACGCACCGGCGAACACAGCCAGTGCGACGAGCGCAGTCTGCAACTCGATGCCGGTGACCGTATGCACGGCGGTGGCGCCGAGCCACAGGATCGCGGTGAGGTTCACGAACACATAGACGCCGAGCCAGAAAATCGCCATCACGGTGCGCACGCTCGGGCTGTAACGCTTCTCCAGAAACTCCGGCATCGTGTAGATGCGATTCTTCAGGAAGATCGGCACGAAGTACTTGCCGACGATGATGAGTGTCAGTGCCGCCATCCATTCGTAAGAGGCAATGCCGAGCCCGATCACATAACCGGAGCCGGACATGCCGATGATCTGCTCGGCCGAGATGTTCGCCGCGATGAGTGAGGTGCCGATCGCCCACCAGGGCAACGCACGGCTGGCGAGAAAATAGTCCTGCGCGTCCTTCTGGTGAGTGCCTTTTTCGCGCGAAACCCACTGCGCGAGCACGAAGATGGAAACGGCGTAGATCGCAATGATGGCAATGTCGAGCGTTGCGAGCGTCACGAATGTCCCCCTGAGGATGTTCTTCAGTTGTTGGAGGCTTGCAATTGACCGCTGAGCTGGTGCCGTGCGTCATGTAGCGCACGAATGAGTTCCCGCGCACGAGCGGCGATGTCTTCGAGACTGTACTCGGGACGGAAGAGCTCCGACCCGAACCCGAAACCGTCAGCGCCTGCGGCCAGCCATGCAGGGATGTCGTTGGCACCGATGCCGCCGACCGGAAACACCTGAATCGAGCGGGGGAGCACGGCCTTCAGAGCCCGCAAGTGTTGTGGACCGTAGGTGATGGCCGGAAAAAGCTTGAGCTGCGTCGCGCCGGCGTGGATGGCGCTGAAGGCCTCGGTGGCCGTGGCCACACCTGGCATGACGCGCAGGCCGAGTTGCACGGTGCACTCGATGACCGCGGTGTCGCAATTCGGTGCGACGATGAGGCGCCCGCCCGCTGCTTGAGTACGACGAACGTCCTCGATCTGCAAAACCGTGCCGGCGCCGATGAGGCAGTCCGAGCCGTGTGCCGAGGCGAGTTGTGCAATGCTGCGAAAAGGATCGGGAGAATTGAGTGGCACCTCGATGATGCGAATACCAGCCTCGTAAAGCGCGTTCCCGATCGCGCCCACACGTTCGGGTGTCACGCCGCGCAGGATCGCGAGGAGCCCTGACTCACTCCCGCTCGCTTCAGGTGCCATGCATGGCCACCGGGCGCAATATCAGTCGGTGCACATGCACGAGGCCGGCGAGTGAGGCAGCGGCGCCATCGATCGGCCGGCAGTCACGTCCTTGAGACTCGAGTGCGGCGGCGTAGAGGCTCGTCAACTGGGGTGAGCCGACGATGTGGACCGGTGCAGAAATGCCCGTCGCAAGTAAGGCCAGGGCGCCGCTCACGTCGCTCGCGATCATCAGCCCCGACAGATACGCCGCGGCGTCGCTGGAAGCGAGATCGTTCATCAACCGGCGGCTGCGCCCCTCGAACATTCGATGCAGCAGCCCCGCAGCCGGCGAGCGCTTGTGCTCCTCCAATCCACGCACAAAAGCCGGGCCGCTCGTCACGGGGATAAACCCTGCCCGAGTCGGCGAGTCGCTCACCAGCACGCTGTGAGCGCATAACAACGCGAACAGCTCACCGGTCGTCGCGGTGAGAAATTCCTGTACGGTGCCCTCATCGAGCAACACCCATTTCGTGTGCGTTCCCGGAAGGCATAGCAGCTGTCGGCTGAGTTGCAGCGCCGGATCCAGATACAGGGCACCGAGAATCTGTGTTTCCTCGCCCCGCATGAGGTCCGGTGCATCGAGCCGATTGCGACAGGAGAGGCCGGGAATGATGTGAACGCGACCGGCGCGCAACGCAACGCAGGCACCAGCGATCTGCTGCGGTCGAGCGGGGCAGGCGAGATAGGGCGCCTGGGTCCAGCCGAAGCTCGATCCCACCATGCCGCACAACACTGCGGGCAATGCGCCGTGCTGTCGCGTCCAATCGATCAACAGGGCATCGAAGGTCTCGGGAAAGCGATCGCGCGCTTCGCTGGCGCCAGGGCCGTCAACGCTGTCGAGAACGGTTCCGTCCGCATCGCAGAGAAACAATCGCAGGCGGCTCGTGCCCCAGTCGCCTGCGACCAGCGTCGCACGCCCCATCAGTGCGACTCTCGCTCCACGACACTGCCGCTGGCGCCGGTCAGAAAATCGAGATCGCAACCCTGGTCAGCCTGCGTCACGTGATCAATGTACAGGCGGTAGTAGCCACGCGTGTACTTGGCCGCGGGTCGACTCTCCTGCCATTTACTGAGGCGTGTCTTGAGCTCGGCAGACGGAATCAGGAGCTCGAGCCGGCGCTTTGGACCGTCGAGCAGAACCTCATCGCCATTTCGAACCACGGCCAGCGGTCCGCCGACCTCGGCCTCGGGGGAAACATGCAGGATCACCGTGCCGTAGGCCGTGCCACTCATGCGTGCATCGGAGATTCGCACCATGTCCTTCACTCCGCGCGCCAGAAGTTTGCGCGGCAGCGGCATGTTGCCGACTTCCGGCATTCCGGGATAGCCCTTGGGCCCGCAGCCCTTGAGCACCAGCACCGAGGATTCGTCGACATCGAGCGCAGGGTCATCGATCCGAGAGCGCAGGTCCTCGATCGATTCGAAGACCACCGCACGTCCGCGATGACTGAGCAACGCATCGCTGGCGGCACTGGGCTTCATCACCGCGCCGCCCGGACAGAGATTGCCTTTCAGCACCCAGACGCCGGAGATCGGCTTGACCGGCTCGGCAGCGGGTCGGATGACCTCGCGGTTGTAGCATTCCGCGGCAGCGTAGTTGCCGCCAATCGCCTGGCCGGAAATCGTGAGCGCGTCGGAGTGCAAAAGCGATGTCAGCTCCTTCATTACCGCGGGTACTCCGCCCGCGTAGTGCAGGTCTTCCATCAGGAAACGGCCCGAGGGTTGCAGGTCAACGAGCAGCGGCACGTCGCTCGACAGGCGATCGAAATCATTCAAGTCGAGAGGCACGCCGAGCCGACCAGCGAGCGCCAGCAGGTGCAGCACCGCGTTGGTCGAACCGCCGATCGCGGCAAGCACACGAATGGCGTTTTCGAATGCCGGGCGAGTCAGGATCTTCGAAAGTCGCAGATCCTCGCGCGCCATGCGCACGATGAGCCGTCCGCTTTCGTGCGCGATCATCCGGCGGCGCGCATCGACGGCGGGTGCCGACGCGTTGTAGGGGAGGGCGAGGCCCATCGCCTCCATCAGGCTTGCCATGGTGGAAGCGCTCCCCATGGTCATGCAGGTGCCTGGTGTGCGCGACATCCCCGCTTCCGCGGACAGAAAATCGCCGAGCGGCATCTCACCGGCGCGGACCGCTTCACTGAACTTCCACACGTCGGTTCCAGAACCGATATCGCGACCGCGGAACTTGCCATTGAGCATCGGTCCGCTCGACACCACCAGCGTCGGCAGGTCGACACTCGCTGCGCCCATCAACTGTCCGGGTGTGGTCTTGTCGCAGCCGCCGAGGAGCACGACGGCATCGATCGGATTGCCGCGAATGGATTCCTCGACTTCCATGGCGAGGAGATTTCGAAACAGCATGGCGGTGGGACGCATCTGCGTCTCGCCCAGGGACATGGCTGGAAATTCCAGCGGCAGGCCGCCCGCTTCCCACACGCCGCGTTTGACGTGCTCGGCGACATCGCGCAGGCCGGCATTGCAAGGCGTGAGCTCGGACCAGGTATTGCAGATGCCGATGACCGGCCGGCCGTCGAACACGTCCGCGGGGAATCCCTGGCTCTTCATCCAGCTGCGATGAATGAAGGCGTCCTTGTCCCTGCCGCCGTAGCTCCTGCTACTCCTTAGGGGCGGCTTATCTTTGGGTGTGGCCACTTGAATCCAGCGTCCGGGCGGCTTCTGGGCTCGTCCTGTTATTTTATATGACTAATATACTAGAGGGGGCATTTGACGCGAAATTAAAGCTCGAACCCGCTGGCGGGGCACATCAAAACCGGCGCCTTCCTGTGTGTGGCGCGCAACATGGCCACCATTTTAGTATGATTAATGAGACATATGGCGCGGGGTAGCCGTATTGAAAATCGATGATCTCGACGGGCGGCTGGTGCTGATTACGGGGGCGAGCACCGGCATCGGGGCTGCAGTGAGCCGCGCGTTCGCTCACCAGGGCGCTCGGGTCGCGATGCACTACAACGACAGCTCGGACGCAGCCCGGCAGGTCAAAGCACAGATCGATGCAGCAGGAGGCACAGCCGTTCTGCTCCAGGGCGATTTGTCGCAGGCCGGCGTTGCCAAGCGGGTGGTCGAAGCAAGTGCCAAGGCGCTCGGCGGTCTCGACATTCTCATCAATAACGCCGGCTCACTCATCGCGCGACGCCCGTTTCTCGAGATGGACGATGCTTTCGTGGATTCGGTGTTCAGTCTCAACGTCAAGGCCGTCATGGCCGCGGTCCAGGCCGCAGTGCCGCACATGGAAAGACGCTCCGGCGGGGCGATCATCAACGTCGGCTCGATCGCGGCCATTGACGGTGGCGGTCCGGGCACGGGCATGTATGCAGGCTCGAAGGCCTTCATTCACAACCTTACGCGCCATCTGGCACGGGATCTTGCCGCCCGCAATATCCGCGTGAATACCGTTTCTCCTGGCGTCATCGCTTCCGCTTTTCATGCCGCCACACCGCCCGAGCGGATGGAGGCCATGAAGAAATCCGTGTTGCTCGGCAGGATCGGCACGCCAGAGGATTGCGTCGGCGCTTTCCTGTTTCTGGCCTCTGCGGCCCTGAGCGGCTACATCACGGGCCAAATCATTCACGTCAACGGGGGGCAGGTGATGCCATGAATGAGTTCGGCAGGCTCAGGCGGGCGACGCAGTCCGCGCTTCTATCCTTCGTAGTGCTCGGCTCCGTGCTGGCAATGCCAGCGCTCGGCTCGACTCGAATCGACCTGAATCGCGACTGGCTGTTCCGCACCGATCCCGAACAGTCGGGTGAGGCGTCGGGCTGGCCGGCACGACTTCCCGCCGGCACGGAGTCGGTCAACGTGCCGCACAGCTGGAATATCGGCCGGCACCATGCCTATCTCGGAACTGCGTGGTACTTCCGCAAATTCGAACTGCCGGCCATCTCCGCAACGGGCCAGGTGGAGCTGCACTTCGGCGCCACCTTCTATGCGGCGCGTGTGTGGCTCAACGGCGTCGAAATCGGAAAGCACGAAGGTGGGTTCACGGCGTACTCCTTCGACATTACGCGGCACCTGCGCCCGGTCAATGTTCTCGCCGTCCAAATCGACAACCGCCCCGGCATCGCGACGATTCCAGGATTTGGAGCACGCGGTGAGCCGGAGGCCTGGTACGACTGGTGGGCGTACGGCGGGATCGTGCGCGACGTGTGGATCACGACCAGCGGCGCACTGCGCGTGCGCCGGCAGCACATTCGAAGCGAGCTGAGTGACGCAGGGGCTATCGTTCACGATCAGATCTCAGTGCGGAGCGCTGCGACGCGCGCCAGCACACTCACGCTTCGCGCTACAGCGTTCGGCCCCGACAATCGCTCTGCGGCGAGTGCAACACGCTCCATTACCGTGGCTCCGGGCGAATCAGAGGTCGCCGTGTCGCTCAAGCTTCCCAAGCCGGCGCTCTGGAGCATCGATCAGCCCAACGTGTACTCGATGCTCATCGAGCTGTTGAAGGCCGATGGCGCAGTACTGGATCAGCACACGGACACCTTTGGCGTCCGGCGCATCGAAATCCGTGATCGCCACCTGCTCGTGAACGGCGAGCGGGTGCGCCTCACCGGCATGGCACGGCACGAGGACTCGCCGTGGGAAGGCCTGGCGGAAACGGCGGGCACGATGCGTCACGACTACGACGACATGAAAGCGCTGCAGATGACGCTGACGCGACCGGTGCACTATCCGCAGAACCCTTTCATTCTCGACTACGCCGACCGGCACGGGATCCTGCTGATCCCGGAAATCCCGGTGTGGCAATTCAGCGAGGCGCAGCTCTCGGACCCGAGGGTGCTGGCGCTCGCGCAGCAGCAGATGGGCGAAATGATCGAGCAGGCGGGTAACCATCCCAGCATCTTCGCGTGGAGTGTGCTCAATGAGAGTGCCACGGCGACGCCGGGCGGCATCGCCTACGTGCGCACGATGCGCGATTTCATCCATAAGCTCGACCCTGGACGCTACGTGAGCTACGCGGACGACAACCTGCCGAAACTCGAGCGCGCCGATCAGTCGGCGGCGAACGACGTGGATTTCCTGATGATGAATCAGTATTTCGGTGCGTGGCACGGGCCTGCGTCCGCGCTCGTGCCTTCGCTCGACAAGGTTGACCGAATGTTCCCCGACAAGATGGTGATCATTTCCGAGTTCGGTTTCCCGGGCATCTTCGCCAGCAACCCGGTGGAAGCCGATCGGGCGCGCGTCAAGACGATGCAGGACCAGATGCCGGAACTCGCGCGCCGCGACTGGATCGCGGGTGCGATTCTTTGGTGCTACCAGGACTACAAGTCACGCCGCAATCTCTGGCCCGGTCAGGAGGAGGGCTACGTCGAGCACGGAGTGGTCGATGAGAACCGGCAACGCAAACCGTCCTACCAGGTGTGGAAGGACCTGAACCTGCCCGCAAGAATCGAGGCGCGCTGGAACCAGCCGCCCGGCGGCACGCCGACAGATTTCACCGCGAAGGTGACACCGAATACCGAGACGCAACTGCCGTTCTATCCGCTGCACGACTACCAACTGACGTGGAAGTTGCTCGATGTGAAGGGCAAGTCGGTCGCGAGCGGTGAGCGGGCGCTCGCCGAATTCAACGCGCCGCAGACGATTTCCGGGCCGCTGCCGCAGAGTTCCGAGTCTCAGGCGTTGCGCCTGGTCGTCACCCTGCTTCATCCTGCAGGCACGGTGGCAGCAGAACGGACGCTGGAATGGCCATGAAGCGAGCCACGTCCATAGCCGCGAATGCGCTGCTCCTTGCCTTGATGCTTCCTGCTGCGCTTTCAGCGGCCGACTACGCCATCGGGGCCGACGTTTCCTTCCTCCGCCAGGCCGAGCAGCAAGGCGTGGTCTTCCGAGATGGCGGCAAGGGCAGGCCAGGCCTGCAGATTCTGCAGGAGCATGGCTATGGCTGGGTGCGATTGCGGCTCTTCCATACACCAACGGAGTTGCCGAACGATCTCAGCTACACCATTGCTCTTGCGCAGGACGCGAAGAAGCTCGGCATGAAGTTCCTGCTGGACTATCACTATGCGGATGGATGGGCAGACCCCGGAAAACAGCCGATCCCGAAGGCGTGGCAGGGGAAATCATACGCGGATCTCGTGCAGGCGCTCTTCGAATACACGCGCGACACGATTGCCGCCTGTCGCGATGCGGGCGTGCTGCCCGAGATGGTCCAGATCGGAAACGAAGTGACCAACGGCATTCTCTGGCCGGACGGAAAGCTGCCGGAGCAGTGGGGCAACTTTGCGCAGCTCATCTACGCAGGCATCAATGGCGTCGATGCCGGTCGCGGCAACGGTCCGCGGCCGAAGATCATGATCCACATCGACCGTGGCGGAGATGTCACGGGCACGAAGGCATTTCTCGACAAACTCGATTCGTACAACGTGCCGTACGACATCATCGGCCAGTCTTACTACCCGTGGTGGCACGGCAGCCTCAACGATCTGCGGCAGAACCTCGAGTTCATGGCGCGCACGTACTCGAAGGACATCATTGTGGTGGAAGCGGCCTACAACTGGACGCCGACGGAGTACAAGGACAAGCCCGCGCCGTTTCCGGAAACACCTGAGGGCCAGCGGGAATTTCTGGATGAAGTGAACCGCGTGGTGATGCAGACACCGGATGGTCGCGGCAAGGGCGTCTTCTGGTGGGAACCCGCCGTGACCGGGCCACTGACTTCGCGTGGATACTTCGATGAGAGACACAACGCGCTGCCGGTCGTGACGGTGTTCGATCGCTTCGCTCGCAAGTAGATCGCCGTGATCGAAGTGACGCTGGAACGTTCCCGCCACATGAGCAACGGGATTTCCAAGTCGCGCAGGATCGGCCCAACCGCCCTACTGGCGCTCTTCCTTCTATCGTTGCTCGCAAACCCCGCGGCTCGAGAGCTCGAGGTGATTCCACTCTGGCCGCACGGTGCGCCTGGCTCCGAAGGTCAAAGCAGCGCCGAGATCGTGCGAATAAACGAGCATGGAGAGCACATCGTCTCCAACGTCCACTTTCCCTCGATCACCGCATATCTCCCGGCACGGGGCTCTCGGACCGCGGTGATCGTCGTGCCCGGCGGCGGTCATCGCGAGCTCTGGATGGATCACGAGGGCTACAGCGTTGCCCGCTACCTCGCTGAGCACGGCGTTGCGGCTTTCGTTCTCAAGTACCGTCTGGCGCGCGAGGAGGGGTCACCCTACACCGTCGAAGGCAGCGAACTCGTGGATCTGCAGCGCGCGATTCGGCTGGTGCGGAGCAGGGCAACAGAATGGCACTTGGATGCGGGTCGTATCGGTGTGGTGGGGTTTTCGGCCGGTGGAGAATTGGCGGCGCTCGCCGGCACCCACTACGATTCCGGCGCGCCAGCTTCGTCAGACCCGGTCGAACGCTCGAGCTCGAAGCCCGCATTTGTGGGGCTCTTCTATCCGTCCATTCCGAAGGACATGCAATTGAACGCGGATACGCCGCCGATGTTCCTGCTGTGTGGCGCGGATGATCAGCCCGCGATCTCGCAGGGAGTGGCTGATCTTTACCTCGCGCTGAGGCGCGCCGGCGTTTCTGCGGAGCTGCACGTCTACGCCGGCGTGGGCCACGGGTTCGGATTGCGTCCGGATAACAACGGTCCGGTTGCAGCCTGGCCGCAGCAGTTTCTGCAGTGGCTCGGGGTGCTCGGACTCACGGCAAGTCGGTAGGCCGAGCCGCACCTCTGGGGCACGCAGCTGAAAAAAAAGGCGGGACCGCACACGGCCCCGCCTGATTTCAGTTCTGGAGGGTTAGATCAGAACCTGAAGGCGACGTCCAGAAGATACGATCGGCCGTACAGCTGGTAGCCGCCGTCGTTCGACAGGTTTTGCGGATTGTTATCGCTCGACATCAGTCCTCGCTCGTCGGTCAGGTTGTGTCCCTGCAGCCGCACACCCCACTGCTTGCCGAAGTCGTAGGAGATGCTGGCATCGAGAATGTCCTCTGGAGCGAGTTCCTTGAGTGTTGTACCGACCCAGGTTGGCGCCACAGTAAACTCGCTGTGGTGCTTCCACGCGACGCGCGTTTCGAAGCCGCCCCTGTTGTAGAACAGGTCGAACTCCGAAGTACTGCGCGCCAGGCCCACCATCGTATACGGATCGGATATCGGCGCGACCTCGTGGACATCCGAGTCCACGTACGCGTAATTGGCATACACACCGAAGTCGCGCAGGAACCCCGGCAGGAAATAGAAGCGGCTCTGGAACGTGAGCTCCGCGCCTCTCACGGGGCCACCGTCCGTATTGTTTTCCGCGGTGATGATGTACTGGATACCGTCGATCGTCTGCGTCGACTGGCTGGCACCAATCATGTTCTTGACGTCTTTGTAGTACACCGCGAGGGCAAACAGGGACTCGTCGTGGAAGTACCACTCATAAGAGAGGTCAAGCTGATCGGCCTTGTACGGCTTCAGGGTCGGATTGCCGCCACCGCCTGAAGGCGGTGTGCCGGTCGGATTGAGACTGAAGCCGGTCACCAGCGCATCGAGTGGCGGACGCGAGATTCCCACCGATGCGCCGAAGCGCAGCAGCTGCTGATCGGACAGATGCAACACCGTGTTCAGGCTCGGAAGGATGTCTGTGTAGTCGTTGTCGATCGATACCGGGCTGAAGTTGAGATTGTCCGTGGTCTGAAAGCCGTCGCTCGTAGTTTCCACGCGCGCAACGCGAACACCAATTCCACCCGTGACCGGCAAGCTGCCGAGCGTCCCCTCGAAGCTGAGTTTCGCGAAGCCCTCGTAGGTCTTCTCGCCGACCGTCGTGCGCACGAGCAGTTGATCGGATCCATCTGGCACAGAATCATCCGGGTAGACGAGGGCGCGCAACGAGTCGAAATCGCCCCAGACCATCGGCGGGACGTTGACGCCGGGCACGGTGAACGATTCGAGTCCGGCATTGGAGAGGTCGACAACGCCTGATCCCGGCCGGCATGCCTGGGTATTGGCGTTGATGAACACCGTGGAGCCCGTCCCTGCACACAGACCATACCGGTTTCGGTGGTGATTTTTTTCACGATCTGAATAGCGCGCGCCGAACGTCACGCTGGAAGGACTCTCGGTTTCGAATGAGCGGGTGAAATTGAGTGCTACCGCCCAGATCCTGTCGTCAGTGTGTTCCGGGCCGTCGCTTTGCCCGGTGCCATTCACGTTGGAACCGCTGTTGGCACGGAACCCTCCCGCCGACTGAATCGATGGATCAGACGGGTCAAAGCCGGGGGTCGCGGCGAAGGGCGTCTGTCCATCGCGCACATCGAACGCGAGGTTCGGCGGGAAAATGTCGCTGAGGTAGATCGCTTCCCACCGGTTCTTGCGCCAGGCTTCCGAGTACGAAAGATCCGCCTGGCCCGACCAGCTGCCGCTGTTCCATTCGGCATTAAGGCCAGTTACCAGCAGCGAGTGTTTCTCGTTGTAGTTGTTGATTGAGCTTTCGTAGTTCGGGAAAGCGCCATTGAGGTCGGCCGAGACCACCGATCCATCGACGATGTCGTAGGAGTTGCCTGGGGCGTTGTAAACCCCGGAGTTGCCGTTCGCCCAGTTACCCGTGATGTTGTTGCCGTACCAGGCCTGGAACTGGTCTTCCTTGATTTCGTACTGCGACCACAGGGCGTCAGCCTTGACCGTCAGGTTGTCACTTGCGCGCCAACCGATCGCTCCGGACACTGCCCCCCGGTCCTGGGTAACCTCCTTGATTTCAGTGACGAGACCCCAGGTCGTGTTGTCCGGCACGCCATCGCCGTTCAGATCACCGGTGTTGCCGCCGGAGTTGTCCGGAGTGTTCCAGCCGAACGTGCGCGCGTCCGGGAAACCGTTCTTCTCGCGCTGAATACTGGCAGCGAGCGACACGGCAAGCGTGTCGCTGAAATGAGTGACAAAGCCGGCGCTACCGCGATACCCGGTGCCATCGTAGTGCGGCAGATCGTTGGCCGTCTCATTGAAAGTCGGGCCGGCTCGTACGGTGAAGGTGGGGCCGTGATAGTCGAGCGGGGAGATGGTGCGGATGTCGATCGTCGCTGCGATGCCGCCCGGGATCAGCGTTGCGTCCTGGGTCTTGAATACCTGGGCACCTGAAAGCACTTCGGAAGGATAGATTTCCCAGCGCAGATCCTGTGAGGGCTCCGACGAAGCCACTTCGCGACCGTTGACGAGGCCGAACACCAGGCGCGGACCCAATCCGCGAACCGCCGCCTGGCTGGAATTGCCTCGATCACGCGTTGTATTGACTCCCGGGAGTCGATTGAGCTCTTCAGCGATCGTTACATCGGGAAGCTGGCCGATGTCCGTGGTGGAAATGTTGTCGCTGACGAGCTCGGAATTTCTCTTGATGACGATCGAATCGCGCATCGCCTGGCGAACGCCAGTGACGACGACTTCGCCAATCTTCGCCTGTTGCTCTTGAGCGTAGGCTGTCGCGCCAAAAGTACTGAGAATGGCAAGCGCGCTCGGCGCGCACACGGCCCGTCGATGCTTGGCTTTCACAGAGATTCCCCCCTCTGACGGAATGGCTCGATTTTGAACGATGACGAACTCGTTCCCGTTCCTTATTATAGGATAAATCGGATTTTCTATGTCAAGGAGGTTTTTCCGAAAGTTTTGTCGTATCCGGGCAACATGGCGAGTCCGAACAGCATTGCTGAACGCTTGCACCAGAGACTTTAAACATGCCCGGTTCGAATCGCCTTCACGACCTACACACATATGTTTGACCGTCGCGTTCGAACCATCGTGATTGTCGGCGGCGGGACCGCCGGATGGACCGTCGCTGCCGTTCTTTCGCGAATCCTGAAGCGAACCTACTGCGAGATTCGCCTGATCGATGTGCCGGAGCCGGACCTCGACGTCCTGAGCGAGGCCACCAATCCCGCGTTCCAGCGCCTGCGAGGGCTGCTGGGTATCGACGAAGGTGATCTCGTGCGCAGGACCGGCGCGACGTTCAACCTCGGCCAGGAATTCAGGGATTGGGGCCAGGTCGGAGGTCGCTATTTCCATACCTTTGGCTCGTCCGGTGCCAGGCTCGAAGCCGTGCCGTTCCATCATTACTGGTTGCGGCTCCGCGAATCAGGGGATGACAGCAGCATCGAGGAATATTCCCCTGCCACCCAGCTCGCGAAACGCGCGCGGTTCGCGCCTCCCGTTCCCGACCAACGCTCGGTGCTGTCGCTCTATTCATATGCCTATCATTTCTCCGCGAATCGGCTGGCGACCTACCTGGGCGAGTACGCGCAGGCTCGAGGCGCGCAACGGATCGTCGGCCACGTGAAGCAAGTAAGGCTGCGGGGCGACGACGGCTTCATCGAAGCGCTGGTACTCGATGACGGTGCGCGCATCGAAGCTGACCTCTATATCGACTGCAGCGGCCATCACGGGACACTTGCAAGGCAGGCCGTTGGCGTCGGCTTTGAGGATTGGAGCCAGTGGCTGCCGTGCGATCGCGCCGTGGCGGTATCGTGCGAAGGGCTCGAGGATGCGCCGCCTTATTCACAGGCGATTGCGTCGAGCGCCGGGTGGACGTGGCGCACACCGCTGCAGCGGCAGCTGGCCTGCAGCCAGGTGTTCTGCAGTCGGTTTCTTTCCGAGGATGCTGCCACCGGCGCATTGCTCGATGCGCTTCCGCGTCCAGCGCTCGGCGAGCCGCAACTGTTGCGTCTCGCAGCCGGACGCCCGCAGAAGTTCTGGACCCGAAACTGTGTCTGGATTCCCGGCGGCGCCCTTGAACCCCTGGAATCGATCCGATTGCACCTGGTGCAGACGGGCGTCTCCCGGTTGCTGACGACCTTCCCGGATCAACGGTTCAATCCCTGCGATGCCGAGGAGTACAACCGGCTCACCATCGCAGAGCACGAGCGCATTCGTGACTTCCTCATCCTTCACTACTGGGCTACCACGCGTCGCGACTCGCCGTTCTGGGAGTACTGCCGGTCCATGCAGGTGCCCGACACGCTGCGTCATAAGGTCGAGCTCTTCCGGAGCAGTGGCCGCGTGAGCCTCTCCGATGACGAGCACTTCGGCGAGGAGAGCTGGGTGTCGGTTTTGCTGGGGCAGGGTGTCATTCCGCAGAGCTACGATCCGCTGGCTGATGTCGTGAACATCGAGGAAGTGAAGTCGGTGTTCTCGCGCATGCGATCGACGATTCATGATGCGGCCGGAACTGTGCCCACCCATCGTCAGTTCATGGAGAGTCATCGCAGCATCGAGCGGGGGCGTCATGACTGACGCGATCCGGGGAATCGAAGACGCGATGATTTCCACGCGACGGATACGGGGCGTTGCGATCGTCGGTGGGGGCACTGCCGGCTGGATGGCGGCCGCGATCCTCGCTCGCAAGCTTCAGGATCGCTTTGGTGAGATTCGCGTCATCGAATCACCCGACATCGGCACCGTCGGGGTCGGTGAGGCAACCATACCGCCCATTCGCCTTTTCAACAGCGCACTCGGACTCGATGAAAACGATTTCCTGCGTCACACGCAGGGCACGTTCAAGCTCGGCATCGAATTTCGCGACTGGACACGCGTGGGCCATCGTTACTTTCACCCCTTCGGTGTGCACGGTGTGAGTGTCGACATGGCTTCGCTTCACCAGGACTGGCTGAGGCTGCGTCAGGCGGGGGAGCCGTCGAGCTTCGAGGATTTATCGCTGAGCGCTGTTGCGGCTCGGCTTGGCCACTTCATACGACCAGCCGAAGCTGAAGGACCGATCTGGTCGGCTTCTTCCTACGCCTTTCATTTTGATGCGGGTTTGTACGCGGGGTATTTGCGTGAGTATGCGCAGGCGCGTGGGGTGCAGCGGCTGGAGAGAAAGGTGGTGAACGTGGAGCTGCGCGCTGAGGATGGGTTCATCCGCGCCCTGCAGCTCGATGATGGAACGCGCGTCGAGGCGGATCTTTTCATCGACTGCTCGGGGTTCCGGGGTCTGTTGATCGAGCAGGCACTGAAGACCGGGTATGAGGACTGGACCCACTGGCTGCCGTGCGATCGGGCGGTGGCGGTGCCCTGTGAGAGTGCCGGGGAGCTGACTCCCTACACCCGCTCAACCGCGCGCAGTGCCGGGTGGCAGTGGCGCATCCCTTTGCAGCATCGCATCGGCAATGGGTATGTGTACTGCAGCCGCTTCATCAGCGATGACGAGGCGGCAGCGACACTGATGGCGAACCTGGACGGCAAGGCGCGGGCGGAGCCGCGGTTCTTGAGCTTCACGACCGGGCGGCGGAAGAAGTTCTGGAACAAGAACTGTATTGCGTTGGGGCTCGCGAGTGGGTTCATGGAACCGCTCGAATCCACCAGCATCCACCTCATCCAGAAGGGGCTCACACACCTGCTCAACCTGTTTCCGGATCGCAGCTTCTCGCCGGTGCTCATCGAGGAATACAACCGCCAGGCCATCACCGAGTACGAGCGCATTCGCGATTTCATCATCCTGCACTACAAGGCCACCACGCGTGAGGACGCGCCGCTGTGGCGATATTGCGGCGGCATGCCGATCCCCGACACGCTCGCATACAAGGTCAGCCAATTCCGCAACAGCGGGCGCGTAGTGCGATATGGTGCAGAGCTGTTCGTGACACCCAACTGGCTCGCGGTGCTCATGGGGCAGGACATCTGGCCGGAACGTTACGATCCCCTGGTCGACCAGCACGATCTCGAGGACTTGCGCAGGAATTTGCACGAGATGCGCAGCGTGATCCATCGAACCGCGGAAGCGGCGCCGAAACATGTGGACTACATCGCGCGACACTGTCGCGCCGTGCCACCCGCGTGAGCGTGACGTAGATGCCGGACAATCGTATTCGCAGCATCGCGATCGTGGGCGGCGGAACCGCCGGTTGGATGGCTGCCGCGCTCATCGCCCGCGTACTGAAGAACGGGGATTGCGCCATTACGGTGATCGAGTCTCCCGAGATCGGCACCATCGGTGTCGGCGAAGCCACGATTCCGCCCATTCGTTCGTTCAATCAGCTCCTGGGCATCGATGAGAATGATTTCATCCGCAAGACACAGGCGACGTTCAAGCTCGGGATTGAGTTTCGCGATTGGGGTCGAATCGGGCACAACTATCTTCATCCGTTCGGCAAGTACGGCGTCACTATCGAACAGGTCGCTTTCCATCATCACTGGTTACGGCTGCGTGAGCTCGGAGATGAAACGCCGCTGCGGGAGTACTCGCTTTCCGGCACCGCCGCGTATCTCGGCAAGTTCATGCGTCCCGTCGAAGACCCACGGCTCATTCTTTCCAGCCTTTCCTACGCCTTTCATTTTGATGCGGGTTTGTACGCGGGGTATTTGCGTGAGTATGCGCAGGCGCGTGGGGTGAAGCGCCTCGAGAGAAAGGTGACGAACGTGGAGCTGCGCGCTGAGGATGGGTTCATCCGCGCCCTGCAGCTCGATGATGGAACGCGCGTCGAGGCGGATCTTTTCATCGACTGCTCGGGGTTCCGGGGCCTCTTGATCGAGCAGGCACTGAAGACCGGGTATGAGGACTGGACCCACTGGCTGCCGTGCGATCGGGCGGTGGCGGTGCCCTGTGAGAGTGCCGGGGAGCTGACTCCCTACACGCGCTCAACCGCTCGCAGTGCCGGGTGGCAGTGGCGCATTCCTTTGCAGCATCGCATCGGCAATGGGTATGTGTACTGCAGTCGCTTCATCAGCGATGACGAGGCGGCAGCGACACTGATGGCGAACCTGGACGGCAAGGCGCGGGCGGAGCCGCGGTTCTTGAGCTTCACGACCGGGCGGCGGAAGAAGTTCTGGAACAAGAACTGTATTGCGTTGGGGCTCGCGAGTGGGTTCATGGAACCGCTCGAATCCACCAGCATCCACCTCATCCAGAGTGGTGTGACGCAGCTTGCCGCGATTTTTCCCGACCGAACGTTCGATCCCGCTGATGCCGAGGAATATAACCGCCTGCAGATCAGCGAATACGAGCACATCCGCGACTTCATCACGCTCCACTATTTCGCCACTGAACGTGAGGACCAGCCGCTCTGGGCGTATTGCCGCAACATGTCGATACCCGACTCGCTGGCGTATCGCATTCAGCTCTTCCGCAGCAGCGGGCGGGTAGCGTTCTATGACAAGGAGCTGTTCGTCGAGCCCAATTGGCTGTCGATCCTGATCGGACAGCAGATCTGGCCGCAACGCCTCGACCCGCTCGCATACCTGATGCCGGAGGAGGAAGCGAAACGCCAGCTGTTGCGACTGAAGCAGCTGATCCGCCAGACGGCCGAAGCCATGCCGACGCATGCCGGGTTCATCGCCGAACACTGCCGTGCCGATCGCGTACAGGGCTGAGTTCAACGAAAGAAGAAGAATGTGTTCGCAGTCAGGCGCCCGCTGCGCGGATCGCTGTCGAATGCAAAGTCGTGCGGAATGTCCGCGCTGTGCAGTGAGATGCTGCGATAGATCAGCACCCGATTCGGCACGGCCTCGAAACTCGCAATCCGCTCGAACGAAGTTGTGTCGCCATTGATGTACTCGAAGGGCGGCGGGCCGTGCGCCCTGAGTTCCCCTTCGACTGCTTTCGTGTAGTCGGCGAGGCGCTGCGGCCGGATGGTCTCGAAGCCCGTCGCGCGATGGCGATAGAACGAGGTGCCTCCCAGTCCCGCCGGGCAAAGATAGTGGAGCACCGCGATCTGCTGATCATCGGTGTTATCGAAATGCGGCAGCCGCTGCAGTACCTGCAGCTGATCTCGTGGCGTCGTCACGAGCGAAAACGTGGCGAGTTCCTTCATGACGCGGCTGGCGCCCAGGCCGAGGCTTGCGCTGATCAGCTCGCCCAGGAAGGCGCGTACGGCGAAGGTGTAGATCTGCGGAATCGGCGCACGTACGCCGGGATAGAACGTGTCCGTGACCGAACCAAACTCAGAATGCGTCGCGGCATAGTCGATCAACACCTCCGGATCGCTCAGGAAGTTATCGACGACCAGCACGGGCGCGCGCTCGTTGCCGACGTGCGCGACCGAATGCTTGAACGCGCCATGCAGCCTCAGCTTGCCGTCAAGGTCGATCATTCCGGCACAATATGCGCCAATTTTTCTGCGCATCAATGGCCATAGCCCTCCGCGAAGCCGGACAGAACGCGAGGTTCATCATCTGCGCGCGCAGCCGTAGAGATGCCCGGGGGGCGCGACTTCGGCAAGAGTACGGCCAGACGTCAGGCCTTCAGCTCAGCGCTCGCGATTCAGAATCGAGAGGCTCGCTTCGCGCGCGGCTCCCGCAGCTTCGGCGTAGCGGCGATCGGTGACGTCCCGATTCACCTCGAGCACCAGCCATTTCCCGCTTCGTTGCGACATGAGTGAAAGTCGGCCTTCGACTTCCACGATGCGGCCGTCGCGAGTCGTGTGGCGCAGCTCTCCGATCCAGACCCCATAGCGGGCAAGCATCGACTCGAGTTCTTTGACGGGCCTACGTGTGACAGTCCGCAGCAGGTCGTGCGTAACCTTGCCCCGAGCCTCTTCGCGGGTGTATCCGTAGAGTTGTTCGGCCGCCTCGTTCCAGTAGAGGATGCCGGCGCCGTCCATTTCCCAGATGATGATGGCATCGTGCGTGTATTCGAGAAGGTCCGAGTGCCACCACGGCGCTTCAGTCGTGGGAGCTGCGCCCTGCAGGCCAATCGCGACTTCGGGCGTTGAGGGAGCGGCGGTGGCGGTGTTGGTTGCCGCCGGGACAGGCTGCGGGCGGCTCGCTAGCAGTGCTGCATGACGAGCCACGATGTCCACCTGCGCTTGCAGATAACCTCTTCCAAGTGCCGCGAGAGGCGCAACCGCAGAGGCTGCGATTGACCGCCCGAACTCTCCGAAGATGACACTCGCACGGAAAATCGCGACAGCCGCAAGCTGGAGCGCGAGGGAGCTGTGCTTGTGCGGACGAAAAGACCGCGCATCGCGCAGTCGCCAGATTCGAATTGCGATCAGTGTGCGTCGCGGGCCGATCCTGCTTGCCACGACCGCGACCGGGTCACCTGCCGCAATCGGCGGTCGGCCCGCACGTGAGGTGCGAAACCACACCGTTTCATCGTCAAGTGTGAATCGCGTGACGTAGGTGTCCGAGACGATTTCGCCCACGGTGCCTTGTACGATCTGCAGCAGCACCGCTGATCTGTCCATTTCGAGAATATCCTCCGAGCTAGCGAGGCCGGCTCGCTCGCCGACTGTCGGTCGCAGCTCGCACGTTTTCAACGCGCTCAGAGTAGTGCGTCACCGGCTGACTTTGCCCGTTTCGCGACATAACGTACCTGGGCTCGACCCGACGACTCCGTGTCCCGCAAGAATCAGTCGCGCAATGGCGACAGAATGTTCCGCAGTGCCCGCGGCGCTTAGGATCCTGCGGTCTGGCGACAGTTCAGTTCGCAGTAGCAGACCGGTTCATCCGTGGGCATCATGGACAAAGTTTAATCCGCGCCCGTAGCTCAGTTGGATAGAGCATCAGGCTTCGAACCTGAGGGTCGGGAGTTCGAATCTCTCCGGGCGCGCCAATCTAACAAGTGGCGACCTGATCGAGCGCGTCTTCGAACGCTTCACATTCGGATTCGCTTTGATCGGTCGTGGTGCCCGAGTCGACGTTCGAGTCGCCGGGCGCGGAAGGCCTAGTTTGCCTTGCTCGAATAGCGGGTTTCGAGGGGCCGTCGTCCTGCGAGATAGTTTTGTTAGTATTTTCCCGTGGACGTCCTTTCCGACGTGCTGAAGGTGATCCGCCTCGACGGCGCGGTGTATCTGAACGCCGAGTTCAGCGCGCCCTGGTGTGTCGAGGCTCAGTACGGGCTTCACACTGCGGCGTCCAAGCTGCCCCAGGGCAATCACATTGTTTTCTTTCATTTCCTGCTCGACGGGCGCTGTAGCGCGCGACTCGCGGACGGCAGCGAAACCGTCGAGCTTGCGACCGGCGACGTGATTCTGTTTCCCCATGACAGCCTGCACCTGATGGGCAGCGATCCTCGGCTCGTGCCCGCAGCATCCGAGCCCGTACTCGAGCGGAGCGGGCGCGATGGGCTCGTGCAGATGAAGTACGGCGGCAGCGGCGAGAAGACGCACTTCGTCTGCGGCTACCTTGCCTGTGACCGGCGCATCTGCCGGCCACTGTTCAGCTCCCTGCCCGAGATGCTGCGCGTGCCTCTGGGCGGCACGCCGGCCACAGCCTGGATTCTCGAGCTGCTACGCGTCGGCGTGCAGGAGTCTCTGGCACAGAACCCCGGCGCCCGTTCGCTGCTCTCCAAATTGTCGGAGCTCATGTTCGTGGAAGCGATGCGCCGCCACGCGTTGTCGTTGCCCGCCGATCAGAAGGGATGGCTGGCAGGATTGCGCGACCCGTACGTCGGACGCGTGCTCGGACTGATGCACACGCGGCCCGCCGACGCCTGGACGGTCGATGCTCTGGCGCGCAAGGTGGCCCTGTCACGCTCTGCATTGGCCGAGCGCTTCACTGACTTGATCGGCGAACCGCCCATGCAGTACCTCACCCGCTGGCGCCTGGCGCTCGCAGCCCAGGCACTGCAAAGCGGGAGCGAGGGTATTGCGAGCATTGCGGCGCGTTGCGGCTATGACTCGGAGCCCGCGTTCAATCGTGCGTTCAAACGAGAATTCGATACGACGCCGGCAGCCTGGCGCAAGAACAGCCGGAGCGGTGCACAGGCCGCCGCTCCAGCACGTACCCGCAATCGCTCAGGCAGCTGACTTACCGGCAGCAAGCGCCTTCGCCGCCTGAGTAGTGATCTGCTGCCCGCCGACGACCCAGTCGCCGCTCTTGACCTCGTCGATGACGACCAAGGTCAGCGGACGAAAGGCCTCGCCCTCGATCTGGACGATGGCATCGGTCATCTTGTGCGCGATTTCCTTCTTCTGGGCTGGCGTGAAGACACCTTCGACGACACGGACGTTGATGAGAGGCATGTGGACTCCTTCGTTGGGGTAGTGGGGACAAGAATTCTCAGACAGGGCACATCTCGTACCAGTAGGCGGCGAAACCTTGGAACTTTCATGCGGCCACACTTCGCGAGGTCTGCACGCGCGGGCGCAGGTGGCCTGTCGTACTGAGCATCTTCTCCAGCAACGCGCGCTGCGGCTGGCTCGCGCCCAGAGTCTCCAGCGCCGCTCGAGGCCAGCGCTGCGTTGAATCGAGAGCGCCAGGTGCAGACGTCAGGGCACGCATGATGGGCACGGTCGCAACCTGCGCCAGGCGCGCGGTGCACGAGTCGCCGTGCGCTATCGTCGCGAGGCGATGCGCGTGCTGATGCAGACGCGCCTTATCGCCCGCGTTCGCATACGCCACGGCCGCGACAAGGTCGAGGAACGGCCAGAATCCCGGCGACAGGCACCGCTCCCAGAGCTGCGCGAGCAAAGGCCAGCGCGACTCGTCTTCAGCACCCGCTCGATGCAGGTGCCACAGGAGACTCGTGGCGTCGACCGGGTCGCTGGCACCGGCGATGACCGAGGGCAGGATGGAGTCTTCGAAGGCCTCGGCGGCGCAGCGCGGCGCGCCGGCCTTCACCTCGAACACAGCCAGATGCCACTGGTTGTGCAGTTTCAGCCGACCGCCGATCCACCAGTCGGCCTTGCGCTCGCGCATCCAGCGCGCGCCTTCCGCATGGCGTTCCTGGGGATGCAGCGCGTGTGCGAAGGCATGGATAGCCACGGGTGATCGCGGCTCGATGTCGAGCGCCTGCAGGGCCAGCGTCTCGGCGCGACCGATGTCACCGGCCTCGGCATGGCCGAATGCGGCGAGTGAAAGCACGCTGTCGTAACCGGGCATTCGCGGCTCCCAGGATGGCAGCGCTTGCGCGGCAACGTCGCGCATCGCCGTGCCCCGGCCCAGAAAGAACCAGCAGGACTGCGCCAGCCGCAGCGCCAGCAGGTCGACCGGTGAGTCACGCACGATCCGCGAGTAGCGTTCCGCCGCCAGTAGCGGGCAGCGCTGCAGCCAGGCCCGCGCCGCTTCGAGGTGCGCGCGTTCATGCGGGCTGACCGTGCCGCTGATGCGGCTTGCGGCATCGAGGGCGCTTCGCAGATCCTTCAGCGCGCGTGCGGTCTTGGCGGCGACGGCAACTCCGGCACGCAGCACGTGAGCCGGGACGAAATCCGGATTGGCCTCCAGTATCCTCTCGAGCTGCGGCAGGGGGTCTGCGGTCCCGCGCAGGAACGAGTCGAGAGCACTGCGGTAGTCGTCCTCCGGTGTCGCTCCGTAACTTGGTGAGTAGCCGTTCTTCATGGCGCGCAGTATTGGCGGACGCAGCGCTACGGGCTATGACCGATCCTCCGCCGCTCTTACGCGAAACGCCGCCGATGTATTGAGATGCGCACATCCGCTTGAAGGT
>CAVOLM010000066.1:0-36460 GCA_963696675.1 uncultured Gammaproteobacteria bacterium | reverse complement strand
ACCTGGCCCTTACTGCTCAGGGCCGAGCGCTGGGCGGGGGGACGTCGTTCCGTGGCCACGGGGCTGCTGACACTCGTCATGCTCGCAATCTTTATCGTGCCGTTCGGCCTGGCCATTGGGGTTCTCATCGACGCGGCGTCGGAAGGGATCGACCTCATCAAGAAGCTGGCGACCGGAAGGTCTGCCCCACTCCCGTCGTGGGTGTCCGGCGTTCCCTGGGTGGGCTCGAAGCTCGCCGCGAAGTGGCAGGAGTTGGCGGCGGGCGGGCCCGAGGCGATCACGAGCGCCCTGCGACCGTATATCGGGTCGACTGCAAGCTGGGTGTTATCGGTCACGGGGGGACTCGGGGCAGTGACCGTTCATTTCCTGCTCACCGTCGCGGTCAGCGCGATCCTGTACTCGAATGGCGAGACGACCGCGAAGGGTATTCTGATGTTTCGCGCATCGTATTGGGGGCGAGCGCGGCGAAAAGACGATTCGACTGGCGGGGCAAGCCGTCCGCGGAGTGGCGCTCGGTGTGGTTGTGACCGCGCTCGTGGAGTCGATCATTGCCGGGTTGGGCTTGTGGATAGCGGGCGTGCCGCGGCCCGGCCTGCTCGTCGCGCTGGTCTTCGTGTTCGCTGTTGCTCAACTCGGTCCCATGCCAGTTCTCATTCCGGCCGTCATCTGGCTTTTCTGGTCCGGAAGCTTCATTTGGGGAGTGGTGCTTGTCATCTTCACCGTGGTTGCCGCCATAGTGGACAACGTCTTGAAGCCGGTACTGATTCGCCGTGGCGTAGACCTGCCATTGCTGCTGATCGTGGCAGGTGTCATCGGAGGACTCATCGCCTTCGGAGTGATCGGTCTGTTCATCGGCCCCGTCATTCTCGCCGTGACCTACACCTTGCTGGTGTCCTGGGTGACCGACGACACAGTAGCGCGCTCCTGACGGTGAGCTGGACTCAAGGCCCACGCTGAGGGCGAAAGTATTCAGGTCGATGCCGCGATACACTTCCCCGCGGGGATGGGCGGCCACACATGAACAAGCTGCTGCAGTTCATCAAGACGACGCTGGTCGGGGGTATCCTGTTCCTGATACCGCTGGTCCTGATTGTCGTGCTCATCGGCAAAGCGCTCGATTTCCTCCACAAGATCGTCGCGCCGCTGGCTGCACGTCTGCCGCTGCACGGAATAGACGCCGCCATCGTCGCGGGCTGGATCGCGGTCGGTCTGTTGCTTCTGCTGGCTTTTCTGGCGGGATTAGTCGCGAAGACCGGTCTCGGTCAGGGCTTGAGGCGCGTTCTCGAGAATCTGGTCCTGAAGAAGATACCCGGCTATACGCTCCTCAAGGGCATGACCGAGAGTCCCGTCGATTCCGCGGACAATAAGATCCAGGTCGCCATGGCCAATATCGACGATGCGTGGTTGCTCGCCTTCATCATGGAAGAGCTCGAGGATGGGCTACTCACAGTATTCGTGCCGAGCGCGCCAACGCCGGTCGCGGGATCGCTCTACTACTTGAAGGAAGAGCAGGTGAAGCGCGTCCAGGGCGTATCCGTCCGCGACGCAGTCACGTGCATCATGCAGCTGGGCGTTGGCTCTCGTAAGCTGCTCGGGCAAGCCCCTGCGGCGATTGCTCAGCCGCAATCACAGAAGAGCGCTGGATGAGCACCTTGCCGATCACAGGGTTATCCATCACCCGACCCGCGAGCAAACGCGCTGGCGCGTGCTGGAGCTGGTGCTCTGGATTGCGGGTGTGGGGTTGTTGCTCACCTACGGCATGGTGCGGACCTGGTCGTTTCAGCAACAGCAGGAGGGGCTCGAGAAGTTCGCTGCCGCACGCATTCAGGAGAGCGCCGGAGCCATGACCGGTCCGGCGACGATCCCTGTTCTGCCTCAGCCCGACCGCTCCCTGTGGTCAGCACAGCGCGTCCGCGCCTACGACGCCGGCAGTGCTCCCCGGACGCCCCTTGGCGTCCTGCGCATCCCGTCCATCAGCTTGGCGGTACCGATCTATGAAGGCACGGCGGATTCGATCCTCGATCGCGGTGCAGGTCACATCGAGGGTACAGCGCAGCTCGATGAGCAGGGCAATGTCGGGATCGCTGCGCACCGCGATGGGTTCTTCCGAGCCTTGAAGGACATCGAGATGGGCACGGAGCTGACGCTGCAGACACCCCGCGGCGACCGGCGCTACCGCGTTACACAGCTTCTGGTTACCGATCCGACTGACGTTTCGGTCATCGGCAAGACGCCGACACCCGTGGTCACGCTGGTGACCTGCTACCCCTTCTACTTCGTCGGGGCTGCTCCACAACGCTTCATCGTTCGCGCTGAGCCTATAGCACCTTAGTGCAGGTTGTAGGCGTTCGCGGCGGCGCAGGATTGATGCGCGCGCCGGGCCGCACCGGTCATTACGATTTTGGGGAGAACAACCATGATCAAGCTTCGATTTGCATTAGCAGGGTCGCTGCTGCTGTCAGGATTATTCCTCGCAGCCGTCACTCAGGCTGCGGAGAGCTTCTCCGCGAGCGGTACGACGTGTCGAGATATCACCTGGAAACCCGAAGTGCTGGCCAAGTACCCGAACGTGGCCGCGGCCTGTCAGGGCGTGGTTCAGCAGGGCGGGGAGACGTACGTCAAGTTTGCCGGCACAGTCACTCAGAATTCTCCAGCAGGCCTGCGAATCAAGTTCAAGGGCAACGATGAGAGTGTTCTGATGAAGCCGCCCTCCGGCCAGAAGGTCTCGATCGGCGGGCAAACGTACAACGCGCGCGAAATGGACCCCGGACAGGAGCTGAACTTCTACGTTCCATCCAGCCGTTTCGCAGCCAGCCTGGGTGATGAGCCACAGGCTGTGGAGGTTGTCGAAATCGTCGAGATCACGCCAATGCCGGCACCGGCACCGGCGGCCATGCCGAGCGGCGAGGCGGCATCGCTTCCCAAGACGGCGAGCAACCTGCCTTGGCTCGCACTGGGCGGGGCACTTCTGATCCTGTGCGCGGCGGGGGTGTCCTTCACGCCGACGTTAAGGCCGGTCGCTCGCTATGACGGATCCTGGGCGGTCGCCCGCGACAGGATCGCGTCTCGCACTTTGAGGACTTTCGCGCGCACCTCGTCGACCCGCGCAGCCTCGACACGCGGATTGGTGCGCAGGGTGCCCAAATCAGTGTTCAGCGACTCGAGAGTGCCGCGCAGACCGGGCAGGTCGGCGCGAGCGAAGTAATTGACCAGCGCGCCGACGCTTTCGGCATAGCCGTTGATCGACTCGAGCAGCATGTCCGGACGATCAATCGCAATGGCCGCGCGGGCGCGCAGGCTGAGCGTAGTCGCGCTGGGCTGGGTGAGGACCAGCTCTTCGAGCAGCAGTAGCGCATCGCGACCGAAGCGACCGCGATAATCCGGATTGGTCACGTGCAGCCGCCAATTGGCGCGCATTTGAACGCACTCGGCGTGCCACGGATCAGTCCAGCGCGATTGAACCAGGATCGGGTCCAGAGCCGGAGCTGCTCCGCCACTCGCGCACCTCCTGGCGGCCTGCCTCCACCAGTGCCGCCGGGGCGGGCGGCAGCTTCGCCGCCTCCTCCACAACATCGGCGGGCGCGGTGCCGTGCGCGAGTTGTGGGAGTGAGCTACGGATCAGCTCGAACCTTGCGTCCTGGTTGGATGGATCGATACCGAGGGACTCGCGCAGCAGGCGCCGCGCGCCGGCGGCATCGCCACGGCTGCTGCGAGCAACCGCCTCCACATACGCCGCTGCCGAAGGGTCTGGAACCAGCTTCGACATGCGCAGGATCCGGTCCGCATGGGGAGGGGTCGGTGGCGATGAACTGCGCCAGGCGTCGTGCCATATAAGAGAAGGAGAGTTGCGACCCGGGTGTATCTAGCTACCGCGGCGTTGCAGCGGGTCGTAGCTTTCCAGGACGTGACTGAGCGTCGTCGGCACGAAGCCGCCGCCCCGGTCATAGACGGTATCGGTCGCGAGCCGATTGCGATCGTCAGTGATCAGGTCGGCTCCTCGCGCCAGCGCCAGTGCACCCTGCTGGTCGGCGCTCAGCGCCAGACCGACCAGGTCCTCAGGCACCTCGATACCGTAGCGCGCGTAGTGCGACGGCGCGGCCGCGATCGCGGCGCGCGTGCGGGCGATGTCTTCCTCCGCGCGCAGGGCACCGCCGGATGCCACGAACACCAGCGTATTCGGGTCCGGACGATAGATGCGTAGTTCCTTGAACACATCGAGCAAGGTCGCGCTCAATGAGCGCAGCAGCGCCTCATCGAGGAAGCTGATGTTCATCCATTGGATGAACACCCCATCCGGATTCAGGTGCGCAGCTACCTGCTGCATGAACTCACGCGTATACAGATGCGAGGCACCGGCGGTCCACGGATGGGAGGGTTGCGAGACGACCGCGTCGTAGTGCTTGTCCGTGAGCGCCAACGCGCCGCGCGCATCGTTCAACACGATGTGTACGCGGGGATCGGCCAGCGGGTCACGCTTGCGAATGCTGCGCAGTGCGCGATTGGCCTCGATGACTTCGGGCTCGAGCTCAATGACATCGACCGAGCTGATGGACGGCGAACCCCGTCGATGACGATGCCGCCGCCGTAGCCGACGATGAGCATCGACCTCGCCTCCGGGGGCGTGAGCACGGCGAGCGACGAAAGCCAGAAGTTCCCCACTGAACTTGGGCACGCTCCCGGCCATTTCCATCATCGCCTCGGGAAGGCCGTTGGTGCGCAGAACCAGCATGCCGTTCTGTTCCAGGGCGACGACGCTGGCGGAGCGGCCGACACCGTAATAGCGCAACGCTCCCTCTGTCGCGACGTTGAGCGGCGAGGTGTGCAGCAACTTCACGGGCGGTTCGGGCGAACAGTATCGCCACGGTGGCGACGACAGCGACGGCCGCTACCGAATACAGGAGCCGCGCCCGGGCAACGAGCAGGCAGGTCAGCAGCGCGAGGCCCAGGTTGACGAGCACCGCGAGGTAGATCGTCCCTTCGAACCTGAACGCCGGAATGAGCACGAAGCCGGCGAGAAGCGCCCCGGCTATCGCGCCGACGGTATTCCATGCATAGACGCGCGCACTGGCGATCGCGGCACGCTCGGGCTCGTCCACGAGAATTCTCACCGCAAGCGGGAAAGTCGCGCCGATGAAGAAGGTCGCTGGCAGCAGCACGGCCATGGCGACGCCTGCGTTACCCGCGAGACCGGCGTGCTGCGGAACGAGTACCTCAATGCCGAGATAGATGGCAATGGAAGCCAATGCCGTAGCGACCTGGCAAGCGACGAAGGCGGCGAGCGAGATGTTGAGCGAACGCGCCACGCGTGATGCCACGGCACTGCCGGCAGCGATGCCGAGGAGGAAGCTCGCAACCATGGTGGCGAACGCAAAGATGCTGCCACCGAGAATGTGGCTGAGCATCCGTGTCCAAAGCACCTCGTAGATGAAGGATGCGGCGCCGGAGATCAGCATCACCGGAAGAATCCACTGGCGGCCCAACGTGATGAGTGTGCCGAAGGGCTTACGAGCAGCGCGCATGCTCGGCGCCGATACTGCGGGAGGGGCATTTTCCCATGAGCGCGGTGGCCGTCGGCGTGGTGAACCGGTGCGCGAGATCGCAGCTGCAAGCGCGAACACGATGACATTGACGAATACACCGACGAAGACCGTGCCGCTGAGGCCGAGCGCTGGAAGCAACAGGTACGCTGCACACAGAGCGCCACCGGCGGCGCCCAGCGTGTTGATGGCGTAGAGGAAGCCAACGCGCCGGCCGATCTGCGCGGGCGTGCTGACGACGTGCCGCGTCAGCAGAGGGAGCGTCGCTCCCATGCAGGCCGTCGGCACAGCCAGCACGACAAAGGCCGTGAGCACATAGAAGACGGTCTGCCATCCCCCGAGGCTGTCGGGAGGCTCAGCGTTCGCGCCAATGGTGAGGACCATCAGCTTGTCCGCTGCCAGCAGCAGGAAAGGAACGGCAATCGCGCCGACGGCGATGGTGAACTCCAGCAGTCCGTACACGAAAATCGGGTTTGAGACGCGCGGCAGGAACCGCTCGATCAGCCACGCTCCCAGCGCGAGGCCCGCCATGTAGGCGGCAAGCACGGTCGCCACGGCAAGCTCCGACGTGCCGAACACGAGGGAGAATTGCCGCGTCCAGGCGGTCTGGTAGAGCAGGGCGGCGAATCCCGACAACGCGAAACACAGTGTGATTCCGACGAGGACCCACAGGCCGGGGGCGGTGGCGGAATTCGGGCCCGTCGTTGTGCCGGTGTTATCGGGCCGGGTCGCTTGCAGCATGGGCGCGCAGGATATCAGGAGTGACGCGCCGCGATCGCATGGGCTACCTTAGATGCAGGTTCCCGACGAGATGCACGCCTTGTTCACAGCCTGCGGTGTTATCACGCTCACGACCGATTTCGGCGCGGAGGGTCCCTTCGTCGCCACGATGAAGGGCTGCATCCTCACTCGGTTTGCGGCGGCGCGCATCATCGATGTGACACACGACATCCTCGTGCACTGGCCCGCCGAGGCTGGATTCTGGTTGTCGAGATCCTGGAGTTACTTTCCGGCGGGCACTGTTCATGTCGCAGTCGTAGACCCGGGCGTCGGCACCAAGCGCGACATCATCGCGGTCACCGCTCCAGAACATCTATTCCTGGCCCCCGACAACGGGCTGTTGGCACCCGTGATCGGACGCATCGGATCGGTGAGCATTCACCGGCTCGCACCGCGTGCACTCGAGCGCTTCTCCATTGGCCGCCCGAGCGCGACCTTCCACGGGCGCGACATCTTTGCGCCCCTCGCTGCAGAGTTGGCTGCCGGGCGCTGCCAGCCCTCGGATCTGGGTGATCCCACCAGCGAGTTCGTGCCCGCCTGGGTCGATGAACCCGAGCTCATCGGGCAAGCCGTGCGCGGCGTGGTCATCACCCTCGATCACTTCGGCAACCTGGTCACCAATATCGATCAGGCGCTGCTGCGCCGGTTCACGCGCCCGGTCGTTCATGCAGGCAATCATCGCTTTCCGTTGCGCCACACCTACGGCGATGTCCGTCCGGGGGAATACCTGGCGCTCATCAATTCCTTTGGTGTCGTCGAGGTGGCGCGTGCTGAACATAGTGCGGCCGAAGGCCTCGGCCTGGGCCGCGGCGCACCTGTAAGTGTTACTGAAGGTTAGCTCGTAATAGATTGAAATAACTATAGAAAGATACACCACCTGAGCGGGCAGCGAGGACCTTGGCGAGGCCCAGCTGCCTTCATTCGGCGACGCAAAAAGGGAGTTGAACCCCCGCGCAAATCGTATATATTTCGCAACCTCTTCGTCGCGCCAAAGTGCTGGATGCCACTGATCCAGCGGGACTTTTCCAAGGGCCATCATGTCGGAACGAGACGACGACCACTTCGAGCTGGATGACGAATTCCTCAACGAGCAGGAAGAGTCATCCGATTTTGACCGACTGCTCATCGATCGAGTTGACCGCCGCGCCAAGCCTGCGAGTATCAAGCGAGGCAAGGCGGCGTGGAGCAGGCTCGAGGACGTGTTGGCTGAGCGCAGGTTGGAAAGAGAGCTGCGCGAGATCTTCGAAGACGATAAGTGACACGCGCTCCTCGAGCGGTGTCCGTTCGAGTCACCACCCGATCCGTCGGTTGAGGCTGTAGCAAGCCATCGCAGGGGCTCGCCGTATTGGCGTGCGAGTCCGCAGTATGTTGCGGGCGTGAAGGGGTCGTGAATGGCTGTGGTCGATCACTCACCGTGGGTCGTCCTCAAGTTCGGCGGCACCAGCGTTTCGAGCGTCAGCAACTGGAAGAACATCGCCGGCGTCGTCCAGGCGCGGCTCGCCAGCGGCCTGCACCCGGTCATCGTGCATTCCGCGCTGTCCGGCATCACCGACCGGCTCGAAACACTGCTCACGGCAGCCCTGACCGGCGAGTGGGAGCCGGTCATGGAGCAGATCGAGCGTCGCCACCTGGATCTCGCGCGCGATCTCGGCGTCGTCCAGGCGCGACCTCGAGCGTCACTTCGCCGACCTGCGGCAGATCGCCGAGGGCATCCACCTGATCGGCGAGGTCAGCGACCGCGTGCGCGCGCGGGTGATGGCGATCGGCGAACTGATGGCGACCCGGATCGGCGCCGCGTTCCTGCGCACGCAGGGCATGCAGGTCACGTGGGTCGACGCGCGCACGGTGCTGCAGGCCGACCGCGCGGCCGCGAGCAGCGCGCGAACTTCCTGTCGGCGACCTGCAACTTCGAGCCCGACCCGGCCCTCCAGCAGCGCTTCTCGGCCCCCGGCCAGGTCCTGCATCACGCAGGGTTTCATCGCCAGCGACGCCGAGGGCGACACGGTGCTGCTGGGCCGCGGCGGCTCGGACACCTCGGGCGCCTACTTCGCCGCGAAGCTGCGGCGCGCGGCTCGAGATCTGGACCGACGTGCCCGGCATGTTCAGCGCGAATCCGCGCAATTCCCACGGCGCGCCTGCTGAGCGCACTCCACTACGACGAGGCCCAGGAGATCGCCAGCAGCGGCGCCAAGGTGCTGCATCCGCGCTGCATCCTGCCGGTGCGTGCAGTACGGCATCCCGCTGTTCGTCTATGCGACGCAGATGCCGGACCTCGAGGGCACGCGTGATCAGCGCCGCGCCCGGCGACGGCGCGGCGCAGGTGAAGGCGGTCTGCCTCAAGAAGGGCATCACGCTGGTCTCGATGGAGAGCCCGGGCATGTGGCACCAGGTCGGCTTCCTCGCCGATGCCTTCGCGGTCTTCAAGGACCACGGCATGTCGGTGGACCTGGTGTCCACCTCCGAGACGAATGTCACCGTGTCGCTCGATCCCGGCGCCAACACGCTCGATGCGGCACGACGTGCAGCGCTGCTCGCCGAGCTGTCGGAGCTGTGCCGCGTCGAGATCATCGGGCCCTGCGCCGCGGTGAGCCTGGTCGGCCGCAACATCCGCGGCGATCCTGCACCGGCTCGGCGACGCCTTCGAGTTGTTCGAGGAGCAGAAGATCTACCTGGTCAGCCAGGCGGCCAACGACCTGAACTTCACGTTCGTCGTCGACGAGGAGCAGGCCGACCGGCTCGTGCGACCAGCTGCACGACGCTGCTGATCCATCGCGCAGCCGCGCGACAGGTGATCGGCCCGACCTGGGAAGCAGCTGCTCCGCAAGCCCGGCTGCGCCGGGCGCGCGGCCCGCTCGTGGTGGCAGGAGAAAGTCGCGCCGCCTGCTCAGCGCGCTGGGCAGGCGCGATGCGGCCTATGTCTACGACTCGGCGACGGTCGGCCGCCGCGGCGCGCGACCTGCTGGCGCTCAAGTCGGTGGATCGCGTGCTCTACGCCATCAAGGCCAATCCGCACTCCCGAGCTGCTGCAGCGCTGCACGCGGCCGGCGTGTCGGTCGAATGCGTGTCGCGCGGCGAGCTGCGAGCACGTGCTCGCGACGCTGCCCGGCATCGACGCCGACGAGATGCTGTTCACGCCCAACTTCGCGCCGCGCGCGAATACGAATAGGCGCTGTCGCAGGGCGTGAAGCGTCACGCTCGACAACCTGTACGCGCTGCGCGAGTGGCCGGAGCTGTTCACGGGACGGCGAGTGCTGGTGCGCATCGATACCGGGCACGGGCGCGGGCACCACCATCACGTGCGCACGGCCGGCGCCCACGCCAAGTTCGGCGTGCCGCTGTTCGAGATCGACGAACTGGAGCGCGCTGGCGAAGTCGGTCCGGCGCCGTCGTCTCGGGCTGCATGCGCACACGGGCAGCGGCATCTTCGACGTCCGCAACTGGACGAAGACCGCCGTCGGACCTCGCCGCGGCGGCGGAGCAGGTTCGCGGCATCACCACGCTGAACATCGGTGGCGGCCTCGGGGTGCCGGATCCCGGCCAGCGCACGGCGTCGACCTGGCCGCGCTCGATGCCGCTGGCGCTGGAGCTCAAGGCGAAGCATCCCGGGCATCGAGCTGTGGATCGAGCCGGGCCGGTACCTGGTGGCGGACGGCGGGCGTGCTGCTGGCGCGCGTCACGCAGCTCAAGGACAAGGGCGACCAGGGCTACGTCGGGCGTCGCCACCGGCATGAATTCGCTGATCCGGCCGGCGCTGTACGGCGCCTTCCACGAGATCGTGAACCTCACGCGCTCGGCGAGCCCAAGCCGGAGCTCTCGACGTCGTGGGGCCGATCTGCGAGAGCGGCGACGTGCTCGGGCACGACCGGCTGCTGCCGGTGACGCGCGAAGGCGACGTGCTGCTGATCGCCAATGCCGGCGCCTACGGCCGCGCGATGGCTCGAGCTACAACCTGCGCGAGCCAGCCGAGGAGTTCCTGATCTGAAACGCACATGGCCAGGCGGCGCCAACTCCTGCGGCTGCTGAAGATCTATCCGCCATTCCTGGGGGCCGGCATCCGCGTGAAGCGGATGAGCGAGGATCTGCGCGAAATCGACGTGGAGATGAAACTGCACTGGTGGAACGCCAACTATGTCGGCACCCACTATGGCAGATGTCGCTCTACTCGATGGCTGACCCGTTCTACATGCTGATGCTCCTCGAGAACCTCGGCAAGGGCTACATCGTATGGGACAAGGCGGCATCGATCCGTTTTCGCAAACCGGGCAAGGGAACGGTGAGCGCGCAGTTCCGACTGACGCAATCACAGGTCGATGCACTGCGCGCGCAGCTCGAGACGCATGAAAAAATCGAACCCACGTTCACGGTGCAGATCCGTGACGGGCAGGGCGAGGTGGTTGCGGAAGTGGAGAAGCTGCTCAGCATCCGCCGCAAGACATCCTGGAATCTAGGCCGCCGGTGCCATCGGCACCGTGAAGTCCAGTTCGGCGCCGTGTTCATCGATGGTGTGCATGATCACCGGCCGACGCCACACTCGCTGCAGGTACTCGATCACTTTCTTGCCACGCTCGACATCGAGGCCGCGCCCGTCGGTGCGATGGTCATGTTCGAGGCTTCAGTGTGCCATCGATGCGAATGTGCCGGGCGCCGATGGTCGGTGCACCGAAGTTGTACTTCGGCTGCAGCAACGCTTCATGCAGCGCGCTGAGGTCAGGCTCTTCGACCTTCACCTGGCCGTTGGACTCAGCGCGATAGCGAAACAGCTGCAATTTCTCGGCCCGTTCATGGGTGAGCTGGTTGCGTACGAAGCTGAAATCGTCGTCCTGTCGCAGGATGCCTCGCGCCGCTTCCAGGCCCTGCTCCTCCACGATCGCTTCCCAGAGGCTGAAGCCGAGGTGATACGGATTGATAGTGAGCGCCACCTGCTGGTCGCTGGCGAGCGGGCGCACGACATCCGAATGGCATTTGATCGCATCGACATAGGACTGCTGCGGGAGAAAATCTGCCTCGCGTAGCAGGCGTGCATGCCAGTACGACGCCCAGCCCTCATTCATGATCTGGGTCGCGAACACCGGAAAGAAGTAGAACGATTCCTCGCGTACCGCCAGGAAGATGTCGCGTTCCCAGCCCTCCAGCTCTGGCGCGTATTGCGCAATGAACCAGAGCAGGTCGAGCTCCCGATGTGGTGGTACGGGCGCACGCTGGCGAAGCGCGGCGGACGCGTCTCTGGACAGCGGATCGAGTGAGACAAAGCGCTTGCGGAAGGTATCGTCGGAGACTTCGACTTTCGGCAGATACTCCGGGTAGCGCTCGCGCTGTACGGACTGGTTCATGTCGATGTGCTGCTCGAGGGCCAGCGCGGCATCTAATGTTCCTTCCACGCGCTGCAGTCCGTGCTCGTCGATCGCCATCCCGATCTGGCGGGCGTGGTTGGCCGCGTGCTCGACGATGTTCTCGCCGACCTGCTGTTGGCTGCGGCGGAACAGAAGATTGTTGCGCGAGAAATCCGCGTGCCCGAGGACGTGTGCAGCGACCAGCACATTCTCGGCGACGCTGTTGCTGTTGGCGAGGTAGGCGTGCCCCGGATTGCCCGGAAACACCACCTCGAAGAGCCGCGAGTGACCCATGCGGTGCTGCACGAGTTGGTAGATGTAGCGCGTTCCGAAGGACCAGTGCGGCATGCGGACGGGCAGGCCGTACACCGAGATTTCCATCATGAACGTGTCCGGCACTTCCTCGAAGTCGACCGGATTGAAGGTCAGCCCCGCCTTGACGGCGAGTTGCTCGATGCGCGGCAGGAGCTCACGCCATTCGCTCTGGCTCATGCGCGTCTCACTCGGGCTCACTCGCCTGCTGCTGGAAGAAGTGCCGTACGGCTTCCCAGATGTCCTCGATGCGGCTCACGGCAAAACTGCCGGCGGGCTTGCCTTCGTCGCCGAGCGCCTTGAAAAGGCCGCCGGTCTCGGTGGCGAGCTGGCGCTGCGCAGTCGACGAGACCTCGAGATAGCCGCAATAGTTGGCGACGTCCGCGAGGCTACGCAGCGCTGCCTCGGCCGGCGGACGATCCGCCGAATAGTTGTCGCCGTCGGAAGCGTAGAAGAGGTAGACGTTGTAGCGCGCCGGGCTGAAACGCGCATCGATGATCTCGCGTACTTTGGTAAGGCCCGTCGAGGCGACGGTGCCGCCACTGCCGCTCACCTGGAAGAATTCGTCCTCGTTGAACTCCCAGGCTTCCGTCGTGTGCGCGACGAATACGGTGTCGAGATGCCGGTACTGGCGCCTCAGTCCCTGCACGGCCCAGAAGAAGAAGGACTTGGCGAGCTGCCGGTCGCGTTCCGACATGCTGCCGGAGACGTCCATCAGCAGAAACACCACGGCCTGAATCGCCGGCTGCTCACGCTTGCTGAGCTGTCGAAAGCGCAGGTCATCATCGGTGAACGTGGGCGCATCTTCGTCCTGCATCGTGCGCCGCTTGATCGATTCGCGCATGCTGCGCCGGCGGTCGAGCCGCGAGCGCGCGCCACGCTTATCCCAGCCTTCGCGCGCCCAGTCCGCTTCCTCGGACTTGCCGACACGTGCCTTCAGATTCGGCAGCTGCATCTCCTCCCACAGCCAGTCGACGATGTCATCGACTTTGAATTCGAGCACGAACTCGACGCCGCCCTCGTCCTTGCCGCCGGGACCCTTGTCTGAACCTTCGCCCTGCTGACTGGGCTTGGCGAGCACGTCGCCCGCCTTGACGTTGCCTTGCCCGACACCCTCGCGGTGATCCGGTTTTCGCAGGCGAAAGTGATAGTGCTCGAGCATGCGCACGGGCACTTTGACCGTGCGCGCACCGCCACTCACGACGTCGGCTCCGGCGATGATGTCCGGGAGACGCTCGCGAACCGCTTCGCGAACCTTGTCGTTGTGGCGCAGCCAGTCGCGTGCGCCGCGAGAGAACAACTCGTACCAACCGTTGATCCGGGGATTGTCTGGCTTGATCTCCGACTCGTCCACTGCCATCTCCCGGTGCGCGGCGCACCTACTCCTGTGCGAGGAGGGTGGTGACGTAGTTCAGAGCTTCTTTGGCACTGTGATCGTCGTAACCGTATTCGGTGACCAGGCGCTGCTGCACGGAAGAGATCTTCTTGCGAGCTTCATCGTCGGGGCGAGCTGACGAGGTGACGAGCCGCAGAACGTCACGTCGCTCCTCGAACAGGTATTGCTCGATCGCCTCGTGCATGCGAGCGTGGCTGTCGAGCGTGAATTTCTCGCCGGCCTTGAATGCCACCATGGCCTTGCGCACGACTTCCTGGCGGAACGATTGCTTGCCAGAGTCGGAGACCTTGATCTTCTCCTCCACCGAGCGCAGGAAACGCTCGTCAGCCGGCCGGGTTTCGCCCGTGATCGGGTCGGTGACCTGGCGCTGATCCAGCGAGGCTTCAACCTCGTCGAGATACTTCTCCAGGAGCTGCTGCGCCTCCTCTTCAAAAGAGGCAAACAACGCACGGTGCACGTCTTCCTTCACCCAGCGGTTGTAGAAATCCTTGCGTGCCACCACCAGGTGATCGATCCACTGCTTCTTCTGCTTCGCATCCATGCGAGCGTCGCTCTCGATCGAGTCCTTGAGGGCGAGCAGCAACTCCATGCTGGTCAGACTGCGCGTGTCGCTGCGCGTGATCGCGTTCGAAATGGAGTTGATCACGAAGCGCGGGCTGACACCGGCAAGTCCTTCGTCCGGCGACTCTGATTTGAGCCGCACGGCTTCATTCTCGGCAAACCCCTCGATGGTTTCGCCGCTATAGATGCGCAGCTTCTTCGACAGATCCAGCCCTTCACGCTCGGGCTTGTGCAGTCGCGTGAGATTGGCGAATACCGCCGCGAGCGTGAGGACATGCGGGTCGAGGTGCACATCGCGAAACGCTGGTGCGCCGGAAACCAGCTTCTGGTAGATCCGCGCTTCGTCGCGGAAGGAGAGGGCGTACGGCACCTTGATGATGACCATGCGGTCGAGCAGCGCCTCGTTCTCTTTCTCCTGCAGGAACTTGTGGAACTCCGCGAGATTGGTGTGCGCGACGATCGTTTCGTCGAGATGGATCAGCGGGAACCGTGACACCTTGACGTTCTTCTCCTGGGTCAGTGTCAGGAGCAGGTACAGGAATTCGCGCTTGACCTTGAGGATCTCGATCATCTCGAGCAGGCCGCGGCTCGCGGCATACACAGCGCCCGACCAGGACCAGGCACGCGGATCGCCTTCATCGCCGACTTCGGCGACTTTCGAAAGGTCTACAGAACCCACGAGATCGGCAATATCGGCGGTCGTCGGATCGTGCGGCGCGTACGTGCCGATTCCCACCCGGGTCGCTTCGGCCAGGAATACGCGCTCAACCGGCACGCGCAGATAATCGCCTTCATACTCGCGCTGCAATCTCTCGCGTGCCCACGGGCTGAGGTCACCGGCGATATCAACTCCGTAGGTCTCGCGGAATTCCGCGCGCAGGCTGGCCGGAATGAGATTGAGCGGCGACTCGTGCATGGGCGAGCCCTTGATCGCATAGAGCGCGCCTTCATCGGTGCGGCTGTATTCCTCGAGTCCGCGCTTGAGAAGAATCGCGATCGTCGACTTGCCGCCGGACGGCGGACCGAGCAACAGCAGCAACCGTCGGCCGACGTCCGAGCCGGCAGCCGCTGCCTTGAAATACTCGACCACGCGGCTCAGGGGCTCGTCGACGCCGAACAGCTCGCGCCTGAAGAGCTCCCGCGGTCGTGCCGGATCGTCGGCTCCGTCGCCGTTGCGCCCGTACCAGCGCAACATGTCCCAGATGTACTGATGGCTCGAGCGGGCGAGCGATCCGGGGCTGGCGGGAAGGATCTGGGTCAGGAAGTCACCGAAGTTGCCTTCCCAGTGCTGCGCCCGGTGCTGGCGACTGAACGCGGTCAGCGAATCGACAAAGCTGTTTCGGCGCGCTGAGCCTGAGTCGCCGTTCTCTGGCTGCATGTCACTATCCTCCGCGCTGCAACTACGTTCCTGCTTGTTTACTGCAATCACCGTAGCAGCCGCACGAGGAGTCATATGGACTCCCTGAAACCCTTCGTGGCGATGCGGCAGCTACCCGACATAATCTCACGCCAAGACTAGCCCCATGCAGTCCGAGTTCCCTGAGCGCAATTTCACAGAAGTCAGGATCCGACCCGCGAACGGGCACGCAGATTGACACATGAGTGCGATGCAGTAGGCGTGCCAAAAACGCGTCGCGCGTGGCGGCGACAGGTCATTCTGAACGCGGCAGGGGTTCAGGTTCGGTTCGCGTGGCGCGATTCGAGCTCGTGCACGACGCGCGCCAGTGACAGGTTGCGGCTCTTCATCAGCAGCAGCAGGTGGTACATCAAGTCCGCGGTTTCGCTCACGATCTTCTGGTCGTCGGTGCCGACCGCCGCCAGTGCTACCTCGACGCCTTCCTCGCCGATCTTCTGCGCGATGCGTGACGGGCCTCCGGCAAAGAGCCTGGCGGTGTAGCTTCCCTCGGGCTGGTGGGCGATCCGTTGTGCGATCACCGCCTCGAGTTGCGCGAGGAAAGAAAGCCCTTCCGCTGCCGTAGGTGGTTGATCGGCAAAGCACGTCGCGGTCCCAAGGTGGCAAACGGGCCCTTCCGGCTCAGCGAGTATCAGAAGACTGTCGCGGTCACAGTCGGTGGATATTCCAACCACGTTCAGCACGTGGCCGGAGGTTTCGCCCTTCATCCACTGGGCCTGGCGCGTTCGGCTGAAGAAGTGCACCCGCCCGGTAGTCAGGGTTTCGCGCAATGCTTCGCGATTCATGAAGGCGAGCATCAACATGGCACCCGAAGTGGCGTGTTGCACGACAGCAGGTAGTAACCCGTCGCCCTTGGCCCAGTCGAGAGTAGATATTTCCTCGATCTTCATAGCCTGACCTCGATACCGACCTGCTTCAGGTGCCGCTTAAGGGCACTGATGCTGACCGTACCATCGTGGAATACGCTCGCAGCGAGCGCACCATCGACGCCCGTCTGCGCAAAGACTGCACCGAAATCGGTCACCGAACCGGCCCCACCCGAGGCCACCAGAGGGACCTGGCAGACCGCGCGCACCGCAGCGAGCTGCGCCAGATCGTAGCCGCGGCGCACGCCATCGCTCGCCATGCAGTTCAGCACAATCTCCCCAGCGCCGCGTTCCTGCACCTCACGCACCCACTCGAGTGTCGGGCGGCGTGTGTCACGGCTGCGATGCGGATCGCCTGTGTACTGGTACACGTGGTAACCGTCGTCGAGCGTCTGGCTGTCGATTCCAATCACGACACACTGGCGCCGAATCGCTCACTCAGGCGATTGATCAGTTCCGGGTCCGCGAGCGCAGGTGAATTCACCGAGATCTTGTCGGCGCCTGAGTTCAGCACGATCTCGGCGTCAGTTACGGATCGAATGCCTCCAGCGACGCAGAACGGTACATCGAGCAGGCGAGCCACCGCTGCCACCCAGCCGCGGTCCACGGCTCTGCCGTCCGGGCTCGCGGTGATGTCGTAAAACACGATCTCATCCGCGCCCTCGTCGCGATAGCGGGCCGCGAGATCCAGGATGTCGCCGACCACACGGTGATCCTTGAAGCGCACGCCCTTGACGACGCGCCCGTCGCGCACGTCCAGGCAGGGGATTATCCGTTTCGCAAGAATGGCGCGAGCTCCTGCACATCGACGCCCTCTTCCAGCAAGGCGCGGCCGGTGATGGCGGCCGCGACCCCGAGTTCCGCGAGCGCGTGCAGGTCAGCGGCTGAGCGCACTCCGCCTGAGGCCTGCCATTCGAGCTCCGGATATCGTCGTAGGGCCTCGGCGTAGAGGGCCAGGTTCGGCCCGTTCATCGTGCCGTCGCGCTCCACGTCGGTGCACAGCACGTGTCTGAAGCCCGCCGGGCGAAAAGCGTCCAGTGCTTGCCAGAGTGTGGTGGCCGTCTGGACTTGCCAGCCGTGCGTCGCGCAGCGCGGAATCTGGTCGGCATCGAGGCGCACATCGAAGGCGAGGGTGATTGCGTCACGACCAAAGCGGCGCAGCCACATCTGCACCTGGTCCGGCTTCATTACCGCGGCGCTGCCGATCACCACGCGAGCGACACCTGCATGCAGCAGCGTGTCGATCGTGCTGGAATCGCGTATGCCCCCGCCGACCTGTAACTGCATCGTCGGCAGGGCAGCGAGCCTGAGAATGATGTCGCGGTTGACCTGTTGTCCGTCCCGTGCTCCATCGAGGTCGACAACGTGCAGCCAGCGTGCCCCCAGCTCTTGATACCGCTCCAGGAGCGCCCCCGGCTCGACGTCGTAACGTGTCTCTGCCGCGAAATCGCCACGCAGAAGCCGCACGCAGTGACCGCCGCGCAGATCGATGGCAGGCACCAGCAACATCAGGCGAGCGCCAGGAAGTTGCTCAGGAGGCGCGCACCAGTGCGCGCCGAACGCTCGGGGTGAAACTGCGTGCCAAAGAAGTTGCCTCGCGCGACCACTGCGGAGAAGGGTTCGCCGTAATGAGTGGCTGCAACAGTTTCGGGTCCGATCGGCACCGCATAGCTGTGTACGAAGTACGCGCGCTCGCCAGTTTCGATTCCATCGAGCAGGGGTGCGTATGCCGTGGCTGTCAGCTGATTCCAGCCCATGTGCGGTACGGGACGACCCGGTGCTGCGGTCATGCGTTGTGCAGTGCCGGAAATCGCACCCAGGCACGGTGCCGAGCCTTCCTCTGAAGCGTCATAGAGGAGCTGCATTCCGAGACAGATACCGAGCACCGGTTGCGTCAGTGCTGGAATCAGCACATCGAGACCGTGGGCACGCAGGCGCGACATCGCATCACGCGCGGCGCCGACTCCCGGGAGGATGACGTGGCTGGCCGCGCGGATGGCAGACGGATCACTGGTCAGTACAGGCTCGACGTCGAGACGCTCCAGCGCATGGCGCAACGACGCAGTATTTGCACCGCCATTCTCGATGATGACCACGCGCCGGTTCACAGCACGCCCTTGCTGCTGGGCAGCTCGGTGCCTTCAAGCCGGATTGCCTGGCGCAGCGCTCGGCCTACGCCCTTGAAACAGGCCTCGACCATGTGATGCGTGTTCTCGCCATGCACGCTGATGTGGATTGCGGCGCCCAGGGATTCCGACAGCGAGCGAAAGAAATGCGGGACGAGTTCGGTGGGCAGCTCACCCACGCGCTCACGATTGAAACGCCCCTCAAATACGAAATAAGGACGGCCTGACAGGTCAAGTGCGATGCGTGCCTGTGCTTCGTCCATCGGCAGCACGAACCCGTAGCGACCGATACCGCGCTTGTCGCCGAGCGCTTGTCGCAACGCCTGGCCCAGGGCCAGGGCGCAGTCCTCGACGGTGTGATGCTCGTCGATGTGCAGATCGCCGCGAGCGCTCAACTGCAGGGCGAACCCGCCGTGTCGTGCGATCTGCTCGAGCATGTGATCGAAGAACCCGATGCCGCTGCGAATCTCGATCGGCCCTTCCTGCCCGAGGTCGAGCGTCGCGTTGATCTCGGTTTCGCGCGTGCGCCGGGAGACCTGCGCCCGCCGTTCGGGCCGCGTGAGACGCAGTACGACCGCCGCCCATGACTCCTCGGCCGGTCCGTCGCGTCGTACGCGCACGCCAGCAATCCCGAGATTGCGGGCAAACTCCAGATCTGTTTCCCGATCGCCGATCACCACGCTGACGGTGCGATCGAGAGGGTTACTGGACAGCCAATCTGTCAACAGACCCAGTTTCGGCTTGCGGCACTCGCACTCGTCCACAGCGAAATGCGGACAGATGAAAACCTCACTGAAGCGCACCCCCTGTGACCAGAACAAGTCCACGAGAAAATCGTGCGAGGCCCGAAAGTCCGCCTCGGGCATGCTGGGTGTGCCGAGTCCGTCCTGGTTGGTCACCATCACGAGTTTGAACCCGGCGCGTTGCAATTCGAGAAGGGCCGGGATGACTCCGGGCATGAGCCGGATTTTCTCCAGGCGATCGACCTGCTGATCGGGCGGCTCCTCCACGAGCGTGCCGTCGCGATCAACGAACGCGACCTTGGCGGGAGCGCTCATGTGCACCCTATTGCGCTGAGGAGACGATCATTCTGCTCCGGCGTGCCGATCGTGATGCGCAGGCAATTCTCGAGGCCGGCCCGTTGCCGGAAATCCCTGACCAACAGGCCCCTGTCGATGCACGATTGAAATGCCAGGTCGGCCTCCGTGCATCGAACCAGCAGGAAATTGGCCGCGCTCGGCCAGACCTCAGCAACGAGGGGAGAGGCGCGCAGTCTCGAGGACATCCGCTCACGCTCGGCAATGATGAGATCGAGTCGCGCGCGCGCAATGGCGAGCTGCGGCGGCTCGAGCGCCCGGAGGGCGGCATCGAGCGTAGGGGCAGGCACCGCGTAAGGTGGAATCATCCGACGCAACAGGTCGACCAGTGCCGGATCGCCAAGCAACGCGCCGCAGCGGGCACCCGCGAGCGCGTAGGCCTTGGACAAGGTACGCAACACGACCAGATTGTCGTGGTGCTCCAGCAGGCTGGCGAAGCTCTCGACACCCGAGAACTCAACGTAGGCCTCATCGACCACCACGATTGCCTGGCGCTGCAGCCGCGCCACGAGTCGCTCGATCACGGCCGAATCGAGCAGGTTGCCGGTCGGGTTGTTGGGCGAGCAGAAGAACAGCAGCTTCGTGTCCGGCTGCCAGCGCTCAACGATCGCTCCCTCATCGATAGCGAAGCCGCGCTCAGGATCGAGCGCGACGGGGACGACATCGGCGCCCTGAATGCGCGCCGCGACCTCATACATGCCGAAGGTCGGCGGGAAAATCATGATGCGGTCCCGCTGAGCGCGACAGAATGCTCTCACCAGGAGATCGATCGCCTCATCGCTCCCCCGGCCAACGAGCACCCGATCCGGAGTCACTTCGTACAGCTGCGCAAGCCGCTCGAGCAGGCGCGGCGGTTGCGGCTCGGGGTAGCGGTTCAGTCCTGCTGGCGAATTGTCACCGGTCGTTCGCCATGGCAGCTCGTTGGCGTGCAGGCGCTCGAGAGTCGGCTCCCATTCCGCGTGCTGGTACGGCACGAGCCCGATCAGCTCGGGGCGCGCAATGTGCTGCGTCGTGCTCATGCGACGCCGCGCTCCGCGAGCGCGCTCAAGCGAATGGCGACCGCCTGGGCGTGCGCATCAAGCCCCTCGAGCTGAGCGAGCACTTGCGCGGTGGGACCAAGTTGAGTCAAGCCGGCCGGTGTCAGCTCCTGCACTGTGATGTGCTTGAGGAAGTCGGTGACCGAAAGCCCGCTGTACGCGCGGGCCGCTCCGGCGGTGGGGAGCACATGATTGGTCCCCGTGCAGTAGTCGCCCATGGGTTCCGGCGACCACGGACCTAAGAACACCGAGCCAGCACAGCTGACCTGGTCGAGCCATTGACGAGCATCGCGGACCTGCAGGATGAGGTGTTCAGGTGCGTAAGCGTTGCTGACCGCAAAGGCGGCTGCGAGGCTGTCAACGACAATGAGGCGTGAGGCGGCGAGGGAGTGCTGGAGGATTTCGCGTCGCTTGAGCACTCGCCATTGCGCCTCGACCTGCGCGAGTGTCTCGCGGGCGAGGCGCGAGGACGTCGTGATCAGGATCGCTTGCGCATCCGGACTGTGCTCCGCCTGCGCCAGCAAGTCGGAGGCCACGAAGTCCGCGCGTGCGCTGTCGTCAGCGATTACCAGCACTTCCGAGGGACCAGCCGGTAAATCGCAGGCAGCACCTGCAGCATCGCGTGAGACCAGAAGCTTGGCAGCGGTGACCCACGGATTTCCGGGCCCGAATACCTTGTCGGTCTTCGGCACAGATTCGGTGCCGTACGCCATTGCGGCGATGGCCTGGGCGCCGCCGATCTTGTAGATCCGTGCGATGCCGCACTCCCGGGCAACATAGAGTGTCGCGGCGTCCGCGCCACCGTCTGGCCGTGGCGGGGTGCAGAGCACACGTACCGGGCAACCTGCGATCTGAGCCGGCACCCCAAGCATGATCGCGGTGGAGGGCAGGGGTGCGCTGCCGGCCGGGACGTAGAGTCCCACAGCGCCAATCGGTGCGACCCGGCGTTCGCACGCGACCCCATGCATCGTGTCGACTACCAGCCGCTTCGGGATCTGCGCGCTGTGGAAGCGACGCACGTTGGCAATCGCACGATCCAGCGCATCCCGCGCTTCAACAGGCACAGAGGCCGCGGCGTCCTCGATCTCAGCAGCGCTGACGCTCAACGTGTCGAGATCGATGCCATCGAGCTCGCGTGTGAGCCTGCGCGCAGCGGCGTCACCTTCGCTGCGAACCCGGTCGATGATCTGCTGTGCCGTGGCGAGCACTTCCGCCTGCATCTCCTGCAGGGGTCGCTGCAGCGCCGCCTTGCGCTCGCCCTCCGAGAGCTGAGTCCAGTCCAGAAGCGGGATCATAGTAATGCGCCTGTCATGCCAGCATCTTTTCAACCGGCAACACCAGCACCGCGCTGGCGCCGGCATTCTTCAGGCTTTCGAGCGTCTCCCAGAAAACCGTCTCACGGCAGACGGCATGCACAGCCACCTTGTCATCGCAGCCCTCGAGGGGAATGACCGTGGGCGATTCGCTCCCCGGGAGCAGCCGCTTGATTTCCGCGAGCGCCGAACGCGGGGCATGCAGCATGATGTACTTGCTCTCCTTGACCTGCTGGACTCCATCGATGCGCAGCAGCAGACGGCGCACCCAGTCTTCTTTTTCTGCGGGCAGGGGCACAGGGGTGCGGATGATGGTGGCCTGGCTCTCGAGCACGGTCTCCACCTCGCGCAGGTGATTGGCAAGAAGAGTGGAGCCACTCGACACCAGGTCACAAACATAGTCGGCGCGACCGAGGCGCGGTGCGATCTCCACTGCACCGGACAAGGTGACGATGTCCGCCGGTACCTCACGCTCGCGCAGGAATCTGGCCAGTGTGTGCGGGTAGGTAGTTGCGATGCGCTTGCCGTGCAGGTCGGCTGTGCCCGCGTAGTCCTTCTCATCGGGGACCGCGATCGCGAGCCGGCAGCGACCGAAGTCGAGCAGCTGGATCTGGTCGAACAGAGCGCGACCGCCGCGTGCTTCCAGGGCCAGGCGCTTCTCATGCACCACGTTGAGGCCAACGATGCCCAGGTCGCACACGTCCTCCTGCACCAGGTCGGGTATGTCATCGTCGCGAACGAACAGGACATCCAACGGCATGTTCTCGCCGTAGCACATGAGCTGGTCCTTGCCACGGCTGTACTTGAGCCCGCAACGCACCAGCAGGTCGAGAGAGTTGTCGGTGAGTCGGCCCGATTTCTGCACCGCCACCTTGAGACGCTGGCGCTTATCCATGCGCGCGGCTCTTGAGGCGGCTCACGGCGGTCATGTAGCCACCGTTTCCCGCGGTGAGGTAGCGGGCGACGCGCCCGATGGTGGTGACACTCACCCCGGTGAGGCGATGGATCTCGCGATAGGGCATGTCACGCTGCAGGTACTCGACCACTGCCCAGCGATCGGCCATGGCCTGGAGCTCCGCCGGCGTGCACAAGTCGCGAAAGAACTCGCGGCATTCCTCCACCGAGCGCAGGGTCAGGATGGCGCCGTACAGTGAACGCTCGGCCAATTGCTCCTGGCGGGCGGTGATCGAACGGTGCAATTTCATGGGTGGATGCTCGTACCAGCGTATTAGCACGTTAATACAATAGGCCACTGCGAGCAATCAATTCGTGGCCGATTCTTGACGTGCTCGCCTCGGCCCCCGTAGACTGGCGCACACTCATCGAGACCGGCTGAGGGACAAGGCCCTTGGAAGCCGGGGCAACCGCCGAAGCTAACCCCTTCGAAAAGGTGCCAACTCCTGCGAGGTCCCCCCGGGCGGACGTCGACAGATGAGATGCCAGCGAGGCTCCCTTGCTTTCGGGCAAGGATGTTGGTCGCAGCAGCTCTCCCCACGCGGACCTTCCGCAGGGGTTCCGATGAGTGGAACCCGATCCGGCCGTATGCCGGTGCCAGAAGGTCTGAAAATGACGATTGCAGAGGCCGTCCTAACACGCGTCCCGACACCGTCGGGCACGGATAACAGTGCCATCGAATTGCGCGAGGGAATCCTCGAGGTGCCCGGCGTGCTGCGATTGCACCACGGGGGGGAGCTCGAGGGCGTGCGGGTTGCTTGGCGCCTCGCGGGGCACCCCCGCGGGCCTGTGGTCGCTGCCTTGGGTGGCATCTCGGCTCACCGGATCGTGTACTCGCACGGCGATGCGCGCGGATGGTGGGACGGCATTGTCGGCCCAGGACGGGCGCTGGATGCGACACGGTTTCGCGTGCTGGGCATCGACTTTCTGGGCGGCAGCGGCGCCACTACGAGTCCGTGCGTCGGCGAACCGTTTCCCAGTATCAGTTCCTATGACCAGGCGGAATTGCTGTTGCGGGTGCTCAATCACTTGGGCATCCCTCGCCTGCATGCGATTGCGGGTGCCTCCTATGGCGGGATGGTTGCGCTGGCGTTTGGCGAGCGTTTCGCGCAACGGGTTGAACGCCTGCTGGTGATCGGCGCGAGTGACGGAACGCATCCGATGGCAACCGCCTGGCGTTCGGTGCAACGGCGCCTCGTGCGCTACGCGCTCAGTCATGGGGAGGGAGCGCGGGGCCTGGAACTGGCACGAGCGCTCGCCATGGCAACCTACCGCAGCCCGGAAGAATTCGCGGCGCGCTTCCGGGCTGCTCCCGAGCGTCTGGGCGACAAGTTCGAGTTCGCGGTGGAGCGTTACTTATTTGCGCGCGGCGCGGACTACGCCGCCCAATATCGACCTGAGGCCTTCCTGTGCCTGTCGGAATCCATCGACCTGCATGGCGTCGATGCCGCTCGCATCGGCGTCGCAACGACAGTCGTCGGCGTGCGCGAGGATCAGCTCGTGCCGCTCGCCGACCTGCGGGCCCTGCGCGCGCGTCTGCCGTCACGAGCACACCTGGTCGAGATCTCGTCCATCTATGGTCATGACGCCTTTCTTAAGGAAGCCGGGCAACTGGAGCCGGTCTTCCGCCATTGCCTGGAGAATTTCCATGAGTGAGAAGTGGCAGCCAGCGACTCGCGCCGTGCGCGCGGCGATCGAATCAGACCCGGCGACGGGTGCGGTGGTCCCTCCAATTCATCTCAGCTCGACCTTTGCGTTTCGGCATTTCGGCGAGAAAGGCCAGTACGACTACACGCGCTCGGGAAATCCGACGCGCGATGCCCTGGGCGACGCGTTGGCTGCCCTGGAAGGCGGAGCCGGCGCGATCGTGGCGAGCTCGGGCATGGGCGCGATTACAACCGTCTGTCATCTGCTCGAGCCTGACGAGCTGATGATCGCGCCGCACGACTGCTACGGTGGCACCTATCGACTCTTCAGCGCTTTGGCGCGTAAACAGCATTTCCGGGTCGAGTTCATCGACCAGACTGATCCGGAAGCGTTGCGTGCCGCCTGTACCCGTAATCCAAGAATCCTCTGGGTCGAGACGCCGAGCAATCCCTTGCTGCGAATCGTCGACATCCGCGCGGCGGCGCGTCTCGCGCAGGCGTGCGGTGCATTGCTCGTCGTCGACAACACCTTCCTGTCACCAGGCTGGCAGCGGCCGATCGAACTGGGGGCGGACCTCGTAGTGCACTCGACCACCAAGTACCTCAACGGCCACAGCGACGTCGTTGGCGGGGCAGTGGTGGCGCGAACCGCCGAGCTGTACGAGCAACTCGTATGGTGGGCCAATTGCCTGGGAATTACTGGCTCGCCTTTCGACAGCTACTTGACGCTGCGCGGACTGCGCACGCTGCAGGCGCGGCTGGCGATTCATCAGCACAATGCGCGCGCCCTGGTCGATCAATTGCTCGCGAGCCCAGTGGTTGCGCGCGTCTACTACCCGGGCATTGCCACGCACCCCGGCCACAGCGTGGCCACCGCCCAGCAATCGGCGTATGGCGCCATGATCAGCTTCGAGCTCAAAGGTGGCATTGCTGCCGTGGAGGCCTTCGTGACGGGCCTGCACTGCTTTTCGCTTGCTGAATCGCTGGGCGGTGTGGAGAGCCTGATTGCGCACCCGGCGTCGATGACCCACGCGGCAATGGACGCTGACGCCCGGCGCACCGCCGGGATTTCGGACGCGTTGCTACGCGTGTCGGTTGGAATCGAGGCACTGCAGGATTTGCAGCAGGACATCGCGAGCGCATTGGAGCGCGTGGCGCAACTCACTGCGCCCCAAGGATCGAGTGGCCTGGCTCGAGCCGCCTGCTGATTCAGGCCAACGCTGAGAGAACCGCATCGCCCGCGGCGCGGGTGCTCAGCGCCTTCTCATCGCCCAGGGCGATGTCGCGCGTACGGGTTCCCGCAGCGATCGCGTCATTGACGGCCCCTTCGAGCGCCCGGGCCTCGTGTTCGAGGCGAAGGGAATGTCGCAGCATCAGTGCGGCGCTCAGGATCGCCGCGAACGGATTGGCGATTCCTTGCCCCGCGATATCGGGTGCAGAACCGTGGATCGGCTCATACAGCCCCCGTGTGCCATCACCGAGCGATGCCGAGGGCAGCAGACCCATCGATCCAGCCAGCATCGAGGCTTCATCCGTCAGGATGTCGCCGAACATGTTCTCCGTGACCAGCACGTCGAAGTCACGAGGACGGCGCAGCAAATGCATGGCCGCGGCATCGACCAGCATGTGCTCGAAGGTGACCTGAGGGAATTCGGCGCGCAACAGGCGCTCGGTGACTGATCGCCACAGGCGCGAAGTCTCCAGCACGTTGGCCTTGTCGACTGAAACGAGGCGGCGCCGGCGCGCCATGGCGAGGCGCGCGGCGACGCGAACGATGCGCTCAACCTCCACTTGCGTGTACTCGCACAGGTCCGTCGCACTGGTGGCCGTGCGTGTCTTCTTCCCGAAGTAGATTCCGCCCGTGAGTTCGCGCACCACGACGATGTCGACGTCGCGCAGCACCTCAGCCTTGAGCGGTGAGGCTTCGAGCAGTGCGGGATGGGGGACGACGGGACGCAGATTGGCGTAAAGACCCAGCTCGCGCCGCAGCTCGAGCAGTCCCTGCTCAGGCCGCACCGGCGCGTTCGGGTCCGACCATTTGGGCCCGCCGATCGCACCCAGCAACACGGCATCCGCACGGCGGCATAGGTCGAGGGTTGCAGGGGGCAAGGGGTGGCCGTGCGCATCGATGGCAGCACCGCCAAACAGCGCTTCGCGAAACTCGAATTGGTGGTCGAAGCGACGCGCAATCGCGTGCAGACAGCTCACAGCCTCCGCGGTGACCTCGGCCCCGACGCCATCGCCCGGAAGAACCGCAATCAGCGCTTTCACGCGTGCGCGTGCTCGTAGCTGGAAATCCGCTCCTCCTGTGCGAGCAGGAACCCCAGCTCATCGATGCCATTGAGCAGGCAGTAGCGCGCGAAGGCCTCGACATGGAACCTGACCGAGCGGCCCTCGGGCAGGGTGAGCACCGTGTTCTCGAGATCGACGTTCACTTCGATCCCGGGGTGATCGATGAGCCAGTGGTTGGTGGGCTCATCGACGATCACCGGCAGCAGGCCGTTCTTCAGCGCGTTGCTGCGAAAGATGTCGGCGATCTGCGTGCTGATCACCGCGCGGATACCGTAGTCGAGCAATGCCCACGGCGCGTGTTCGCGCGACGAGCCGCAACCGAAGTTGCGACCGGCGACCAGCACCTGGCAGCCACTGGACTGTGGCTGGTTGAGAACGAAGTCGGGCCGCGGGGTGCCGTCCGGAAAATACCGCCAGTCGTTGAACAATTTCTCACCGAGCCCCTCGCGGCTAATCGTGGTCAGAAAGCGTGCCGGAATGATCTGATCGGTGTCGATATTGGAGTTCGGCAACACCAGCGTGCGCGAACGGATGCCGCGGATCAGGGTGCGTTCAGAAGGGCTCACGACAGCATTTCCCGTGGGTCGGTGACTCGTCCGCGTACTGCAGTGGCCGCAGCCGTCGCAGGGCTCGCCAACAGGGTCCGCGATCCCTTGCCCTGTCGTCCCTCGAAATTCCGATTGCTGGTGCTGACGCTGTACTCACCGGCCGCAACCGTATCGCCGTTCATTCCAATGCACATCGAGCAGCCCGACTCGCGCCATTCCGCGCCGGCGTCGAGAAACACGCGATCCAGGCCCTCGGATTCTGCCTCTCGCTTCACCTGCTGCGAACCTGGGACGACGAGCATGCGAACCCCACGAGCGACCCGATGCCCTTTGAGGACCTGCGCTGCTTGCCGCAGATCGGAGAGCCGCGAATTGGTGCAACTGCCGACAAAGACCACGTTGACGGGCTTGTCGCGGATTGCCTCGCCCGGGGAGAAGCCCATGTAGCTGAGCGCGTGAGCGAACACGGCGTCGCCCTCAACCTGGGGTATGTGACTCGAGATCGGGATGACCATGCCTGGATTGGTGCCGTAGGTGATCATGGGCTCGAGCGATCCCGCGTCCACCTCGATCGTGCGATCGAAAACGGCGCCCGGGTCCGAGGGCAGTTCTCGCCAGCGCTGGAGCGCACGCTCCCAGTTGGCGTCCTGCGGTGCACGCGGTCGACCTTTCAGATACGAGAACGTGGTTTCGTCCGGCGCGACCATACCGGCGCGCGCTCCCGCTTCGATGGACATGTTGCAGACCGTCATGCGTTCATCCATCGAGAGGGCGCGAATCGACTCGCCGCGGAACTCGAAGACATGGCCGGTGCCGCCCGCGATTCCAACCTTGCCGATGATCGCGAGAATCAGGTCCTTTGCGCTGACCGCAGGATGCAGACGACCGGACACTTCCACGGCAAAAGTGCGCGGGCGCCGCTGCAACAGGCACTGCGTCGCGAGGACGTGCCCGACCTCGGTCGTGCCAATGCCGAAGGCCAGGGCACCGAATGCGCCATGTGTGCTGGTGTGACTGTCGCCGCAGACAATGGTGCTCCCCGGCTGCGTCGCGCCCAGCTCGGGTCCGATCACGTGGACGATGCCGCGCCGATCGCTGCGCAGGCCAAAGAGCTCGACGCCGAATTCCGCGCTGTTGTGCTCGAGCACGCGAATCTGCTTGGCTGCCGACTCGATCGCGATCGGCACGTTACCGAAGATCTGCTCAGTGCGCGTCGGCGTGGAATGGTCGAGCGTGCCCAGCGTGCGCCCGGTCTGCCTCACCCTCAGGCCGCGCTCGCGCAGGACCGCAAAGGCTTGGGGTGAGGTGACCTCGTGAATCAGGTGCAGATCGATGTACAGAACCGCCGGCGTGTCGACGGTTTCGCCGCTGACCAGGTGCTGATCCCAGATTTTCTCGAACAGGGTACGTGGCTGCATCGACCAGGTCAGCCTGTGGCTGCCGCCTTCACTCCCTTGTCGTCGACCCGTTCGAGCCAGCCCCATTTATCTGGCGTACGACCCTCGAACAGCCCGAAGAATGCACTCTGCAGGGCCTGCGTGATCGGGCCCCGCTTCCCGGCACCGATCTGGATGCCGTCGACCGAGCGAATCGGCGTGATCTCCACCGCCGTGCCGGTGAAGAACAACTCGTCGGCCAGATAGAGCATTTCGCGCGGGATCGAGCTTTCGCGCACTTCGAAGTTGCGTTCGCGTGCGAGGCGTGCGACCGAATCGCGAGTGATGCCACCGAGTATCGAGCAGGCGAGGGCAGGCGTATGGATGACACCATCCTTGACGAGGAACAGGTTTTCACCGGCGCCTTCGCTCACCAATCCGCCGGGCGTCAGGCCGATGCCTTCTGCAAACCCGAGGCGGCGCGCCTCGAGCCCAATGAGCTGGCTCGACAGGTAGTTTCCGCCGGCCTTGCCGAGTGCAGGAATAGTGTTGGGTGCCACGCGTTGCCAGGACGAAACGCAGACGTCGACGCCATTCTGCAACCCCTCGGCACCGAGATAAGCGCCCCATTCGATTGCCGCAATGGCCACCTCAGTAGGCGGGTCGACCTTGGGCGTAACTCCGATTTCGCCGTAGCCGCGAAACACGATCGGCCGCAGGTACGCGCCCTTGGTCAACCCATTCGCCGAAACCACTGTCTTGCAGGCGGCGATGATCTGCTGCGCGTCGTAGGGCATTTCGATGGAATAGATCTTTGCGGAGTCGAACAGGCGATTGGCGTGATCGGTGAGTCTGAAGATGCAAGGCCCTTGCGGCGTCGCATAGGAACGGATGCCTTCGAATACCGATGAGCCGTAGTGCAGCGCATGAGTCATGACGTGCACCGTGGCCTTTTCCCAGGGCACGAGCTTGCCGTTGAACCAGATGAACTGCGTGGGCTTGATGGGCATGAGAGTTCTCGCCAATCCTTACGTTGTCACACTACGGCCTGCGCGGTGCGTGCGCTCTTGCGTCGCTCCTGCAGGGGTTTCGCACCGCCGCTCAGGCGGCTGAGCTCGACACGATTGATCACCTCGAGGAACGCGCGCGCGCTCGACTCGATGATGTTGGTGCTCACGCTGGAACCGCGGTACGTGCGGCCATTGTACTCCACGTAAACCAGCGCTTCGCCCTGCGCATCCTCACCTTCTGACACGCTGCGCACTTCGTACTTGCGCAGGTTCAGGATCACGCCGGCGGCCTGCTCCATCGCCTTGAAGCAAGCGTCGACCGGGCCATCGCCATTGGCCTGCTTTTCAATCGAGCGGCCATCCTGGTGCGCGAGACACACCGTCGCTGACCCTTCCGCTCCAGTCCGGGCCTGAGTTGCGAATGAGACCAGAGACCAGGGGCCACTCGATGCGCTGCCGGCACGCAATACCAGGGCCTCGATGTCACCATCGAAGAGCTCCTTCTTGGTATCGGCGAGAGCCTTGAATTCCTCGAACAGCTGGTTGAATTCCAGCTCATCGAGTTCGAAGCCGAGTTGCTTGACGCGTTCCCGCAAGGCGTGCCGGCCACTGTGCTTGCCAAGCACCAGGTGAGTGCGCGTCAGCCCGACGTCTTCCGGTCGCATGATCTCGTAGGTCGAATGGTGGCGGAGCATGCCGTGCTGGTGAATGCCCGATTCGTGCGCGAACGCATTCTCACCGATCACCGCCTTGTTCCGCGGGATCGGCATGCCGGTAATGCTCGAGACGAGGCGCGAGGTCGGATAGAGCCGCGTGGTATCGATGCCGGTCGCGAGACGGAAATAGGCATCGCGCGTCTTCAACGCCATGACCACTTCCTCGAGCGAGCAATTCCCAGCACGTTCGCCGATGCCATTGACCGTGCATTCGATCTGTCGGGCACCGGCCAGGACGGCACTCAGGCTGTTGGCCACGGCCATGCCGAGATCATTGTGACAATGAACACTGAGCACTACCTTGTCGATGCCGTGCACGTGCTCGCGCAGGTAGCGGAACAGCTGTCCAAATTCGTCCGGTACGGTATAACCGACGGTATCGGGGATGTTGACCGTCGTCGCTCCAGCCTCGATGACCGCTGAGACGACTTCGGCAAGATACTCGGGTTCGGTCCGTGCCGCGTCCTCGGGCGAGAACTCGACGTCCTCGCACAGCTCGCGTGCGATACGCACGCCTTCCACGGCGGTGCGGACGATCTCGTCCTTTGCCATCTTCAGCTTGTGCTGGCGATGGATCGCACTGGTAGCGAGAAAGACGTGCAGGCGCCGCCGCGGAGCATCACGCAGCGCCTTGGCGGAGCGTTCAATGTCGTCACGATTGCAGCGGGCGAGTCCGGCAATGATCGGTCCGGTGATCTCGCGGGCCACCGACTGAACCGCTTCCCAATCGCCGCGCGATGCCGCCGGAAAGCCGGCCTCGATCACGTCCACACCGAGATCAGCGAGCGCGCGGGCCACCCGCAGCTTTTCCGCCAGAGTCATGCTGCACCCGGGCGACTGCTCTCCATCGCGCAACGTGGTGTCAAAAATCAGCACACGGTTCGGGTCGTGAGTGGCCATGACTGCTCCGGTGGTTCGGGGCTAGAACTCGTGAGTCGTCCGCGGCGGACGCGGGTCGTAGTCCATGCTGGTGAGGGCATGGTTCTGGTGGAAATCGACGGCGTTCCCGATGGGGTCGCCGTGCAGGACGCTCAGCAGCGTGCTCGAGGTGATGTTGCCGCCGCTCAGCACGATTCCGACGCGCTGCCCGGCGATCCGGCGCCTCAGTCGCGTCGCCCCGGCGAGCGCAGCAGCGCCGGCACCCTCGGCGAGTTGATGCAGCGTATCGGCGTAGCAGCGAATGGCGGCATGTATTTCTGACTCCTCGACTTCGACCATGTCGTCGAGCGTGTCGCGCAGGATGGCGACCGTGTCGCGGGAGGGCACGCGCGCCGCCAGTCCGTCTGCGATGGTTTCGCCGATCACGACTTCTTTCATTTCGCCGGTATGAAAAGCGCGCGACAGGGCAGGAGCGTTCGCCGCCTGCACGCCGATGAGGCGCGTGTGCGGGCTCAGCGCCTTGAACGCGAGCCCCATGCCGGCCGCGAGACTGCCGCCGCCCACGGGGACGAACACCGTATCAAGGGGCTGGGTCGCCTGTTCCAGCATCTCGAGCGCTACGGTCGCGTATCCGGCGATCAGTGCCGGCGCGCGCGAGGGGTGAATGGCCAGGGCACCACTCTGCTGTGCGTGGCGCACTGCCGCCAGCCACGCGGAGTCGAAGTCGTGACCCTGGACGATGACCTGTGCGCCCAGCGCCGCCATCGCGGCGTTCTTGTCCGGGTTATTGCCCTCGGGCACGAAGATCGTGCACTTCACGCGATGCAGCTGCGATGCGTGCGCGAGCGATTGTCCGTGGTTGCCCCGCGTCGCCGTTACGAGACCGTGCTGACGCTCCTGCTCGGTCAATGTGGCGAGCAGGTTCAGGCCGCCGCGGATCTTGAAGGAGCCGAGCAGTTGTGCGTTTTCAAGCTTGATGTAGGGCACACAGCCCATGCGTGCGGCGAGCACCGGGTGTGTCACGAGCGGTGTCGAAGTCAGCAGCCCGCGCAGGCGTTTTCTCGCTGCCACGATATCGTCGAAATGCAGAGCGCCGGTGTGGCGATCCGTCATCGGCATCGAGACCTCGCGTGTGGAGCTGACCGGCATCGCGATTCAGGCTCGCTCTTGATTCAACCAGGGCATGCGCGCTCGCAGCGCGGCACCCACTTTCTCGATCGGTTGATCGAGGTCGGCCTGCAACAGGCGCTTGTACGTTCCGCCACCCGCCCGGTTCTCAGCGATCCACTGGCGCGCGAACCGCCCGCTACGGATTTCCTTGAGCACCTTCTGCATTTCTTTCCTGACACGCGCGTTGATGATGCGCGGGCCGCGCGTGAGATCGCCGTACTTGGCGGTTTCGCTGATGTAGCGGTGCATCTTTTCGAGCCCGCCCTCGTGCAGGAGGTCCACGATCAGCTTGAGCTCGTGCAGGCACTCGTAATAGGCAACCTCCGGCTGGTATCCCGCTTCCACGAGCGTCTGGAATCCTTGTACGACCAGCTCCGTCGTACCGCCGCACAACACCGATTGCTCGCCGAACAGATCCGTCTCGGTTTCTTCGGCGAAAGTCGTTTCGAGCACGCCACCACGCGTGCCACCGATGCCATGCGCGTAGGCCAGCGCCTTCTCCTTCGCTTTGCCACTGGCGTCCTGGGCAACCGCGATGAGACACGGTACGCCGCGCCCTTGCTGGAACTGCCTGCGCACGAGATCCCCGGGTCCCTTGGGCGCGATTAGCACGACGTCGAGGTCCTTGCGAGGCTTGATCTGACGAAAATGGATATTGAAGCCGTGCGCGAAGAGAAGCGTGGCGCCTCGCTGCAGCGCCTGTTTGACCTCGTTATAGAGCGCCTGCTGCGCGAGGTCGGGCACGAGCATCGCGACGAGGTCCGCACCCCGCACAGCATCGATCGGCTCGGCGACCTTGAGCCCGTCTTTCTTGGCTTTCTTCCAGCTGCCGCCTGCCTTGCGCACACCGACCGTCACGTCGTGGCCGCTATCCTTGAGATTGAGGGCGTGAGCGCGACCTTGGCTGCCATAGCCCAGAATCGCGATGCGAGCACCCTTCAGTGCGCGCTTGTTGACGTCTTTGCCCGAATACAGCCGCATGAGTCCTCCCACAATCACAAACCGGTCGCCGCCATCGGCAAAAACAGGGTAGCCCCAAAAAGAAACCCCGCCTCGGCGTTGCCGGTGCGGGGTTCCTTGGTATTCGCCTTTGGATCGATCCTCAGGCCAAGGCCCCGCACCTCCGTGCCAGCAGCAGGCCAATCAGGGGCAGCTCAACACTGACAACACCAGCCGCCAGTGATCCGGAGCGAAGCGCAGCAAGCGTGGCCGTCGAGGTCTTGGTCGTCATTGGCGCTGAGAAAATCAAGTTGCGAACGATAGGAGCATAGGAATCGCGAGCTTGTCAACCGCAGGGCGGCAGCAGAAGACTGTCTGACTGTTCCGCCGCGCGTGCGCCCTGGTGCGGTTCGATGCAGCGGCGTGAATTCTGTAAGCTTGGCAGCGCCGACCCCATGACTCCTTTCTAATGCCCGCGCTGCTTCCGCATTCTGCCCCCGAACCGGCCGCTCTGCCGCTGTGGCTGGTGAGCGAGAGCGCGCTGGAATCATGGCTCGGGGCGCAGCCCCCGCGCGCCGCGCATTGGGCGAGTGATAGTGGCTTCAAGGCGGAACGCCACCGCGTGCTGCTGCTTCCGGACGCGAACGGAAAGGTGTGCGGAGCGATGCTGGGACTCGGCCGCCTCGCCGAACTGCGCGAACTCAGCTTGTGGCATGTGGCTGGACTTGCCGATCGTCTACCGCCCGGCGATTTCCGGTGCGCCACCGAGTTGCCGGCCGCAGCCGCAAATCAATTCGCGCTCGGGTTTCTTTATGGACAGTACCGCTTCGAGCGCTATCGTCCTCCACCGGCCACATCGCGCGCCCCTCGCCTCATCGCGCCCGTTAACTGCGATATCGCTCAGGTGGAATGCGCATATCGCGCGCTCTCGTGGGCGCGCGATCTGATCAATACGCCCGCGAGCGATCTCGGTCCGCTCGAACTTGCGGCCGAGGTGACGAACCTCGCGAAGCAATTCTCCGCCACGCATCGCGTAATCGAAGGTGCACACCTGCTGGAGCAGAACTTCCCGCTGATTCATGCTGTAGGCCGCGCCAGTAGCCGCTCACCGTGCCTGGCGGACCTGTCATGGGGAAGCCGGGGTCCGCGCATCACACTTGTCGGCAAGGGTGTGTGCTTCGACAGCGGCGGCCTGGACCTCAAGAACGCGCCGTCCATGCAGCTCATGAAGAAGGATATGGGTGGTGCCGCCTGTGTACTCGCGCTCGCGCGCATGATCATGGAATCGCAATTACCGGTGCGACTGCGAGTATTGATTCCGGCGGTCGAGAACAGCGTCGGCGGCGATGCCTATCGGCCCGGAGATGTGTTGGCGACGCGCAAGGGTCTCTCGGTTGAAATCGGTAACACAGATGCCGAAGGGCGTCTCGTGCTCGCCGATGCCATCGCTGAAGCGGACTCCGAGTCGCCGGACCTGCTGGTCGACCTGGCGACGTTGACAGGCGCAGCGCGCGTGGCGCTCGGACCGGATTTGCCGGCTCTATATGGCAACGATGAGTCCCTGTGCGCCCAACTCCTGCGCCACGGGCAGGAACAGCATGATCCGCTCTGGCCAATGCCGCTGTGGAGCCCATACGAGGAGGATCTGGCGAGCAAGGTCGCGGATCTGAGCAATGCCTCGGCATCGACATTTGCTGGCTCGATAATCGGTGCGTTGTTTCTCAAGCGCTTTGTATCGGAGCGCACGCCGTGGTTGCACGTTGACTTGTACGCCTGGAATCCAAAAGAACGTCCGGGCCGGCCGGTCGGAGCTGAGGCGCAGACGGTGCGCGCGCTTTTTGCCTTGATCAAAGAGCGCAGCGCCGCGCCCGGCTGAGAGCAGCATGCTGGTCATCGCGCCGCGTGATCTCGCATTCCTCGTTCTCATCAATCTCATCTGGGGCCTGAACTACATCGCCAGCAAGATCGGCGTCGGCCAGGTCCCACCCCTGATCTTCACGGCTCTGCGCTTCAGTTGCCTCGCGCTGATTCTGGCGCCCTTCATTCGCTGGCATCGCGGCCTGATGGGACCGTTGGTGGTCGCAGCGCTGTTTGCAGGGGGATTGCATTTCTCACTGCTGTTGGTCGGACTACAGCTGACGGACACGGTATCTGCCGTGGCCATTGCCGGTCAGCTCGGCGTGCCGTTCGCCACGCTGATGTCTATCGTGGTCCTCGGCGAGGTCGTGCGCTGGCGCCGTTGGTCGGGCATCCTGCTGTCGTTTTCGGGTGTCATGGTGATGGGGCTCGACCCGCACGTGTTCCAGTTCTGGCAGGGGCTCGCCTGCGTGGTGCTGTCGGCGCTGCTTGGATCCATCGGCCTGATGGCCGTGAAGCGATTGCAGGAGATCCGACCGCTCGAACTGCAAGCATGGTTCGCACTGATCAGTGCGCCCCTGATTCTCGTCTTCAGTATGATCTTCGAATCGGGGCAGCTCGCTGCAATCAGCCATGCGAAGTGGAGTGCCTGGGGAGCCCTGGCATTCAATGTCCTGGGCGCCAGCCTGCTCGCACACACGGGCTACTTCTATCTCGTGCAGCGCTACCCGGTGACCAGTGTGTCGCCGCTTACGGTGCTCTCGCCGCTGTTCGGCGTATTCTTTGGTGTCACGCTTCTCGACGATCAGCTCACGGCCCGGATCATCGCCGGGGGCGTGATGACGCTTACCGGTGTATTCATCATCGCGCGGCGCGAAACTCAGATCGCCGACACGGGCTCGTGAACCGACCAGGCAAGGGGACAGTGTGAAGAAGAAAGAGAAGAGAGGCGCACAACAGGGCGCCGGCTACGACCCCCGCCATTTTTCGCGCGTGGTGGTGGACGGTCTTACCCAGGCACCCGCGCGAGCCATGTTGCGCGCGGTCGGCTTTGCGGATGCGGACTTCGCCAAGCCGCAGGTCGGCATCGCCTCCACGTGGAGCACGATGACGCCGTGCAACGTGCATATCGATGGCCTGGCGCGCATTGCAGCGCAGGCGGTCGATGCGGCCGGCGGCAAGAGCGTGTTGTTCAACACGATCACGGTCTCCGACGGCATCTCGATGGGCACGCCGGGAATGCGCTACTCCCTGGTGTCACGCGAGGTGATTGCCGATTCGATCGAAACGGCGGTGGGCGCGCA
>CAVOLM010000065.1:0-175501 GCA_963696675.1 uncultured Gammaproteobacteria bacterium | reverse complement strand
TAGGTGAAGCCAGTACTTTTTCTCCGAGGAAATGGCCGATCCAGTAGTTAACCGTGTCTCCAAGAATGGCGGCAATGGAGAGAAGGATGATCAGTATCAACACATTTAATGAACCGAGCGCAGCAAACGCCCCCGAAACAAAAAGGAGGGAGTCGCCTGGTAAAAAGGGGGTGACCACGAAGCCCGTCTCCAGGAAAATGACCAGGAACAAAAAACCGTAGGTCAGGGCGCCGTAATCACTGATTATCTGGCCGAGATGGACGTCGAAGTGAAGAAAAAAATAAATAGCCTCTTTAATTAAGTTCATTACTCTATTTACCGGCTGTCGCTAATCATTTAAAAGATAAATTCTAAGTATAACAGGAAAGGGGCGAAGGTCAATTTAGAGCATTTGCCCTGGATTGGGTTATGGCTTCGTAATACATTACAGGTTGTTATATAATTATCCCGATTCTCGAACTTATCGAATAGAAAGTCTGAAGTTAAGTGGCCAACAAGCCCGTTTCCAGGCGGCGGAAACTCCTTAATAGGATATGGAAGTACTTCCTGGCCGGTGTTACCGTCCTGGCGCCTGTCGCGGCGTCCATCGTGCTTCTAATTTTCATCTTCGAGAAAATTGATAACGTCCTGCAGCCGGTCATCGGTGAAATCATCAGGTGGTTCAAACCTGATTTCGACGGCGTAATCCCCGGACTGGGTTTCGTAGTCTCGATGGCGCTCATTCTGGCGGCGGGAGTAACAGCCAGCAACTACGCGGGGCACAGGCTCATTAAGCTCTTCGAATCGCTGCTTGTCAAAGTACCGGTGTTAAAACAGGTTTACCTGGCCGCCCAGCAGGTAACCAGAAACGTCGCCGGTTCGGCAGCGGACAGCGCGGCCTTCCGCCGGGTTGTCTTTATCGAGTTTCCGATTAAAGGGATGATTTGCGCCGCGTTCGTTACCAATGAAATAAGAGACCCGGCCGGCAACAAACTCTATAACCTTTATGTCCCCACGCCCCCAAACCCGTTTTCGGGTTACTTCATCGTAGCCGAAGCCGACAAGGTCATCGAGTCCAACATCAGCGTAAATACAGCCTTCAAGATGGACCTCACCGCCGGAATATTATCGCCGGCTGCGATAGACGTGGACATGCCGGATGCCAGCCGGCCTTGATGCGGGTAGGGGAAAGAACTCGCCTCAGCCTGATGTCCCGTTCGTGAAAGAATAGATTGTCACCCACCTGGCTCGCTCTCGCCGTCCTCAGCACTTCCATTTCAGCTGTCGTCAACAGCCTGGACTCTCACTTTTTGAACCGCCAGATGCCGGGGCTGCGGTCGTATCTGCTTATTATCGGAGCGTTCACCACACTGGTAGGCTTCGGGCTGCTTGTCGGGCATTCCCTCTGCCTCTGGACGCGGGTTACAAACCGATAGGCGCGGCTGTTATCTCGGCTTTCATCCGGGTGGCTGCCGTATTCCTGCTGCTGGCGGCTATGAAAGGGGAAGACGTTGCCCGTATCATCCCGCTTAACAGCACGGCGCCTGTATTTGCGGCTCTTATGGCGGCGGTATTCCTGGGAGAAAAGCTGAACCTGCTCCAGTGGCTGGCGATACTAATCGTAGTGTGCGGGGCAATTCTAATCTCTTTCAAGAAAAATGAGGGCGGAAATCATCATTTTCACGCCCGTTCCTTCGTCATGGTTATCGGTTCGGCGGTACTCTTCGCGGCAGGGGATGTAGCCAACAAGTACGCGCTGGAATCGATTACCTTTCTCAATACCGCCGGGCTGATGCTGTTGCTCACCTCCGTCGTCTTCGTGGCTGTCTGCTGGCGGCCTGAAGTAGTAAACCAGATACGAACGCTGAGGCGGCCGGCAGCCACGGTAGTGGCGGTACTCACCAATCAAGTGGCGGCTATCGGCGCCACTCTGCTGGGCTACTGGGTCATCGCTAACGGACCGGTGTCGCTAGCCTCGACAATCTTTAACAGCAAGCCGCTGTTCGTATTTTTGTTCGCGCTGGTCATGGCGCGCCTGGTCCCGGGTTTTTTACCGGACGGCGGGCGCGATACCGGTTCCATGGTGCGCAAAGTAACCGCCACCCTGCTCATTTTCGGGGGGCTGGTTATTATTATTTCGTCCTAAATAAGTCGCCTCAGCTTTTCGCGGAAATGGTCGCCTATCTCCGGGTGCTTGAGTCCGAAAACGACCTGCGCCTCAAGCCAGCCGAGGGGGTCCCCCACGTCATAACGGGTACCGGCGAGCTCCAGAGCGTAAACCGGCTGCTCTTTAAGCAGGAGCGATAAGGCGCTGCTTAGCTGAATTTCCCCGTTTTTGTCGGGCGCGGTGCGGGTAAGGGCTTCAAATATCGCCGGGGTCAGGATGTATCTGCCCGCGATGCTTAAACTTGAAGATGCGCCATGGCCGGACGATTCTACCATTTCGGCAACTTTATATACCCGCTCACTTACCGACTCCGGCTTAATGGTGCCGTACATCGGCGTTTCCCCGCTGTCCACGGTCTCCACAGCAATCACGCTTTTGCCGTATCGGTCGAACACCGGCAGCATCTGGGCGAGACCGGACTCGTGATAATCGATAAGCTCATCGGGCAGAATCATGGCGAAAGGCTCGTCGCCCACGGCGGCCCGGGCGAGAGAAAGGGCGTGCCCCAGGCCGAGGGGCCGCGGCTGATAGACATAGGTGATATTGGCCAGGTTTTCGAGGCGCGCCAGTTCCTGCGCCCGGCGGGTGTCATTTTTACGCTTGAGAATGGAGTTCAGCGCGTAAGAAGGCCCGAAGTAATCAAAAAGGACCCGCCGGTCGTGAGCCACGATAATAATGACGTCCTGGATTCCCGCCCCGACCGCCTCTTCGACCGCGAGTTGAATCAACGGTTTGTTTACTATCTGGAGCATTTCCTTCGGCTGCGTCTTGGTTACTGGCAGCAGCCTGATGCCCCTGCCCGCAGGGGGGATAACCGCTTTACGTAATGGCATTAAACACCTCCGGCGACATACTTTATGCTGTACAGGCTTCGGATACGAGCAACCAGTAAGCCGCGCCACGCTCTGAAACCAGCGCACCTCGCCAGGCGCGTCGGTATGCGTGAACACCAGGGGGACATCGACGCCTCGATCGAGCAGTACGCGCAGGCAGCGAAAGCCGACTTCGCTGTAGGCGAACACGACTGCTCTAAACACGAAGCCGCTCGCGCTGCCTGCCCTTCTGGCTTTCGAGTACTGCCGCGACGATGTAGCGAGGCCGGCCGCGCACCTGCTCGTAGGTGCGGCCGACGTACTCGCCGATCAGGCCGATGCCGAACAGCGCCAGCCCGATCAGCATGAAGGCGATGGCAAAAAGGGTGAACACCCCTTCCACCTCCGGCCCCAGGATCAGGCGTCGCGCCACGAGATAGATCACCAGCAGCCCCGACATGCCCGCGATCGTCATGCCGAGCATGGAAAACAACTGCAGCGGCACGAAGGTGAAGCCCGTCATCAGGTCGAAGTTGAGCCGTATCAGCTTGTAGAAGGAATACTTCGACTGGCCCGCGCGCCTCGGCTCATGCGCGACCTCGATCTCGGTCGGAGAACGCGCATACAGGTAGGCGAGCGCGGGAATGAAGGTATTCACTTCGCGCGAGGCATTCACCGCGTCGATCACATCGCGCCCATAGGCGCGAAGCATGCAGCCCTGGTCGGTGATATGAATGTGGGTGGTCTTTTCCCGCAGGTAGTTCAGGCCACGCGAAACCCAGCGCCTCGCCCAATGGTCCTGGCGGCCGCGCCGCACCGTCCCGACGTAGTCATGCCCGCGCTGGATGGCGGCCCGCAGATTGGGGATCTCTTCAGGGGGATTCTGCAGGTCGGCATCCAGCGTGATGACGATCTCGCCGGCTGCGCGCTCAAATCCGGCCAGGATCGCCGCATGCTGGCCGAAGTTGCGCTGGAACAGGATTACACGCGTTTCTCCAGGCCGCGCAGCGTGCTGGGCGCGCAGCATCGCGACCGAACGATCGCGGCTGCCGTCGTCCACGAAGATGCACTCGTAGGGCACACCCAGCCGATCGAGCGTCTCATACAGGCGCACGAACAGCTCCGGCAGGCAGGCTTCCTCGTTGAAGACCGGCACGACGACGCTGATTTCAGGGCGGATGATCGCCTGCACGACCGTCCTGGACGGCTCCGTGATGGTGCTTTGCATGCGGTTCTGGCCAGCGATTATTCGAGCGTTGGACGCTTGCCGACACCACAATCAATCGCCGGTGCGTCGATGCCGGGGCGCGGCTGCAGCATATACCTTCCCGGCTTGTCAGGCGCCCAGCCGCGCGATCATGGGAGTAATAGGAAAGTGCCGTGCAGGAGCCTGACGCCCGCTGCACGGCCGAAGGAGGGAAGCCGGAATGGCCGGTCAGCGCCCCGAGATCTCTTTCACCAGCGCGTCGGCGTGATACACCTTGGTGAGAGCTTCCTTCATGATGGTCGGATCCACGGCGATGGCACGGTTCTTTTCGACATCGAACCAGTAAGAGCCCGAAATCGAATGAATGTTGCCGTCGAACATCAGGCCCACCAGCTCGCCCTTGGCATTGACGAGCGGGCTGCCGGAGTTCCCGCCGACGATGTCGTTGTTGGTTGACAGGTTGAAGCGCGTATTGAGGTCGAGGGAACTCTTCTGCTCGACCCATCTTGGCGGCATGCTGAACGGTTTCTTACCGGTCGCACGGTCGTACGCCACCTTCAGGGTGGTGAACGGTGGCACCGGCTCGCCTTTCTCAACCCAGCCCTGCACGGTGCCGAAGTTGAGGCGCAGCGTGAAGGTTGCATCCGGATAAGTGCTGGTTCCCAGGACCTTGAATCGCGCGCGCGCGATTCGTTCACTCGCGACCTCCGTCGGGGCTTCGACTTCATCTTCGTAGCGCTTGCGGACCTTGCGAGCCTCGGGATCCACCTTGCGCGCCAGCTGGATCATCGGATCGGTCGAGGCCTCGACCGCCGCGGCCCCGCCATCCCAGAGCTGCGCCCGAACCTTGGCGTCGCCGAGCTTGCTGCCGTCGACCAGGCGTGCCGCCAGGCTGTCCGGGGATTCGCTGCCGAGCACGCTTCTCACCAGGCTATCGTCCGGCCCCAGCCATTCACGCATGCGTTCCAGCGCGAAGGACAAGGTCAGCTTGTCGAGCGACGGGTATACGGGCGTGTCCGCCCTGATGTATTGCTCGAGCTGTGGAAGCGCGGCATTGGTGTATTCGCGAAAACGCTCTTCATTCGGCTTGGCGCGTTCCTGCGCACCGCGCACCAGGGCGCGCGCGTATCGATACAGTTCGCTGTTGAAACCGGCGGCACCTTCCACAAAGGTATACGGCAGGAGCTGGTTGCGATACGCAGCCTGCGCCTTCGCCATGTCGTCCCAGGCCGAGCCGGCAATTGCCCGCAGCGCCGGGTCGGCGGCCACCTTGTCGCGCAGCGCCTTCTCTTCTGCGCGCTTTGACTGCATCAGTGAGTCATCGAGGAGTGCATCGAGCTGCTTGCGGCGCACCTTGATGGAATTCTCGATCGTGTTGAGAGGATCCTGCACGATGCGCAGCGACTCCGCGTCGGTCTTGGCGAACTGGATGTAGCGGCCACGCAGTTCCGCGTACCGCAGCAGCCACAAGGGCAGATAGGCATTGCGGGCTGAGATCAGCTCCTCCGTGGTGAGGAGGCGATCGGTGTTCCCGGGATGCCCTGTGACGAACACCGGTTGCCCCTCTTCAGGGCCGGCGAAATTCACCTTGAGGTAATTAGGCGTGCTGGCGGGCTTGCCATTCTCGTAAGCCCGCATGATCGACATATCAAGGCAGTAGCGGGGGAACTGGAAGTTGTCCGGATCGCCACCGAAGGCGGCGATATCGTCCTCGGGCGCGAACACGAGGCGGACATCGGTGTAGCGCTTGTACTTGTAGAGGAAGTACTGACCCCCCTGATACAGCGAAACTGATTCGCACGATAACGCGCCGCTCTTACGGTCCTTCTTCGACGCCTCTTCGCACGCCTGCTCGAGCCGCGTCAGTTCTTTCTTGCGCGCTGCATTCGCCGCCGTATCGTCGAGTCCTCGCGTGGCCGCGCTGATCTTCGCTGTGATGTCCTCCATCGCGACCAGTACCGAGACCTCCTCGGTCTTGCACTGTTGTTCCTGGTTGCGACCGGAGGCGAGATAACCGTCCGCGAGCAGGTCTTTCTGCGGCGTGGATAACTGTGCAAGGCACGGGCTCGCGCAGTGATGGTTGGTGAGAATCAGTCCGTCGGGCGAGATGAACGAACCTGTGCATATGGATGTTCGCAAGGTCGACAGGCGCAGCGTGATCGAGCCAGGCATCCGTAACCTCAACACCGAGTTTTTCCTTGACCAGTTGCCTGGGGAAGTTGTCGAAAGTCCACATCCCTTCATCGGCAAATGCGGCGCCGCTCAGCAGGAGCAGCACCAGAGCGCGAACCAGAGCGTTCATCAGGATCCTCCAGTATGTGTTCGCCGGGCGTTCGAGTTATTCACCAAGCCGGCCACGAGGCGCGCAAGGATAGTGTTTTTCACTCGTGCTGACACGTTTTCGGTACGAGCTGCTGCAGCCGCAGGACGAGCCGCCGCGGATTCAGGTCGCACTGGACTGCGGGGCGCTCAGGCCTCCCCGGTCGCGAGCAGCAGCGTGGTGCCCTCGGGCGCCACCAGCATCGCCGTGCTCTCGGGGTCGAACGCCGCCGGCAGTCGCCGCGAGCGCTCGATGCCGAGCTTCTCGATGTGGCTGAGGCGCGACGACATTTCAGGATCGATGAAGCTCAGCACCGGCGTGCGCAGCTCGCGCGTCGCGTACAGGCCGAGATCGAGGGAGTCGCTGGTCAGGGAAATGTGGCGAAACGGCTCGCTCTGTTCATCCGTAGCGACGAACCCCAGACGCTCCCAGAAATCCTTGGAACGATCCGGATCCCGCGCCGGAAGGCCGATCTCATTGAAATAGCCGCACGTCGACAGTCTCGCCCGACTCGCGCGTCGGCGGAGAAAAGGTGCGCGCCTCCAGGAGCGTCACCATCACCCGGTCCGGGTCGTGAAAGCCCGCCTCGTTGAATACGTCATTGCCGAGCTTGCGGAAGGCAAACTCGATGCCGAAACCTTCCAGCGTATCGATGTGGCGCGACAGCTCAGGCTTGACGAAAGTGAGCGAGGGGGAATCGAACTCGTACTGGTGCAGGCCGATGAACAGGCGTCCGTCCGTGACCACTGCGTACGGGTGCGACCAGGTTTCGCCTACCTGCGCCTGCGTGAACCCGAGCTTCTGGTAGAACTCCAGTGACTCGAGCACGTTCGGCGCGTGCACGCTCATTTCCAGGAAGCGCCCCAGCATGTGAGTCCCCTTGCCGTCCGTGGAATCGCATCGTGCCAGATCGAATGGCTGCACGCGAAGGCCGCGCGCCGACCAGCGGGCGGAGGTGATTTCGGCAAGCGACTAGAATGACGCGCCGGTTCGCTGACACGGGTGCCTGTCATGAAGCAAGGGTCGTTGCGCATGGATCATGTCGTCTTCCCGGCCTTCGATGTGCCGGCAACGCTGCACTTTTACACTCAGGTGCTGAAGTTCCCGCTGGTCAACGCGCTTTCCGGGGATGACTGGGGTGGTAAGCCGTGGCTCATGATGCTGTTCGATGTCGGCGACGGCCGGCAGGTCGTGCTGGTTGCGTTGGGCGGTTCGAAGCGTTCAAAGGAGGACGGCTTGCCCGCCGACTTGCGTCACTATGCCTTCGGCGCGGCCGACCCGAGGGCGCTCAGCGTATGGAAGCGGCGGCTTCGCAAGCATGCAGTGAAGTTCGTTGAGGAGGATCACGGCGAGCAGCAGTCGATCTATTTTCAGGATCCGAACGGCGTGATGCTCGAGATCACTGCTCCCCCAACGCGATCCACAGCCGCTGCAGATCCCGAAGCGGGGCGCACCGTGGATCAATGGCTGCAGCGCTTCGCCTAGCCCAGCTGGTGCAGGACGAGATCGCCGAGCAGCTTCACATGATCGGTACGCTCGTTGAGCGCCGGTATGTAGTCGAGGCTCTCGCCGCCGTGCTCCAGGAATGTTTCGCGTCCCGTGATCGCGATTTCTTCCAGTGATTCCAGGCAGTCGAGGGAGAATCCCGGGCAGATCACCGTGAGCTTGCGCACGCCGTCGCTGGCACGCTGGCGCACGACGTCCGCGGTGTAGGGCTGCAGCCATTCCTCGTACCCGAAGCGCGACTGGAAGCTCAGACTCCATTCCTCTTCTTTCAGGCCGAGCGCGCCGGCCAGCAGTGCTGCGGTGTGCTGGCAGCGCGTGTAGTAGGGATCGCCGTTCTCGAACAGCCGTTTCGGCATGCTGTGAAAGGACATGAGGAGCAGCTGCGAACGGCCATTCTTCTGCCAGTGTTCCAGCACGCTCGCCTTGAGCGCATCGATGTACGCGGGCAAGTCGTGATAGTCGTTGATGAACCGCAACTCAGGCACGACGCGCCAGCGAGCGAACTCCGCAGCGACGTGATCGAACACCGAACCGGTGGTGACGCCCGCGTACTGCGGATAGAGCGGAAGAATGATGAGTCGCTCGACGCCACTCGAGCGCAGCGCCTGCAGACCCGCGCTGATTGAAGGCTCTCCATAGCACATGCCGATCTGGATGGCACAGCCGCCATCGACCTGTCCGGCAAGCGCGGCTTGCAGCGCGTTGGCCAGTCGCCTCGCGTATACGATGAGCGGTGAACCCTCCGACATCCAGATCTTGCGATACAACCGCGCACTGCGCCGTGGCCGCACGCGCAGGATCACGCCGTGCAGGATGGGGAGCCAGAGCGCGCGAGGCAACTCGATGAGCCGCGGGTCGGAGAGCATCTCGGCGAGAAAGCGCCGCACGCCACCCGGTGTCGGTTCACTGGGACTGCCGAGATTCACCAGCAGTACACCTGCGCGCGAGGGCTGCGCGGGTGATGTGGGTGGGCCGAGATAGCGCGGCATCGGGAAGTATCGTGGCGCCTTCGCTGCAATGATGGGCTGGCACCTTAGCGAAAAGCCGCCACCATCTCTACGCGTGAATCGCAAGGCGCGAGCACGTGACAGGGCTGTGACAATGCGGCGAAACTCGTGGCAAGCTTTTTGTCACGTCCCCGATTACACCATCAAGGACTGTTCCAAATGAGCAAGCCTCGCGACAGCAGTGCCAGGCATGCGGCGTGGAAGCCGCCGGTCTCGACCGACGCCGTCAAGGCGAAAACCGGCCGCGGCTGGGAAGAGTGGCTCAGGATCCTCGACCAGGAGAAGGGCCCGACTCTGGGCCACACGGCGATGGCCGAGCTGCTGCATGAAAAGTATTCCGTGCCCGGCTGGTGGGCCCAGATGGTCACCGTCGGCTACGAGCAGGCGCGCGGCCTGCGCGCGAAGCACGAGAAGCAGGGCGGATTCGAGATCAGCGCGAGCCGCACCGTCGATGCCGACGCCCGGAGTGTGTTTCGCGCGTGGACCGACGCGAAGACGCGTGCCCGCTGGTTGCCGAGGACAGCGATCACGGTTCACAAGATGACCCCGCTCAAGTCGATGCGCGTCACCTGGATCGACGGCGCGAAGAGCATCGGCGTGAATTTCTATCCGAAGGGCGCCGGCAAGACGCTCGTCGCGCTACAGCACGGCAAGCTCGAGTCCGCGGCACAGGCGAAAAAGATGAAGGTCTTCTGGAGCGGGCGGCTCGATGCGTTGAAGAAGACGCTCGAGGACTAGCGGAGCCGCAGGCGACCGACCGCCGTTACCGAGTCTGTTGCGGCGCCGCCGTCGCAGCTGCATGGGGCATCAGAAACCACAGCGCCACCGCCAGAGCAGACATCCCCACGCAGAAGATCAATACGGGGAACGGCGTGTCGACGGGATACGTGCCGAGCCATTGAACGCAGATCGCGCCCACGACCTGCTGGACGAATCCCAGCAGGCTCGATGAGGTGCCCGCGTGCTGGCGAGCGAGCCCGATGGCACTGGCGGTGACATTGGGGAGCGTCAGTCCCTGGCCGAACGTCATCACCGCAACCGGCAGGAAGATCCACAAGGGGTGAACGGCGCCCAGTGCTACCGCACCGAGCGCGACGGCTGCGCCGCCAAGTGAAATCAGCACACCGATATTGATCAGCGCATTGACGCCTGCGCGCCCATGGTGGCGCGTCACGCCCCAGTTGCCGAGAAAATATCCGGTGGCGACCAGGAGGTAGTAGGTGCCGAACTCGGTGAACGGTCGATGGAACACCGACACCATGACATAGGGCATCGTCGACACGAACACGAAGAACACCGCGAATATCACTGCGCCCTGGATCGTGTAACCCATGAATGCGGGCTGCCGCAGCAGCGCGCCCGCTTCGGCGGCGACCGAATGGCTCTCGGCGTGCGGCGGTTCGCTGCGCACGCGTTTCCGGCAACCAGCGCCACGCTGCCCACAGGATCACGACGCCCGCGACTGCCAGGAGCACGAACACGCTCCGCCAGCCGGCGGCGACCATGAGCTTGCCGCCGACCCAGGGCGCGAGCGTGGGCGCGATCACCGTGACCATCGTGAGCCAGGCGATCATGCGTGCCATCTTTTCGCGCGGATACAGATCGTTGACGATCGCCCGCGAGACGATCATGCCGGCGGAGGTGCCGAGCGCCTGGATCGCGCGACCGATGATCAGCCACTCGAGATTGCGCGCGGCCACGCACATCAGCGATCCGATGTTGAAAATCAACAAGCCGATGAGGACGATCGGCCGGCGTCCAAAACGATCCGACAACGGGCCGTGCGCCAGCAGGCCGACCGAGAATGCCAGCAGCGCCACGCTCACCGTGAGCTGCACGTGCGCGACATCGGTCGCGAAGTGCTCGCGCAGCACCGGCAGCGCAGGCAGGTAGATATTGACGGCCGCCGGGCCCACCGCGGTGATCGCGGCGAGCAGCGCCAGCACGGAGCGATCGGAAAGGGGCGGGGCCGGCCGGCCGGCAATCTCAGGCTGGCCGGCGACACTCACGCGGTGATGCCACCCACGCAGACATACTTGATTTCAGCGTAGTCCTGGATGCCGTACTTCGAGCCTTCGCGTCCTACGCCTGATTCCTTCATGCCGCCGAACGGCGCGACTTCCGTGGAGATGAGCCCCGTGTTGAGACCGACGATCCCGTACTCGAGTCCTTCCGACACGCGCCACGAGCGCGCCAGGTCGCGCGTGTAGAAATACGCCGCGAGGCCGAATTCCGTGTCATTGGCCATGCGAATTGCCTCCGCTTCGGTCTTGAAACGAAACAACGGCGCGATCGGGCCGAAAGTCTCTTCGCGCGCGACCATCATGTCGGGCTTGACGTTGGTGAGCACGGTGGGCTCGAAGAACGTACCGCCGAGCGCGTGACGCTTGCCCCCGGTAGCGATCGCAGCACCCTTCGCGAGCGCGTCGGCGATGTGCTCCTCGACCTTGGCAACGGCTTTCATGTCGATCAGCGGACCCTGGTCGGTCGCGCCCTTGAGGCCATCGCCGATTCTGAGCAGCGCCACCGCATCGACCAGTTTTCCGGCGAATTCGTCATAGATCCCATCCTGGACCAGCAGGCGATTGGCGCACACGCAGGTCTGGCCGGTATTGCGATACTTGCTCGCGATCGCGCCCTGAACGGCGGCATCGAGGTCCGCATCGTCGAACACGATGAAAGGCGCGTTGCCGCCGAGCTCCAGCGACACCTTCTTCATCGTCGCCGCACACTGCACCATCAGTTTCTTGCCGACCGCTGTCGAGCCGGTGAAAGTGAGCTTGCGCACGATCGGGTTGGACGTCATCTCGCCGCCGATCTCGCTGGCTGACCCGGTGATCACGTTCAGCACGCCCTTCGGGACACCGGCGCGCTCTGCAAGCTCCGCCATGGCGAGCGCAGAGTAGGGCGTCTGCGTCGCGGGTTTGCACACGATCGTGCATCCCGCCGCAAGCGCGGGGCCGGCCTTGCGCGTGATCATCGCCGCCGGAAAATTCCACGGCGTGATCGCCGCGACCACGCCGATCGGCTGGCGCAGCACCAGGATGCGCTTGTCCGCCTGGTGACCTGGGATCACATCGCCGTACAGGCGCTTGCCTTCCTCTGCGAACCACTCGAGGAACGAGGCGGCGTAAGCGATTTCTCCCTTGGCTTCCGCCAGGGGCTTGCCCTGTTCGGCCGTCATCAGTACGCCAAGATCATCCTGATTCGCCATCATCAGGTCGTGCCAGCGCCTCAGGATCACGGCACGTTCCTTGGCAGTCTTCTGGGCCCACGCCGGGAATGCCGCGTGCGCAGCCTCGATCGCGCGGCGCGTCTCTCCGGCGCCCATGTTGGGCACCGTGCCGAGCTTGTGCTGCGTGGCCGGATTGATGACGTCGATGGTGGCGCGACTCGCCGCGTCCGCCCATGTCCCGTCGATGTAGCACTGCTGACGAAAGAGCTTGCTGTCCTTGAGCTGCATGGTCGTGTCCTCGGAACTGGCTAGCCGACATTGCTGCGCAGGAATTCGAGCGAACGCTCGAACGCGAGTTGCGCGCTCTGCGGTTCGAAGCTCGAACGCTCGCTGCAATTGAATCCATGGCCTGCCGGGTAGGTGTAGTAGATGCCCTCCGGGTGCAACTCGCGCACTTTCTGCACTGTCGCGAGTGGAATCGACTGATCCTGCTCACCGAAGTGGTACATGACGGGGCAGCGCGGCTTGCGATCGCCGTATTGCAGGATGCGACCGCCGTAGTATGAAACCGCGGCGCTGATCGGCAGGCGGCACGCGGCGACATAGGCGATCGTTCCGCCCCAGCAGAAACCGACCACCGCGGTCCTGCCGGTCGCAGCGGCCGCATCGACCGTCGCACCCACGTCGAGCAGCGTCTGCGAAGGCTGCAATGACATCATCGTCTCGACGCCCTGCTGAATCTGCGAATAGTCGAGCACGATCGCCGGCCGGACGCGATCGAACATCGCCGGGGCAAAGGAGGCGTAACCCTGTGCCGCGTATTGGTCCGCCACTTCGCGGATATGATGGGTGAGCCCGAAAATCTCCTGGATGATGACCACGCCGCCGCGCGGCGGTCCCGTGGGATCGGCCCGATAAGCGCTGAAGCGATGACCGTCGGGAGCCGACAGCTCAATGGTTTCTGCCATGGGATTTCTCCGGCGAAGGCGCCACAGTTTGCACGTGGCAAACGGTGCTGGCTAGAACTCAGACCCTCTATGGGTCGCAACTGTTCCGCGCGTTGAGGGTGGCGGACTGGGTGTCTTTCCCTGGGCCCGTTCTTGCTTGGTTACATGAAAGGTGAGGGATCGTGTCCCGCGAAAGCTGAAGCCGGAAATCGCGCTGCGGTCTCATTCGTGTCGGCCGAGGGAGAGACACCCAGTCCGACGCCCTCAGGCGTGACAGTTGCTATTCCGCAGCTCTCACGACGCGTTGATCGATGGCCCCAAACACGCTCTTGCGCTCGGCGTCGAACATCTCGATGCGCACCCGGTCACCGAAACGCAGGAACGGAGTCGACGGGTGCCCGTCCGCCAGCTGTTCGAGGGTGCGCTTCTCGGCCAGACAGCTCGAGCCGCGACTGCGATCGTAGTTGGAGACCGTGCCGGAACCGATAATGGTCCCGGCCCGAAGTCGCCGCGTGCGGGCCGCATGCGCGATGAGGCGCGGAAAATCGAATGTCATGTCGATGCCGGCGTTGGGCTCGCCAAGCAGTGTCCCGTTGATGTGACTCACCAGAGGCAGATTGATCTTGCCGCCATCCCAGGCGGTGCCGAGCTCATCGGGCGTCACCGCGACGGGAGAGAACGAGGTCGCGGGCTTGGACTGGTAGAAGCCGAATCCCTTGGCGAGCTCGGCGGGAATGAGATTTCTGAGCGACCAGTCATTCACCAGCATCAGGAGCTTGATGTGTCCTCGCGCTGTCTCGGCCGACGCATTCATCGGGACGTCGTCGGTGATGATCGCGACTTCCGCTTCGAGGTCGATGCCGAATTCCTCGCTCAGGAAGGGCACATCGTCGGCAGGCCCGAGGAAATCATCCGAGCCGCCCTGGTAGATGAGCGGATCGCTCCAGAACGACGCGGGCATTTCGGCGCCGCGCGCCTTGCGCACCAGCTCGACGTGATTGACGTACGCGCTGCCGTCGGCCCATTGATAGGCGCGCGGCAGCGGCGCCGCGGCGCGCGTTGAATCGAATTCAAAGGCGCCTTCGACCGCGTGCCGATCGAGCGCGCTGGAGATCGCGGCGAGCTTGGGTGCGACTGCGGCCCAGTCATCGAGTGCGCTCTGCAAAGTACGCGCAGTCCCGCTCAGCGCGACAGCCCGTTCGAGATCGCGGCTCACGACCACGAGCTGCCCGTCGCGCGTCCCGTCCTTCAGCGTCGCGAGTTTGATGGCGTGCCCCTCAGTCGCCCTTCCAGCTGTCGACGTATGCACTCCACTCGACCGACTTCGCAGCCGTGCCAATCTCCAGGGCATCCCGTGCATCGACCATCACCGCGATTTCGTCAGTCGCCGGCTTCGGCTGCTTGAGCATGTTCTTGAGCGCTTTCGGATGCGGGCCGTGGGTGAACCCGGCAGGATGCAGCGTCATCATGCCGGGGTGAATGTTGTCCCGGCTGAAGAAATTGCCTGCGTGGTAGAAGAGCATTTCGTCGTAGTCATCGTTGTTGTGGAAGAACGGTACCTTGAGGGCGCCCGCATCGCTTTCGAAGGGCCGCGGCACGAAAGTGCAGACCACGAAGCGGTTGCCGACGAACGTCGTGTGGGCCGATGGCGGCAGGTGATAGCGATGACTCATCAGCGGGCGGATGTCGCGCACGTTGATACGCGCGACGCTGAGGTCACCATGCCAGCCTACTGCGTCGAGCGGATTGAACGGATAGGTCACCGTCGATACGGCGCCGCGCCGCTTGATCTTCACGGACCAGCGGGCCGCATCACTCTGTTGCTGCTGGAAGGCCGCATCGATCCGTGGCACATCGAGGAGCGCCGGATCGAAGATCGCATGCGGACCGACCAGTCCCTTCTCGGGGAGCGAATAGCTCGCATTGCTCGCCTCGATCAACAGCGCGACGAGCGGCTCGGCGCAGGTCAGCCGCCACATGGTGCCGCGCGGCACCAGGATGTAGTCGCCGGCCTCGAAAGCGAGATGGCCATAGTCGCAGAACAGCTCACCCCGCCCCTGGTGTATGAAGAGCAGCTCATCGCCGTCGGCATTGCGCACCAGGTGATCCATTGCGCCGGTGGCGCGCCAGAATCGAATCCGCACCGCTGAATTGAAGAGGATCTCGGCGGCATCCCACGGCGAGGGTGGCGCCGCGGCCAGCTTGGTGAGATCGAACGCGTGCGGCCGCAAGGGCCCCTCGAAGTCGACCCATCCCGTGGGCGGGTGGCGGTGATACAGATGTGCCGCGGGACCGAAGAACCCTTCCTTGCTGATCTCGCGTTCGAACGTGCCTTCCGGCAGGTCCGCGTGCGCCTGGCGCGAAGCCTGGCCCTCGACACGTGGAAAGGAGATGTAGCGCTTCATGGCGACGGCCCGCTGAAAAGTGGATCGCCCGCTAATTTAGTTTCAATTGCAACTAACGGCAAATCTCGCTGACTGCTTGAGCTCGGCAGCGTAGCCCTCAGCGCTCGAGAATGGCGGTGACCCCCATGCCGCCAGCGGTACAGACCGAGATGAGTCCGCGGCCGCTGCCTTTCTGCGCGAGGAGCTTCGCGAGCGTCGCGACGATGCGCGCGCCGGTCGCCGCGAATGGGATGACCGATCGCCACGCTGCCGCCCACCACGTTGAGGCGCGAGCGATCGATGCTGCCGAGCGGCTCTGACAGGCCCAGCCTGTCGCGACAGAATTCCGGCGATTCCCACGCCTTGAGCGTGCACAACACCTGCGCCGCGAACGCCTCGTGGATCTCGTAGAAGTCGAAGTCCTGCAGCCCCAGTCCGGCATCCTTCAGCATGCGCGGCACGGCGTATGCCGGCGCCATCAGCAAGCCTTCCTTGTTCACGAAGTCCACCGCCGCGACCTTGCCGTAGCGCAGGTACGCCTGCGCCTGCAGTCCGTGTGCGCGCACCCATTCTTCCGATCCCAGCAATACCGCGGCCGCGCCGTCGGTGAGCGGCGAGGAATTGCCCGCGGTCAGCGTTCCTGCGCCCGTGAAATCGAAGGAGGGCTTGAGCTGGGCGAGTTTTTCGAGGCTGGTATCACGCCGGACGTTGTTGTCCGCCTTGAGCCCCTGGTACTCGATGATCAGGTCATCGTAGAAGCCGGCCTGGTACGCCGCCGCTGCGCGCTTGTGACTCTCGAGCGACAGCAGGTCCTGATCCTCGCGGCTGATGTTCCAGTGCTTCGCCATGATTTCGCAGCTCTGCCCCATGCTGAGCCCGGTGCGCTGCTCCACCACGCCCGGCAGCACCGGCTTGAAGTGGCGTGGCCGCAGGCCGAAGAACGGCCGCGTCTTCGCCCAGAAGGTGCGGCCGCGGAAGCTTCGCAACAGAAGCTGCTGATACTCACGTGAATACACCACCGGAGGATCGCTGATGGTGTCGACGCCGCCGGCGAGGCCGCTGTCGATCTGGCCGAGCGCAATCTTGCTGCCGATGATGATCGCGGTTTCGAGGCTGGTGCCGCACGCACGCTGCAGATCGAACCCCGGCGTTTCGAAAGACAGCCCGCTGCCCATTACACACTCGCGCACCATGTCCCAGTCGCGGGAATGCTTGAGCACGGCGCCGGCTCCGGCATCACCGAGGCGCGCACCCTTGAGACCGAACTTGTCGACCACTCCTTTGAATGCGGCCGTGAGCATGTCCTGATTGCCGACGTTGGCGTAGGCGCCGTGGGCGCGGGCGAACGGGATGCGTGCGCCACCGGCGATGGCGACGCGGCGAACCTCGGAACCAACGAGCATGAGCCTCTCCGGGATGCTGCAGGAATTTGAATGCCGGGCTTTGGATCAGCCGGCGCTTCGATTGACGTAGAATGCCATCGAATTATAGCGCCGGCTATTCCATCGGCAGTCTGCCGCTGCATTCCCCGTGATCGAACCAAATACCGTCGCGCCCTTACGTCAGCGATTCCTCACCGATGCACGCGCCATCCTGCGTCTCGGCGGTCCGCTGCTGGTGAACAATGTGGCGATCGCCGGCATGGGCTTCACCGACACCGTCATGGCGGGGCGGCTGAGCGCACAGGACCTCGCGGCAGTCGCGGTCGGCTCGGCGTTTCACATCTTCTTCTACCTGGCGGGACTCGGCACGTTGATGGCCATGAGTCCCCTGGTGGCACACGCCTATGGGGCAGGCCACGGCGAGCGCGTCGGACCGCTGGCGCGACAGGCGCTGTGGTTGAGCCAGATCATCGCGCTCGCGCTCATCGTGCCGATGCTGTTCGTCAAACCGATCCTGGTCGCGATCGGTATCGCGCCCGAGATCGTGCCCAAGGCGCAGGGCTTCGTGTACGCGATCTGCTGTGGGCTGCCGGCGATCATGGCGTTCCTGGCGCTGCGCTTTGTGAGCGAGGGGATCGGCTGGACCCGGCCGATCATGTTCACAGCGATCGTGGGCCTCGCCAGCAACGTCATCGGCTGTTACGTCTTCATGTACGGCAAGCTCGGCTTCCCGGCGCTCGGTGCCGTTGGCACGGGCGTATCGAATGCGCTCGTCATGTGGATCATGTTCGCCGTGATGCTCAGATACGTGCGCCGACACCGCGTCTACCACCCGCTCGGACTGTTCTCGCATTTCGACTGGCCGCGGCCCAGGGTACTGCGCGAAATCCTCACTCTCGGGTTGCCGATCGGCGGCGCTGTGCTCTCGGAAGGCGCGTTGTTCGTGGCAGCAGCCTTCATCATGGGCACGATGGGAGCCACGGTCGTGGCTGCCCACCAGATCGCACTCAATTACGCAGCGCTGATGTTCATGATCCCGCTTTCACTGCATTCGGCGACGACGATCCATGTTGGGCACGCACTGGGTCGCGGCGACTTCGCGGGCGGACGCTTCGCGGGCTTTGCCGGGATCGCGATGTGTGGTGGCTTCATGGCCTGTTCCGCGCTCGTGATCCTGTTCCTCGGGCCGCAGATTGCGGCGCTCTACACCGATGATCCCGCCGTCCGTACTCTGGCCGCAGGTCTGCTGCTCATGGCGGCTATCTTTCAGATTTCCGATGGCCTGCAGGTCGGCGGTGCCGGGGCGCTGCGCGGCTTCAAAGACGCTCGCGTACCGATGCTCCTCAACCTGCTGGCGTATTGGGGTGTCGGATTTCCGCTGGCGTACGGCCTGGGCGTCGTTGCCGACCTCGGGCCGAGATCGGTCTGGGTTGGCCTGATCGCGGGCCTGACGGTGTGCGCACTACTGCTCAACGTGCGCTACTACTGGATTTCCGGCCGCGCCGTTCGCCAAGCTGCGCGGCCTTGAGGTGGATCGCTGGCTCGCCCCCTACAAGTGCGCGGCTGCGCCTGAACTGCGAGATATCGGGGCTACTTGATGTAGCCGTAACCGAGCGTCTCGATGTTCTCGGAGCTCGCCGTCGACGAAGCGCAGGCGACGCATCAGCTTGTTGGGACCGAAGTTATAGGTCCAGATTTCGACCGGCACTTCCACCAGTGATCCCGGTGCAGCGAGTATCGGGCGCCCGTAGTACCACACGACGGGCTGGCGCAGGATGTTGTGCGTTTGGATGTCGGCCGGCTCGCCGCACTTGGCGCGCACGTCGTAAGTCGAGTCCCCTTCGTGGACCAGGCGCTGACCGCAGTTGAAGGCGGCGGCCGGGAAGCTCGCCAGCACCAGGAGGGTGGCAACGATTGGACGAACGCGGAGCACCGGGAAACTCTAAGCCAACCGGGGTGAACGCGCTATGAACCATGAAGTGCGGGTGCTCAGCCGGCTCCGACTCCATGCAGGCGCAGGCGCGGTGCCGGCTGAGCTCCCCGAAGTGCGCGATCCGCTCGCCATCCGTGTGAACGGGCATCCATGCCCTGTATTGCACCCTTCCCCAATTGGTATAGCGACAAACTCAGCGCAAAACTGTCACGCCGCGTGAAAATTTGTGCGCGAAAGCACACAATCGCAGGCGAAGCCTCGCGGCCGCCAGAGCGTGACGACGGGGCGGTTGTGGCCCAAGCGCAACGAAAATGTGCCGGCGGCCATATACGAAGAGCTTCGTGCGGACCTATAATTCGAGCCGCTTAAGACCAGCAAGAACGCGAGAGCCGCAGTCATGAAGAGAAAGACCGAAATGCGCGCCGTGCGTCCCACCCAATCCGAGTTGAACATCCTGCGAGTGCTCTGGCGCCTGGGGCCGAGCACGGTTCGCAGCGTGCACGAGGAGTTGTCACACGATGACCACAACCTCGGCTACACGACGGTGCTCAAGTTCCTGCAGATCATGCTCGACAAGGGCCTCGTCAAACGCGAGGACTCCCAGCGCGCTCATGTCTACCGGCCCGCTGCCAGCCGCGAACAGACCCAGCGCCAGCTCACGCGTCTGCTGATCGATGGCGCCTTCGATGGCTCCCGCTCACAACTGGTCCTGCAGGCGCTGGCCGGCGCCGAAGGTGTGAAGCCGGAGGAGCTGGCAGAGATCCGCGCTTTGCTGGATCGATTGCAGGACAGGCAGAACTGACTGAACCGCATGCCCTTGCTGCTGCAATGGGGATGAACGGAGGTATGCGATGAACGGGCTCGACTTGCCGACACTCGGCACGCTGGTGGCGACGCTCGGCTGGACACTGTTGCATTTTCTCTGGCAGGGGGCCGTGGCGGGGGTGCTTTTCGGCCTCGCGCTGGCTGTGACTGCACGGGCATCCGCACTGACCCGATATCGCGTGGCATGCGTGTTTCTCGCGCTGCTCGCCGCCTGCCCGGTGGTCACCTTCTGGTGGCTGAGCCCCGACTACAGTTCGGGCGCGGCCGTCATGGCATTGAAGCCGCCCGCCACCATGGCCATGCTGACCTTCGCGGCGGCAAGCGCAGCCAGTGACTGGCGGGCGCTGATTGACCCGTGGCTCCCCTGGGCGGTGCTGGTATGGGCCGCGGGCGTCACCTTCATGACTGGTCGCCTGTTGGTTGAATGGCGCGAAGTGCGCCGCCTGACGCAACTGGACATCGAGCCGCTCACCGAGGCATGGGAGCGGCGCGTGGCGCGGCTGCGCGCATCGCTGGGCGTGCGACGCGCGGTCAGGGTGTTGCAGTCCGCGCGCGTCCATGTCCCGATCGTCATCGGTTGGCTCAAGCCCGTCATCCTCGTGCCGGTCGGAGCGTTTGCCGGGCTGACACCCTCTCAGCTCGAGCTGATCCTGATGCACGAGCTGGCACACATTCGCCGCAACGACTACCTCGTCAATCTCATGCAGGTGGTGGTCGAAACGCTGCTCTTCTATCACCCGGTCGTGCGCTGGGTATCCCGTGTCCTGCGCGAGGAACGGGAGAACTGCTGTGATGACCTCGTGGTCACGAGTTCCGGAGATGCGCTGGCTTACGCGCGAGCGCTCGCCGAGCTTAGCGGGCGCGCAGTCGCTGGCACTGCAGACCAGCGTTGGCAGCGATGGCGGCAAATTGCTGAGCCGCATCAAGCGCATCGTCGCGGTACGCGAACCGACGCGAGTTGCCACGCATTGGAGTGTCGGCCTGGTGCTTGCGGCCTTCGGCGTGAGCTTGAGTGGTCTGCTGCATCCGATTGGCACACCCGCGCCCCGTGATGAGCCGGTTCCGCCGGTGGCAGCGAGTGCACCGGCCACTGAAGCACCGGCTCTCGTGCCGACGCCGGAGCCGACGACGACGGCCTTCTCAGCCGAACCTGTGGCAGACACTGCAGCTGCGCCGCATGTACGCACTGAGCGCACGCCCGCCAAGGCGCCGCTGGCAGCGCGGTGGCGCCGGAGCCCGCCGTGGCAGCGACGCAGATTGCAAAGCAAGAGAGCGCGCCGGAGACGCTTGCGACCGCTGGGGCAAGCGAGGCGCCAGCGGAAGTCGTGTCGGCGCCGACACCTCCTGCCGGAGATACGGCAGCCCTGCCGACACCCGATACTGCCGAACCAGCCGCCGCGGATGCGACCAGCGCGACTGACGTCTCGCCGGCGGAACCGGCGCAGGATGCGCACGGCTCGGCCCCATCGATTGGCACGGAAGCGCCGGCCACCGAGGGAATGCCCGGGGTCAAGGCGATCTCGCTCGAACAACCGCAGTTTCCGACCGCGGCCCGGATGAGCGGCATCGAAGGCTGGGTCACCGTGAACTACACGATCGACGACAAGGGTCGCGTCTCGGACGTGCATATCGTCGACGCCAAGCCGCGCAGGGTGTTCGATTCAGCCGTTCGCAAGGCAGTGCATAACTGGCGTTTCGAACCCACCGTGGTGGACGGGCAGCCAGTCGCGCGCCGGATGACGCAGACCATCCAGTTCTCCCTCGACTACAAGATGATCTGTAATGCCGATCCCGCGACCGGCACGCGCCTGGTCGATCGCTGTCGTACCAAAGACGAGATGGAACGCGAGGGCACGATCCAAAGCGACCCAGAGTGAAGGTGAAGTAAGTCCGCCGGCCTGGGGCCGGCGGTCGCGCGCCGTGACGCGGCGCGTGTCATGATCGCGCGAGAAAGCTGTCACCAAGGCAGTCGCGCCGGTTTGACCACTCCTTACGAGATCAGCATCGTGGTTCCCGCGTTCGCCGAGGACGCGGAACTCGTCGCGCTCCTGAAGCGGATACGTGGCTGGGCGCGCATGCCGCGTGAAGTCATCGTGGCTGACGGTGCGCAGAGCATCGACACGCGCAGGCTGTGCGCGCGCTACGAGGCGCTGTGGGTGCCATCCGTGCACGGGCGCAGTGTGCAGCTCATGAAGGGAGCCGCGCAGGCTCACGGCTCGGTCCTGTGGTTCCTGTATCCGGATGCGCAACCGGATCCGCAATCGCTGACGGCGATTGCCATTGCGATCGACAGCGGTGCTCTCGGTGGGTATTTCAGGTGGCGTCCCAGCGGCCGGCGACACTGGCAAAAGGTGCTGCTGGAAGTGGGCGTCCGCCTGCGCAGTCAGTGGGGCGTGCCTTACGGCGACCAGGGATTGTTCGTGGCGCGCGAAAGCTTCGAAGTGTGCGGCGGTTTTGCGCCGACGCCGCTCTTCGAGCAGGTTCCCCTGGTGAAGGCACTGCGACGGCAGGGAAGGTTCGACGCCCTGCCGCTCCCAATCGGCGTATCGGAGGAGCGGTGGGAGCGGCGTGGATGGCTGCGTCACGCGCTGGGCAATCGACTGCTCGCGCTGGGCTACATTGCCGGCCTTTCGCCGGCAACGCTGGCGCGCTGGTCGGGTCGCGGTGAAGTCGAGGCGGAAACGATCCTAGAAGGAGCTGGTGGTGCAGGCGCGCTCGTCGGCGCTCTGCGGTTCGAGCCACACCGCCGCCCGGCCCGAGGCATGCGAATCAGTGAAGATGATCGCTGCATCCACGGAGACATGTTCGCGGGACGTGGGTAGCTCGGCACACGGCTGATAGCGCGCGACGCGGCGGTGCCGTCGTGAGTTACGTCGGGCTGACATTCGCTTGGTCTTCATGACTCATCCTCGATCTGCGAGTGGCTGCGACGAATCTCGCCTCAACCTTCTGCACGCAGCTTGTCTTCCACTGGCGGAACACTGACCGCGGTCGCAATCGGCGCATGCGCTTCGACACGATTGCGGCCGTGGCCCTTGGCGCGGTACAGCGCCGTGTCTGCAGCCTGGATCAGCTCCTCGATCCCGTAGATTCGATCGAACATCGCGGTGGCAACGCCTGCGCTGATCGTGACCCGATCGGCAACCGTGGATACGGCATTCGGTACGGCGAGGCGCCAGATATTGCGCCGGAGCCGGTCGGCGAACAGCCAGGCACGTCGTGCATCGATCCCCGGCAACACGATCGCAAATTCTTCACCGCCGTAACGGGCCGCCAGGTCTCCGGCGCGGCGGAAGGTCTTCTCCACCGCCTGTGCAACGCGTCGCAGCGTGTCGTCGCCGCGGGCGTGGCCGTACGTGTCGTTGTAGCGTTTGAAGCCGTCGATGTCGCACAGGATCAGCGACAACGGGTGGCGCTCGCGCAGGCAGCGCCGTACTTCGCGCGCCAGCACTTCGTCGAACTGGCGGCGGTTGGCGATTCCGGTCAGGCCGTCGATGCTGACGAGCCGCAGGAGCTGGGCATTGGCCTCCTGCAGCTGAATTCGCGTGGCATTGAGCTCCTGGTTGCTGGCCTGCAGGACCGCAGTGCGTTCCTTGACCCGTTCTTCCAGTTGCTCACGGGCGTAGTTGAGCGCGATTTCCATGCGCTGGCGTTCCGCAAGTTCGTGTTGCAGGGCCTGGGTGCGCTTTGCAACCAGGGCTCGCAGCATCCGGTTCCAGAGGTACAGGACGGCGAGCGAGAGCAGGACGATTATGAAACCGGCACCGGCGCCAACCCAGAACGTGGCATTGGGGCCGAGCATTTCGCGCAAGGCACCGGCCGAAGCAGAACTGCTGAGTGCTGCGATCAACGCCACCGCGATGGCTGACGCGGCAGTCAATTGCATTCGCCTCGTCAAGGTCCTTCGATCCCCTATGAGTTCTTGCGTTGTGGGAGCGATCACTGCGGAGGCGAGAATACCGAGCGCAGTCGCGCGCAATTGCGGCAGCGATCACAGATTCCCTGTAGTCCTCGGCGTGATCTGACCGATATGTCAAAGTTGCATGAGAGGTTGGGAAGGCAGTCCCAACGTTGGGCTGACCGATAGCCTTGACGCCCGAAAGCGGGCTCACGGACACTGCCGCCTCGTTCGAGGGTGAAGGGGAACCGCATGAGGGATAGCAGCAGCGCACCGGCGCCGCAGGAATTCGCACACTTTCGCGATTTCTACCCGTTCTATCTTTCCGAGCATCACAACAAGGTCTCAAGGCGCTTGCATGTCGTTGGAACCGGCCTGGTCTTGCTGACTCTCGTTGCGGCCGTGATCACTGGGCAGCTCAGGTGGCTGCTTCTCTTGCCCGTGGTTGGCTACGGCCCGGCATGGATCGGCCATTTTTTCTACGAGAAAAACCGGCCGGCGACCTTCACTTACCCGCTCTACAGCCTATTGGGCGATTTCAGGATGTTCGCAGACGTCGTCAGCGGGCGGATCAAGTGGTGAAGCGCGGCGCCTTGGCGATCAACGGGACGCTCGCTTGAATCGCCGCGCCGTCGACCGTCAGTTCGAGCGGCACCTGGCCGGGCTCATCAACAGTGGCCAGAAGGACGTACTGCAGCAGGGCCGCAAGGGCGTCGAAAAGGAATCGCTGACGGGTGACGCCGGATGGACGGATCTCGCGGCGCCCGCATCCGCGGGCACTCGGCTCGGCGCTCACCAACGAGCACATCACGACCGACTACTCGGAGGCGCTGATCGAACTGGTCACGCCGGCCTTCACGCAGAGCTGGGAACTGCTGCAGTACCTGTGCGACATCCACCAGTTCGTCTATCGCGACCTCGGGGAAGAGTTGCTGTGGGCGACCAGCATGCCCTGCGCGATCCGCAACGACGCCGACATCCCGATCGCGCAGTACGGACGCTCGAATGTCGGGCGCATGAAGAGCATCTATCGCGAGGGTCTCGGCCTGCGTTATGGGCGCATGATGCAGGCGATCTCGGGCGTGCACTTCAACTACTCCTTTCCAGCGAATTTCTGGCCGGTGCTCGCGCGAGGTGCTCGAGTCCCGGCAGGGCGGGCAGGCCTTCATTTCCGAGCAGTACTTCGCGTTGCTGCGCAACTACCGGCGCCACGGCTGGATCGTGCTGTACCTGTTCGGCGTCTCGCCCGCGGTCTGCAAATCGTTCCTCGAGGGCCGCGACATCAAGCTGCCGCAACTCGATGCCGGGACGTTCTACGAGCCCTACGCGACTTCACTGCGCATGAGCGATCTGGGCTATCGCAACAAGAGCCAGGCCGGCGTCGAGATCTCGGTCAACAGCCTCGAGGACTACGTACGCGATCTGCAGCGCGCGATCTCCACGCCCAATGCGGAATATCAACGCCTCGGCGTCCAGGTGAACGGCGAATATCGCCAGCTCAATGCCAACCTGCTGCAGATCGAGAACGAGTACTACAGCTTCATACGCCCCAAGCGTGTCGCGCGTTCCGGCGAACGTCCCACCAAGGCCCTGCTGCGCGCCGGCGTCGAGTACGTCGAGGTTCGAGCACTCGATGTGAGCGCATTCGATCCCGTGGGCGTCAACCAGAACAAGCTGCGCTTTCTCGAAGCCTTCCTCGCCTTGTGCGTGCTCAAGGCGAGCCCGCCACTCGACGCCAGCGAGCAACGCGAGCTCGACGCCAATCACATCACCGTGGCGCGGCGTGGTCGCGAGCCCGGCCTGACGCTCGGTCGCGATGGGCGCGGCTACCCGATGCTCGCCTGGGCACGGGAGCTCCTCGAGGAGATGCAGGGCATCTGCGAGCTGCTCGACGCCGGAATTCCGGCCAAGCCGTATGCGGCCGCACTGGCGGCGCAAGCGGCGAAAGTCGACGATCGTCGCGTTGACGCCTTCGGCGCGGCTGATGCGCGAAATGCAGACGAGCGGCGAGTCGTTCTTCCAGCTGGCGCTGCGCATGTCGAACCTGCACAAGTCCTACTTCCTGGAGCTGTACCCGCCGAACGAACAGCGGCTGGCGGAACTGCGTGCCGAGGCCGAGGAATCGTTGCGCGCCCAGCAGCAGATCGAGGCGAGCGATTCGATGTCCTTCGAACAGTACCTGCACACCTACCTCGCCGACTGAGCGCTCTACGCATTCGCTGACGGCCCCAGCTGCTGGCTCACCTGACCGTCCGCGACCTGTCCGCTGTCCGCCAGCGGACACTTTCCCGATCTGCACGCTGCAGCTAATCCCGGCAGGAAGTCACATGAAGTCAGTGACTTGAGTCTGCAACAGCACGCTGGCACGGGGGGTGCAAACGAGGACCTCGGGCAGCCGTTGTGACATGGCTGCCGGGAGGCCGGACATGTTTCCCACACAGGTACGCGGATCGACGCTCGTTGCGACACTCGCCGCCGTGCTGTTGGGCTGGTGCGCCATCGGGGCGCCCGCCTCGGGTCACTACGGTCTTCATGCCTCCTTCGATGGCGCGCAATTCGAGTTGCGCCTGGCATTGCCGGCCATTTGCGTACAGGTGAGCGCGGTGCTGCTCGAAGAGGCCTCCGAGCCTGAAATCGGTTTCCCTTTGCACGCATTGCGGCTATCAGGAGCGTTCCTGGTCATGAAGGGTGCATCCATTTCCCGTCTCCACAGCGACGACCGCGCCTCGGCAAAGGCCGGCGGCATCCGCGATACCTCGGCGCAGGACGTCGCGATCGATCCGCGCCCGGCGCAGTTGCGCCGGCGCAAGATCCTCATCGCTTCGGGCGCCGGCGCACTGCTCCTGCTCGTCGATCGTACTTCCGGCTGCGCTGCGCTGGATGCATGCCGAGATCAGCGTGCCGCGCGAGCGCGTGCGCATTGCCACGGTCACCCGGGGGCCATTCGTACGTGATGTTTCCGCACAGGGGATAGTGGTCGCGGCGGTCAGCCCGACCCTGTTCGCACCCGCCGCCGGCAATGTCACCTATGACGTGCAGGCCGGCGATACGGTCAAGCGTGATCAGGTGCTCGGCTCGATCGACAGCCCGCAACTGCGCAACGAGCTGGCACGTGAACAGTCGGCGCTCGAAAGTCAGGAAGTCGCCGTATCCAGGCAGAGCATCGAGACCCGCCGGCGCCTGCTCACCAACCAGCAGACCACCGACATGGCCGAGGTCGCCATCCACGCCGCGGAACGTGAGCTCAAGCGCGCCGAGGATGCGTGGCAGACCCAGGCCATCAGCCGTCGCGACTTCGAGAAGGCGCGCGACGATCTGACCACCGCGCGCCTGAATCACGAGCACGCGATTCAGAACGCGGGACTCGAAAAGGAAGGCCTGGAATTCGAGCTCAAGACCAAGCGGCTGGAACGCGATCGCCAGCGCCTGCTGGTTGAGGAAATCAAGCGCCGCGTCGATCAACTCACGTTGCACTCGCCGGTGGACGGAATGGTCGGCGCACTGGCTGTGGATCAGAAGGGTGCGGTGGCCGAGAACGCGCCCATCCTCACTGTGGTGGACCTGAGCGCGCTCGAGATCGAATTCCAGGTGCCGGAGTCCTACGCCGACGACATCCGCCTCGGGATGCCGGCGGAAGTGAACTACGGCCAGCGCATCTACCCCGCGACCGTGACCGCCATCTCCCCACAGGTGAAGCAGAATCAGGTGACGGGCCGGGTCCGCTTCGGCAAGGAAGTTCCGGCGGGCCTCAGGCAGAACCAGCGGGTCGCGACCCGCATCGTGATCGAGTCCCGCGACGGCGTGCTGAAAGTCGAACGCGGGACCATTCGTCGACGCGAGTGGCGGCCGGGTTGCCTACCTCGTCGAGGACGGCCTGGCGCATCGCAAGCCGATCAAGCTCGGCGCCACCAGCATCAGCGCGGTGGAAATCGCCTCGGGACTCGAGGAAGGCGATCAGATCATCGTTTCCGGCGTCGACTCGTTCGAGAACGCCGCCGTGGTGCGACTCACCGACTGAACATTCTCAAGCTCAGCAGAGGGATCATTCCATGCTCGAAATGCAGCACATCACCAAGGTCTACCGCACTGACCTCATCGAGACGCACGCGTTGCGTGATTTCAGTCTCAGGGTGGACGAGGGCGAATTTGTTGCGGTTACCGGGCCCTCGGGTTCCGGCAAGACCACGTTCCTCAATATCGCGGGGCTCCTCGAGACCTTCGACAGCGGGACTTTCCGTCTCGACGGGCAGAGCGTCAACGACCTCAACGATGACGCGCGCTCGCGGATCCGCAACCAGAAGATCGGCTTCATCTTCCAGAGCTTCAACCTGATCCCGGATCTGGACCTGTTCGACAACGTCGACGTGCCGCTGCGCTACCGCGGGCTCAATGCCGAGGAGCGTCGCCGGCGCATCACCCAGGCGCTCGAGCTCGTGGGCCTCGCCTCGCGCATGAAGCACCTGCCGGCGCAACTGTCGGGCGGCCAGCAGCAGCGCGTCGCGATTGCACGGGCGCTCGCCGGCGAGCCGCGCTTTCTGCTCGCGGACGAGCCGACCGGCAACCTCGATTCGCTGATGGCGCGCCAGGTGCTCGACCTGATCGAGGAGATCAACCGGGGTGGAACGACGGTGATCATGGTCACCCACGATGCGGAGCTCGCGCGTCGCGCCCATCGCAACGTGCACGTCATGGACGGCAAGGTCACTGACTTTCAGCCGTACGAAGGACGGCCGATCGTCACCGGGACGCAAGAGCGCGCTGCGCTCGCCTGAGAAGGGGAGAAACGGGAATGTTCGCCTATCACCTGCGGCTCGGCCTGAAAAGCCTGCGCCGCAATCCGGTGCTCACGGCGCTGATGATTGGCGCCATTGGGCTCGGCATCGGTGTGTGTCTTACGACACTCAACGTCTATAGCCTGGTCTCGGGTAACCCACTCGCCTCGCGCAACAACATCACGTACGCGGTCCAGATGGACGGCTGGGATCCGAACGAGCCGATGGACAAGAAGCGTCCTGAGCTCGCGCCCTTTGAGCTCACTTACCGGGATGCGCAGGCGGTGTACGAGTCCGAGATCCCGGATCGCAAGGTGATCATGCGCAAGGGCGCGTTCGTGCTTGGCAGCTCCGATGAGAAGAGCGAGACCAAGCCCTACAACGTGCTAGGCGCGTCTCACGACCCCCGATTTCTTCGCCATGTTCAGCGTGCCCTTCCGCTACGGCTCGGGCTGGGACGCCGAGGCGGAAAGCAACGCGGAGCCCGTGATCGTGCTGGGCGAGGAGGCGAACCAGAAATTTTTTGGCGGCGCCAACAGCGTGGGGCAGACCGATCAAGCTCGACGACAAGGAGTACAAGATCCTCGGCGTGCTGGATCACTGGAATCCGGTGCCGAAGTTCTATGACCTCAACAACGGGTGCCTCGACGACCCCGAAGATGTCTTCATTCCCTACAGCCGCGGTGCGTTGCTCGAAGTGGTCTCCGCGGGTAACACCAATTGCTGGAAGCCCGAACCCGTCAACTCGTTCCAGGAATTTCTCAACTCCGAGTGCGTGTGGGTTCAGTCCTGGGTCGAGCTCGATTCACCGAGCCAAGGTCGACGCCTTCAAGTCCTGGCTCGATGGCTATGTCGGTGAGCAGAAGAAGCTTGGCCGCTTCCAGCGCCCGCTCAACAATCGCCTGAGCACGGTGAGCGAGTGGCTGCAGTTGAACGAAGTAGTCGAGAAGGACAACAGCGTACTGCTCGGCATCTCCTTCATGTTCCTCGCAGTGTGCCTCCTCAACACGGTGGGCCTGCTGCTCGCGAAGTTCTCGGGGAAGGTCGGCGTCGTCAGCCTGCATCGCGCGCTCGGCGCGAGCCGCAAGATGATCTTTCGCCAGCACCTGGTCGAGGTCTCCCTGATCGGCATCGCCGGCGGACTCCTCGGCATCCTGCTGGGCTTCGTTCTGCTGTTGGCCACGCGCCAGCTCTACAACAGCTACGAAGCGGTCACGCGGCTCGATTGGTCGGTCGGCTTGGCGGCGCTCGGTATCGCGCTGGCGGCGGGAATTCTCGCGGGACTCTACCCGACCTGGCGCATCTGCCGTGTGCAGCCCGCGCCGTACCTGAAGACGCAGTAACCAAGAGCGACGGAGCCTCACATGGAAATTCGCCCCATCATCAGTGCCATGCTGCGCAATCGCACCGGTGCGATCCTGGTCGCGCTGCAGATCGCAATTACCCTGGCAGTCGTCACGAACGCGCTCTTCATCATCAACCAACGCCTGGAGAAGATCGGTCGTCCGTCGGGAATGGACACCGACAACCTCATCTTCACGCAAAGCTATGGCTATCGGCCGGACTACAACCACCGCGTGACCATCGAAGAGGACCTGGCAATGATCCGCGCGATGCCGGGAGTGGTTTCCGCCTCGACGATTGGCGGCATCCCACTGAGCGGCGGCGGGAGTTCGACCAGCTACAAGATCTCTCCCGAAAAGTCCTCGCCCGACGTCCCGGGCAACTACTACGAGATCGACGAGCAGGGCGTGAAAACGCTCGGCGTCAAGCTCGTCGCCGGACGCACGTTCAGCAAGGACATCATGCAATGGCACGCGACGCAGGCGACCTCGGATTTTGTGCCCGAGATCATCGTCACGCGTGACATGGCCAAGGCGCTGTTCGACACCGACGATGTCGTCGGCAAGCAGGTGTACGACTCGCTCGGGCAGTCGGCCACCATCGTCGGGGTCATCGACAGGATGCTCGGTGCCTGGGTCGACTGGGACAAGCTCTCGCAGGTCGTCTTTCACCCCATTGTCGGGCCACCGCCTTTCGTCCGTTACGCGGTGCGTGCCGAGCCCGGCCGCCGCGATGCGCTGATCGCCGAGCTCGAGAAGAAGCTCACCGATTCCAACCCCACACGCGTCATCAGCTGGGTGCATCCGCATGACTACTACATCGAGCGCAGCTACAAGGCCGACACGCGCATGGCGGCACTCCTCAGCGTAGCGATCGTTCTCCTTGTGACCATGACGACGCTCGGCATCGTGGGGCTCGCCAGCTTCACGGTGAACGCCCGCGTCAAGCAGATCGGCACCCGCCGTGCGGTGGGCGCGCGCAAGATCGACATCCTGCGCTACTTCATGGTCGAGAACTGGATCCTCACGACCGCGGGCCTCGCCGTCGGCTGCATCCTCGCGTACGCATGCAGTTACTGGTTGAGCACGGCCTACTCGCTGCCGAAGCTCAAGCTGAGTTACCTGATGATCGCGGTCCCCTGCGATGTGGATCCTGGGGCAGCTGGCGGTATTGGTGCCGGCACGCCGTGCCGCATCGGTACCACCCGCAGTAGCGACACGCACCGTGTAAGATTCCAACCTCGCGGCCCTGCGCCGCATCCAAAGGGGGTACGAATGACCTTCGCCAGGGGATCGTGCCACCGCCACGTTGTGACTGCTCAGCCAAGCGCGGCTCCGCTGATGTCCAGCTCGGAGCCCGCTGCGCACGCCCATCGCGTATGCCGACCGTTCTGCTGATCGACGACAACCCGGCAGTTCGCACGGCACTCGAGGTCCTGCTGTCGCTGCAGGGGCTCGGTGTCGTGGAAGCCTCCGGGCCCGATGAAGGCCTGCACCTGCTTGCGAAATCGGACATCGACCTCGTCATCCAGGACATGAACTTCCGCCGCGAGGCGACCTCGGGGGAGGAAGGCGTCGAGCTCTTTCACCGCATCCGCAAGGTGCATCCCGATCTGCCCATCATCCTGCTCACTGCCTGGACTCACCTGGAGACAGCCGTCGACCTCGTGAAGGCCGGAGCCGCGGACTATCTGTCCAAGCCCTGGGACGACACGCGCCTGCTCACGACGGTGCGCAACCTCCTGCAACTGCGCTCGGCGATCCTCGAGAAGCAGGCGCTGGCGCGCAGCCGTCGCGAGGTTCGCGAGGCGCTGAAGGAGCGGTTCGACCTGCGCGGAATCGTTTACGACAGCGACGCGATGCACGAGCTGCTCGTGACGGCGACCCAGGTGGCGCCTGCCGAAGTGCCGGTTCTCATCACCGGGCCGAACGGCGCCGGCAAAGAGGTGCTGGCGGACATCATCCAGGCGAACTCCGCCTGCGCCGACGGCCCATTCATCAAGGTGAATGTCGGTGCCCTGCCGGGGGAGCTGATGGAAAGCGAGCTGTTTGGCGCGGAAGCCGGCGCCTATACGGGGGCAGCGAAGACGCGCCAGGGGCGCTTCGAGGCTGCCGATGGCGGCACGCTGTTTCTCGATGAGATCGGCAACCTCTCCCTTGCTGGCCAGGCGAAGCTCCTGCGCGTGCTGCAAACCGGCGAGTTCGAGCGCCTCGGGTCGAGCATCACCCGCCGCGTGCGCGTGCGCGTGCTGAGCGCAACGAATGCGGACCTGCGCGCTGCGATCCGTGAGGGGCGCTTTCGGGAGGACCTGTTCTACCGGCTCAACGTCATCGAGCTGAGAGTGCCGCCGCTGGCCGCACGGCTCGATGATGTGCTGCCGCTCGCACGTCACTTCCTCGAGCCTGGCTTCGTCCTCGATGAATCGGCGGTGAAGGCGCTGCGCAACTATTCATGGCCGGGAAACATCCGCGAACTCGCCAACGTGATTCGACGTGCCTGCCTGCTGGCGTCGGATCGCGTGCTCCGTGCCTCGACCCTTGCGCTTCCCGAGCATGGTGTTGAAACGCGCCCGATCGAGCGTGAGCCTGACCGGCAGGACATCGAGCGGGCCCTGCAACGCTCGAGCGGTGTGGTCGCCCAGGCGGCGCGCGACCTCGGCTTGAGCCGGCAGGCGCTCTATCGCCGGATGGAGAAGCTCGGCATCCGCTAGACTTGCGGACATGGCGCGCTTTTCGCTCGAGGGCAAGATCGCGCTGCTGACCGCCACCGGCGCAGTCCTCACCGTCGCGATTGCCCTGGCGCTCGAGCGCGCTTTCGGCTCCCCCTGGCTGAGCCTGATCTTTACATTAGGTGTCGCCGTGCCCGTGATCGCGGTCGCATCGCGACGCTTCGCCCGCCCGCTACGCCAGACGCTGCGCGCGCTGACCGACGGAATCTCGAGCCTCAGGGACAACGATTTCAGCGTCAGCATCGCTGCCCGACGGCGTGACGAACTGGGCGAGCTGGTCACGGCGTACAACAGTCTCGGCGGAATCCTGCGCGAGGAACGCCAGGACCTGTTTCAGCGCGAGTTGCTCCTCGACACCGTCATCCAGAGCACACCGCTCGCATTGGTTCTGACCAGCGATGCCGGCCGCGTGCTTTACAGCAATCTGGCCGCCCGCCAGCTTTTTCACGCCGGGCGCAAACTCGAGGGACACGAGCTGGGCACACTCCTCACACACGCGCCGCCCGCGCTGCGCGACGCCTTCGCCGCCGAACGCGACACTCTGTTCACCGTTCCGATCGGCGACGAACCGGAAATCTTCCACCTGTCCAGGCGCGGATTTCTGCTCAATGCCAGGCCACACCAGCTCTACTTGCTCAAGCAGCTCACGCGTGAGCTGAATGCGCAGGAAGTGGCGACCTGGAAGAAAGTGATCCGCGTGATCGCCCACGAACTCAACAACTCGCTGGCACCCATCTCCTCATTGGCCCACTCGGGCCAACAACTGGCGCGTGCGCCCCAGGCCGACAAGCTGGAACGGGTGTTTGCCACGATCGAGGAACGCGCCGCGCACCTGAAAACCTTCATCGACGGCTACGCGCGCTTTGCGAAACTGCCGCAGCCACGGATCTCGACCGTTGGCTGGGGCAGTTTTCTCGACCTCCTCGCGGCGGCTGTTCCATTTCACATCGACGGCCAGGTCCCGCGCGAGTTGGCGGAGTTCGATCCGGCGCAGCTCCAGCAGGTCCTGATCAATCTGCTGAAGAACGCGCACGAATCGGGCTCAGCGTCCGATGAGGTGCGCATCTCGATCGACGCTGGTGTCAACGTGTGGCAGCTCAACGTTCTGGATCGCGGGTCGGGAATGTCAGAGGAGGTATTACGTAATGCACTGCTGCCGTTCTATTCCACCAAGCCGGCGGGCACCGGCCTCGGGCTGACGCTCAGCCGCGAGGTCCTCGAGGCGCACGGAGGACGGATTACGCTGGCGAATCGCGAGGGAGGCGGGCTGCAGGTGGCGCTCTGGTTGCCCCGCTCACCGGCCGCTGGCTGAACCTGTTGACGAATCCTGGACAGTCACGCTCCAAAGCGAATTGGTGCTTAACATATTGTCGGATTTCACTTATTCCAGAAAGATATTCACTCGCTGGTCGCCAAGAATTAACTGGATTTTCACAATCGGCGGCATAGAATTCCGCCCCCCACAAAAAATCAAAGGCCGTCTTCGATGAAGATAACGACGAGCGGCGGTCTCGTCAGCATCGCAGGGAAGTCGGAAGTTGCGGCGAACGAGGACGAAGCCGCCGCAACCTCCACCATAGAAGACGACCGGCGCACTGACGCGACCGCGGGTTGGGATCCGTACCAGATATGGCTCACGCGCGTGAAAGCGCCGCGCGAGGCCAAGGACCTGGCGGACTCATCTGACCCCAAGCCCTGAAGCGGGCCCCATCCTCCAAGTCAAGCCGATCAACCGGTTCTGTGCGCGCCGGTCGCTTTCCGACGTCCACGGCTCTGGCGCAATAGCCAGACAGGCCCTACCCGCTACCGTAAGGCTTCGTCGCCGTCCACGGAGCGATGATGCGTTTCACTCTGGTCCCGAGCGACGCCCAGGACACGGCCGCAGCGCGCCAACTCGACACGGGTTTCCCGAAACTTGAGTTCGGTGAGCCACTCGAGGGCGAGTTTCGCCGCACCCATCGCCAGAAGATCCTTCCCTGGATGAGGGCCGGATTCGCCGCCCTGGCCCTGCTGTCGCTGGCCCTGTGGATTCTCGATCACTGGCAATTGCCGCCGGCCTTCGTGCCGCTCTCGCATGTCCTGCGCCTGGTCGTGATGCTGCCGATCGCGGCGCTCGGCTTCGGCATGACGTACGTCCTTGGGCGCCACGAGGCTCTGGTGCGCGCGAACACGCTGGTTTTTGCCGGCTTTACGATCGCCGCGATCGTCCTGGACGGATTCCTGGCGCGCGCCGCAGCGCCGCTCGCGTTTTCAGGAGTGAGCGCAGCGCTGCTCATCGGTTGCACCACGATGGGGTTGCGCTTCTGGCCGGCGCTCGACGTCTGCGGCGCGCTGGCCCTGATCGCCATCGGCACGGTGATGTTCGCGGGCTGGGGCGCGGCGCAGGTGATTCCCTACGCCCTGACCCAGATTACTGTGGTCGGCATTGGCTGCGCCGCGGCCTACGCGCTCGAGCACGCCGTACGAGCGGCCTATCTGGAGGCGGTCGTCATCGCACATCTTGGTGAGCGCGACGGCCTCACCGGTGTCTTCAACCGGCGGGTCTTCGATCGCTATCTCGAACGCGTCTGGCAGCAGTCGATCGTCGACAAGTCACTGGTGGTCCTGATGCTGGTCGATGCCGACAACTTCCGCAGCTACAACGACCGTTTTGGTCTCAAGGCCGGCGATGACTGCATCAAGCAACTCGCTGCCGCCATCGCCGGGTGCGCGCGTCGGCCGCTCGATTTCTGCGCGCGCTACTCGGGGATCCAGTTCGCCATCGTGCTCGCCAACCCGGATCGGGTGTATGCCGAGGACATTCCGCAGCACGTGCGCGCCGCCATCGCCGCTCTCGGCATCCCCCATCCGGACTCGCCGAACGGCCGGCACCTCACGGTCAGTGTGGGTGTGGCGCTGACGGTGCCCCGTGTTTCCGACAGCCGCGATGCCTTTATCGACCTGGCACAGGCGGCGCTGCGCGAAGCGCACGAGAAGGGCGGGGATCGCGCCGCGGCACGCGAATCGGAATCCTCGCTGGTGCAGACCGGGATGTTCCGCGCCGAAGTCGCACTCGCGGTCGCACGCGCCCGTTGAGCGGTACGGAAATGCCTCGTGAACTGAAGGCAGGCGGCGAACTTGCCGAATCAGCTGTGGCGCTGCAGTTGCGGGAGGGCTTTCGCGGGCTGCGTTTCGAACCTGCACTCGAGCAGGAATTTCGCGCCGCCCACCTGCTGGCCCTGCGGCGCCAGCTGCGTCGCAACTTGCTGCTCGCGATCGCTCTGATCGCGGCCTTCGCTCTGCTCGATCGCTGGCTTCTCGGCACCGTGACGCCATCGGTGTCCGACATGCTGCGGTTCGCCGTGATCCTGCCGCTGATCGGCGTGACGCTTGCCGTGACCTATACCGAGGCCTACGCACGCTGGTATCCGGGCATCGTGCGGATCTGCGCGCCGATCTGCGGCATATGCGTGGTGGCCATCGTGGCTCCGGAGTTGCAGGCAGGCACGCAGCTCATATTCGCGACGCTCGTCATCACGACGATGTACATGTACTTCCTCGTCGGCATGCTGTTCTACGCCGCGCTGGTCTCGAATCTCATCGCGCTGGCGGTGTATGCCGCCACCATCCTGATCTCGGACATGCCGGCTAGAGAAGCCGCGTACAGCATCATGCTGCTGGCGCTCACCAACGTAGTGGGCGCGGTCGTCTGCTATCACCTGGAGACTGCCAACCGCGTCGGCTATCTCGAAGCGCGGTTGCTCGGTGACATGGCGGCACGCGATGGACTGACCCGCATCTACAACCGCCGCATGTTCGACGAGCGCATCGAGGAGCTCTGGAACCAGGCGGTACGAGAGGGCTCGCCGCTGGCACTGCTCCTGCTCGACATCGATTTCTTCAAGCCCTTCAACGACTGCTACGGGCACCAGGCGGGCGATGAGACATTGCGTGCGGTAGCGATCGCTTTCAGCCGTTTCGCACGTCGCCCGCTCGACTTCACCGCGCGCTACGGCGGCGAGGAGTTCGCGCTGGTGCTTTACGGAGTGGATCATGGGTTCGTTACCGAGGTTGCCGAGCGCGCGCGTGCCGCGATCGAGGAGCTCGGCATGGCGCACGAACGCTCCACGGTGGCACCGGTCCTCACTGCCAGTATCGGTGCGGCTTGTGTGCGGCCGATTGCGACCCGCAGCCACGCGGGGCTCATCCAGCTCGCGGATGAGGCGCTCTACGCTGCCAAGCGCAAGGGGCGCAATCGCGTCGTGGTGATGGAGACCGAGTACGCGAACCTGACGACCGGAGCGTTCCGCGCGCCGAAGAAGGCCTGAAGCTCCTCAGCGCTTCGAATCCTCCTGGTAGATCGACAGTTCGTTGCGGCCTTTGGAATCGCGCGCGCCCCGGAACATGCCCTCGGTGTTGAAGCTCATGACGATGTTGCCCTGCGCATCGATCGCGATGACGCCACCTTCAGCCGGCAGCGCTCGCAGCTTGTGCTGAACGACCTCCTCGACAGCCTGTCGCAACGTCTGTCCTTTGTAGTCCATCAGCGCATGGATGTCGTAAGCGACCACCGAGCGGATGAAGAACTCGCCCTGGCCCGTTGCTGACACCGCGCAGGTGCGGTTGTTTGCATAGGTGCCCGCGCCAATGTGGGGCGAGTCACCAACGCGGCCGGGAATCTTGGCAGTGATGCCCCCGGTGGAAGTCGCCGCAAAAAGGTTGCCCTTGCGATCGCGCGCCACGGCGCCGACGGTGCCGAAGTAGTTGAGCTTGATCGCGGCCATCTTGTCGCCCTTCAGGGCGCGATCCAGCTGCTGTCGACGCCGCTCGGTGTAGAAGTAGCTGTTCGGTACCAGGTCCATGCCCTGGTCCAGTGCAAACTCCTCGGCACCCGGACCGATGAGCATGACGTGCGGTGTCTTTTCCATCACCAGGCGCGCGAGTTCAATGGGATTGCGGATGTGCTTGAGTCCCGCCACCGCACCCGCGCGGCCGGTTGCGCCGTCCATGAGGCCGGCATCGAGCTCAACTTCGCCGGCCCGATTGAAAACCGCGCCGCGACCAGCGTTGAAGAGCGGCGAATCCTCGAGGATCTTGACCGCGGCGATCGCGGCATCCTCGCTCGAACCACCCGATTCGAGCACGGCATAGCCGGCATCGAGCGCCTGGGCGAGGTCCGCGCGGTATTTCGACTCGAGGTCGGCAGTCATTTCACTGCGCGGCAGCGTCCCTGCACCGCCGTGAATCGCGATTCCGAACGCGGCTTTGTCCGCCATGGCGACGTCTCCCAACGCTAGCAAGGTAAGCCCGGCGAGCAGACCACTGATCTTCATCCCCCACCCCCGCCGATTGGCAATGCGATTTTGCTATCTTCGCATGGCCTCGGAGAGCGAACCATGCCGCGCACCACCCGCATCAAGAGCCTGCTGATCGCCAATCGCGGCGAGATCGCGATCCGCGTGATGCGCGCGGCCAACGAGCTCGGCATTCGCACTATTGCGATCCACTCGCAGGAGGACCGCTTTTCACTGCATCGGATGAAAGCGGACGAGAGCTACCTCGTCGGCGAGGGGAGAGGCCCGGTCGAGGCATATCTCGACATGGCTGACGTGATCCGCATCGCGCGCGAAGCGGAAGTCGATGCGATTCATCCCGGCTACGGCTTTCTGTCCGAGAACCCCGACTTTGCCACGGCCTGCGAGGGCGCGGGCCTGATTTTCATCGGCCCGGGCGCGCCGACCATGCGCGAGCTTGGCAACAAGGTTCGCGCGCGCGAGCTTGCAGTCCGCGCCGGCGTCCCCGTCATGCCGGCGACAGCAGCCTTGCCTCGCGATTCAGCGCACAGTACGCGACTCGCGGGCGAAGTCGGCTACCCGCTCATGCTGAAGGCGAGCTGGGGCGGCGGTGGCCGCGGCATGCGCATCGTGGAAAGTGAGGCGCAGTTGGCGGAGCTGCTCGCCACGGCACGGCGCGAAGCCCAAGCCGCTTTCGGCAACGACGAGGTGTACCTCGAAAAGCTCATCCGTCGCGCGCGCCACGTGGAAGTGCAGATTCTGGGCGATGCGCACGGGAACCTGGTGCACCTCTTCGAGCGCGACTGCACGGTGCAGCGTCGCAATCAGAAAGTCGTCGAGCGGGCGCCCGCGGTCTTTCTTTCCGACGATCAGCGTCGTGAACTGTGTGAGGCGGCTTTACGCATCGGTCGGGCCGCACGCTATCGCGGTGCCGGCACGGTGGAATTCCTGCAGGACGCGGACAGCGGGCGGTTTTTCTTCATCGAGGTGAACCCGCGCATCCAGGTCGAGCATACGGTGACCGAGGCGGTCACCGGTATCGACCTCGTGAAAGCCCAGATCTGCATCGCGGACGGAGCTACGATCGGCACACCCCACAGCGGCGTGCCGCGCCAGGAGGAAATCCGGATCAGCGCACACGCGCTGCAGTGCCGGGTGACCTCGGAGGATCCGGAGAACAATTTCGTGCCCGACTACGGGCGCATCACGGCCTATCGCAGCCCCGCCGGCTTCGGCATTCGCCTCGATGCCGGCACGGCATATTCCGGCGCCATCATTACGCGCTACTACGATTCGCTCCTGGTGAAAGTAACGGCGTGGTCGCCCTCCCCGGAGGAGACGATCGCGCGCATGCATCGCGCCCTGTGGGAATTTCGCGTCCGCGGGGTCGTCACGAACCTGCGCTTTCTCGACCAGCTGATCACGCACCCGCGCTTCGCGCGCGGCGACTACACGACGCGCTTCATCGACGAGACCCCGGAGCTGTTCCAGTTCCCGCGCCGCCGCGATCGAGCCACGCGCCTGCTCAACTACATCGGCGAGATCGTGGTCAACGGCAATCCCGAGGTGAAGAATCGCCCCCGACCGCCGACGCGCGTTGCGCCGCGCCTGCCGCGGGTCTCATCGGATCCGCCGCCGCCGGGCAGTAAACAGATGTTCGATGAGCTCGGAGCACAGGGATTCGCCCAGTGGATGCTCGCACAGAAGCGCGTGCTGCTCACCGACACCAGCATGCGCGATGCGCACCAATCGCTCCTGGCAACGCGCATCCGCACGATCGACCTGGTGGCGATTGCACCGGCCTACGCGCGACTGCTGCCACAGCTCTTTTCGGTGGAATGCTGGGGCGGTGCGACCTTCGACGTCGCGCTGCGGTTCCTGAAGGAAGATCCGTGGGAGCGCTTGCGGGCGCTGCGCGAGCGCATGCCGAACCTGCTGCTGCAGATGCTGCTGCGCTCGGCGAACGCCGTCGGCTACACGAACTATCCAGACAACGTGGTCCGCTACTTCGTGCAACAGGCGGCCGCCAACGGGATCGACGTGTTCCGCATCTTCGATTCGCTCAACTGGGTCGAAAACATGCGGGTCGCAATCGACGCGGTCCTGGAGAGCGGCAAGCTGTGTGAGGCTGCGCTCTGCTACACGGGCAATCTCTCCGACCCGGCGAACACCAAGTACGATCTGCGCTACTACGTGAAGCTGGCGAAGGCACTGCAATCGGCCGGCGCGCACGTGATCGGCATCAAGGACATGGCTGGCCTGTGTCAGCCGCGAGCCGCGCACGCCCTGGTCAAGGCGCTCAAGGAGGAGATCGGGCTACCGGTTCACTTCCATACGCACGACACCAGCGGCATCGCCGCTGCCAGCGTGCTGGCGGCAGTCGACGCCGGCGCCGATGCCGTCGATGGTGCAGTGGACGCGCTGAGCGGCCTCACCTCCCAGCCCAATCTCGGCTCGATCGTCGAGGCACTGCGCTTCGGTCCTCGCGACAGCGGTCTCGATCCGGAAAAGCTGCGCAGCATTTCCTCGTACTGGGAGCAGGTGCGACACATCTACGCCGCGTTCGAGAGCGACATTCGCGCGGGCGCATCCGAGGTCTATGTGCACGGCATGCCGGGCGGGCAATACACCAACCTGCGCGAGCAGGCGCGTTCGCTCGGTATCGAGGAGCATCGCTGGCCGGAGGTGGCCCGCGCGTACGCGCAGGTGAACGAGATGTTCGGCGACATCGTCAAGGTGACGCCCACCTCGAAGGTGGTCGGCGATCTTGCCCTCATGATGGTCACCGCCGGGCTCACGCGCGATGCGGTGCTCGACCCGGCAGTCGAGATCGCGTTTCCGGAATCGGTCGTGCAGCTCTTTCGCGGCGATCTTGGCCAGCCGTACGGCGGCTTTCCGCAAGACCTGCAGCGCAAGATCCTGAAGGACACGAAGCCGCTCGGGGTGCGCCCGGGCGAGGTCCTCGGAGCGGCGAACCTCGAGCGTGAACGCGCCGAGGCGGCACGGCGTTGCGGCCGCGAGATCAGCGACACCGAGCTCGCCTCCTACCTCATGTATCCGAAGGTGTTCACCGACTACGCCGCGGACCGATTTCGTTTTGGAAACGTGAGCACGTTGCCGAGCGCTGTCTTCTTCTACGGGCTGGAGCCGGGCGAGGAGATCAGCCTCGATCTCGAGCGTGGCAAGACGCTGATCGTGCGCTTCGTCGCCGTCAGTGAGATCCACGATGACGGCACGCGCACCGGTGTTCTTCGAGCTCAACGGACTGCCGCGCTCGGTGCGCGTGCCGGATCGCAGCCGGGTCGCGAGCAAGCCGGCACCGCGCAAGATCGAGCCCGGCAATCCCGCTCACGTGGGTGCGCCGATGCCGGGCTCGGTCGTAACAGTCGCAGCCAGGGCCGGCCAGAAAGTCGCGCGCGGCGATCTGCTGGTGACGCTCGAGGCGATGAAGATGGAGGCCGCGGTGCGCGCGGAAGGCGAAGGTGAGGTCGCTGAAGTGCTGGCACATCCCGGCATGCAGGTCGATGCGAAAGATCTGCTCGTGATCCTTCGTCCGGTGGGCTGAACGGGTTCGATACGTTACCGCATCGAAGCTGTGCGACTAGGACTATACTCGCCTCGGCATGGCCGACGTCGCCACCGTACTGCTCATCGATGCGAGCCCTGATGATCAACGGATGATCCGCGAGGAGCTGGCCGAAATTCACGGCCAGCCCTACGCGCTTGAAATCGTCACCACGCTCGCAGCCGCCCTGGTGCGGCTGAAACTCGGCGGCATCGACGTCATCCTCCTCGATCTTGCGCTGCCCGACAGCATCGGGCTGACGACCTTCCTGAGAGTGCAGCCCAAGGCGAACGACGTTCCCATCGTGGTCCTCGTCGGACGCGGCGAAGAAGAGCTCGGCACTGAAGCCGTCGCGCGCGGCGCGCTGGATCACCTGGTCAAGCAGCATGTGGTCAGCAACCTCCTCGACAAGGCGCTGCGCTACGCAACGGAGCGCACGCACACGATGCTGGCGCTCAAGGCATCCGAGGCGCGCTATCGCGAGCTCTACGAGAATGTCGTTGCCGGGGTGTTTCAGTCCACGCCAGATGGCAAGTTCATGTCCGCCAACCCGGCGCTGGTGCGGCTGCTCGGCTATGCATCCGAAGACGAGCTGCTCGGGCTCGATATCGGCCGCGACCTCTACATGTATCCGGAAGACCGCGAGAACTGGATCCGCAACATCCAGGAGAGCGGCGAGATCCGTAACGCCGAGCTCATCCTCAAGCGCAAGGATGGTCGCAAGATCGTGGTGCTGGAGAATTCGCGCGCGGTCTATGACGAGCACGGGCGCGTGCTCTATTACGAAGGCACGCTCACGGATATCACCGAGGCGCATGAGCTGTCGCGGCAATTGTCCTACGAGGCGAGCCACGACGCGCTCACTGGGCTCATCAATCGCCGCGAGTTCGAGCTGCGCCTGCAGCGGGCCATCGAAAGTGCGCAGGTCGGCGGTGCCACGCACGCGCTGTGCTATCTCGACCTCGATAATTTCAAGGTGATCAACGACACCTCCGGTCACGTTGCTGGCGATGAGCTGCTGCGCCAGCTCGCGACCACCTTGCAGGGCCGCATTCGCACGCACGACTGCCTGGCGCGCCTCGGGGGCGACGAATTCGGGGTGCTGCTGCACGATTGCGCACTGGAAAACGCGGCCGAGGTCGCGCAGGGAATGCGTCGCGCCATCGAGCAATACCAGTTCGTGTGGGGCACGAATTCGTTCTTCACCGGTGCGAGCATCGGCGTGGTTCCGATCGAAGGCAACCAGCGACGCGTCACACAGGTCCTGAGCGCAGCCGATGCTGCCTGCTATGCCGCCAAGGACCAGGGACGCAACCGCGTGCACGTGTACCGCGAGGACGACACCGCCGTCGTGCGTCGGCATGGCGAGATGCAGTGGGTGTCACGGGTCAAGCGGGCGCTGACGGAGAATCGCTTTTTTCTCGAGGCGCAGCCGATCATGCCACTCGGCGGCGATGAGGCGCGCGTGCACTACGAGCTGCTGGTGCGGTTGCGCGACGAGAACGATCGGCGCGTCCCGCCGGGCGCGTTCATGCCGTCGGTGGATCGATACAACCTTGCGAGTCGACTCGATCGCTGGGTGATCGGTGCAGCGTTCTCGTGGCTCAAGCGCAATCTGACGAACCTTCGCGAGGTGGAGCGCTTCTTCATCAACCTTTCCGGCGATACGCTCGGCGACCGCGAGCTCGCGCACTACATCGTACAGAACCTGCGCGAGTCGGACATCTCGCCGGAGCGCATCGGCTTCGAGATCACCGAGTCGGCGGCGATCAACAATCTCACGCGGGCCAATCAGCTGATCATGGAGCTGCGCAAGCTCGGCATCGCCTTTGCGCTGGACGACTTTGGTGCCGGCATGTCCTCATTTGCGTATCTGAAGGCACTCACGGTCGACTTCCTGAAGATCGACGGCATGTTCAACGCCAATCTCGGCAATGATCCGGTGAACTTCGAGATGGTGAGCGCCATCAATCGCATCGGTCATGTCATGGGCAAGCGCACCGTGGCTGAGTGCGTCGAGCAGACGACCGTGCTGGAGAAACTCCGGGAAATCGGCGTCGATTACGCGCAGGGATTCGCGCTGGGCCTGCCAGTGCCGATCGACGAGCTGCTGCTCAAGCGCACCGTGCCGCTGCGCGCGCACGGCGGCTGAGTCCCACAAGCAGGATTACTGCTTCGAGCAGTCCTGCACTTCCACCGCCGCCGCCACCACGACCGCCGGGAGGCGGGGACGCTCCGCTCGGCTGGGTGATCATGAGACTGACGCTGGCGGAGTTGTTCTGCGTGAACGCATCGTTACTCGCCGCGAGGCTCGCAGAGCTCGTGACCGTTCCCGCCTCGCTGCCGAGCACGACCAGGTCGATTCTTCGCGTAGCTGCCGGCAGCGAGCGTGCCCAAATCGCAAGTCGTGCTACCAGTTCCCATCGAGCAGCTGCCTGCATCGGCGGTGACGGACTGCAGAGTGACCGACGCGGGGATCGAAATGCTGACGGTCACGCCATTGACCGCGGCAGTGCCAACGGAGCTCACGTTGACGCTGTAGGCGAGCGGCTGGTTGATGAGGCTGCTGACACTCGCTGGGCTCGCCGTCACGGCGGCATCCGCCGCCAACAGCGGTTGCACGCACGCGGCGGCGCTGATTTCAGGTTGCATCTGATCGAGGCTGCATTGCGAGAACGTACTGCTGCCGTTCAGGCGGCCAGCCATGAGAAACGTCGCAGGAGCACTGGTGCAGGCCTGGTTCTGTGTCGAATCGGTCTCCGCATCGTGTGGCGCTCCGAAGTTGTGACCCATTTCGTGCGCGGCGACGAGCGCCGCGGATGCAGCGCTGATCTCCGTGCCACCCTGGCTCACGGAGACACCGAAGCGCGGACTGCAAAGGGAAGCGAGGAACGCGATGCCGACGGTCGAACCGTCGAAATCGCGCCCGGTCATCAGGTGCGTGATCGCGGTGCTGCGAATAGCGTCGGTAGCGTTCTTGTAGTCGGCGAGCTGATTGAGGAGCTCGGCCGGCACGGTCGTTGGGGTGAAAGGATCGGTGTCCGTAGCGAAGATGTTGACCGAAGCCACGACGATGTGGATGCCGACCTGGTCGCTGAAGATACCGTCGACGACGTTCATGCGCGTGATCACCGTGCTGCTGGCATCGCTCGGGTGATCATTCGAGAACTCGAAATCGCCGATCACGGCCACCTGGACTTGGCCAGTGACCGCCGCTGCAGCGGCGAGCGGCTGATTGGCACGCAGCTCGCTCCCCAGCGCCTTGTAAGCGTCGAGGGAGCTGGAATTCTCGGCCGGCGTCAGAACCGTGCAGAACTGCGGGCCGAGATCCGACAGCGTGTCGGAGAGACGATAGATGACCGTGGCGTTGTCCGCGACGCCCGCGGGGTCGATCATGAAGCGCTTGGCGCGGTGCGCCGGCTCGATCGTATAGAGGTCATTGCCGTCCCACACCATACCCTCGAGCGCATCGCCCACTCGCGTCAGGCGCACCCACGATCCCGGCGCTCCAATGACGCGGCCGCGAAAGACCGGGTAGGCGCGCAGCGCTTCACGTTGAGCGACGGGCAGGGCCGCGAACAGCTGCTCGTTTGACTCGAGCGCGAGGTCGAATTGGCGCCCATAGGCCTGAAAATCCATGGAGGTGAGCGCGGTCGTATTGGCGCGCGCGCCTGGGGCAAGCACCTGCCCGGTTTTCACCGGCTCCGCGTAGAGGATGCGAAACTCGTGCGCGTCGGCGCGCATCGCGAGGCCAAGCAGCGCGATGCCGCAGGAGCAGAGGATGCTAGTTGCCCTCGCACGCGCCATGGACCCTCCATAGATCCGCCGCTGCTGACGCCGGAGCGGTATATCAGTTGGCGCGCGCCGCGCGAGTGAAATGATTCACGCTTGTCCCGATCGACGGCAAATGTCGCGGAACTCCGACAGGTCGCAGGGCACGCCGACCATCGTTGACGATCGGACAGTAGCGCGGCTGGTTAGTGCGCGTCCTTGAGCTGAATCGTCGCGTCCGCGATGCGTGACGCGTCGAGACGCGTGCGCTCAGCGATGAGCTTGCGGGCGGCCATGTAATCCTTCGCGCTGTTGACGGCATCGACGGCAATGAGCTCGCCCTCGCGCAGGTAGCACACACAGAAACTGTGCGCAGCCGGGTCGCCGCGCAATACGCATTGATCGTAACCATGCGACAGGCCGACGATGAGAAGCTTGAGGTCGTACTGGTCCGACCAGAACCAGGGCACCTTGTCGTGCACCGCCGGCTTGTCGAGCATGTTGGCCGCCGCGCTGCGCGCCTGCTCGAAGGCGTTGTCGACGGATTCCAGTCGCACGCGGCGCCCGTAGCGCAGGCTGGGATGGTTGGTGCAGTCGCCTGCAGCATAGACATCGCCCGCGCTGGTGCGGCAGTACTCGTCCACGACGATGCCGTTGTCGCAGACAATGCCGGCGGCGCTCGCGAGGTCGGTTACCGGCAGGATGCCGATCCCGACTACAACAATGTCGGCCGGGAAACGCCGGCCGTCGCTGCACACGACTTCACGCACCTCACTGTCGCCGGCAATGGCGCTCACCGTGGTGTTGAAGTGCAGCTTGACACCGCGAGCTGCATGCTGGTCGGCGTAGAAAGCCGACAGCGGCGGCGCGACCACGCGGCTCATCGCGCGCTCGGTCATCTCGATCACCGTCACGTCGAGACCCAGCTGCCTGCAGGTCGCTGCGACTTCGAGCCCAATGTAACCCGCGCCTACCACGACCAGCCGGGCGCCCGGTCGAAAGTGACGGCGCATGCCGTGGACATCGTCGATGGTGCGCAGCTCGAAAACGCCCGCAAGCCTCATTCCCGGCACATCGAGCGGTCGGCTGCGGCTGCCCACGCACAGAAGCAAGCGGTCGTACGCGAGCGTCTCGCCGTCACTCAACATCACTTCATGGGCAGTGGGTCGGATCCCGGTCACGCGCGTGCCGAGCTTCAATTCGATATGCGCCTGCTCATAGAACGAGGGTTGCCTGAGTACCGCACGCTCGAATTGGAGTTCGCCGGCGAGAAGCTTCTTCGATAGCGGCGGTCGTTGGTAGGGAAGGTGCGGTTCGGCGCCGATCAGGATGATGCGGCCCGCGAAGCCCTCCTTGCGCAAGGCTTCCGCTCCCTGGGCGCCGGCGTGGCTGGCGCCGACGATGACGATTGTGTCCGGCAAATCGGTCCCCCGCGCTGCGGGCGAGATGATAGAGCACGCGGCCACGGCGCACGTGGAAGATGCAAGCGGCCAGCCCCGTAGCTATGCTCGCACCAAACAAACGCAGCCCTGGGCCCGGATTGCGCCAGACTGGTGCATTGCAGGGCGACTCGACTTTGGAGAGCGGGCTCAAGTGACTGTTTGGCAGATGACTGCCGGCAGGCACGAAAGCTGCATCGGTCCCGCGCAAACCTGATACAACTGCTGTCGAGGACAGGCGATGAAACTGATCACCGCGATCATCAAGCCCTTCAAGCTCGACGATGTGCGTGCCGCGCTGTCGGAGCTCGGCATCTCTGGCATGACCGTCACCGAAGTGAAAGGCTTCGGGCGCCAGCGTGGCCACACCGAGCTGTATCGTGGCGCAGAGTACGTGGTCGATTTCGTGCCGAAGACGCGCATCGAAGTCGCGGTGCGTGATGATCTGGTCGATCAGGTCATCGAGGCGATCACCGGCGCCGCCAAGACCGGCAAGGTCGGCGACGGCAAGATCTTCGTCACCGACATCGAGCGCTCGTTGCGGATCAGGACCGGCGAGACTGACGACGCCGCTCTCTAGTCCCGGTGCAACAATCGCCCGGGCGCTGCGAGGGCCTGGCTGGCTGATCCTTCCCCTGGCCCAACACGAACCGAACCACACAGCGCCATGGGTGCGGTCTTTCGCGCCGTGCGCCCGCGTATTTTTCGCGCAATCAAGGAAGAACGGGCCCAGGGAGGGATCAACCGCCAGGCCCTCGGGCGCGCAATGTAGAATGCGCGGGCAATGATCGATCCTCAGCTCGAAGCGGCGCGCAAGCTCGCGCTTGGCAAGTGTCGCCGGCACATCTTTCTCTGCGTCGGCGGCAAGTGCGCACCGCACGAACGCCAGCAGGAATCGTGGGAGTACCTCAAGCGACGGCTCAAGGAGCTCGGGCTCGTCGATGTGCCCGAGCGGTGTGCTCAGGACCAAGGCAGATTGCCTGCGCATCTGCGTCGGCGGTCCGGTTGCCGTGGTCTATCCTGAAGGCACCTGGTACCGCGACTGTACCCCGGCGAATCTCGAAGCGATCATCAACGAGCATCTGCTCGGTGGGCGTCCAGTGGCGAGGCTCGCATTCGCGAGCAATCCGCTGCCGCCTGATGTGCAATAACAGGACCGACAGCCCGTCATCGCACCGGACACCGCGATGCCCAAAGCGATTCGCATCTACAAGCACGGCGGTCCCGATGTCATGCGCTGGGAAGAGATCGAGGTCGGGGAGCCCGGTCCCGGTGAGGTGCGTGTCCGGCACACGGCCATCGGCCTGAACTTCATCGATGTCTACGACCGCACCGGACTGTACCCCCTCGATCTGCCGAGCGGCCTCGGCAGGGAAGCGGCAGGCGTCGTAGAAGCGGTAGGCCGCAAGGTGCGTGGACTGAAGCGCGGCGATCGTGTTGCCTACACTTATCCCGTTGCCGGCGCTTACGCCGAGGTGCGCATCTGCCCCGCCGAACGCCTCGTGAAAGTGCCTGCGGGCATCACGGATGAGCAGGCGGCGGCGATGATGCTCAAAGGTCTGACGGCGCAGTACCTGTTGCGCCAAACCTATCGAGTGAAACGCGGCGACATGGTGCTGATTCACTCCGCCGCGGGTGGCGTCGGTTCGATCGCCGCGCAGTGGGCGCGGCACCTCGGCGCGAAAGTGATCGGTGTGGTCGGGAGCCCCGAGAAGGCGAAGCTCGCCAAACGCAACGGCTGTCATCATGTCATCCTCGGCACGGCCGGGCAGTTGCCGGCAGCGGTCAAGTCGCTGACCGGTGGTCTCGGCGTGCACGTCGTCTACGATTCGGTCGGCAAGGATACGTTCTTCGCTTCGCTCGACAGCCTGCGTCCGCTCGGGATGATGGTGAGCTTCGGTAACTCCTCCGGTCCTGTGCCCGCCATCGCGCCACTCGAGCTCGGCAGGCGGGGCTCGCTGTTTCTCACGCGCCCGTCGCTGTTCAACTACGTGGCAACGCGGGCAGCGCTCGAGCGCGCGGCTCGCGAGCTTTTCAACGTGGTGAAGCGCGGTGCCGTCAAGATTCGCATCGGCCAGAGCTATCCGCTGCAGGATGTCGCGACCGCGCACCGCGACCTGGAAGCTCGTCGTACCACCGGCTCGACGATACTGATTCCCTGATTCCAACGCCCGCACTTGCGCGGGATTTCTTGCGCCTGCGCGCAGTCCCATGGGCATCAGATTCTCAGGACCGTGACGTGGCGACGATTTGCCCCACGGGAGGGTGAGGCAAAATCTTCATACGCGGATAAGGCGAGTCCGACAGGATGAGCGTCACCAGGGAAGTCGCGAACGGTGCGGCATTGCTGATCCTGCTCGGCATCACGCTGGCAGGGGGTCTCCCGCATGTCGCCGCGGCGCAGACGCCGCCACCGCCTCCTGACGCTCGGCCGGCGGTGCCTAGCGATGCGGAGCTCGAGTCGAGCGGCGCGGTAATCGGGCGCATCGTCCTCAACATCGCCAACATCTTCAACGAGGCCGACCCGCGCGAGGACAAGGCCCTCTACAGGGCCGCCAACCGTCTGCATATCAAGACGCGCGAAGACACGGTACGCACCCAGCTCCTGTTCAAGACCGGCGATCCCTATTCGGCGCGAGTGCTCGCGGAGACCGAACGCGCGCTGCGCGCGGTCGACTACCTCCACGATGCACGCGTGCGACCGTTTGCCTATGACGGCAAGAACGTGGACGTCTTCGTCGAAACGCGCGACGTCTGGTCGCTCCAGCCCGGAATCTCGTTCACGCGCAAGGGCGGGGCGAACGAGGCGAGCGTGGAGCTCGAAGAGGAGAACCTGCTGGGCCGGGGCAAGGATGTCTCCATCTCCTGGAGCGATGAAGTGGAGCGCGAATCGATCCTGCTGCGCTGGCGCGATCCAAACGTGTGGCAAAGTCGCTGGCGTTCGGATCTCGCCTACTCGATCAACGACGATGGTCGCTTGCGCCTCATCAGCGCCGAGCGGCCGTTCTTCGCTCTCGACACGCGCTGGAGCGCGGGCGGTACGGCCTTCGACTTCACGCGTGTCGATCCGAGATACGATCTCGGGCACATCGTGGATGAGTTCAGGCACGAGCAGTCATTCGCGGAGCTGCGCGGTGGATGGTCGGCAGGTCTGGTCAATGGCCGTGCACTACGCTGGCTCGCGGGCTTTCGTTACGATGACAATCAATTTGCCAATGCGCCGGACAAGCCTGCGCCCGTGTCACTGCCACCGGACCGTACGCTGGTCTATCCGTGGGTCGGCATCGCCTCGCTCGAGGATCGGTTCGTCACCACGGCGAACCTCAACAAGATCGGGCGCACCGAGGACCTGGACTTCGGCACCTCCTACACCCTGCAGCTCGGCCTGGCGACCGAGGCAGTCGGCTCCGACCGCGACGCCGCGATCCTGGGCGGCACGCTGCACAGTGGATTTTCCTGGGCCGGCAACCAGACACTGTTCTTCAATACAGCGGCTAGCGGCAGGCTCGAGTCCCGCCAGATCGCCAACGGCCTGCTGGATGCGAACGCGCGCTACTACTGGCGCTGGGCGTCGAAGAAGGTGTTCTTTGCCGGCGCCAGCGCTGCGGTCAGCGAAGAGCTCGATCCCGAGAACCAGCTGCAACTCGGCGGCGACAATGGTCTGCGCGGCTACCCATTGCGCTATCAGACCGGAAGCAGTCGCGCGCTCTTCACGGTAGAGCAACGCTTGTTCACCGATTGGTTTCCGTTCCGGCTGTTCTATGTCGGCGCGGCGGTGTTCGCCGATGTCGGGCGCACCTGGGGCCGCGGCTCGGTGGGCGAACCGAGCCTCGGCTGGCTGAGCGATGTCGGCTTCGGGCTGCGTCTGGGGAATGCACGCAGCGGCTTCGGCAGCGTGGTGCACGTCGACATCGCGTTCCCGCTCAATCGCACACCCGACATCGACCAGGTGCAATTCGTCATCGAGACCAAGGAAAGTTTCTGATCAGCGCTCGGCCGCTGACGCGAGGCCCACGGCACCGCGCGCGATACCCAGCACACCGCTGCGCACCACTTCGAGAATCTCGCCGCAACCGGCTGCATCGGTGACGAACGCGCTGATCTGCGCCTCGCTGCTCGTGAGCTCGACGATGTAGCAATCGGCGTTGACCGACAGCACCTTGCCCGCTGCGCGCGCCACCAGTCCCTTGAGCGATTCCTGTTGCTCGGCAGGCACACGGATCTTGATCAGCAGCAGCTCGCGTTCGACGTGTTCGCCGCGCGTCATGTCCGCAACGCTCACCACGTCGACGAGCTTGAGCAGTTGGCTGCTGATCTGGTGGATCACGGCGTCCGGTCCCTGCGTCACGAGAGTGAGGCGTGATACGGAAGGGTTGTCGGTAGGTGCGACGCTCAACGATTCGATGTTGTAGCCGCGCGTGGAAAACAAACCAGCGACGCGCGACAGCGCGCCCGCCTCGTTTTGCAGCAAGATGCCGATGACGTGTCGCATGCTAGGGCAACTCTATGCCTTCTGTCCGACAGACCGGCAGCCATAGCAAGCAAGCGGCCGGCTCGCATCCCCGATGTTGATGTATCGCGCCTTACGATATCCGAACACGCGCGCGACGTGCGGCGGAACTTGCCCGGCGCGGATTTGCTGCTAGTCTGCAGGAGGACGGTCTCCGGTCTTCGATCTCGAGCAGTGAAAGAAAGTCATCAGGTCCTTGAGCGGGCCGCGCACCCGCTTGCCGGTCGCACGCTGAGTGGCGCGGAAATCATCATCCAGGTTCTCGCCGACGAGGGCGCGGATGCGATTTTCGGCTATTCGGGTGGCGCGATCCTGCCCACGTATGACGCCGTGTTCCTCTACAACCAGGAACATCCGGGGCGTGCGCAGGGTGGCGTGCCGCTGATCGTTCCGGCCAACGAACAGGGCGCGGGATTCATGGCTGCCGGCTACGCGCGCGCGAGTGGCAAGGTCGGCGTGTGCCTGGTGACTTCCGGGCCCGGCGCAACCAACACCGTCACACCGGTCCGGGACTCCACCGCCGATTCGGTGCCGATGGTCGTGATCTGCGGCCAGGTCCCGACGCATGCGATTGGCACCGACGCATTCCAGGAAGCGCCGGTGGCGAGCCTCATGAGCGCGGTGGCGAAGCACGTGTTCCTGGTGACCGATCCGACGCGTCTCGAAGCCACGGTGCGCACCGCATTCGAGATCGCGCGCACCGGGCGCCCCGGCCCGGTGGTGCTCGATGTGCCCAAGGACGTGCAGAACTGGAAAGGCGTGTTTCGCGGTTCCGGGCGGCTGCCGGTGCCGGGCTTTCGCCAGCGCATGAATCGCCTCGTGCACAACGGCCTGTCCGAGGAAGCGTGCGCCGGGTTCTTCAGCATGCTGGCCGAGTCGAAACGTCCGCTGATCTACGCCGGCGGCGGCGTCATCAATGGCGGCGCGGCCTACGCGATGCGCGAATTCGCCTGCTGCTTCGGCATCCCGGTGGTGACGACGTTGATGGGTATCGGCGCATTCGATACCACGCACCCGCTCGCGATGCGCATGCTCGGGATGCACGGCACGGCATTTGCGAACTACGCGGTCGATGACTGTGATTTTCTGATCGCGCTCGGCTCGCGCTTCGACGACCGCGTCGCGGGCGTGCCGGCCAAGTTCGCCAAGAGCGCGAAACGTATCGCGCACATCGACATCGATGCTTCGGAGATCAACAAGGTCAAGCACGTGAGCTGGAGCCACGTGGGCCTGCTCGCCGATGCGCTGGTAGCGCTGCTGGAGTACGGGCAGCGCGCGGCGTTCAGCGGCAACTTCGACCGCTGGCATGCGCACCTCGGGACCCTGAAGAGTCGACACGCGATGAGCTACGATCGCGCGAGCCCGCTCATCCAGCCTTACTACGTGATCGAGCAGATCAACCGCATCACCCAGGGCGAGGCGATCATCTCCACGGGCGTCGGCCAGCACCAGATGTGGTCAGCACAGTACTTCGACTTCCGCCATCCGCGCCTGTGGCTCACCTCGGGCAGCATGGGCACGATGGGCTTCGGCTTGCCGGCCGCGATCGGCGCGCAGGTCGCGCAGCGGGATCGGCTGGTCATCGATGTCGACGGCGATGCCAGCATCCGCATGAACATCGGCGAGCTCGAGACCGTGACCACTTACGATCTGCCGGTGAAAGTCGTAGTGCTCAACAACTTCGGCGACGGCATGGTCAAGCAGTGGCAAAAGCTGTTCTTCAAGGGACGCCTGAGCGCGAGCGACAAGTCGCTGCACAAGAAGGACTTCGTCAAGGCGGCGCAGGCGGACGGATTTCGTTTCGCGAAGCGGCTCGATCGCAAGGAAGACGTGCCGGCGATGATCGATGAGTTCGTGAACTTCGCCGGTCCTGCGTTCCTCGAAGTGATGATCGACCCGGACGCGGGGGTCTATCCCATGGTCGGGCCGGGCCAGAGTTACGAGGAAATGATCACCGGCGATCACATCGCCTCGCGGCACAAGACCGATATCAAGGAGCCGGGCGAGTCGGAGATGTTCTGAACATGAAATACCTGCATACCATGGTGCGAGTCACCGATCTCGAGCAATCCCTCGACTTCTACTGCCGCAAGCTCGGACTGCAGGAGCTCAGGCGCATGGAGAACGAGAAGGGACGCTTCACGCTGGTGTTCCTGGCCGCGCCCGGCGATGAGGATGCGCAGATCGAACTCACCTACAACTGGGATCCGCAGCCGTATCCGGGCGGGCGCAATTTCGGCCATGTCGCATACGCGGTGGATGACATCTACTCGCTGTGCCAGCGCCTCATGGAGCAGGGCGTGACGATCAATCGGCCACCGCGCGACGGGCACATGGCGTTCATCCGCTCACCGGATGGCATTTCAATTGAGCTGTTGCAGAAGGGTGCATCACTTGCTCCGCGCGAGCCCTGGGTGTCGATGAAGAACCAGGGCAGCTGGTGAAGCACTAGTCCTTCACGCTCAACCCAACGCAGGCTCGATCCGATGCCTTCGCGAGCCAGCAGCACCTCGAACACCCCCAGCCGCTGGCTGAATCGCACCGTCGTTGGGATAGGCCTCGCGTCCCTGCTGAGCGACTGGTCGCACGAAATCGCGACGACCGTGATGCCCGCGTTGCTGGCGACTCTGGGAGTTGCCGCTGCCTGGCTGGGTCTCATCGAGGGTGTCGCCGACGGCCTGTCGAGCTTTGCGAAACTGGCGTCCGGCTACTACACCGATCGCTTACCGCGGCGCAAGCCGATTGCCGTCGCGGGTTACGTCGTTACCGCGCTCGGAACCGCGGCATTCGGCCTGGCCTCCAGCGCCTGGCACGTACTCGTGGCGCGGGCGATCGCGTGGCTCGGTCGCGGGGTGCGAACTCCGGTCCGCAAGGCGCTGCTCGCCGGAGCGGTGACCAGGGAGAGCTACGGTCGAGCGTTCGGCTTCGAACGCATGATGGACACGCTCGGCGCCATCGTCGGACCGCTGACCGCGCTGCTGCTGTTGCAGGTGTTTCACCAGGATTACCCGACAGTATTCGCCCTGACGCTTGTGCCCGGCTTGCTGGCAGCCGCGATCATGGCATTCATCGTCAGGGAAAAAACGCGCGTCGCGGTATCGCACATCAGTTTTCGCGAAAGCTTGCGCGCGCTGCCGGGCCGGTTTCGCAAATTTCTCGCCGCGGTGACGCTGTTCGGGATGGGCGACTTCGCTCATTCACTCCTCATCCTGCTGGCGATACAGAAACTCACTCCGCAGCTCGGTGCGGCGAAAGCCGCGACCATCGGCGCGGGCTTGTACGTGCTGCACAACGTCTTGTACGCCGCATTCTCCATGGTCGCAGGCCTGCTCGCGGACAGGTTCAGGAAAGCGCGCGTCCTGGCGTCGGGCTATCTGCTGGCAGGGCTCATGGCGCTTGCGATCGTGCTTGTGCCGCTGAGTGTCTGGACACTGGCGCTGATCTTCGCGCTCGGAGGCATCTACGTTGCGATCGAGGAGACGCTCGAGGATGCCTGCTGTGCAGAGCTGGTGACGGAAGAACACCACGGCATGGCGTTCGGCACCCTTGCAACGATGAACGGTATCGGTGATGTGGTCTCGAGCATCGTCGTCGGGTTTCTGTGGAGCGGTTTCGGCACCTCAGTCGCCTTCGGTTACAGCGCGGTGTTGTTCCTGCTGGGAAGTGCCATGATCCTGCGGATCACGCCGCGCCATGAGTGAGCGTGTGAGGAAGAGCGACTTGCCGGAGCCCGGGCGCTTCTAGTCGACGACTACGGCGGTGCCGCTGGCGCTCACCATCAGCATGCTGCTGCCGGCGCCGATGGTCTCGTAGTCCAGATCGATACCGACCACGGCATTCGCGCCCAGCCGGCGCGCTTCCTCCGCGATCTCGGTGAGCGCCATGTCGCGCGCATCCTTCAGCACCTTCTCGTACGAGGCGGAGCGGCCGCCGACAATGTCGCGAATGCTCGCGAACAGGTCGCGAAACACGTTCGCGCCGAGAATCGCCTCGCCGGTGACGACACCCTTGTATTCGTGGATCCGGTGGCCGTCGATCGACGGCGTCGTTGTCAGCAGCATGGCTCAAACCCCTCGCGTGGCACCACGCCCGAAAGCCTGCGGGCCGCGGGCCGCTCGGTCAAGACTTGTGCTGGCTCTCGTGCCAGCTGGCGAGCAGTTCCTGCTCGCGCTCGGCTGAAATCCCGGCCTTGAGCTTGGCCTGCTGTTCGGCCGGGCGTGTGCGCTGCCAGGCCAGCGTGTCGCGCACGGTTTCGGTCAAGGGCCGAATCTTCAGGCCTGCGGCTAGCGCCCGTTGCGCGCTGGTGAGCGCGAAGCCCGCGTTTTCGCCTACCGCGTGTGACCAGATCGGCAGATCGCCGTCGACGACGCCGTGCGCTTCGAGGAACTCCGCCGGCACCCAGGTGATGCGCGCGTCGGATTTCGCCGCGGCAATGCAATCATTCATCAGCTCACCCATGGTGAAGGTGCGCGGCGGCGAGACCAGGTTGAATGTTCCAAGCACGCGCTGCTCGATGCACAGGAGTGTGAACGCCGCGAGATCGCGCACGTCGATGACCTGGATCTCGTCCCGCGGCGTATTGGGGGCGAGGACCTCGCCGCCACGCGCGACGCGAGCCGGCCAGTAGGTGAAGCGATCGCTGTTATCGTCGGGCCCGACGATGTAGCCGGGCCTCAGGATCGTCACGCGGCCGGGCATGGTGCGCTCGGCTGTCTGCTCACAGAGCGCCTTGAGCGGACCGTAGGTGTTCTCATCGACCTTCTCGATGGTCTCATCGGTCATCTTGCCAACCGGCGAGCTCTCGTCGTTCGCGTTGGCGAAACTCGCGTACGCCGAGATGCTCGACACGTACACGTAGTGCGAAACCGAATCCTTCAGAAGCTCGGCGGACAATTTCACGATGCGCGGCACGAACGCCGATGTGTCCAGCACCGCATCCCATTTGCGGCCTGCCAATGCGTCGAGCTGGCCGTTGCGATCTCCGTGCAGGACTTCAACGCCAGTGACGCGACCGACATTGGTCTTGCCGCGATTGAAGAGCGTCACCTCGTGCCCGTGTGCGCGCGCGAGTTCTACGACATGCGGGCCGATGAAGCGCGTGCCGCCCAGGATCAGGATCTTCAACTGGCGCGGTTGAGTTGCGGCGCAGAGCGGCGCGCCCGGCAGCGTCGCAACTACCGACAGCGCCGTGCTCGTGCCGAGGAATTGCCTGCGATCCATGTCTGCCTCCGGGATCCGGGTTTTCAGTGACCGATGTACTTGTCGAGCCACTCGCGCTTGGTCTGGTACCAGAACAGCGAGTTCTGCGGCTTCAGCACCCAATGATTCTCGTCCGGGAAATACACCATCTTGCTCGGCACACCACGCGTCTGCAGGATGTTGAAGAGCTCGAAACCATGATTCACCGGCACGCGCCGGTCGAGCTGGCCATGGATGACGAGCGTCGGGGTATTGAAGTTCGCCGCGGCACTGTGTGGCGAATAACGCATGAACTCCTCAGGCTTCTGCCAGTAGTCGAAGAAACGGCGTTTCTCTGCGCCGTAGTCCGCCGCGTACTGGGTGAACTCGTCGAACACCGCGGCATGCGCCACCAGCGTCTTGAACGGATGCGGCCGTCCGAGGAGCGTCGTGGCGAGAAATCCACCATAGCTGCCGCCGCCCGCGGCCATGCGCGCGCTGTCCACGTACGGCTTCGACATGAGGTATTCGGCCGCCTTGATCGTGTCCTCGTAGGGCATGGAAATGCGGTCGGGATTGATCGAGTCGGTGAACTCCTGGCCGAAACCGCTCGAGCCGTGGAAGTTGTGCCAGGTCGTGATGTAACCCCAACCGGCGAACACCTCGGCGTTCCAGCGCCATTGCGTGCCGTCGGTGATGCCATTGTGTGGTCCGCCGTGCAGCAGCATGTAGACCGGGTACTTGCGCGCCGGATCGAAATCCGGCGGATAGATCACCCACATCTGGATGTCATCGCCACGCGCTCCCTTGTAGGTGACGCTCTCGACTTTGCCCCAGCGAATGCCGGCGAGCGCGATGTCGTTGAAGGTGGAGAGCTTGGTGGCGGCACCGCTGCGGGCGTTGACGCTCACGACAGTCGGCGGCTCGGTGAAGCTCTGGCGAATCGCGACCAGCATCGCGCCTTCGAGAACCGGGGAAGAGAAACTCGTATCGCCGGTAAGCGCCTTGGGCGCAGCGCCTTTCAGTTCGAAGCGGTAGAGCCGCCGCGTGCCCGCGTCATCGATCGACCCCACCAGCGAGCGCGAATCAGGCGACCAGGCGAGCTGCTCGGCGGAGCGATCCCACTGCTCGGTGAGATTGCGCGTCTCCCCTGAACGCCGGTCGAACAGCATCAGGCGCTGCTTGTCGGCGTAGAAGGTCTTGATCTTCTGCCGCACGAATGCGAGGTAGCGCCCGTCGCGACTGTACTTCGGCTCCCCGTCATCCGCCGCGTTGTCGGTCGTCAGGTTGCGCGCCTCGCCGCCGCTCGCGGGCACGATGAACACATCGAAATTGGAATCGATCCCGCTGCGATCGGTATCGGCCGCGAAGGCGACCTCGGCGCCGTCGGGCGCGATGTCGTAACTGCTGGTGCTCGTTTCGGTGATCGAGAGGTGATACCCGGTGCCGAGCGTGATCGGTTGCGGGTCGCCGCCTTCCAATGCGACCGCGTACACGTGCGGCTCGCGATCCTCGATGAAGTGGTCCCAGTAGCTGAAGGGCGCTTTGTCCCACACCTTCGCCGTCATCTTGGAATCGGCGCGATCCTTGATGCGCTGTTCCATCTCGCTCCAGGTCTTGAGGTCGGGCCATACCGAGGTGATGAATGCGATGCGCTTCGAATCGGGAAACCATTTCGGCGCCGACACACCGGTCGGAATGCGCGTCACGCGGCGCGCCTCGCCGCCGTCGATCGCGATGACGTAGAGCTGACTGTCCTTGTCCTCGCCACGCTTGGAAACGAACGCGATCCATTTGCCGTCCGGGCTGAAACACGGCTCGTTGTCAGAGGCATCATCGCTCGTGAGCTGGCGCGCGGCGCCGCCCGCGGTGGGGATCAACCACAGATCACTGAATCCCTTGTTCTTGTCCATGTCGTAGCGGGTTACGGGCACCACGACGAGTTTGCCGTCGGGCGAGAGGTCCGGGTCACCGACTCTTTGCAGCTGCCACATCGCCTCGGCGCTGAGGGGCGCAGAACCCGCTGCGGGCTGCGCTTGCGCACCGTACAGAAGGAAGAACAGGCAGCAGCACCAGAATCGAGGCATGACCAGCAATCGCATGAAGTACTCCTTGCGAAACAGGGAAGCGCACGCGGCAGTGAACTTTTCAGATTGGTGCGCGGCGCAATGGGCGCGCATTCTGCCGCGCGGCCGGGCCGTTGCGCAATTTGCAGTTCGAAGGGCTGCGGGATGACGACGGAACGCTACGCCCGCGTGTCGGGCGTAGCCGGTTCAGGCGAGCGCGCGGGGTCTCGGGTGACGCCGGTCCGACCTCAGGCGCCGGTCGGCGATCAGCGGCATGCGGTCGCGTTCACCGCGATCGTGGCGACGACGGGTCACCCCGGCGCGCCGATCGACGTAGTGCACGTAGCGACAGGTGCAGGCCTCAGCCGTGCATCCAGGGACCGGAAGGGGCGGCGCAGTGTTCACGAGGAAGCGCCGACCGCGCAGTTCCTCACAGCGAGTGCAGCACACCGAGGCGTTGGGCGGCTCGACGGCGACGCAATGATAGTGACGCTTGTTGGCAGCCTGCTGCGTACGCCGGGTCGTCGAGGGCAGCCAGAGGATCGCGATGACGAGGCTGATGGTTATTGTTATTAGCCCGATTAGCATGGGGCCATCGTAGGTTTACGGCACCGTGGCGTCCACGGTCGTTTTTACAGAACTTCGCCCGCAAGACCTCGATCCTGCAGAGAATCCTCAGTCCGTGAACCAGCGCACGCGCTCTGCTGAGCGCCGCTCAGGGCCTAACTAGGGCCTTGCCGAATCCCTCGCCACGCGCCAGCTTGCAGAGTTCGACCGGCACATTGGGCAAACCATCGACGATGTCTTCGCGATAGCGGATGTGACCTTCGGCGAACCACGCGATGGCATCACGCAGGAACGCTTCGCGCTGGCGCTCGAGGTCCTGCACGACGAGTGGCAACACCTTCGCGCCGGCGTCAACCGCGGGCTGCAGCTTCAGGGTCGCGGTATCGTTGTACCTGGCGGCAGGCGCGCCGAGCACGATGCGCCCGTTGCGCGACAGATGTTGTCCTGTGACGACGGCATCGAGGATGGCTCCGTCTACGGTATCGAAGTACACGTCGACCCCCTTGGGCGCGACCTGCCGCAGACGTTGTTCGATGGGTTCCGCGCGGTGACTGATGCACGAGTTGAAGTGTGCTTCCTTCACGCACCAGTTACTCTCTTCGCGAGTACCGGCGATGCCGATCACGCGACATCCCTTGATTCTCGCAATCTGACCGGCCATCGATCCCATGGCTCCTGCCGCTCCGGAGACCAGTAACGTTTCGCCCTGCCTGATCTGTGCGACCTCAAGCAGTCCGCAGTACGCGGTCAAGCCCGAAACACCCATCACGCCGAGCGCGGTGGAGATCGGCGCGCTGCCGGTCTTGGCACGATGCGCCTGCAAGCCATCGGAAACGCAGTACTGTTGCATCCCGCCTTCCATGACGACGACGTCGCCGGTATTGAAGACCTCATTGCGCGATTCGATCACTTCGCAGATCGCTCGCGCCGACATCACCTGATGCCGCCGTGTGGGCACGCCATCGTGAGCGTGCAGGCGATAGAGCGCTGAATCGAGCGACAACCACTTCGTCCGGCAGAGCATTTCGCCCTTGCCAGGCGTCGGTGCCTCGGTTTCGACCAGCTCGAAGTCGGCTGGATCGGGTGTGCCCTCGAACACCCTGCCGATGCGGATCTGCAGGTTCTTCATCGCCCTGAAGGCTACCGCCCGAGGGCCGAAAGGTGAAGCGTCTTACTCCTCGAGCAGGTTGCGTGCCTCGGCGTACTCGCGGCTGTCGAGCTTGCCGTTGTTGTTGGCGTCGACGTCGGCAAAGATCGCCGCCAGGCTCGCCTGGGTGCGTGCCTCTTCCTTGCTGATCACGCCATCACCATTGGCATCGAGAGTGCTGAATTCCGGCAGCACCGCCCCGCTGGTCTCCTTGCCCGCGGCCGTGGGGCGCTGCTGATCGCCCGCGTAAGCGGCTGCGCAGCAGAGCATTGCCGCGAGACGCGGCGAACTTGATGTGGTTATCCATGAGCTTCTCCTCGCATGAGCGACTTCGTTGGGTGTCCGAACGCCGGCGTCGCCGCGCGACGCCGGGCACTCGTGACACGGAGCAAGCCTCGTGCCACGAAGGCGATCCATTGATTTCAGGTGCTTACGCCCGCCAAGCGGGCTACAGTGGCCAGCTAGCGTTGCCGGATGGCAACGCTTGGGAACCGATGAGGCTTTGGCGCAGTCGAAACCGACCGGCCGCGGCGACGTGCCGTGTGTTTCGCTTGGGCCACACCCAAAATGGGGGAGCGGGTCTCGCCATCCCCCGCACACGCAATGTCCCCGCAAGAATCTCGGCTCAGCAATGTCCCTTGGCGCGAAGCGTGCAGGATAATCGGTTGATGCGACTCGCGCGGCCCAAGTCGATCGTGCGGCTGATCCTGCTCGGATTCGCGGCTGTCGCCATACCGCTGATGGCTGCCGTGATCACCGCGGTGGTGCAGGTCGATCGGCTGGCGCAGCGCAACCGCGTTGCGGTGCTCGATGCGGAAAATGCTACGCACGAGAGCCGCGCGCTGATCGAATTTCTCACCGCCATGGAGCGCAGCCTTGGTCAGTACGGAGTGCTTCACGATCGTGATTTCTACGTGACCTATCAGGACGCGCGCCGCAGCTTCGAGGCTGCTGCCCAGAGGCTGGAAGCGCTCAACCTCAACGCCATCCTCCGCCGGCAGCTCGCTGAACTCATGCAGTCCGAAACCGATTTCAATCACGCAGTGTTGACCGGCGGCGGGGATCTCGTCGCCGCGGATCCGACCGACATCGCCGATGGGTGGGCTGCGCTCAATGCTCGTGCACGTTCGATCCTCGCCGAGAGCAGCAAGCTGATCGCGAGTCACGCCAGCAAGGCGAAGGATGAGTCGAGCGATCTGCAGCGCACGCTCCTGCTGCAGGCGGCAGCGGCGGTGCCAGTGGCGGTGCTTCTCGCCATCGTTTTCGTGGTGCTGATCACCCGGCCGCTGCGCCAGATCGAGAGCGAGATTCGCCGGCTCGGCTCGGGTGACTTCGGCGCGAGCGTGTCGGTGCGCGGACCCCTCGATCTGCAGGAGCTCGGCAGCACCCTCGAACGGCTGCGCCGTCGCATTCTCGAGCTCGAAGAGCAGAAGGCTACATTCCTGCGTCACATCTCCCACGAGCTCAAGACGCCGCTCACGACACTGCGCGAGGGCTCGGAGCTGTTGCTCGATGACGATGCACGCGGGCTCAATGCGGAGCAGCGGGAAATCGCGCACATCCTGCGCGACAGCGGCCTGCAGCTGCAGCGCCTGATCGAGGACTTGTTGGAATTCGGCCGCACACAGGTGCCGCGCGTCGAAGCGTCAAGACGCGATAAGGTGGCGCTCGACGAAATCGTGCGCAGTGCCCTCGACGGTCAGAACCTGGTCAGAGCCGCGAAGGCGCTCACCATCGACAGCCTGATCGCACCCGCAGTCCTGCAAGGCGACCACGGGCAGCTGCGGATCCTGGTCGACAACCTGTTGTCGAACGCCGTGAAGTACACGCCGGCACACGGCAAGATCCTGGTCCGTCTCGCGGCGGATGGCCCGGACGTCACGCTGGAGATTGCTGACAACGGCCCCGGCATCGATCCCGACGAGCGCCAACTGGTATTCGAGCCCTTCTACCAGGGTCGCGCACCGTACCAGGGACATGTGCAAGGCACCGGGCTCGGGCTCGCCATCGCCCGCCAGTATGCGCAGGCCCATGATGGATCCATCGACATTGCCGACTCGCCGCTGGGCCAGGGGGCGTGCGTGCGCGTGCGCTTTCGTCTTGCGCAGGCGGCCTGAATGATCGGCATGCGACATCTTTGCGGGCTCGCCATCGTGGTGTGGTTGACGGCTTGTCATTCCAACCCTCCGCTGCCGGCGCAAACACCTGCGGCCGTGAGCGGCACGCTCCTGAGCAGCCTGAGCAACTACGCGCGCGAACTGCAGCAGCAGGACGAACCGGCGTTGCTGGCGGAAAAGGCGCGACTCGAGTCCTCACCTGACTCGCCGGCGCCGCAACCTGCGTCTCGCGCTGCTGCTCGGTAATGAGCACGCGACGTTCTACGATCCGGAGCGGGCCACCTTGCTGCTTGCCCGCACCGCGAATGAACCCAACGCCGATCCCGCCGAACGTTCGGTCGCAGAGGTGCTGCTGGCGAGCGCGCCGCGCACGCCGCGCTCGTGCGAAGAGACGGGTTTCACTCGTGAGCTTACCGAGCGCCTGACCGCAGAGGAACAGCATCGCCAGGAACTCGCGGCACGCCTCGAAGCGACACGTCAGGAGCTCGATTCGGAGCGTACGCAGCGAGCCCGGCTGGAGAAGCAGCTCGAGGCGCTCAAGTCGATCGAAACGCAGATCAACAGCAGGGAAAGCGATGCGGGTCGCTGAAACAGTGATCGAGCCAGCGCGCATTCTCGTCGTCGATGACGATGTGAAGTTGCTCAGGTTGCTGGCGATTCGCCTGCGCCGCGCCGGCTGGCTGATCGAGACCGTTGAGAATGGCCGCCAGGCACTGGCCGCGATTCCGCGCTTTCGTCCCCAGGTCGTGGTCACCGATGTACGCATGGGGATCATGGACGGCATGGCGCTCTTCGAAGCGCTGCACTCCCAGCATCCGACTCTTCCAGTCATCATTCTCACTGCGCACGGCACGATCCCGGACGCGGTCGATGCTGCCCAGCGCGGCGTGTTCGCCTATCTCACCAAGCCCTTCGACAGCGAGCAGCTCATCGAGTCGATCGGTAAAGCGCTGCGCGCGGGGGGCTCCACGGACAACCCCACCGCCGCGGATGGAGACTGGCGGGCCGAGATCGTGACGCGTAGCCCGGCGATGGAAGCGCTGCTGAGCTCCGCCCGCAAGGTGGCGCTGACCGACTCGAGTGTGCTGATCCAGGGCGAGAGCGGAACCGGGAAAGAGCTGCTGGCGAGAGCGATCCATCGTGCCAGCCGCCGACGTGACAAGCCGTTCGTCGCGGTCAATTGCAGCGCGATCCCCGAAGCGCTGTTCGAATCGGAATTCTTCGGTCATCGCAAGGGTTCTTTCACTGGTGCGATCGACAGCCGCATCGGTCTGATCCAATCCGCCCAGGGAGGAAGCCTGCTGCTCGATGAGATCGGCGACATGCCGCTCACTTTTCAGGCCAAGTTGCTGCGCGCCCTGCAGGAACGCGAAGTGCGACCGGTTGGCGCAACGGAGCTGATTGCGGTGGACGTGCGCCTGATCGCGGCGAGTCACCAGGACCTGGAGCTCGCGGTGCGCGAGCGGCGCTTTCGCGAGGATCTGTACTACCGCGTCAACGTGGTGACGCTGGAGATTCCGTCGCTGGCCGCACGCCGCGATGACATTCCGCGGCTGGCAACGCACTTCCTCGCTGCGATTCGCGCCAAGCTGGCGGACACCGCAGTGGATGTCAGCGGGTTCTCTTCGGAAGCGATGGAGATGCTGGTCTCGGCGCCCTGGCCTGGCAACATCCGCCAGCTGCGCAATGTCGTCGAGCAGTGCGTGGTGCTCGCGACCACGTCGCTGATTCCCGGATCTCTGGTGCAGAGCGCACTACGCAGCAAGCCGCGGGAATTTCTGCCCTTCGCGCGCGCGCGAGACAACTTCGAATTCGATTACCTGGTAAACCTGCTGCAGATGACGGTCGGCAATGTGGCGCAGGCGGCGCGGCTCGCCGATCGCAATCGCTCCGAATTCTACAAGCTGCTTCGCAAGCACAATCTCGATCCGCAGGCCTTTCGCGCCGACCAGGTCGCCGGGCACTGAAAAAACCGACAGCTCGCGCGGCAGGAAGTACATGTAGGACGTACGCGAGCGGCTCTGCTGTCGCCGGCGTATCGCGCTCACGCTGCGTCTGCTGGTTGCCGCCGCCTGGATTGTCCGTTCCGGTTGGTTGCCTTCCGTGGCGTACCCTGTGATGCAGAGTCCATGCCACGCGCTGCGAGCGTATCCAGTTTCTACAATTCGGTTGCCGTGCGGCGAGCAGGCGCGGGACAGGAACCCGCAGGCCCCGCGCGGGCTCTTAAGATAGATGGAGCAATTGCAGTGGAGAATGGCATGAGGTTGATGCAACGAGCCGCGATCGCAGTTCTCGCCTGCGCGGGGATGATCGCCGGCTGCCAGACGGTGCAGACCACAGCGCCGGGCGCGATCGGCATCGAGCGCAAGCAGCAGATGCTGGTGTCGAGCGAACAGGTCGATCAGGCAGCGGCGCAGGCGTACGCAACGGAGGTGCAGAAAGCGCGCGAGAAGGGCAAGCTAAACACCGATGGGCGCGTCAGTCGAGCGCGTGCACAACGTTGCCGAGCGACTGATTCCGCAAACGGCAACGTTCCGGCCGGATGCGCCGGGTTGGAAGTGGGAGGTCAACGTGCTCTCGACCAAGGAGCTCAATGCCTATTGCATGCCGGGCGGCAAGATCATGGTCTACACCGGGCTGATCGATCAGCTCAAGCTCAGTGACGATGAGTTGTCGGCCGTGATCGGACACGAGATCGGCCACGCGCTGCGCGAACACAGTCGTGAGCGGCTGTCGCGTGCCTACGCGCAGCAGATCGCGCTGACCGGTGTTGCGGTCGCTGCGGGTGTCGGGCAGGGGACTCTCGATCTCGCCAACGAAGTGGCGAACGTCACCTTTCAGCTGCCTCACAGCCGCGAACAGGAAGCCGAAGCGGATCGGATCGGGCTCGAGCTCATGGCGCGCGCCGGATATGACCCGCATGCCGCGGTGAGCGTGTGGAAGAAGATGGAGCAGGCCAGCACCAGCGCGCCGCCGGAATTTCTCGAGTACCCATCCCTCGAGCCAGTCCCGCATCGCGGATCTGGAAAAGGCAATGCCGCGGGTTCTGCCTCTGTATCAGACCGCACACCGCTAGGCGATGCCCGACACGCAGCGCGAGGCGAGTATCTTCCGGCCTGGCGCAAACTGCTGGCGCACCGCGCGTGCGCAGCGCCTCGCGGTGCTCGTGGATGGCGAGGAATACTTCGCTGCCTTCGCCGCTGCGGCGGAGCGCGCCGAACGCTCGATCCTGATTCTCGCCTGGGATTTCAACAGCCGGATGGCGCTGCGTGTTTCGCGGCAGGGCGAGTCGCTGGTGCTGGGCGAGTTCCTGAATTCGCTGGTGCGCAGACGCCCGCGGCTCGAAGTGCGGGTGCTGATCTGGGACTACCCGATGATCTTCGGCACCGATCGCGAATTCCCGCCGATCTATGGCCTCGGCTGGAAACCGCATCGCCGCGTCAAGGTGCGCTACGACAACACTCACCCGGTAGCGGCGTGTCACCACCAGAAGATCGTGGTGATCGACGATCGCGTCGCGTTCTGCGGCGGCCTCGACCTGACGGTGAAGCGCTGGGACACGCGCGAGCATCGCGCCGGCGATCCGCGCCGCACGCGAGGCGGGCCAGGCGTATCCGCCCTTTCACGACCTCATGATGATGGTCGATGGCGAGGCGGCGCGTCGCTCTCGGCGTTCTGGCGCGCGAACGCTGGCAACTGGCGACCGGGCGGACGTTGCCGCCCGCTGCCGCGCGCACGGACCCGTGGCCGCCGGAGCTCACGCCACTCGTCAACGATGTGCAGGTCGCGATCTCGCGCACCGAGCCGCCGCGTGCGGATCGCGAAGCCGTTTGCGAGATCGAGAGCCTGTACGTCGACCTGATTGCGCGCGCCCGCGATCACATCTACATCGAGAACCAGTACTTCACCTCGCAACGCATCGGCGCTGCGCTGGCCGAGCGACTCGCCGCAGAGCAGGGGCCGGAAATCATCGTGGTGCTGCGGCTCCTGAGCCATGGCTGGCTCGAGGAGCTGACGATGCAGAATCTGCGCCAGCGCCTCATCGAGGAACTGCGCCGTGCAGACCGCGGCGGCCGCCTGCACGTGTACTACCCGCACACCGACGGGCTGCGAGGAAGGCACCTGCATCGACGTGCATTCCAAGCTCATGATCGTCGACGATGCGTGGCTGCGCGTGGGCTCTGCGAACATCTGCAACCGCTCGATGCGCTTCGACAGCGAGTGCGATCTCACGCTGGAAGCCGGCGATCGCAAGGACGTCGCGCAATGCATCCGGGCAGTTCGCGATGGGTTGCTTGCCGAGCACCTTGGAGTGGAACCCGAGGTCGTGGCGCGCACGATCGATTCCGAGCGGATCGATCAGCAAGGCCATCGCAGAGCTCGGATCCGCCGGCTCGTACTCTGCGCGAGGTCGAGTTCGACGGCTCGCTCCCCGAAGTCGTGCTGAACATCGCGAGCCTCGCCGATCCCGAGCAGCCGGTCGCGATGGATGAGCTAGCGAGCGAGCTCGGGCCGCGCGCGGCGCGACAACGCCGACCATGGCTGAAACTCGCGGTTGCCGCGCTGCTGCTGCTCGCACTCGCCGGAGCCTGGCGTTTCACGCCGCTCGCGAGCCTGGTCACGGCCGATCGCATTACCGACTGGGCACATCGGTTTGCCGGCAGCCCGTGGGCACCCGCATTCGTCATCTCCGCCTACACGCCTGCGGTACTCACACTCTTTCCGCGCGCGCTCATCACGTTGTTCGGCGTGGTCGCATTCGGCCCCTGGCTGGGCTTCGCCTACGCGATGTGCGGCATTCTGCTGGCCGCGTTCCTGTCGTATTGCGCCGGAACCTGGCTCGATCGCGGCACCGTGCGCCGGCTCGCCGGGCCGAAACTCAATCACATGATCGAGCAACTGCGCCGTCGGGGCCTGATCGCGATGACGGCCCTGAGGCTGGTGCCACTTGCGCCGTTCGTGGTCGAAGGAGTCGTGGCCGGCGCGATCCGCATGTCGCTGTGGGACTTCATGCTCGCCACAGCGATCGGCATGCTGCCCGGGACGCTCATGGCAACCGTATTCGGTCATCAACTCGAGACCGCGCTGCGCGACCCGCGGGATCTGAACCTATGGTTGATCGCGGCGGTGATCGTGGTGTTTGGCGCCGCGACGCTGTGGGTGCGCCGCTGGCTCTCGACCGCTGCGCAGCCCGATGAGCAAGTCCCGGCAGGACGCTGAGGAGAAATTCCCGCCCGCCGTGCCTCGCACGGACGCGGTCGATCCCCCAAGCAACGCTTCGGGTCGGCTCGTACAACATTCACCGCTGCATCGGCACCGACGGGCGCTGCGATCCGGCGCGGATCGCGGCGGTGCTCGATGAGATGAGCTGCGATGCCATCGGGCTGCAGGAGGTCGACAACAGTCCCGATGCGGGCCCGGGCTCGCTGCAACTCGACTTCCTTGCCCGGGCTACCGGGATGCAGGCCGTGCCGGGCCTGCGGATCGTGAGGCACAGCGGCCACTACGGGAATGCGCTGCTGACGCGCCACCCCGTGCTCGCGGTTCGGCGCCACGACCTGAGCTTCTCGTGGCGAGAACCGCGCGGTGCGCTCGATGTTGACCTCAACGTGCACGGCGCTGAGGCGCGCTTCATCGTGACGCACCTCGGCCTCACCCCAGGGGAACGCCGCCACCAGATGCGCAGGATCCTGCAGATCGTCGCAGTCGGCTCACCCGATGCGCCCGTGGTCCTGCTGGGCGACATCAACGAATGGCTGCCACTCGGAAGGCCGCTGCGCTGGCTGCACGCGGTTTTCGGGCGGCCGCCGGCGCCACGCTCATTTCCGGCATTCTGGCCGGTAGTGGCGCTCGACCGAATCTGGATCAGGCCGCGCGCGGCCCTTCTCTCGGTGCACGCGCATCGGTCTGCGACCGCGCGTGTTGCCTCCGATCACCTGCCGATCACGGCCGCCATTGCAGTGCCGGCGGCCCGGAAAGAGCTCCGTTAGCGAGCGCTCCCGCGTCGGAGCAGGTTCACGATGGCGAGCAGAACAATGGCACCAAGCAGCGAGACCAGGAGCCCGCTGAAACTGAAATCGCCCTGGTTGATGGTGCCGGTCCCGAACAGCGGCGCCAGTAGCCAGCCGCCAAGCACAGCACCGACGATACCGACGATGATGTTGAGAAAGATGCCTTGCTGCGCATCGGTGCGCATGAACAGGCTCGCAAGCCATCCGACGAGACCGCCGACTACGAGCCAGATGATGATTGACATGGGTCACCTCAGGTGTGAGTCATCAACTACGGAAGGGAGATTTCGATATCAGAAGTCCGCAGCGGTCGTGCCGTAATCGCCTTCCAGCACGAGCTGCACTTCGTCTTCCAGCACTGCTGCCTGAGCGCTCAGGTTGCCGATCGCGACCCGGCCGCAATATTCGCCGTCCGTGAGGCGCGACTGCGCGACTTCAGTGGAGGGCGCAAAGCCTGACGCGTTTTCTTCGCCCGCTCCGCCTGGTGAGCCACCGGGTTGCAGAGCGAGTGCCATGAAGGCCACGAGCAGTCCTGTTCTCATTGCGGCATTCCCCTTGTCTGATATCTGCGCCAGCCAGATTTCTGCAATAGACGTGCCACGCATTCGGCCACTGGCAGCGCGCTCGCCATCGCCTGCGCACGCAAGCTTTGCGCGCGAGCTCGGAACTAATTGCAAGTGGCTTCGTGCGCGAACAACCGCGGTGTCGTATCTCGCCAAGTAAGTTGCATCGCGATCTGGCATGTCGATTGCAATTCCCTGCAAATGGGGCCCAGAGCGGCCCGGTGCGACACAGCTCACCTGGTTGCAGCGGCGTTGCCTGTCGAGACAGAGGCGACTTGCAACGTGGCCGGTGGAGCAGGGACTGGATTGTCGAACAATCTGGCCAGTCCTCCGGACGCGCTGGGCTCCGCCACGCGCCTTCGCGCCACGAGGAGCCGCTCAGTTTCCGCCGTTGCCTCTTTGCTGCTTCTCGCCGAGCACCTGCGCGACGTCCTCGAGCATGCTGCGCAGCTCTTCGGCGTGCTCTTCTTCCTTGGCGAGAATCGATTCCAGCATGCGACGCGTCGTCGGGTCGTGGATGCCAACGAACTGGATGATCTCGCGATACGATTCGATGGCGACGCGCTCCGCGACCAGGTCCTCCTTGATCATCTGTACCAGCGAGGAGTCCCCTGTCGCGGTACTCGGAATGGCTGCGCGTCGCGAGGCCCTCCGGGTTGAAGTCCGGCGCACCACCCAGCTGCACGATCCGCTCGGCTATCTGGTCGGCGTGCGCCTGTTCTTCCTCGGCGTGCGTAAGAAATTCGCGCTTGACGGCCTCTGCCAGCACACCATCGGCCATGAAGTAGTGACGGCGGTAGCGCAGCACGCAGACCAGCTCCGTTGCCAGCGCCTGGTTGAGAACCTGCAGCACCACCGCGCGATTGGCGTCATAGCTTGGCGTGACCGCACCCGCCAGGATGTGCTCGCGAGCGCGACGGCGGATTTCACGGATGTCGCTCAGGAACGGCTGGCCCACATCCGTGCCGGAAGGCTTGTCCTGCTGATTGCGTTCGGTTCGTTCCATGGAATCGCCCTCCCAGCGCTTCGGTTCGTTGCGCCGTCTCACCGGCTTGAAGCAGTCGCGACCTTCGCGCTGCTTCGCTCTTTGGTGCCGCATTTCCCGCCCGGCGCCGGGTCCACTCTTTCTGGCCAACGACCAGCGCCGTCATCGCATCCTGCGCGTCCCTCTCGGCAAACTCCTTGTGGGCATCCCGCTGCCCTCGAGCTGTCGACGCCAGGCGGGAAAGCGACAAAGCTGCCGCGACTTGCCTCGCGATCTAGGTCTTACGCGCGACACTCATGACGAAAGCCACGATGGCCCCGATCAGAAACAGGAAGAACAGGATCTTCGCCATGCCCGCGGCGCCCGCGGCGATGCCGCCGAAGCCGAGAAACGCGGCGATCAAGGCCACCACCAGAAAGACGAGCGCGTAATACAACATCGGGCCACTCCTGCGTTCGATGACTCAAAAAGGCTTGATTCATACGATGCGACAAGGCATACATCGATGCCGTCGGCTGGGTACGCCAGTAACTGTAGGACGAACCTCACAATGCGTACCTCCGGCATGACTCCACAATGATCCTGCGCGACGTCATCAAGGTCTGGCTGCCGATACTGCTGCTCGCCGGGCTGCTGCTGAGCCTGTATCTGCTGTTCGAACAGCGCTACACGCGCTTGAACGAGGTGAGCGCGCGCGTAACGCAGATCCAGGAGCGGCAGAAACTCCTGTCCCGCTACATGCTGCTGCTGGCCGATTCGGAAACCGGGCAGCGCGGCTTTCTGCTCACGGACGAGCCGGAGTACCTCGAGCCGCTGCTCAGCTCGGCGCCGCGCGTGCGCGAGGTGCTGGTGCAGCTGGCGCGCAGCTACGCGCGTGACAGCGCGATAACGCCCAACCCGGTAATCGAATTGGGCCAGCTGACGCGGGAGCGCTACGAGATCCTGGGCGCTGCCCTGCGTCATTACGCGCAGTGGCGCAAGAGCGGCTCGGCCCCGGTGCTGCAGGCATCGGGCAAGCGGATCATGGATGCGATCCGCAATCGCGTCCTGGGCCTCGAGGCCCGCGAATCCGACGCGCTGCTGAAAGTGCTGGCGCAATGGATGCAGGACCTGCGCATCACGCGCTGGAGCATGGCGGGTGCAACGTTCCTCAACGTGCTGCTGCTGCTGCTGGTCGGCGCTTTCCTGTTACGCGATATGAACCGGCGCAGCCGCGAATCCGCGCGGCTCAAGCAGCTCGTGGATGCCCGTACCAAGGAGCTCGTGTCGCTCTCCAATCACCTGCAGGAGGTGAGCGAGCGCGAGAAGCAATCCCTGTCGCGGGAGCTGCACGATGCGCTCGGCGGCCTGCTGGTAGCCACGAAGATGGACGTCGCCTGGCTGCACGCACGACTGCGTAACGCGGACCCGGACCTGGAACTGCGCTGGACGCGCATCCAGGAGTCCCTCGATCGCGGCGTCGATCTCAAGCGCCGGGTGGTCGAATCCCTGCGACCGACGCTGCTCGACAACATGGGGCTGCTGGCGGCGCTGCGCTGGCAGTTCGAGGAAACCTGCAGCCGCAACGGCATCCGGTGCACGCACCGGCTGCCCGACTGTCGAGCCGCAGTTCACCAACGATGCGGCCATCGCCCTGTTTCGTGTGGCGCAGGAATCCTTCACCAACATCCTGCGGCATTCGAGCGCGAGCGAAGCGGAGCTTGACGTCGCGATGCAGGGTGACGAACTGGTCCTGACCATCAACGACAACGGCCGCGGCATACCGCTGCAGGCAGACCTCGTGAACCGCGGTCACGGGCTTGCGGGCATGAAGCATCGCGTCAATGCGCTCGGTGGCCAGTGCGTGATCAGCCGCCGCGAAGCGGGCGGGACGCAGGTGCGGGTCACGATCCCACTGGCGAATGTGCTGAGCACAGAATCCACGAGCGCTGACGAGTCGGAGCCAGCGTCGCCGGCGACTGCGCTCGAACGTCCGGGCGGTCAGGTGAAGCTGGGGACGAGTCCTGGCGGCTGACGCTGGTCGCGTATGGTCTCGATGATCTGGGGCAGGCGTTCGAAGTCGCGGGCCTTGTCGAGGAAGTAGTCTGCGCCCAGAGCCAGCGCCTGGCGGCGGTATTCCGGCAGATCATAGTTGGTGAAGATGATCACGGTGGGACGCTCGCCCCGGTCGGTGGCGAGCGCGCGCAGCACGCCGAATCCGGTGCCCCGGTTGAGTCGCAGATCGAGGATGACGATATCGACGCCGCCGCGCGCGATGGCCTCAACAGCCTTGGTCTCGCGATCGATCGTGTCCGTGACCCGGACGGCGCGTATTTCTCGCAGCGCCTCCTTCAGTCGCTCGGCCACGATCGGCGAATCCTCAACGATCAGAACTCTCAATGTTTCCTTGCTGCTAGCACTCACGAACTGTACTCTACTGCCATGGTCCTATTTTCTCCCTTTGCGCCCGACCCCGCTATCAGCGCCGTCCGACGTCCTGCGTAGTCTTGCCCCTTTGCTGAACGAAACTGCGCAAGTACTCAATGGGTCATGATCTCAGTTGATCAGCTGATTGCGCAGCGCGTAGGAGGTCAGATCCGCATTGGTATGAAAGCTCATCTTGGCGAGGATACGGCTGCGATACGTACTCACCGTCTTAACGCTCAGGCACAGCTCGGCAGCGATCTCGGATACCGCCCGTCCGGCGGCGAGCTTGCAGAAGACCTGGAATTCGCGCTCCGAGAGCCGTGAGTGCAGGGGTTTGTCGGCGTCGCTGTCGAGCTCGCCCACCAGCTGTTCAGCGAGTGTCGCGCTGACGTAACGCCTTCCCTGCAGCACTGCTCGCACGGCGCGCAGCAGCTCTTCCGGGGCCGTGCCCTTCTCGATGAACCCGCTGGCGCCGGCACGCAGCACGTTCAACGCGTACTGCCGCTCGGGGTAGCCGCTCAGCACCAGCACGCGGGTGCGATCGTGAACCGCGCGGATCTGCTGCAGGATATCGATGCCGCTGCGATCCGGCATGCCGATATCGAGGATCACGAGATCCCAGCTCTCCGCGCGCAGCCGATCGAGCGTTTCACGCCCGGTGGACGCTTCCCCGATCGCGCTGATGCCACGGTCCTCGACCAGGAACTGCTTGAGCCCCGCGCGCACCACCGCATGGTCATCTGCAATCAACACACGTGCCATGCTTTTTCCTGTTTAGCGGACCTCACGAAGAATGCGCCTGGACCCAGGTGGTCTCGCGTGCGTACCGGTTGAGCTTGTTGTACAGGGTCTTGAGGCTGCAGCCCAGTACTTCCGCGGCGCGTCGCTTGTTACCGTCGAAATGCTCCAGCGTGGCCTCGATCAGTGATCGTTCCGCCTCGTCCAGGCGCGATCCCAACGGCAGGACCACGGTCTGGCCCGTAGATTCATCAGCTCATCGATGAATCTAGTCGGGGAAGTATCGTGGGCGCAAGCTCGAGCTCCGAATCTGCCATGATGAAGGCGCGCTCCACGGCGTTGCGCAGCTCACGCACGTTGCCGGGCCATTGATGCTGACGCAGCACCGCGCGTGAGCTGTCCGAGAAGCGCTTGTCCGACATGCGCGCGGCTGTTGAGCTCGGCGAGGAAGTGATCCGCCAGCAGCTCGCAGTCGTCCGCACGATCGCGCAGCGGCGGAACGCAGATCGGAAACACTGCCAGCCGGTACAGGACATCCTCGCGCAGCCGCCGCTCGCGCACCGCGTCTGGAATATCGCGATTGGTGGCCGCGATCACGCGGAAATCCGTGCGGATCTCCTGCGTGCCGCCCACCCGGAAAAAGCGCCCGGTCTCCAGCACGCGCAGCAGGCGCGTCTGCATCTCGAGCGGCATCTCGGTGATCTCGTCGAGGAACAGCGTGCCGCGATCGGCGCGCTCGAATACGCCGGCGTGCGAGCGCGAGGCGCCCGTGAAACTTCCCTTCTCGTAGCCGAACAGCTCCGCTTCGATCAGGGTCGCCGGAATCGAGGCGCAGTTGATGGCGATCAGCGGTCCGCTGGCGCGCTCGCTGAGTTGATGGATCGCTTCCGCGACCACCTCCTTGCCGACGCCGCTTTCGCCGAGCAGCAGCACCGTGGCCTCGGTCGGCGCGCCGCGCTGAATCAGATCGAACATCGCTCGCATGGCGGACGATGTCCCAAGTACATTGCCCAGACCCTTCTCATGCAGTGATGTAACAACAGTGGTGTCCATTGCTTCCCCTGGCGGTGATTTCGGAACTCACGGCAAGTGCAATTTCTGCATCAACCGTTGGGAAGCTTTGTAACGTATCGCCTCAAAGCGCTGGAGCGGCGTTCACTGATCCGCGTCTAGGACGAATTTCCCCTCGCGTGTAGGTGTTTGTCCGACAGGCGATATTCAATTGCCTGATTCCGCTTCCTAATGCATCGCGTCTAGCGGGCACATCGGAGGAGCCCGTGCAGGACCCCCTGCGAGCCCCGAAGCGCGTGGCACACCCCTTGCACCATCCCTACCGCAGCGCGCGGTTCGACCGCTCGCGCGACGGATGACCTTGTATCTGTAATGAGGGCAGACCACATGAAGAGTAAGTACCTGATGATCGCGGCACTTCTGTCGCTCTTCGCGCTGGCTGGCTGCAAGCGCCCCGAAACTGCGCCCACGGAAACTCCGCCGCCAGCGGAAGACACCATGTCACCTCAGCAGGAACCGTCGACTCCGCCGGCTGAAATGCCGCCGCCGGAACAGACGCCGCCGAGCGATCAACCCGAACAGCAGCCCCCACAGCAATAACGGATTTGAGGGCGGAGCGCGTTGGTGATTGACGCTCCGCCCCCGACACCGAGGCTGAAGCGACTCGTGCTGCACACGTGCAGCGCGCGGCGGGTCGCTACGGCCCGAAGTTGGAAAGTTTAGTTACTCGATATAGGCAACAATAGGAGACTCGCATGAAACGATCATTGATTCTCGGTTCGGCAACTGCGCTGCTGAGCGCGCTTGCCCTGATAGCCTGCTCGTCAACGCCCACGCAACGCAGCGCCGGCGAAACGGTCGACGACAGCGTGTTGACCGGCAAGGTCAAGACGGCGCTGGTCGACAACGACGTGGTCAAGGCCGGTGAGGTGAATGTAGACACCTATAAAGGCGTGGTGCAGCTCAACGGCACCGTCGATACGGAAGCCGAGAAGGCCGCCGCGACCCAAGCCGCGAAGAGCGTCACTGGCGTAAAGGAAGTGCGCAATAACATTCAGATCAAGTCGACCAAGGTGGCCGCTGACCGGTCGGCTGGCCAGGTAGTCGATGACGCAACCATCACCGCCTCGGTGAAGACCAAGCTGATCGAAGACGAAACCACCAAGGCGCATCAAATCAACGTGGACACGCGTTCCGGTGTCGTGCAGCTCGGCGGCTTCGTCGACTCCGCAGCGGCGAAGGATCGCGCCGGTGAGTTGGCGCGCTCCGTCGGTGGCGTGAAGGACGTGCAGAACGAGCTGCAGATCAAGTCGAAGTAACCGACAGTGATAGGCCATGAGCCGGCAGGGTTGAGGTCGGCCCTGCCGGCGAGGGCCGTGGTGATTCTTGCGATCGTCGCGGTTGGCGCGGCACTACACCTCGCCCGCGATCTCACGATGCCAGTGGCGCTGGCAGTTTTCTTTGCTGTGATTCTTTCGCCCAGCCGTCGAACGGCTGCGTCGTTTCGCCATCCCGAACAGCATTGCGGCAGCTATCGTAATGCTCACCGTGGTCGCTGTTCTCGCCACACTGGTGCGCGTGACCATGGAACCAGCGCGCGACTGGTTCGAGCGGGCGCCGAGCGTGCTCTCGGACGTCGAGAGGAAGCTTCGCCCACTGCAGCAGGTGGCAGTGCGGATTGACAAGGTCGCCGCCCAGGCGGAGCGCGTGGCGGGCGGCTCCTTTCAAGCCTCGCCCGATATTTCCACAGACAACCGCGGCCTGCTCCGCAAGACGCCCGGGGTCACTCGTTCCGGTGGCCGGCGTGTTCTTCCTGACTTTCTTTCTGCTCGCTTCCGGGCCTCCCTTGCTGGCGCGCCTGGGTGCCGGCCGAAGGCGCAGCACTGCGGCACGCCACGCCGTCATCATCGTGGAACGTGCACGCCGCGAGTTATCCCGGTTCCTCGGCACGATCACGCTCATCAACATTGGCCTCGGTACGGTCACCGCTGGCATCGCGTACGCCTTCGATCTCCCCACGCCATTGCTGTGGGGCGTGATGGCCGGCGTGCTCAATTTTGTTCCCTACGCCGGTTCCGCCACCACGCTGACCGTGCTCACGATCGTTGCGATACTCACGCATGACACGCTCGGGCCGGCGTTCGGTGTCGCGTTGTCGTATCTCATTGCAGCGACGATCGAAGGTCAGCTGGTGCAGCCGCTCGCGCTCGGACGCCGGCTGGCGCTCAGTCCGCTGATCGTGTTTCTCGGCCTGTGGGTCTGGGGATGGATCTGGGGCGTCGGTGGCACTGCTCCTCGCCACACCGATTCTGCTCACGATCAAGTCGGTGAGCTGCCAGATCATGAGCTGGGGTCCGATCGCAGAGTTTCTGAGTCCCTCGGCATCGCCGCCGATCACTTCAAGCGCGCGAGCCTGGAGGCGCGCGCGGCGCCGGCGCCGATTGTCGCCGCGGCGTGAGCAGGAGCTTGCGATGCAGGCGACTGAACGTGAAACGGGCTCGACCCTCGTCTGACGCAGTGCAAAGGAGAGCAAGCATGGAACGCAGCACCCGGGTGACCTATCAGGTCCGCGAATTCGATCTTACAGAAGTCGAGGGCATTTCCAGCCAGGCGTTCGAGGACCACCTGGGGCTCTACAAGGGCTACGTGGAGAACACCAACCGGTTGCTCGAGAAATCCCTGCGCGGCAACGGCAACGCGGGGCAGGAGGGCTGGGAGCATCGTCTCGGCTTTCGAGTTCAACGGAATGATGTTGCACGAACTGTTCTTCGAATCGCTCGGGGGTCCTGGATCGAAGATCTCCGCCTCGAGCGTGCTGGCGGAAGCGATGGACATCACCTATGGAGGTGAGAAGGCCTGGCGTCGAGCGTTTCCTCGCCGTCGCGAAGACTCGTGGCATCGGCTGGGTCATGAGTGCCCGCGATCGCGCCAACAACCGCCTGCTCACCTTCTGGATCGACGAGCATCACCTGGGACTGCCGGCGAATCTGCAGCCGGTGATCCTGCTCGATCTCTGGGAGCATGCGTATCTCAAGGACTTCGGGGTCAAAGGGCGCGAGGAATACGCCGAGATCGTGCTCAACAACCTGAACTGGAAAACGATCGAAAGCCGTTGCGCTGAGCGAGGAGAGTCAAGTGATCCGCAAGCTCAAGACCGGCCAGTACCGGCTCTACTCGCGCAAGACCAATCCGCGAACCGGGCGGCGCCGCAACCTCGGCACTTTCGCGACTCGCGCGGCGGCACTACGGCACGAGCGCGCAATCCAGTACTTCAAGCGCCATTGATCCAGCTTGCGCGTGGTCGGCCTGACCGATCATCCGGCGAGTGAATGAATCAACCAGGTGCTGCGCCGGGCGGCAAGATGCCGGTGCTATTCGTCGGCCACGGCTCGCCCCTCAATGCGATCGAGGACAACGCCTTCAGTCGCGCCTGGCGTGAACTCGGCGAGCGCCTCCCGACGCCGCGTGCGATCGTGTGCGTGTCGGCGCACTGGGAAACGCGCGACGTGCACGTCAGCGCGACGCGAGCGCCCGCGACGATTCACGATTTCTATGGATTCCCGCGCGAACTGTACCAGGTTCAGTACTCGCGCTCCCGGGCAACCCGCAGCTCGCCAACCGCATCGTGAACCTGATTCAAGGCGCCCAGGTGCGTCTCGATCACACTCGCGGCCTGGATCACGGCGCCTGGAGCGTGCTGCGCCTGATGTATCCGCGCGCCGACGTGCCGGTCATTCAGTTGAGCCTCGATACGACGCAGCCTGCCGCGTTCCACTACCACCTCGGGCGAGAGCTCGCGCCGCTGCGCGCGGAAGGGGTCCTGGTGCTCGCGCAGCGGTAACATAGTGCACAACCTCGCGTTGATGGACTGGCGGCGACGCACGGGCTACGAGTGGGCGGTGGAATTCAATGCGGCCGCGCGTGCACAAGATGCAGGCGCGCGAGCACGCGGCGCTGATCGACTATCACACTCTGCATGCAGCGGCGAGCGGCGCGATCCCCACCCCCGAGCACTACCTGCCGCTGCTCTATGCGCTCGCCCTGCAGGACGACGCAGAACCGCTGGTATTCTTCAATGACGAGCTGGTGATGGGTTCGATATCGATGCTGAGCGTATGGATCGGAGCATGAAGAAGAGTGCAGGTCATGGCACGAAGCAACGCGGCGTCACCGGTGGCGGTGAGATTCGCGTGCGGCGCGCGTATTTCGAATGCCGTTTCGGGCAGCTCAACGTGCGCACGGCATTTCCGGCGAGCGGCGGCTTCGATGAGCGCACGACGTTGCTGTGCCTGCATGCTGAAACCGGATCCAGCCGCATGTTCATCAGGCTGCTGCCGGAGATTCGCGCATGATCGATCCGTCTACGCGCCGGATCTTCCCGGCTGTGGCGAATCTGATGCGCCGCCGCGCCGCGGTTCGATCGCGGACTATGCGGGCGCCATGGGGGATTTCATCGACACGATGCATTTCCGTCAGCTCGACGTGCTCGGGTGCGGAGCGGGTGCGCTGATCGCGGCCGAGCTCGCCACTCGGCCGGCCGCAGATCGTGCGGCAACTGGTCCTCGTTTCGCCGTCGTCGGTTGGCGGCGGGGATCACTCACTGTCGGTCGATGCCGCAGCGGGATTCCTGGACGGCTGCTTCACAACGGCCCGGCAGGCCCAATGGATCAGCATCGCCGCGCAGGACTACGAAGCGTCGAACGACTGCCGCTCATCAGGCAGCCGATGCTCCTCGCTCGATCCAAGGATGATCTCTCGGAGCCTGGCTCGCGCGCCTGGCAGTCGCTGCGGGGAGCAAGGAGTCTGGATCTGCCTGATCCTGGTGCGGAATCCTTCGCTGCGGCACCGCAGGTCGTGATGCAGCAACTGCGCGAGTTTCTCGACGCGCGCTGAGGCGCTGCTCAGGACACAGCATACCGCAGGACGTTCAGATTTGCCTCGCGGGGCTCCTTATGTTTAGTCTGCGCTTGCGTTTCGCCGGTGGATGCGACTCACTGGCGAGGTGACGGGTCAGCGCAGTACGGCGCGGCCTTGATGACAAAACTAAACCCTCGGGACAAGAAGGGGGCTCATCGACGATGAGCATGCGGGCGGACCAGACTCATAACAAGACCATCGATGCGGACAGCACGGACGAGCTGCCGGCACTCGACGTAGCGAGCGTTCGAGTCGGCACGTGGCGTGGCGAGTGACGCGCGCGCCAACGCCGATTCCTCGGCGCGCCGCCAGCGCCAGCAAGCCCGGAAGGCGGCGAGCCTGCCATCTTCGACACGATCCGTTCCCTGGAAGCGAGTCTGCACGCCAAGTCGGGGCGCATCGCCGATCTGGAGCAGCTCCTCGCCCGCGCTGAACGCGAGCGCGAGACCGCGGATCGGCGCTTGCGCGAACGCGACCAGGTACTCGAGCGCCTGGAGCTGGAGCTGGAAGCCCGCACGGCGGGGCTGAGCCGCGCTGAACAGCAGGCCCAGGAAGCCGGCGAAGCACAACGCAATGCCGAGCGTCAGGCCCGTGCGATCGAGAAGGACAAGATCGACCTGTTGGGTCGCATCGCCGATCTCGAGGAAACCCGTATTGGTCTGGCCGCGGATGTCGAGGCGCGCGGTGCGACGATCACACGCTTCAAGGGCGATCTGGCGGCGCGTGCCGAGCAGATCCGGGTGCTGGAGCAGCAACGCGACGCCCTCGACGTGGAGAAGGCCGCGCTGGCGGATACGTTGCAAGCTCGCGATGCCCGGCTGGCCTTACTCGATGCCGAGATCGTGGCGCGCAGCAACCAGATTGCGGAAATGGAGCACTCGGCAGCCGATCGCGATCAGACCATCGAACGGCTGCGCGGCGAAATCGAGCAGGCCTACGGCGAAACACGCGCGACACAGCAAGATCTCGCGGAACGCGAGGCGCGAATCGCGGCGCTGGATGCGCAACTGCGTGACAAGGAAGAGGCGCGACTGGAGATGGCGCGGGAGCTGCAGGAGCACACGCGCAGAATGATAGCGGCCGACGAAGCCATGCGCGCCAGCGAACGCCAGGCTCAGAGCTGCATCGAGGCGCTGCAGAGCCTGGAGGTGCGGCGCAACCTCTACGAGGACGAGCTGTTCGTGCGCGAGCAGGAAATCGCCAGGCAGCTCGAACGTGTTTCCGGTCTCGAAGCTGACATGGAGCGGCGCTCAGGGGAGTTCGCCGCTGTGCATGCGCAGATACAAGAGCGCGATGCAGCTGATCGTGGAGCTCAAAGCCGAGATCGCAACGCGCGATGCTGCCCTGAACGGGCATGCCTCGGAGCTGGAGCGCCTGCGCGCATTGTCGCCAGGATTCCAGCAGCGTAATGGTGGAACTGGAGCGTCGGATCGGGACGCACGCGGCCGAGGTCTCGCGCCTGCAGGGCGAGGTTGCGGAGCGCGACTCCCGCATCGAGAAGAGTCTCGAGGATCTGCGCAACGCTGCCGTGCAGGCGCGCGAGCGCGAGCAGGCACAGATCGCCGTCAACAGCACGCTGGATGAATTGCGGGCACAACTCTCGGAGCGCGGTAACGAGCTCGCGTCGCTGGCCGCCGTGCTGCAGGCCGAACAAAAGAGAACTGCCGGGCTCGAGGCCGAGCTGGCCATGCGTGTGCGCAGCATCGCCGAGCTTGAGACCCGCGGCCGAATGCAGGCGGAACTGGCCGACGCCCATGTGCGTGAGCTCGACACCTGGAAGGAGAAATGGTCGGACATCGCAACGGCGGTCGGTGAGAAGGAAGCCCGGGTCGCGCAGATGGAAACCGATCTGCGGGTGAAGATCGCCGAAGTCGCCACGCGCTCGGAGCGCATCAACACCCTGCAGAAGACGGTCGATGATCAGGCCGAGACCCTGACCGCACTCGAGAAGGAGCTGCGCGACAAGGCCGAGAGCATCGCGCGGCTGGAGGGCGATCTGCGCGCTGCCGAGGATTCAATGCTGCGGCTCGAGTCGCAGCTCAGGCAGAGATCCGATCAGAGTTCCATTGCGCAACGCACGCTCGAAGAACAGCGCGGCCAGATCCGGCACCTGCAGGACACGCTGGCCACTCGCGACTCCGCCGTTGCGCGGCTCGAAGGCGAGCTCAAGGCGAGCAGCGAGATCATCGGCAACATCCAGCGTGATATCCGCCGGCTGAGCGCCGAAGCGCCCGAGCCCGAGCCTGTCTCCAGGCCGGAGGTAGCCGTCAACCCGGTGCCGATTCAGCAATGCGATTGCTGGTGCGCCTGGACGGTGAATCGGAGATCGTGCACGTCATCAACAAGAAAGCTACTGCCATCGGACGTGCCGATGACAACGACATCCAGATCGACACCAACGTACGTCAGCCGCCATCACGCGCGCATCGTGATCGCGGGCGGCGCGACAGTGATCGAAGATCTCGGCAGCACCAACGGCGTGTACATCAACGATTCCCGCATCAGCCGCCGCCACGCCCTGCAGGACGGCGACATGGTGCTGGTCGGCAAGACCCAGTTCCGCTTCACCCTGAAATCCGGCGAGCGTTAGTCTTTGGCCGGCATGACCACTGTCGCGCCGTGCGCCTCGGTCCGGCGTTGCACCAGCATGAAGACCAGCAGCGCGAGCAGGTTGCAGCCGAGCACCGTGAATGCCAGCGGATACGGGCTCGGGTTGGAAATCGCCGCGACCAGCTGAACCGCAGAAGCCGACACGATCAGCTGCAGAAATCCCGTCAGTCCCGAGGCGGCTCCCGCGATGTCAGGACGCACGCCAATGGCGCTCGAGGTCGCATTGGGCGCTGAGATGGCGTTGGCGAAGCACACCAGCATCGCGGGCAGGAACAACGCCGCAGGATGCCACACGCCAAACAGCGCCAGCGTCGTCAACAGCAGTCCTCCGGTCAGCGACAGGACGGAACCGGCACGCATCATGCGCAGCGCGCCGATGCGTCGTGAGATGCGCGCTGCGGTGAAGAATCCCGCGAATGAAGCCGAAGCCGGCAGCATGAAGAGCAGCCCATAGCGCGACGGCGAGATGTGCAGCACGTCCATGGCCACGTGCGGCGCGCCGGCAATGAAGACATACACCGCCGCGAACAGCAGCGAACCGAACAGTGCGTAAGCCCGGTAGCGCCCGGTCAGCAGCAGCTGCCGATAACTTTCCAGTGTGTCAGGCCCGCCGTCGCGTCGCCGCACTCGTCTGGTGCGTTTCCTGGATGCGCAATGCCGTGAAGAGCATGGCAGCCGTGCCCAGCACCACGCACAGCCCGAACACCAGGCGCCAGCCGGCGAGTTCCACCGCGAACCCGCCGATGGTCGGTGCCACCATCGGCACCACGAGAATCGCGGTCGCCGTGTAGGCGATGCCGCTCGCGGCGCGCTCCGGCCCGAATGCATCCATCAGCGTTGCCCGCGCCACGGCCATGGCGGCGCCGCTCCCGAAGGCTTGAACGATGCGTGCACCGATCAGGAGCGCGATGCTGTTGGCGAGCATCCCGGCAATGCTCCCCACGATGAAGAGCGACAACCCGGCGAAGATCACCGGTCTGCGCCCCCAGCGGTCCGAGAGCGGTGCAACCATCACGTTGCCGGAAGCGATGGCGAGCATCGAGAACGTGACCAGGAGCTGCGCCGTGCTGACGGTCGTTGCGAACTGGGCGCGGATATCGGGAAGCGCCGGCAGGATCGCATGCATGGCGAAAGTGCCGAGCGATCCGATGGCGGCGGAGGCGAAGATGAGGCGGCGGGCTTGGGAGCGGTCCATGAGCCAGTTGCCCGGCAGCGCGCAGTTTAAGCGAGCGGCGTGCTGTAGCCCACCGCAATTCTTGCTAACGTAACCGCCGGGCAGCGTGGGGATGCGATGGCGTGAACAACAACTACATCGAGAAGATTCTCAAGGCGCGGGTCTACGACGTGGCGATCGAATCGCCGCTCGAGCCGGCGCAACGCCTGTCGCGCCGCCTGCGTAATCGCGTGCTGTTCAAGCGCGAGGACCTGCAGCCCGTGTTCTCCTTCAAGCTGCGCGGCGCGTACAACAAGATCGCGCACCTGTCGCAGACTGCGGCGCAGCGCGGCGTCATCTGCGCTTCGGCCGGGAACCACGCGCAGGGCGTGGCGCTCGCGGCGCGCAAGCGCGGCACGCCCGCCGTGATCGTCATGCCGCAGACGACGCCCCACATCAAGGTGCAGGCCGTGATGGACCTGGGGGGCGAGGTGGTGCTGCACGGTGATGACTATGACCAGGCACACGAGCGCGCGCTGGTGCTCGAGCGCGAACGCAACCTCGTCTTCATCCATCCGTTCGACGACCCGGACGTGATCGCGGGCCAGGGCACGATCGGCATGGAGATCCTGCGCCAGCGGCCGGGCGACATTCATTCGATCTTCGTGCCGGTGGGCGGCGGCGGCCTGATCGCGGGTATCGCCGCGTACGTGAAGTATCTCTATCCGCGCATCAAGGTGATCGGCGTCGAGCCCGAGGACGCCGCGGCCATGCACGACTCTCTCAAGGCCCGGCAGCGCGTGACGCTGGAGCGCGTCGGGATCTTCGCCGACGGTGTGGCGGTACGGCGCGTGGGCGAGGAAACGTTTCGCCTCGCGCGTGAGCACGTGGATGAGATCGTGCTGGTCAACACCGACCAGGTGTGCGCGGCGATCCAGGACATCTTCGAGGACACGCGTGCCATCGCCGAGCCGGCGGGGGCGCTGGCGGTTGCGGGCATCAAGCGCTACGTCGCCCGCGAAGGGCTCACCGACCAGACGCTGGTGGCGGTCAACAGCGGCGCGAACATGAACTTCGATCGCTTGAGGCACATCGCCGAGCGCTCCGATCTCGGCGGACAGCGTGAAGCGCTCATGGCGGTGGAGATTCCGGAACAGCCCGGCAGCTTTCTGAAATTCTGCGAAGTGCTGGGGCCGCGCAGCGTCACGGAGTTCAACTATCGCTACGAGAGCAACGAGCGGGCGCAGATCTTCGTGGGATTTGCCCTCTCACAAGGGCGCGAGGAGAAGGAGGAGGTGCTGCGCAGCGTCGGCGCGGCCGGTTTCCGCGTCATCGACATGACCGACAACGAAATGGCGAAGCTGCACGTGCGCTTCATGGTGGGCGGGCATGCGCGCGGCATCGCCAACGAAGTGCTGTACCGGTTCGAATTTCCGGAGCGTCCCGGCGCGCTGCTCAAGTTCCTGCGCGCCATCGGCACGAAATGGAACATCAGCCTGTTCCACTATCGCAATCACGGCTCCGATCACGGCCGCGTGCTCGCGGGAATCCAGGTGCCGCATGTCGAGCGCGCGCAGTTTCTCGACCATCTGAACGAGCTGCACTACGCCTACGCGGAAGAGACGGCGAACCCGGCGTACCGGATGTTTCTCGGCGCGTAGGCGTCGAGCGCCGTGAACCTTTCCGGGTGAGCGGATCGACTACAGCCTTGGTATTGAAGTGCTGCTCCAGCAGGCCAAGCGCGCGAGTACACGAGCAAAGGACGTTTCCGCGGAAACGTGAGCGGTCCTTGGTTGCACTTGCGGGGGTCACTGCACAGGTTCGTCCAAAGAAATCTAAGTAGGTAAGTCGCGCCCCTCGCATCGACAGCTATCCTAGGAACTTCACGGGTACATCGGCCTTGAACTCCAGGTATGATTTTCTGGTCTTCAACGCTGCTCCGAATGCGGTCTTGACAGCGGCTCGTTGCCAGTCGGTTCGCGATCCAAAGCGAACCAATGCCTCAGTCGAATCTGCGCCCCACCGTTCGGCACCGCGCAGGTGCGCCCAGGCCACCAGGTCGCCTAGCTCCCGGAGCAATGCTCGGAATTCCCTTCTTGATCCCACGACTGACTTTGCGGTGATCTTCTCTTGACGGGGTTGCAGGTCGCGTACCACAAATGATTCAGTGCCCAGAGAGGCTGCCACGAGCACGCCGGGCGGCACTGCCTGCAACGCGGTCTCTATGGCAACCACGCGCTCTGCTTCCCGCTTCCAGCGTTTCTGATGCTTGCTGTTTGGAACGAGCGATGGCCGCGCGATCTTGATGTCGACTACGGCGAGGTCCCTCTTCTCAGTTGCACGTGCCACCAGTGCTACGAAGCGTGTGAGCCCGAGCGATGCCAGCCCCGATACTCTGCGCGCGGCATCCACCAGGCGAAGCCTGTCGACGACTCCGAGCCGATTGACCCGTCGAAGCACAGCTTGTACTTGGCGCAGGTCGCCTGGCTTCAACGGCAGGGCGTCTTCTCCGTCCGCGACGATTCGTCGCCGACCCTTGTGGTCCTTGCGCGTGCGCTCACGAATCGGGTCGGCTGCGTTCCGTTCCCCGCGTTTCAAGAGTTGCTGGACCGCAGAACTGGCTAGCCGACGTTCGAGCCAGAGTGCCTTACCGGTTGCGAGCGCGGCGGAGTAGCGGGTGAGGAACGTCTCAGCACAGCGCCGGCGTTCTGCCGGGGATACGTCAACTCGATCGAGCGTCAGATCGACGCTGGTGAGAAGTCGTACGATGTCCCAGCTGCACAGTGCGAGGGCGGCGTGGTCGAAATCGTTGATGTCAAAGTACGGCAGGCCATTGGCACCTCGCACGACTCCGAAATTCTCCAGGTGCAGATCGCCGCAGATCCAGATTGATGGGGCTCGCGCAAGTACGTGTGGGAGCCGAACCTGATCATAGAAAAGCGCGGGCGAAGCACGTGTGAAGGCGAAGGCGCTCTGACGCATCTTCCTGTATTTGATTGCAAGGCGCTCGGGATCACGACCGGAGTTTTCAAGGGCTAGCACGCGCAGGAGATGCCTACGCGCCGTAGATTGACTGCGCTTCACGTCGACGCTCCATCGAGTGGTGACTTTAACTCAAGCAGCAGTTTGTGCATCGGCCTAACGGCCATTGGTTGATGTTTTCTTGATTTACGGCAAGAAGGCCCTGAAACAAACCGGTGCGTTCGCAGCGATAGCGGGCTGCGAAGTCCGGCTTGCTCCACCCGTCATAGAGCTACGCGAGTCACGCACGCACCTGGCGCGTACCGGGATCGTTTGCACCGCGCGGCTACGAGCGATCTGCCAGTGATCGTCCGGTAATTCCTTGCGCCAGGAAGGACACGACATTCGATGCGAAGCAGCGCGCGTTCTACTGTCTCGGCGCGTAGGTGTGGTCGTCTTTCTTGAATTCACTGGAGCGCCCGAGCATCGCAAAAAAGGCGTCCAGCTTGGCGCGCCGCTCGGGGGGCAGGTACGCAAAGTTGGTGCCACGGTCGTTGATCTCCCAGTAGCTTGGCGATACCTCGCGCTCGAGCTCATCACGCGTGGCGGACAGCAGCGGGCCGCGATCGACCGCGAGGTTTCGCGCGATTCGCCGCGCCGGCTCATCCTCCCCGCGCAACAGGAAGAACGTGGCGAGCTGCATCTGGGCCCGGCACACTCCGAGCAGATGCTCCGCACCCTCATGATCGACGGCCAGCAGCCGTTCAAGCAGCGTATCGCGCATCGCGCGATTGTCCGCCGCGGCTTCGACCAGTTGCGCCAGGTCGTAGGCCGCCACCTCCAGGAGGAACGGGAGCCCTTTACTGTTCGCGAGCCGGCCGTAGAAACAGATGCGATCGGCCACCTCGAAGACAGCGGGCTGTAGCCCCTTCGTGAGCAGCGACTCGCCGAGCACACGATACTGGTGCAGCACGAAGTAGGCCGTGCGCGGATCAGCGCCATTGATCGCCGCCCGCAAGTAGCTGTGGAAAGCGCGCTGACAGAGCTCGAGAAATGCAGGCTGCGCCGCGAAATCCTCGGCGAGCCGGCGCGTGTGAATCGCGATCATGCTCGCTACATCGCGAGCGCTTCCGACGGCATCGCCGAAGAGGGCGAGGTACTGCCGCAGGATTTTCGCTTCGAACCAACTGCGATCGCGGGCTACCTCTTCGATGGCGATTGGCGCCATCGCGATGAAGTCGGGATCGTGGGTGACGGCTTCGTCCACGCGGAACCAGGCATCCGGCAGTTTCTCCCGCAGATTCGTCACATCGTCGAGCAGCGTCGCGAGTGCCTCGACAGCTGCCATCGCGATGCCGCGGTCGCTGTTCTTCATCGCGCCACGCGCGACGTCCTCGATGTCCTCCACCGCGTGGATCACCGCGTACTTCGCCGCGCCCGCACCCCCCTTGTCCGCGCGCAGTACCCGGGCGAGCGCCTCGGCGCGAATGCGTGCGATTACGCTGTGCGGCGAGACGAAGCGGAACACGTAGGCGAAGTATGGAAGCAGCGCGAGCAAGCAGCCGGTCATCATGATCATCGCGAGCAGGAAACCGCCACGCGGAATGAAGGGCGCCGGGCCCACCTCTCCCGTCAGCACGATGGCGAGCCAGATGCAGAGCGCCGTCGTCAGGACGAAGAAGGCCATTACCGCGAGATTGACGGGGTCGCGCACGAACAGAGCGGTGACGCGATGCGTGTATCGTGTCGCCGAGAGCTCGAGGACGATGGCAACGACCGTGACGAGGATCGCGAGCACCCCGGCAAGGACCTGCGCTGCGTCGCTCAGCAGAGACAACGCCTCGGCCTGGCCGAGCGTTGCGAGCCAGGTCAGCGGATGTCGCCACGCGCCACTCCCCTCGAGCCAGCCCGCGGCCGCAATCAGACCTGCCGAAGAGGCCAGCAGCGCCGCAAAGAACAGGAGTCCGGCGTTCCGCCTCTTTGGGAACGTGCCCATCTGGGTGGTCAACTTCTCGTTGGTGGTGATCACGGGACCGCCTTCGCAAGTGACGTACTCGACGGGCTCACAACGGAGCAGTCAGCAGCTGGCGACATCTAGCTGAGCACCATCACGCGGCGGAGCACCAGCGTCCCGCTCACCGCCAACCCGTCGTGATCAGTCGCGATCACCGTGATGTGCAGTTGCTCGTCGACGATCTCGACTGCGCGCGCATGGAAGCGCCCGTGGTGCGCGTCGAACGCGAGCCAACTGGGCAGCGGCCTACCGTCGGCGAGCCGCGCCGAGAGCGTGAGCACGTCGCCGGGGTCGGTGTCGGCGAACAGGTCCGGGGGCAGTACGTGCTCAAAGCGCTCACCCGGTCGCCAATCCGCATGCGGAATGGGGCGCGTGAGACTCGGTGCTGTGTTCGTGAGGTTCTCGCGCGCGAGCCGGCGAAACTCGCGGCCGACTGCGAGCGCAACCAGCGTCCAGAACACCGCAAGCACCATGTTCAACAGCGCGAACTGCACGGCGCCCATGGCCAGGTAATGGGTCCCGACGAACACCACCCCGGCCTGCAGCAAGTCGCCGAAGCGCCAGAAGAACGTCTCGATCGTGGTCTTTCCCTCGTAAGTCTGCGTCCGGTCGGTCGGCAGGAACAACGCCTGGCGGGCCGTGTTCGTCACTGAGTACTCGGTGCCCGATTCGACGATTCGCGCCAATCGGATCACGGTGAGGATCGGCAGAAAACCGAACAGGCCGTAGCCGAACAGAGAAACCAGCGGCGGGATCAGCAGCGTGGTCGCGACTCCGAGCCAGCGGAACAGTCGTCCCACGACCAGCGTCTGCAACGACAAACCCACCAATACGAACCAGAACTGGAAGTTGCCGAAGTAGGCGCTGATGAGGTCTTGCTGGCTGCCGGGCGAGGACGCCGCACTCGCCACCGCCGCGAAGTGTTCCTTGACGAAGCTGCGGTGGATGAAGTCGCCGGTCGAGCTTATCCAGTTGACCAGTACGATCATGACCGCGATCAGCGTCAGGTAGCGGCTGCGTGCGACAACGTCGAAGCCACCGAAAATGCGTCGCACGGCTGGCGTTGTGTCGTGTGGCAGGTGGCGCGATTCGTCAGGGACGCTGGCGTGCATCGGCAGCGTGAAGAGCGCCGTCAGCAGCAGCGTGGTCGCGCCGACCAGCAACAGATTATTCGTGCCGATCGCAACGCTGAAGTACTCCGCGAACTCAGTACCTGAGAGCGCGCCGATTTGTGCGGCCAGCATGATTGCAGGGAACAACCGCTGTCCCGACTTGATGTTGAACGAATCAGCGGCGAGCGCCCAGAACTGCGCCGTCATCATCACTCCGAAGATGCCGGCGAACACGAAGAACGCGAAGCCGACCCTGAGTCCGAGCCGGTCGAGGCTCCAGAACGCTATCAGGCAGCCCACGAAGAACGCGATCACGGCGATCACCAGCAGCGGACCGTCCAGGCGCCGACGTACCTGGCTGTAGAGCGGGACGATGAATATCAGCAGGGTCGCGGTGATTGCCGTCGCGTAGCTCGCGTCGGCGGCAGACAATTTGGCGAGCAGCAAACCTTCGCGCGCCGCCTTGAACAAGTAGTAGGAGAACAGGATCAGGAAAACGTGCGCGCCAAACAGTGCGACGGCACGGCCTTCACCAGGCCGCACCTTGGTGATCAGCGCCAGCAATCGCTCGAACGGCGTGTACTTATGACTCCGGGCCACCTGATCCCCGGCTTATCCGAAGCCCGGTGAGCATAGTCGAGCGCCATCGGGCACGCGAGCGCGTCGGCCAGCCCTTCCGCGCAAGCGATGCCAGTCTCTTCCCGATATTCGTGGGCTCGAGGTCGGCGCAGTTCTCGCCGGGGAAGGTGTAGCTACAATCCCTTGCCCGTGGTCAGGCGCATCACTTCGACGATGATGCCGGCCGCAAAAACGATCAGGATGATCTCGGCCGCGAAATACGCTGCGCGCAGATCCTTGATAGCGGTGATGACCTCGCGAATGTCCTGCCCCTCTGTTGTTACGATGCGCCGAAAGTTATCGAGGGGCCGCCAGAAGAGCCAGCCAAGAGCGAGCAGCAGGATGAGCGCTGCCCACGCTGATCCATCGACCTGCCGGATCCGTGAGCAGAAACGATTCGATGAGCTGCAGTGCACCCAGAACCAGGAACAGTACCGCGATGTGCTGGAGCTTGCGTCGCACCTGGTCAATGTGACGGTTTTCTTCTGCGGTGAATTCATACTCAGCCATAGTTCCCCCGCGCTACTTCAGATGGACGAGCAGGAAGGACGCAAGCCGGGCCACCACGAGTGCCGCGAGGAGGGCCCGGAACACCCCATGCGCGGTGTCGAGACCCTTCAGGACCTCCATGAGCTTCGTGATATCGCTGCCGCGGCTACGGGTGATGCGAGAGAGCGCGCCCATCGGCGAGCGGAACAAGAACCCGCCCACCATGGCCACCACCCCGAACACGATGATGGCCGGGCCGGCCAGTGGTGAAAGATAACGTCCAGTCACCATGGCGGCGACGCCCGAGGCCGACGAGCGCGAGGCCGACGATGCCAATCATGTTGGCAAACCGGTAGAGGCCAGCTGACAACCCGTCCAGAACCTCGTTGTCGTAGGCGTCGAATTCATGCTCGATGCGCTGCTGCATTTCCCCCTCCTGCCCAGTAGAAGCCAATCGAACGCAGAGCGCCCCCAGGACGCTGCACCCGCTCGACTCGTCTCAGATCCGAGAATCCCCGTAGTCCGTCTTTTTTGCAATTGTAGGCTACTTTACCAGTAGCCGAACAAGTAGGTACTCATAAAAATTGCTACAGATAAACCCAAAGCCGACCTCTGATTCCGGTTCACTCAGCGATAGCGTGCAGCATCATTCGGCTTGCCCCAGTGATCGTATAGCTGCGCGAGCCACGCGCGCACCTGGTGCGTACCGGGATCGTTGGCGCCGCGCTGCTTCTCCAGGATCGCGTAGCTCTCGAGCAGGATCGGCTCGGCCTCTGCAAACTTGCCCTGTTGCAGCATGCTCTTGCCGAGCACCGCGCGGCTGCGCGCAATCTGCCAGTGATCCTCGGGCAATTCCTTGCGCCAGATGCTGACGGCGCGCTCGATGAGCGCATTCACGCGCAACGTGTCACCACCTTCCGCGAAGATGCGGGCGAGTCCCGTGAGGGCTGCGGCGACGTGTTGATGGTTCGCCGGCAGGGTCGCCTTGTAGATGTCGAGCGCCTGTCGATAGAGCTGCTCAGCCTCACCGAACTGCCCCCGTTCGTAGAGCAGGTCGGCGAGATTCGACATGTCATGGCCCACGTAGGGATGGCTGCGCCCCTGCACCTTCTGATCGAGCGCCAGCACGTCGCGCAGGACTTTTTCCGCGCCGTCGAGATCGCCCTTGACCTGCAGGAACCAGCCGTAGTTGCTGAGCGCGCTGATAGTGCTGTAATGCTCGCGTCCGAGGACGCTCTCCATGCTCTCGATCGATTCCTTGAAGAGCGGCTCTGCCTCGGTGAGCTTGCCCTGCATCTGCAACGCGAGCGCGAGATTGGTCAGTTCGGTCGCGAGCAGCGGATGATCGGGCTTGAGTCGTGCACGATCAGCCTCGAGTGCCTTGCGGTACAACTGTTCGGCGGCAGCGGGCTCGCCCTTGTACAGGAGCAGCGTCGCCAGGTCGTTCGTGACGGCTGATACCTGCGGGCTCTGCGGCCCGTCCACGGCAGTAAACGACGCGAGGCTGCGCCGGAAGGTTTTCTCTGCGACATCCAGTTGCCCGACGTCGCGATACCAGCGCGCGAGTTCATCGAGCGTGACCGCGACCGACTCGTGATGTTCGCCGAGCTTCTGTGTCTGGATGCGCAGCGCGTCCTCCAGTAGCACGCGCGACTGGTCGAATTCGCCCTTGTAGCGGCGGGCGGTGCCGAGGCTCTGCATGCTGCTCGCCGTGATGAGGTGTTCAGAACCGAACAGCTCACGCCGCAGGCGCAAGGCACGATCGAGGAGCGCAATCGCCTTGTCGGTCTCTCCACGTGCGAGATATACGCGGCCCACTGCATCCAGGAGATTCGCCTGCGTGTCCGGATCGTTGGCGAACTCTGTCTCGATGCGCTGCGCACCGCGTTCGAGCAATTCCAGCGCCGTGGCGTTCTCGCCGCCCGATTCCCAGGGGTCGGAACGCCGGAACAGGTCCGCCAGGAAGGTCGAGACGCGTTCGGCACGATTACGCTCCGACTCGGCACGCTCGAACTGGGCGCGCGTGCGATCGCTTTCCTCGCGCAAACGCTCCGCCTGGATGTACATGCTCACTGCGAATCCCGCGAGCAGCAGCACGAACAGGCCCGACAGCACGACGCCGAGCGTGTGGCGCGCCACGAATTTGCGCGCGCGATAGCTCCACGTGTCCTGGCGTGCAAGTATCGGCATGCCGCGCAGGTACAGGTCGATGTCCGCTGAGAACCGTTCGACCGAGCCGTAACGTCTCTCAGGCTCCTTGCGCATCGCCATCATGACGATGTTGTCGAGGTCGCCGCCCAGCTCGCGGTGCAACCGCTGCGGCGTGCTGGCACGCTGCTCTGCAATTCGCGCCAGCTCCCTGGTGCTGAGATGAGTCGTCTTCCAGGCGTCGCTGGGCGGCGGCGGCTCCTTCTCGCAGATCACGCGTTCTATTTCGTGAAAGCGCAGGCCCGAGACCTGGAACGGGCGCTGCCCGCAGAGCAGCTCGTAGAGCAGCACGCCGAGCACGTATACATCGCTCGCGGTAGTGATCAGCTCGCCGCGGATCTGCTCCGGGCTCGCGTGATCCGGCGTCATGATGCGCACATCCGCCTGTGTCATGGCGATCGTGTGCGAGGTCTGGCGTACGTCGAGGAGCTTGGCGATGCCGAAGTCGAGCAGCTTCGGCGTGCCGTCGGCGGTGACGAGGATGTTGCTCGGCTTGAGATCGCGATGGACGATCAGGTTGCGGTGGGCGGACTGCACCGCCGAGCACACCACGCGAAACAGCTCGCAGGCGTGCGTCGATGCTGAGCCGGTGAGTGTCGCAATAGGTGTCGATCGGCTCGCCTTCGATGTATTCGAGCACCAGGTAAGGAATGCCTTCGGCAGTGGTTCCCCCGTCCAGGAGGCGCGCGATGTTCGGATGATCGAGCGTTGCCAGGATCTGCCGCTCGGTGCGCAGGCGGGTCTGCACCTGTCGCGACAGAACGCCGCGGCTGACGAGCTTGATGGCGACCTGCTTGTGATATTGCTCGTCGGCGCGCTCACACAGGTACACCTCGCCCATCCCGCCGCGACCGAGGACCCGCCGGACCTGGTACGGTCCGATGCGATCGCCCGGACCATGCGTCGTGGCCTCGGCGATCTCCTCGTCGTCGGAGGTCGGCTCATCGGTCAGCTCGCGCAGCCACGCGGCGGAAATGCGGTCGAGCACCGTCTGGAACAAAGCCGTGTCACTGCCGCATGCCCGGCGGATATATGAGGCCCGCTCGCGAGGGCCAAGCTCCGCGGCACGCCTGAGAATCTCGTCCGGTGTCAGTGCGGGCTCGGCAGGCATGGGGAGGCGGGCTCGAGGCCGGAAGCAATAGAGTGCGGCGATACTAGGGTGCCGGCGCTGGGCAGGCAATCGGCACAAGGCTGCGCGCAAGTGCGATTTCTGCTTGCTCATGTAACATGCGAACGCGCGGCGCCGATCGGGCAAGTGCACATTGGGTTGCCTCGGGCCGTGGCGCAGGATGGCCGATGAGCTGAACGATCCAAACCGATGGAAGAGGTGAGGCCAATGGCAAAGCGAAAGAAGCGGGCGAAGAAGCGCAACTACCAAGCGCAAGAAGCGTGCGGCCGGCAAGACAAGACCGCAAGACCAAAGCTCGACGCAGCAGGGGCGATCCGGAAGTTGCACGCCCGCCGCACTGAGCCCGACCGAAGCCAATCGAGCGCGTAGCTGCCAACGCGGCACGCGCTCGGGCTTCGGCGCAATAAGAACAAGGGAAACTCGATCATGAACTGCTCGCAGCCATGAACGCGGCGCCGGTCGCTTCGCGTCATGCATTGCCGCTGGTGTTGCTGGTACTGGTGGCAATTGCGCTGGCGATCTCCGCCGTGCACCCGACGGACCGCATTACCTGGTGGCTCGAGGTCGCCCCGATCTTCATCATCGTGCCGGTTCTGATCTATACCGCCGGGCGCTTCCCGCTGACACCCCTTCTCTATGTCCTGATCGCGATACACGCGCTCATCCTGATGGTAGGCGGTCACTACACCTACGCGCAGGTGCCGTTCGGGTTCTGGCTGCAGGACCTGCTCGACACGACTCGCAATCCTTACGACCGCATCGGGCACTTCGCGCAGGGTTTTGTGCCGGCGATCGCGGCTCGCGAGGTGCTGTTGCGCCAGACGCCGCTCAAGGCGGGCGGATGGCTGTTCTTCATCGTGAGCTCCATCTGCCTGGCAATCAGTGCCTGTTACGAGTTCACCGAGTGGCTCGCGGCCGTGATCGGTGGGGGGACAGCGGAGGCATTTCTCGGCACCCAGGGCGATGTGTGGGACACCCAGTGGGACATGCTGACCGCGCTCATCGGGGCCATTACGGCGCAACTAGTGCTTTCCGGCGTTCACGATCGACAATTGGCCCGGTTGCTGGGCAAGAAAACCTGAACGACTCAGCGCTCGCGACCCACTCGATCACCAATGCTAGAAGAACTGCAATCCGCACCCTGGCTCAGACGCCTGATCATCGCGCTCCTGATCGGCGGCCTGCTGCTGCTGAGTTACGTAGTGTTGCGGCCCTTCCTGGTGCCGGTGATCTGGGCGCTGATCCTTGCCTACGTCACCTGGCCGCTGTACGTGAGACTGCGCAGGGCGATGCGCGCACAAGTCACCCTGTCGGCGCTCACCATGACGCTGCTCCTCAGCGTCGCGTTCGTGGTCCCGGTGGTGTGGCTCGCGACGCTCATGCGTCACGAGGTGGGAGGCGCTTACGAAGTGCTGACGTCGTACCTGGCCCGCCATCCGCACGTGCCGCCGTCCATCGAGAACATTCCATGGCTCGGTGACTGGCTGCAGGAACTGCTCCAGCGCATGGGCAGCGATCCAAAGACGGAAATCGGGCGCTGGGCTGATCAATCGCTCGGGGAGATCAAGACGCTGATCGGGGGCGTGGGGCGCAATCTTGCCAAGATCTTCTTCTCGCTGCTGACTGTGTTCTTCGTGTACCGCAACGGTGAGCAGATCTCCCGGCAGGTGCGTGAGGTGCTGGAGCGGATTACCGGCGAGCGCATCCACGGCTACCTCTCGGCAATCGGTGACACCACCAGCGCCGTCGTGTACGGCATCGTTCTCGCGGCGTTGGCGCAAGGCATCCTCGCGGGTCTCGGCTACTGGGTCGCGGGACTGAAAGCGCCGGTGTTGCTCGGTGCGATTACCACGATCGTCGCGCTCATCCCGTTCGGTGCCCCTCTCGTCTGGGGGAGTGCGGGAGTCTGGCTCCTCATCACGGATCGCACCGGCGCTGGCATCGGGCTGCTGCTGTGGGGAGCGCTGGCCGTGAGCTGGGTGGACAACCTCATCCGACCGCTCGTGATCAGCAACGCCACCCGCATTCCGTTCCTGCTGGTGATGTTCGGCGTGTTGGGCGGCATCGCGGCCTTCGGACTCGTGGGCTTGTTCGTGGGACCCGTGATCCTCGCGGTGCTGATGGCGGTGTGGCGCGAGTGGCTCGGCATACCGCACCCCCACATCCAGGTTCCGACGCGAGTGAAATAGCTCGGCGAAGCGCGGGCGCGCTCGCAGCAGGAAGGCAGTTATTGCGGCGGACCGGTCCAGGTGCGGACCAGCGAGCGCCACTTCTCGCGCCAGCTCACCCGCTCATCGGAAAGCGTGTCCAGGAAGTCCGCGAGCCGCTTCGATTTCACAATCGTGTACATCGTGATCGCGCCGGTCGCGATGAGGATCACGAAGAAGAACAGGATCCGCCAGATGAGTGGCCGCTCTGCCTCCGCAAGCAGGTTCATGCCGAGAAAGCCAGTCGCGACCGTGCCGATCAGGCCGAAGATCGTGACCACGGTGAGACGCAGGATGGTGTTGGCCTGGCGGCGCACGCTGTCGGTGTCGAGGTACTCGTTCATGTCCTCGACTTCGGCACCCACTTCTTCATAGAGCGTCTCCGTGCCGAGCTGATGGCGCAGGCGGTCGAAGATGCTGCGCGCGATGTTCTGGTTCGACACCTGGTGGAACCAGTAGCGGTGCGTGAAGCGCAGGAAGATTTCCATCGACGAGCGGATGGCACGCTTGAACTGGCGCACCGAGTCGAGGTCGCCGACCTCGAGCCGGTTCATCGCCACCGCGAGTTCGTCCGACATCGAGAGCAACGCCGCGCGGTGAAAGTGTGCAATCAGGAACAGCAGGAAGTACTGGTGCCGGAACTGGCCGTACATGCCAGTCTCGCGGCCGGTGAAGAAGTAGTCGTCCTGCCGGCCGACCACCGCGAGAAACGGGCCGGTGCAGATGAGGCGCGTGTCGCCCGAAAACAGGTCGCCGCTCCGCCCCCAGAAGCGGTCGTCGCAGTATTCGGCCTCGAAGTGCTCCAGCGACTTGGCGGAGTAGGGCAGTGAATCGCCCTTGCGCCGGCCGCGTCAGCATGCCGAGGCGCACGAAGTCGGCGCGCGACAGATCGCTCGGATCGTCGAATGACAGGTATGCCATGAGCGGCATGCGGTAGTACTCGAGCTGGCGATAGCGCAACGGTCCGGTCTGTCCCGGGAATTCGCAGTACCGCCGGACTGAAGCAGGAATTCCCAGTGCGCGGCGATCGCCGGCGCGCGGTAGCGGCCGACGTGGCCGAGGTACTTCTGCTTGAACTCGTAGTCCGAAGTCGCCAACACCTCGCCGTCTGCGTCCCAGCCACTCGACGCGACGCGGACAGTTGCCGCCCTGGCCGTTGCGCTCCCAGAACGCGGGATACGCGCGCCCGAAGCGAAACAGCGTGTCCTGCGCCCGATCCAGGGCAATGTCGTTGGCGTGCATCTCGAAGGCGAGCATCGCGATGTCGGCGTCGAGGAAGAAATAGAGATCCGCGTGCGCGACCTCGAACAGGATCGTCGTGCCGTCCTCGTAAGTGACGCGCACCTGCGCGATGTCGGCGCGGCGGAAAACGCGGATGCTCGGCTCGCCGTGGCGCTGCGAGGCCTCCTGGCCGACACTCGATCCGTAGAGGAAGCGCTGCACGTAGGGCAGGAAGGTCACGAACTCCTTGTAGTGGCGCTCCTGGAACTCGAGCGGGTCCGCGGAATACTCGTCCCGCACTTCGCGCCAGGGATTCGCCTCTCCGAGCGTCTCGAGCGCTTCCCAGTGACGTTGCACCTGCACGCCCGGCCTGAGCGGCATGAGCTGCAGCGGCCAGAGCACGATCTGGCGGAAATGGCGCACGACGATGGGTGCGGCTGCGTCGCTCATGACTCTTCAGGACCTCGGACCGGGAGCGCGGCCAGCGAAACTCTTCGGCCATTGTGGCTCGCGCCGGGCCGTAAAGTAGTGCATGGGCCGATCTGCGACAATCTCAAAATGAAGTTACAGCACCGATCACGGTGTCCATGAGCGCTGCACGCCGGCATCCGCTGGGGGTGCTCAGCTATCCGGATTTCTCGCGTTTCCTGTTCGCCCGCTTCTTTTCCACGCTCGCGGTGCAGATGCAGAGCGTCGCGGTGGGATGGCAGGTGTACGCGATCACGCACGATCCGCTGGACCTCGGCTTCATAGGGCTCGCGCAGTTCATGCCGTTCCTGGCGCTGATCCTGATCGCCGGGCAGGTCGCCGACCGTCTCGACCGGCGTCTGATCCTCACGTTGCTGTTACGCCACCGAGGTGCTGTGCGCGGTGCTGCTGCTGCTCTTCACCTATACCGGACTCACGGTCGTCTGGCCGGTGTTTGCGGTCATGGTGATCTTCGGTGTAGCACGGGCTTTCAGCATGCCGACCTCCGCCGCGATCACTCCCAACCTGGTCCCGATCGAACGCTTCGGCAACGCGGTGGCGCTCAACTCCTCGACCTTCCAGGTGGCGACTATTGCGGGTCCGACACTGGGCGGACTGCTCTACGTCTACGGCCCGCACGTGGTCTACGCCACGGTCGCCATGGTACTGATGGCTATCGGTCGTCCTGATGTCGATGGTCAAGGTGCCGCGCGTTGCGCGCGCCGAGGAGCCGGCGAACTGGCACACGGTGCTCGAGGGACTGCGTTTCGTGCGCTCGCGGCCGGTGGTGTTCGGCGCGATCTCGCTCGATCTGTTTGCAGTGCTGTTCGGCGGTGCGACTGCCCTGCTGCCTGCCTATGCGAGCGATGTGCTGCACGTGGGCCCGACCGGTCTCGGATTTCTGCGCACCGCGCCGGGTCTCGGCGCTGCCCTGACGGGGTTGCTGCTGGTGATCGTGCCCGTCACCCGCCACGTCGGGCGCTGGATGTTCGGCGGCGTAGCGCTGTTCGGCGTCGCGACCATCGTGTTCGGGCTCTCCGAGCAGTTCGCCCTATCGATGGTCGCGCTGTTCCTGCTCGGCGCCGGGGACATGGTCAGTGTCTACATCCGTCATGTGCTCGTTCAACTCGAGACACCGGATGCCATTCGGGGTCGCGTGAGTGCGGTGAGCGCGGTGTTCATCGGCGCATCCAACGAGCTGGGTGAGTTCGAGTCGGGCGTCACCGCCGTATGGTTCGGGCTCGTGCGCTCGGTGGTGATCGGCGGTATCGCGACGCTGTGCGTGGCTGGACTCTGGGCACGCTGGTTCCCGACGCTGCGTACGGTCGACCGCTTTCCGGGCTCCGTCCCCGGCTCCTGAAGCGGGCCGTCGCTTGCGCCTCCTATAAGAGAGAGGGTATACTTGACCTGTATATTCGTACAGGTCACTCCATGCCGATTGAATCCGGGTTTCGAAAAGGTCGCGGCGCTGGCTCCAACCCTGAAGGGCGCTTCGAGAGCCGGCGGGTGGAAGCGATCGATGACGGCTGGCCGCAAGAACTGGCCGATGAGCTGCCGCCGCTCGAGACGACAGTGACCGCCGAGCATGCGAAGCACGTCATCACGCGCAACAACTCACCCGATATTCCGTTCGAGCAATCGATCAACGCGTATCGCGGCTGCGAGCACGGATGTGTCTACTGCTACGCTCGCCCCTCGCACTCGTACATGAATCTCTCGCCCGGCCTCGATTTCGAAACCAAGCTCTTCTACAAGGCGGACGCTGCGCGTTTGCTGGAGACAGAGCTCGCAAAGCCAGGTTACGTCGTGCAAGCCGATCAACCTGGGCGCGAACACGGACCCGTACCAGCCGATCGAGCGCAAGCTCAGGGTGACGCGTTCACTGCTCGAAGTGCTGCGGCAATTCCGACACCCGCTCACGATCGTCACCAAGTCGGCGCTCGTGGAACGGGACATCGACATTCTCGCGGACATGGCGCGTGATGCGCTGGTGTCGGTCCACGTCAGCATCACGACGCTCGATGCCAAGCTCAAGCGCACGCTCGAACCGCGCGCGCCGGCTCCCGCGGCTAGGCTGGCGGCCGTAAGAAAGCTGAACGATGCCGGGATACCGGTCGGCGTGCTGGTCGCGCCCGTGATACCGGCCGTCAACGATCATGAGATCGAAGCCATCCTCGAAGCCAGTGCCGCTGCCGGTGCTGGGTCCGCGGGGTTCGTGATGCTACGCCTGCCTTATGAAGTCAAAGCGCTGTTTCGCGATTGGCTGACGAATCATCTGCCTGAGCGCGCCGAGCACGTCATGTCGCTGATTCGCGCCATGCGCGACGGCAAGGACAACGACCCGCGCTTTGGCTCACGCATGCGAGGTGAGGGCTCCTACGCCGAGCTCATTGCAAGGCGTTTCGAGGTCGCGAGCCGCCGGCTGGGGCTGCATCGGGGCCGGGCCCTTCAGCTCTCGACCCAGCATTTCCGTCCGCACGGGACTGGCGGGGGACAACTCGACCTGATCTGAAGATAACAAAACGTCGGCCCGGAACCTGCAAAGCACATGCAGGTCTCATGTTCAACGAAGCTTCACGTATACTGGCCCTGAAATCCGTCCCGACCCGCTCGGCGAAGTTCAGCTTCAATCCGTGTGCGTTCGGATCGGGGGCTCCATGAACTGCAAAGCGCGTCTGCACTCGTCGTTCCCCGGCAGCAATCGGCTCGCCGTCCCCTTTGCAGTATTCGCAGCGTTGAGCATCACGGGCTGCATGCACGCAAAGATCGTGGAAAGCCGCGAGTTTGCCACTTCGATCGGGCGCGACGAGGCCGTGGTCCTGCTCGCAAAACCCCACGTCGAGGGCACCGGGACCGAAGAGAGCTTCACCGACTGCGTCGCCTCGGATCTGTCCCGAGGCAAGAGTTCGAAGAATGGTTTTCGTGTCGATGACAACCACAAGTTCGTCGATGCGTTGTTCCCGTGGTTCGAGCCGTCGACGGCGCCCACGCGCCCCGAAGGGCTGACAGCGTTGTTCAACAGGCCCCTGGTTGCCGCAAAGCTGGCCGAGACCGGCGTGCGTTATGTCGTCTGGTTCGACGGTGAGACCCGCAAGACCGATGGCGGCGGCAGCATTGCCTGCGGCGCCGGGCCGGGCGGCGCTGGCTGCATCGGCTTCGGATGGTGGGAAAAGGAATCCGACTACGTGGCGACCGTGTGGGACCTGAAGGAAACGCGCTCCGCGGGCACCGTGAGCACCAACGTCACTGGAACCTCGGCCCTCGTTGGGGCCATCATTCCTCTGCCATTCATCGCTCGCGTGCAGGGCACGGCGTGCGACCGCATGGCCGACCAGCTGCGATCATTCCTGCGCGGGGACGATCTGGCGGCCTCTTCAGCACCTTGAGATAACCGTCATGAAAATCCGTCTCATCGCTCTCATCGTAGCCGCTGCCCTGCTGGCCGCCTGTGCCGGCATGCAGACCCAAGGTGGCTCGTCGGGATCATCGGGCTCCTCGGGCGGATCTTCCGGCTCGTCGGGTTCTTCAGGCGGCTCCTCGGGCGGCTCGTCGGGCGGATCCTCGGGTTCCTCCGGTGGTTCGTGAGGGTTCGTCCGGATCCTCGGGGTCATCGTCAGGTTCGTCAGGCTCATCGGGTTCCTCAGGCGGCTCTTCCGGCACAAGCGGTCCGCCCAGCTGGCCAAGTCCCAACGACAGCGGCAGCTCCAATGGCAATGCGAGCGGCAGCGAAGGCGGCAGCAGCAGTTCCAGCTCGGGCGGCAGTTCGGGAGGCTCGTCTACTGATAGCGGCTCTTCCGGCGGCTCCTCCGGCACGAGCGGCCCGCCCACCTGGCCGAGCCCCAACGATTCGACTGGCGGCAGCTCCGACGGCAGTGCCAACGGATCGGCTGGCGGGTCCTCGGGCGGATCTGATTCGAGCAGCACTTCGAGTTCGGGCGGCAGCTCCGGATCACCCGGTGGCGAGGCGGGTGCGAGCGGCTGGCCTTCAGGAAGCGCTGGCGGTTCTGCCGGAGCCGCAGGCGGCCAGCAGGGAACCACAGGCACAGGCAACAACAGCGCGGGCGGAGCCGGAACGCAGTCTGCTTCCACGGGCACCGGCCAGTCGGGTGGTCAGCCGGCCGGCGCGGGCGAGCAAGGTGGAGCAGCGGGCGAGTCCGCTTCAGGCCAGGGCGGAGCGACTCGAACTGCTGCCGCGGGCGGAACGACGAGCGGAGCGGGCAGCGCGGGCGCTGATACCGCCGGCGAACAGGGTACGGGATCGGGACAGGGACCCAACGTCTCCGGAAGCATTCAGACCGATGCCGAGCGCCGTGCAGCGGCCGGCCAGCAGATGGATGAATCACTGGGTGACTTCGATGAGAAGATCCGCAAGGAGCGCGAGCGAATCGCTCAGGAGCGTGACGCGCAAGCGGCCGGTGAACATGGCGCGTCGGGAGAGGCGGCCGGCAGCGGGTCCGCGGGCGAAGGGGGCTCAGGCAAGGGCGGGGGCGGCGACGGCGATATGCGCCAGGCGAGCAACTCCCCGACCGGTGCCGGTGGCACGCCTGGCGGCGGTGGCGGACAGAGCAATGGCCCCGGCGGCATGAAGTCGGAAGGCAAAGGCGCTGGCGGTGGCGGCGGAACCGGCGGCGGGGCTGGCAAGGGCGGCGGTGGACCCAATACCGCGCCGAAAAACATTCCGGATGGACGCGATGACGATGTCATCGCTCGCCAGATCCGCGAGGCGGCGGAGAAAGAAACCGATCCCGAGCTTCGCGACAAGCTCTGGAAGGAATACATCGAATACAAGAAGAACGCGCACTAGGAGCCAGTGGCGAGGACGCACGCACCATGATTTCCAGGCTTGCACATCGATACGGCATGACGGCGGGCATGCCGGTCGCTCTGCTGCTGCTCACCACGCTGTCCGGTTGCGTGGTCGAGGAGACCCGGCCGCTCCCCAAGGTTCACGCAGTCCAGGCGAAGGAAGAGATACCGGGCGAGGAACTGCTCGATGTCGGCGTGCGGATCTTCGATCCGGGCATTCCCGCGGAAGTGGAAAACGACGAGCAGGCTCAGCAGAAGGCAGGTATCTATCCCGACGTGCGCCGCGCCGAGGCGCGCTACATGGCGATGCTGCTGCGAAACACTCTTGAGACCACGGCGCAGTGGGGCGCCGTGCGTGTGATTCCGGCCAATGCCGAGTTCATCGATGTGATCGTATCGGGCAAGATCGTGCGTTCCACCGGCAAGGAGCTGGAGCTGCTGATCAGCGTGCGCGATGCAACCGGGCGCACGTGGTACACGGACAAGAAATACGAATCCGAGGCAGACCTCGGTTCGTACCTCAGCGATGCGGCGCTGAAGGCCCGCGATCCGTTCCAGAACGTCTATTCGACCATCGCCAACGACATGCTGACGTTCCGCAATACGATACCGGTGGCCGACCGGCCCATGATTCGGCGTGTCACCGAGATGCGCTTCGCGCAGGACCTGGCGCCGCAGTCCTATTCGGACTACGTGGTGCAGGACAAGGACGGCCGCTACAAGCTGCAACGCCTGCCGGCCGACGGCGATCCGGTATTCGAGCGCATCGAGAAGATTCGGGCCCGTGATGGCGCACTCATCGATACGGTGAGCGACTACTACGGCAGCTTCGCCGACCATCTGAGCGAGCCGTACGGTAACTGGCGTCGTTACAGCTACGATGAGATCAACAAGGAAGAGAAGACGAAGTCGCAGGCGCGTACCCGCATGCTCATGGGAGCTGCGGCGGTGCTGGGCAGCATTCTGGTGTCCTCGCAGTGCCCGGGCGGCAACAGCAATTGCCAGCGCGTGGAGAGTGCAGTACGCACTGCAGGCACGATCGGCGGTATCGCCGGAATCATGAGCGGACTGAAGAAGAGCGCCGACGCGAAGATTCACACGGCGGCGATCAAGGAACTTGCAACCTCGTTCTCGTCCGAGGTCGCTCCCCAGGTGGTCGAGGTCGAGGGTCGCACCCTCAAGCTGACCGGGACCGCCGAGGATCAGTACCGCGAATGGCGCGAAATGCTCAAGCAGATGTATCTCGAGGAGACCGGCGGCGTGGCACCCACGTCGATCGCCGCGGGTAGCCCGGCTGCAACCACAGCGCGTTGAGCCTCTGATGTCGAGCATGAACAGCGGGCAGCGGCTGTCCGGGCGCTACACCGTGCGTCAGCGACTGAGTGCGGGCGCGCACGGTGAAACCTGGCTCGCGCACGACCCGACGCGCGGGCGCGATGTCGTAATCCGCGTGTTGTCGGAGGCCGTCGCGCAAGACCGCGCAATTCTCGAAAGCCTGAACGCCGAGCTGGCTGCTGCCCGCAGTCTCGACTCGCCGTCCATTGCCGCGGCCGGAAGCCTCGAGCGCGATGGCGAGCAGATCTACCTGGTACGCGACTTCGTGCCCGGTGAGGACCTGACCTCGCTGCGGGCCGGTTCGTGGCGCGAGATCGCACCGGCCGTCGCGCAAGTGGCGGAGGCACTGGCCGCGCTGCATCGCGCCGGCTTCGTTCATCGGGACGTCAAGCCCGGCAACATCATCCTGCGGTCCGATGGAACCGCAACGCTGATCGATTTCGGAAGCGCGGCGCTCGCGGGCGCCGTCGCAACTAATGGCGCGCTGTCACGCTACAGCGCAAGCCCACAACAGCTCGCGGGCGAACCCGCAAACGCTGCCGACGATGTTTACAGCCTGGGCGCGGTGCTCTACGAGTTGCTGAGCGGCTACCCGCCGTTCTATCCCAACTTCTCGCTCGAGCGCGCGCGGTCGGAGGCCGTTCCGGCGTTGAAACCAACGCACCCTGCGCCACCGGCGCTGCTCGACCTGACGATGAGCCTGCTCGCAAAAAAGGCGGCGGACAGGCCTGCCGATCTGACACAAGTGGCGCGAAAGCTCAGAGCCCTGCTCGAGTCTGCGCAGCCGACTGCTGCAGGTTCAACGGCAGATCAGCAACCCGCGCCTGCGACTTCCGCGCCGGTGGTCACAATCGTCCGTCCAATTCTGCGTCAGGCCGCGCAGCGTGATCGCCCGGTGGCGGAGCAGCGGGCGTCGCGCCGCTGGCTGGCCAATGCAGGCTTCGCGGTCCTCATAGTCCTGGCGATTTCGGTGTTCGTAATCCTGCCCAGGATGGTTGGCAGTCCCGGCACGCAGCTTCCGACGCCGGCCGCGAAAGTCAGTCCGGCCGCTCTACCAAAACCAGAGGAGCCCGCCGAGGTCGACCTGCGCACCCTCGCTGAACAGATGCAGCAGGCCGAGCAGGTCCGTGACACTTTCGAAGGCATGTACGAATCGCTGGACAAGCGCGCGGCGTCGATCTGGGCGACAGAGCCGTTTGCCGCGGCCCGCAAACATGGCGACGAAGCCGCCAAGCAATACGCCGCACGGGAATTCAAAGCGGCACTCGAATCCTATTCAGCAGGTGTCGATGGGTTGAAGAAGGTTGCCGATCTCGCGCAACCCACGCTGCGGGCGCAACTCGAGAAGGGCAATACTGCGCTCGAGGCCGGCCAGTCATCCGCCGCGCAGGCTGCATTCAGTCTCGCGCTCAAGATCGAGCCTGACAACGCAGTGGCAACCAAGGGGCTGAAGCGTGCCGCGACGCTGGACCAGGTTCTCGCATTGCTTGCGACTGCAACCGGCGAGGAGCGTAGCGGTCAACTACCGCTGGCTGTGCAGCACTACGAGGAAGCCCTGAAGCTCGATCCGGACACGACCGTGGCGCGCGATGGTGCCGCGCGCGTACGCGCGCGGATCTCCGGCGATCAATTCGCGGCGGCGATGTCGCAGGGACTTGCGCAACTGGCGGACGGCAAGCTGAGCCTCGCACGCGCCTCGTTCGATCGCGCTCGAGCACTACGGCCCGGGGCGGCCGAAGTCAACGATGCGCTCGCGCAGGTGTCGCAAGCCGAGTTGCGCAATGGCATCGCCTTGCACCGCGAGCAGGCGGAGAAGGCTGAGCGCGCCGAACGCTGGGGCGATGCGGTCACGGAATATGAGGCGGCGCTCAAGCTCGATCCCACGCTCGAGTTTGCGCGCGCCGGGCGTGATCGCGCCGTTCCGCGCGCAGCGCTGGCCTCCCAACTCGATGCGCTGGTCAACCAGCCCGACCGGTTGCTGTCGGCGAAGGTGCGCGACCAGGGGCGCGGCTTGCTTGCCCAGGCCAGCAAGATCGAGCCGCAGGGCCCGGTATTGCGCCGACAGATCGACGCCGTGAGTGCCGGCCTCGCGAGCTTCGAGGCTCCGGTACGCATTGCGCTCGAATCCGACAATCAGACGCAGGTCGTCATCCATCGCGTTGGCGAGCTCGGCGCGTTTGATCATCGCGAGATCGACCTGGCTCCCGGCACCTATACAGTGATGGGGACCCGCGTCGGTTATCGCGACGTGCGGCGCGAGATCACGGTGCTGCCGGGGAAAGCCCCCTCGCCCGTCATCGTGCGCTGTGAGGATCGCATTTGAATCGCGCCTTACGCCTGCGCGAGCCGCTCGGCGATCGCGCCATTTCCGCCGCTGATTTGCCTCTCGCGCTGGGCGGCGAGGGCGTAAGCATCAGCATCCCCGGCGTCCCCGCCGGCGTCATCGCGGCGTACGTGGGCTTCGATGAGCAGACGCCGTACATCGAGGTCACGGCGGATTCCGGAGTTGCCGTCACGCTCAACGGTCGCGTGCTGCGCGAACGCACGCCACTCCTGCATGGCGATGTCATCCGCATTGGCGAGGCGCAGATCCTGATCTCGGTACGCGGCGGGAGTGTCGCCCTCGAGGTGATCCATCACGAAGGCAACGCGACGCAGCCGCCGATCATCGATCCGGCCGAGCTCGAGGAGGACCAGGAACTCGCGCCGGATTCGCAGGCGATTCGCCGTGTTGCCTTCAAGCCCGTGCTCGCACCCAAACAGCAGGTCCGCCGGCGCGCGCAGCCGAAGCGCGTGGCGCTCACCCTGGGGCTGACGGTTCTCGGCCTGGCGCTCGTGATGCTCCTCACTGCCAAGCCCCTGCATGTGATCGTCGATCCGAGTGATGCCCAGCTCGATCTGCGCGGCACCGCACTCGATTTTCGCGCCGGTGACCGGATCTTTGTCAGGCCGGGCAGCTATGTGCTGATCGCTTCGCATGCGGGGTACGAAACAACACAGGTCCCGGTGCAGGTCAGCGGCAAGCCCGATGAGCAGGTGCGGCTGACATTGAGGAAATTGCCGGGCGAGGTTAGCGTCCAGGCCGGCGAAGTCGAAGGCTCGCTGGTGATCGACGGCAAGCCGATCGGGAAAGTCCCGGCCGCCTATCGCGTTGCGGCGGGCAAGCATCAGTTCCGCGTCGCCGCTGCGCACTACCAGGAGTTCATCGCGAACGTCGAAGTCAAGGGCTTAGGGCAGAAGCAGACGGTCACGTTCAAGCTTAAACCGCTGTTCAGCCCGGTGACGATCGAGTCCGAGCCCTCCGGCGCGCGCGTCGCGCTGGATGGCAATGATATCGGCGTGACGCCCCTGACAACGCAGATCGATGCGGGGAACTATTCGCTGAGCCTCAACGCGCCGGGTTTTCGCTCGTGGGAGAGCTCGATCCAGGTCAAGGCCGAGACGCCGCAGAAGATCGGCCCGGTGAAGCTGGGATTGCCCGATGGCACGCTCGCGATCCGTTCCTCGCCATCCCAGGCCGACGTTGCCGTGGCCGGTCGCTATCGCGGCCGCACGCCTCTCGATGTCAGCCTGCCACCGGGCGTCGAATATGAAATTGCCATCAATCACGCCGGCTACGAGCCGGCACGGCGCGTGGTGGCGGTGAAGCCGGGCGTGCGATCGGGCATGGAAATGACGCTCAAGCCGATCCTTGGCGAAGTCACCGTCCGCGGCGAGCCGGCGGATGCGCAATTGTTCGTTGACGGACAGGCGCGCGGCTCGGCCAATCAGACGATCATGTTGCCCTCGACTGAACAGACGCTCGAGATCAGGCGCGACGGTTATCAGAGCTTCACCACCAAGGTGGTTCCGCAGTCTGGCCTCGCGCGCCTGGTGGAGTTTCGTCTGCTCACTCCGGACCAGGCGCGGGCGGCGCGCATTCCACCACTCATCAAGACGCACACCAATGGGCAGATGCGCCGCATACCCGCGGGCCACTTCACCATGGGCAGCTCACGGCGCGAGCCGGGACGACGCTCGAACGAGACCGAGCACGAAGTGACGCTGCAGCGGACCTACTACCTTGGCGTCTACGAAGTGACCAATGCGGAGTTTCGCCAGTTTCAGCCAGATCATCTGTCGGGGGTGGTTCGCGACCGCTCCCTCGATCAGGACGATCATCCGGTCGTGAATGTGACCTGGAGCGATGCGGCTGCGTTCTGCAATTGGCTGAGCGGCCAGGACGGATTGCCCGCGGCCTATACACAGCAGGGCGACACTTACGTGCCGGTAACCCCGGCGAACACCGGCTATCGCCTGCCGACCGAAGCGGAGTGGGAATGGGCGGCGCGCTATGAGTCCGGACAGGCGAGCAGAAGGTATCCGTGGGGCTCTTCGCTCCCGGTTCCGACCAATTCAGGGAACTTTGCTGACAAAAGGGCCCTCGCAGTCAACGATACTGCGGTTGAGAACTACGAGGACGGTTTCGTGACCACCGCCCCGGTGGGACGGTTTCCGGCCAACCCGCTCGGGTTGTATGACATGGGCGGAAACGTGACCGAGTGGGTCCAGGATTTCTACACTGTGTACCCGGAACTGGAGCCGGCGAGTACGGACCCGCTCGGGCCTGCGACCGGGACGCAGCAGCACGTCGTGCGCGGCTCGAGCTGGCGCAGCGCCAATGTCGCCGAGCTGCGGCTGGCCTGGCGTGACCATGCTGACGGTAAGGCGCAACACATAGGATTTCGCATCGCGAGGTACGCCGAATGAACACCACCATCCGCGAGATCGTGAGTCGACTCACGTCTCGCTCGCGAGCCGCGCCCGTCATTGCCGCGGCGCTGCTCGTCATCGCGCCGCTCGGCGTGCTCGTATCGCAGGAAGCACCGCAGAGCACTGCCCCTGCTCAGTCGCCGCCGGCTGCGAAGAAGGCCGACCAGCCAGCGACCAAACCGGCGCCCTCGACGGCCAAGCCGGCGTCCGAAGCCAAGCCTGCAGCGGCGTCCGAAACCTCCGGCAAGTCGGAGTCTGAATCCGCAGAAGGCGATCAGTCCGAAGCCCCGAAGCGTTTCATCCCGTCACAGAAATCATCGGCAGACAACAGTGCAACGTTCCCAATCGACATCTGAAGCGCAGGTCCTGCGCCCCGCTCCGAACGCACCCGTTCGCAGCCAGCAGCAGAGCGACTTCCTGTTCAGTACTTTTGCGTTGATCATCACCGCGATCCTGGTGCATGCGCTCTACGTGGTCCACATCCGGCCACGCAGCGATGCCATTCTCGCCGAGCAGTTCGCGCGCATGCGGGCCGAGCCCGCCTACGTGCCGGAGCGCTCGATCTACATCGTGGTGCGCGAATATGAGCCCGAGATCTGCATCATCCTCATGATCTGGTCGTTGATCCTGCTGACGCATCGCGGCGTCAACAATCGCAAGCAGCGTCAGCTCCTCGCGTCCGGTCTGCTGAACATCCCGCCGGGCATGCGCATCCTGCCCAAGGATACGCGCGAGTACGCGCGCCAGATGGAAGCCCTCGATCCGAAGGCCCAGCAGCTGCTGCTGCCGCGCGCCATCGTCGCGTCTCTCGAGCGCTTCGGGTCGACCGAGAACATTCACGACGCGGCAGAGGCCGGGCGCGCGGTGTGCGAATCGGAAGCCGAGCGGCTCGACTCGGAGCTGTCGATGGTGCGCTACACGGTGTGGGCGATCCCGGCCATCGGCTTCGTCGGCACGGTGCGCGGCATCGGCGCAGCGCTGCAACAGGCGCACCAGGCCGTGTCAGGAAACATCAACGGCGTGACCGAAGCGCTCGGCATCACGTTCAACGCAACCTTCACAGCGCTGACCTCGAGCATCATCGTCATGTTCTTCCTGCACCAGCTGCAGCTGGCCCAGGAGCGCATGGTGCTCGACACCGAGCACTACCTCGATCAGCACCTGCTCAAGCACATGCGGGGCTCCTGAGAAATAGCGCGCATGAGCACTGGGGCCATCGAGATCAATGACGCCGGCCTGCTGCTGGCGGTCGACGGCGAGGTCAGGCACTCGAGTCCCGGCTATGCATTGATGGACCGCGAGCCCGTCGTCGTCGGCAACGAAGCATTGCGTGCCTCGCGCATCGAGCCGCTCAATGTGAACAACCGCTTCTGGAACGAGCTCGATGAGCGCCCGCTGCTGGTGAGAGCCGCGGCCGGACGCTCGCACGCTGACCTTGCGTACCTGCATCTCGCTCATCTGTGGAGCGATGTCGCGGGTTCGCCGCGATCGGTGCGCCTCGTGGTGCCCGCGACGCTGCGTCCGCAGCAGCTTGCTCTTTTGCTCGGCATCGCGCGCGAAGCGCGCGTGCCGGTCGCAGGATTCGTGGATACCGGCGTGGCCCTTGCCAGTACCTGGCCGGACAGCGGCCGGTTGCTGTGCGTCGACGTCCATCTGCACAACACGGTGGTCACCGCGGTCGCAGTGGGCGAGCGCGTGCGGCGCGAGCGTACCGAGGTCGCGCGCAACGTCGGCTGGCTCGATCTCATCGATACCTGGATGCGGATGATCGGCCGCGAATTCGTGGCGCGTACGCGCTTTGATCCCCTGCATCGCGCCGCCATGGAGCAGCAACTCTTCGATTCGCTCCCGGGCTGGCTCGAGCAGCTGCAGTCGTCCGATGCGGTCGATATAGAGGCGCCATTCGAAGGAGAAACTCACTCCGTGCGCCTGACGCGCGAGCAGTTCGCAGTCGAAGCCAATGCGCTCTACACGCGAGCTGCTGATGCGCGTGCACCGACTGCGCACTCCGGGGCACGCGACCACGATCGTGCTCGGCGATCGCGCCGCATCTCTGCCCGGCCTGGCGGAGCGCTTTGCGGAATTCAACGACTGCGGCGTGGTGCGCAGCGCGCCCGGCGCTGCGGCCATCGCGGCATGTGCAATCGAGGAGTCCCAGGAAGGCGAGGATACGGTGCAACTGTTGTGCGCAGTTCCCCGGGCCGACGCGTCGCTTGCCGCGCGACTGCCGTGGCAGAGCCTGCAGGAAGCGCGTCTTGCGGACGTCGTGGCGGCGCCCTCGCACCTCCTGTATCGCGGGCAGGCCCTCGCTCTCGGTCCGGAGCCGCTGCGCATCGGTCTCGCGCCGCCGCGAGATGGCTCCGCTTCGCTCAACGTCGTCGGCGCCTCGGCTGGCGTTTCGCGGCTGCATTGTTCCGTGCTGCGATTACCGAGCGGCGCCGTGGTCGTCGATCACAGCCGCTACGGCACCTGGCTCAACGACGAGCGGGTCTTCGGTCGCGCAACCCTGCGTGCCGGCGACCGGCTGCGCCTGGGGCGGCCGGGCGTCACTCTCGAACTCATCAGCTCGGAGTGAGCCATGAGGCGCGGCCGGCGCAGTACCCAAGTGTTCACCATGTCGTTCCTCGACTGCATCTGCTGCGGTTTCGGGGCCGTGGTGCTGGTGTACGTGATCATCAGCGCGACGGCGGGCGTCACCAAGGTTCACCAGGACGATGATCTGAAGGGCGAGGTCAACAAGCTCGAAGAGCAGGTGCTCGAGGGCTACAAGAACCTGGTCGTGCTGCGTAACACGATGGAGAAGACCGACCGATCAGTCGAGCCAGGCCTCCGGGCGCATCACGCACATCCTCGATGAGCTGGAAAAGACCCGCGTGGAACTGTCGCAGCTACACCGGCGACACGCTTTCCCAGCAGGAGCACATCAACAAGCTGAGGTCCGACGTTCGCTCTCTCGAAGAAGGCAATCGGCGCCTGGAAGCGGGAGCGAAGGAAAACGCAGCGGCTCGGGCCAGAGCGTGCGCGCCTTCAAGGGCACCGGCGATCGTCAGTACCTGACGGGTATCACGGTGAGCGGTCGCCACGTGCTGATCCTCATCGACATGTCGGCGAGCATGCTCGATGAGACCCTGGTCAACGTCCTGAGGATGCGCAACCTTCCTGACGTACAGAAGATGCTCGCGCCCAAGTGGCAGCGCGCCGTGGCGACGGTCGACTGGCTGACGACACAGATTCCCCCGGATAGCGAATTCCAGGTGTACGCGTTCAACACCGAAGCGCATTCCATGATCGAGGGGAGCGATGGCAAGTGGCTCAAGGCGAACGATCCACGTCCGCTCAACGAGGCCGTGCAGAAGCTGAAGCACACGCCGCCCCACGACGGCACGAGCCTCATCAATGCCTTCAACGCCGCGAAGACGCTCGACCCACTGCCGGACCAGATCGTGCTCGTGACCGATGGGCTGCCGACGCAGGGCGCAACACCGCCGGCGATCCGCAAGGCGGTCGAAGTCGAACAGCGCAGCAAGCTCTTCGATCAGTCGCTCTCCGCGTTGCCGCCACGAGTGCCGATCAGCACGATCCTGCTGCCGATGGAAGGTGATCTGCCGGCGCCGGCGCGCTTCTGGCGCCTCGCGCGCGACACCGGCGGGGTCTTCATGATGCCTGCGAAGGACTGGCCATGAAGCTCAAGCGTCACGAGACCGAAGTGTTCAGCATGTCGTTCCTCGACTGCATCTGCTGCGGTTTCGGCGCCATGATCCTGATCCTGGTGCTGACCGAGACCGGTCAGCCGATCGTGCTGGAACAGGTGCGCAACGACATGCACGGCCAGGTGGCGAAGCTGCAGGCGGAACTGTACGAGATCCGCGGCGAGACCGATGTTCTCAACCGCGACCTCAAGGGTCGGATCGTGCAGCTCTCCACTGAACGCACCAAGCTCGCGCGCCTGCAGGGCGACCTCAGCACCGTGAAGGGCAAGTACAACACCAGCCAGAAGGAAGCGGAGATTCAGAACTCCGAGGAAGGACAGCTGGTCGCGGCGTATCAGAAGCTCACCGCCGAGATGGAACGGCTCATGGCGTCCGGTTATCGACGGCCCAAGAACGATGCCATCGGTGGCATCCCGGTCGACAGCGAGTACATCATCTTCGTGGTCGACACTTCAGGGAGCATGCAAGAGAATCACTGGGACACCGCGCGCAAGATGATGCAGGAGATCCTCGACATCTATCCGAAGGTGAAAGGCATTCAGGTAATGGACGACGAAGGCGCGTACATGTTCGACGGCTATCGTGGGCAATGGATTGCGGATACGCCGGCGCGTCGCAAAGCGATCATGGACCGGTTCAAGACCTGGACTTCGTTCAGCAACTCGAGCCCGGTGGAGGGCCTGCTGGCGGCGATACGCACGTTCTGGTCAGCCGACAAGAAAGTGAGTATCTATTACTTCGGGGATGACTACCCCGGTGAGTCGATCCAGGCTGTGATCGACCAGGTGGATCGCGCGAATCACAGCGAGACTGGAGAGCGACGCGTACGCATTCATGCCATCGGCTTTCCGATGCCGGCGCGGGCGCCACAGTTCGGCAATGTGCGCTACACCGCATTGATGCGTGCACTGTGCGAGAGAAACGGCGGAACGTTCGTGGGGCTGCAGGGCTGATGCGCGCAACAAGAGCACTGGTGTTTGCGGGGCGGATCGCACTGCCGGTGCTCGTGGCGATAGTTGCCGGCTGTGGTCCTGTCAATGTCGCAACTGATTCGGCCGTCCCGGTCCCGCTGGTGGATCCGATGCCGATTGCAGTCGGCATCTATTACAGCGAGGACTTCAGCAAGGCGGCGCACAGCGAGGAGCGTTGGGGCACGGACTGGAAGGTCGATCTTGGTCCCTACCACGTGCGGATGGCCGAAAAGCTGTTTGCCTCCGAGTTTCGCGAGACCACGCGGGTCGAGGACCTGAAGTCCCTGCCTGCGGATCCGCCCTACCGCGCGATCATCGAGCCCCGCATCGAGCAGTATTCGTTCATCACGCCGCGTGATACCGGCGCGAAATACTTCGCGGTGACGATCCGCTATCGCCTCAACGTGTACGCGCCCAACGGCGTGCTGGCCGACTCGCTCACCTTTACCGGATACGGCAGCAACGCTTCGGGCAACGGCATGACGAGCACCGGACCGATGGTGCTCGCGACCAAGGCGGCGATGCGCGACGCGGCCGCCAAGTTCCTGGTGCAATTTCCCGAGCAGGACGTTGCCAAGAAGCTGCTGGCCGGCCAGCCGCTCATAGAAGCGTCGCAGGTCGCAGCGCAGAGCGGCCCGGCGAACGCAGCTGGCGCGACGGCAGCGGCTCCGGTCACCCGTCAACGATGGCGCGCCGATCGAGTCGGTGCCGATCCTCGATCCGACGCCGGAGAGCACAGCGCCGACGCCCGTCGCAGGCACACCGCCGGCGCCGGCTACAGACACAGCGCCGGCAGCAGATTCCGAATCAAAGCCAACCGTTCCGGAAACAGAGCCTGAGTCTGCGCCGACGAACGAGACGCCAGCACCGGCGACGCCCACGCCCGAATCGCCGAAGATTTCTCCGCAGCAGACCACCCAGCCACGCCAGGGCGCTCAGCTGCGGACGTAGATGGTTTCCTTGTAGCGCACGCCGGTCGTCTGGACCGGGTTGCCGTCGACGAAGCGCGGCCGGAAGCGTGCGCGCTTGATCGCGCTCACCACCGCCTTGCCGGCGGCGTCGCCGGCATCATTGGCGCCAAGCTTCGCATCGCGTACGCGTCCGTCGGCGGTCACCGTGAACTCGACTTCCGCGTGGCGCTGGGTGTACTTCTCCGGCTCTGATTTGGGCGGGTGGGCATTCGACGGTGGGCGATACACGATCGGCAGCGGCGTGTCGAGCACGGCGGTTCCAGGTGATCCCGGGGCGCTCAACACCTTCCACGCTTCGCCGTAGGCCTCCATCGCCGTGCGCGTGATGCCCGCTGTCAGGCGCCAGTCTCCCAGCTCGAGCAGCGTTGCGGCGCGCTCCGCAGTGGCTTCGCCCGGGTGGAAATCGAACACCTTGAGCGCGAACTCGAGGGCGTCCTCGCCATCCGGATTGAGTACGGAGGTCATGCTGACGCCAGTGGCGCTGCTCGGGCAGCGTAGAACCGGCGCCGTCCGACACGGCCGACCGAGCGCCGACTCATCCGCGCTACCTTCCGCGGTTTCCGGACCGATGAAATATTCCAGGCGGTAGGTGCGTGCGATGCCGCGCAACGGTGCGACGGTGCGAAGATCGTAATTACCGCCGTCCTTGCGCACGATGTCGAGGCAACGGCTGTACATCTGGCGCGCACTGTAGAAGCGCCCCTGTGATTCGAACCAGCGGGCGGTGCGCTGCAGCGCCGGTACCACCCGCGGATCGCTCTTCCCGTACGTGGTCTCCGCGAGGCGCAACGCATATTGCTGCTCGCGTTGTGCATCGTCGTACTCATTGAGTGCCGTGTAACCCGCGATCAGCGAATCGAGCATCTCGAGTTGCGCGGGATTGAACAGGCCGTCGACCTTGCGGCTCACATCGACCGCGCGCCGCAGCGTGTCGGTGGCGGAAGCGTAGTCGCCAGAGGCCGAATAGGTCATGCCCAGTCCGAACAGCGGCTTGATGATTTCGCGCGAATAACCGCCCTGGTGCTGCTCCACGATCTTCACCGCGCGTTTGAAAGAGACCTCCGCGCTCGCATAGTCCTTCACGCGCAGCTGGGTCGTGGCCAGATTGATCGAGCGGATTCACCAGCTGCTCGGCAGTGGCTCCGAATTCCTGTTCCGTCTGATCGACCAGCGCCTGCGCGGGCGCGAGTGCCTCAGCGAAGTGTCGCGCGTCGAACTGCTGCCGAAAGCGACGATAGGTATCGCGCTCGATCCGCGGATTCGGGCGTCGGCGGTTCAACGGCAGCTGCAGTCGTGGTACTCGCGGCGGGCGCCTTGGACTTCGGTGCTGGCGAAACCTCCGTGGCGGCAGCAGCTGCTGTGACGTCGCGAGTTGCACTGCCTGCAGGCGATACGACGCTCGCCACGAGCGCGGCGCATGCCGCCGCCCGGACGGTAAACCTCAACAGCACAACCGGTCGTGCGAAACGCGCCACGCGCGTCCTCCACCGAAGCCGCGTGGCTTGGTCCACGCCATGAAGAACACGTGCCAGTATACCCACCATTGCGCTTGGCACAGATGAACTTCGTCGCGATTGCGGGCAGTGGGAGCAAAGTGTCCAACGCGGCGTACGCCACCTTTTCCATGCAGGCGTAAGCCAGCCGCAATTTCCACTACAATTTCCCACTACAATCGCCACCAACAACAATGAACCAGCCCAAGCCGTCGGCCGATGCCAGGGGCGCGCCCCTGAATCCGGGCCAGAGCGTTTCCAGGTGGACCGCTCTCGTCGCGGGCGGAAGTGGTCTCGTCGGCAGTCGCTTGCTCGCAGCACTGGCTGCCACCGCCGAGTGCGGGCGCGTCATCGCGATCACGCGCCGCCCGCTGGCTTACGATCACCCCAAGCTCGCCAATCGAATCGTTCCGTTCGACAACCTCGCAGAATCGATCGGTGCAGTACGGCGCAGACGTCGCGTTCTGCTGCCTGGGAACGACGCTCAAGGCCGCGGGCTCGAAGAGAGGCCTTTCGCCAGGTCGACTTCGACTACGCTGTGGGTTTCGCGCGCGCGGCACGCAAGGCGGGGAGCACGCGCTTCGTTCTCAATTCTTCGGTGGGCGCCGATTCCGCGTCCAGACACTTCTATCTGCGAGTCAAGGGCGAAGCCGAGGAGGCGATAGCAAAGCTGGGGTTCGCCGCACTCGACATCCTGCAGCCGAGCTTGCTTCTCGGTGTGCGCACCGAATTCCGCCCCGGCGGAGCTTGCCATGATGGGGATCCTGCCGCTGATGAGCCCGCTCCTGCTCGGCAGGTTCGCACAGTACCGGCCCGTAAGCGCGAGCGTGCTCGCGGCGGCCATGATCGCGCCACGCTCGCCGGCCGCAAAGGTCTGTACCGGTATACGTGGCGGGACATCCGCGAGCTCGCGGACAAGCGCAGTTCGAATCGGCGCTGAATCGTGAGCCGCGCGAGTCAGCGCTGCGCGGCAATGCGAATGGTGCTCGACCCGCCCAGCAGCGCGAGCAGGATGCCCGCTGCGAGAGCAAGCAGCGGATCGGTGATCTCGGCCGAACGCTCGGGCAACCAGAGCTGGGTCACTTCGATCAGCGCGAGCAGAATCGCTGTCAGGCCCGGTGGCGAGCGCAACTGCCATTCCCCAGCGCGTCAGCAGCCACACGAGTGAGAAGTACCAGAAGCACTTCTCGAGCAGCACCGAGTAGTTGACTTCCAGGCTGTCGCTCAGCGAGTTCATGAACGGCACCCAGCTGAACGAGTGTGGCTCGGCAAGGAACTCGAACGGCTTGAGCCCTTGCAGGGCAATGACGCTCGCGAGCAGCAGCGCTAGCAGTCCCGCGCGGCGCCGATCCGGCATCGCGACCAGCGCAGCCGAGACGGGAATGCACAGCACCAGCGCCAGGAGCTCGGGCGCCACCAGCACTTTGCCGACGATCACGATGCGACCGACCAGCACGATGAGGATGATGGCGCCGAGCGCATGCAACGAGTATTCGCGTCGCCACAGGCGCCGTACCGCGTAGCCGACCACGAGCCAGCCCGACCATGTAGCGATAGGTATCCAGCACGCCGAACTGAGGCTCGAGGAAGATCGGCTTGAGGGCGTCCTTGAATTTCTGCCAGTCGAGGGTCGGAACGAACGGCGCGAGTCGAAAGCCGAGCCACAGCAACAGTATCCCGAGCGGCACCGGCTCGGGCCGGCCCGGCGCGATTCCCGGAATGCGGATCGTCGAACCGATCTCGAGATAGGCGAGCGCGATCAGTCCACCCGCGAGAGTTCCGGTTGCGTTGAGCACGACGTCAGTGAGGCTCGATACGCGTGAGGGCGCGTGGACCTGCAGCATCTCGACGGCGCACGAGAGCATCGTGCCGAGCATCACGGTCCAGACGAGTCGCGTCAGCAGCACGCCAGCGCGATGGCCAGGAAAGCAGCAGGCACAAGCCCAGCGGCATGTAGAGCAGCAGGTTTGCGACCAGATCGCCCCGCGAAGTGCGTTGAAACCGTGAGCCCGGTGAGCAGCTCGAAGAGCCCGCTTTCGCCGAGCGCGTCGAAGCGAAACGGAAACAGCGAGCCGTAGAGAATCAGGACGACGGCGGCGACGGTAAGCCAGCGCGCTACCGGCTGGAACTGCCGCGTCGTCTCGTGCGCCAGCGGATCACGCATCGGTCGCACGCGTCGACGTGGCTGGATTTGCTCCCGGAAGTTCGGTCACGCAGGCGAACATAACGAACATCCGGGCGCGATGAAAGGCACGGGCATTGCTCCTGACGCCTCGCTTGACGCCGCATGGCGACAGTAGCCGACGTTGCCAGCTCACGCACTTTGCCAATCATGCGAGCGCACGGTAACGTTGCCCGCGCTCACCGGGCCGAGGAAATGCATGAAACCTTTGCAGAGCTTCCCAGCAAATGGGCTGTCGCGTTCGTCGTCGTGCCGATGCTGAGCGCGTGCAGTCATTGGTCCTGGAATCCGCGCGACTGGTTTGGCAGCAAGCCCGAGCCGGCACCTGCGCCGGTCGAGCTGCTCAGCATCCAATCGACATCCGCAAATCCCGCGGGCGAGCGTTTCGTGCAGACCTGGGAAGGTGCGCGACTAGTCGTCGATATCTACAGCGACAGTGGCATTGGTCAGTGCAGTCGTGCAAACCACGCGATCAGGGCTGGCCGTTGAAGATCGCGTTTCGTCTCAATCTCACCGCGGTGGAAGACTTCGAGATCCGTGGCGCGCAGAACCTGCGCTGGAGCCTGGGTCACGAGCCGCTGACGCAGCCCGCGCTGATCGATGTTCCCTACGGCGCGTACCAGAAGGACACGCGCAGATCGAGATCCAGTGGGTCGACCACTACCGCTGACGCAAGGCGGCCGCTCCGGCCGGACGCGGGCCGGCCAGCACTGCCGCATCTGCCTCGCACGCTCGCTAGCTTGGTGCGCTGCCGCCGGAGAACTTGATGGGCGTTGCGCCATCACTTCGCCGATCGTGGCGCTATCGCTCACGTACAGCTTCACTTCGCGCTCGAACTTCATCGGACCCTGCACGCTCGCGCCCGGACCGATGACGATACGCGGCACGTGTTTCGAAAACGAGATCGTGAAACCCTTCGATCTCTCGATCGTGATGCCGCCTTCGATGCGTGAATCTGCACCCACCTCGATGTCACCCATCACGGTACGAATGCCACCGGCGACGTGAGCGCCGTTGAGCTCGAAGCGACCGTTGACGTTCGCGAGCTTGCCGGCGACGTCCGCGCCCTTCTGCAGCGTGATTGACCCATTCACGCACGATCGACATCAGCAGCAACACGCGCGTTCTCGCCGATGGTGATCGAGCCATTGACAGCCTGCACCGAATTTGCGCTCGCGTTGTTGCCAATCGTGATGCCACCGTTGACCGTCTCGGCGTCCTTGACCGCGGCTCCTTCCGCCACGCGGATGGCGCCATTGACGGTGGTCGCGTCCTGCACGGGCTGCCCGGCGGCCACATTCACGGAGCCGTTGACCCTTTCGTTGTCGCTCTCGACGTCGCAGGCGGCGCCCGCCAGCGCCAGCGTGAGGACGAGGACATATCTCATCATTTGTTTTCTCCTTTGGCATACTCGCGACCGACCGCTCCGGCCGCAGGCTCATGTCAGCTTGATCTTCCCATACTAGAGATCCTTCCTGCACTTCGTGAGGCGCTGAGCTCGCATCGCAACGCGGTTCTGCAGGCGCCGCCCGGCGCCGGCAAGAGCACTGTCGTGCCGCTGGAATTGCTGGCTGAGCCCTGGTTGCGCGGCCGGCGTCTCATCATGCTCGAGCCGCGGCGTCTCGCGACCCGGGCCGTGGCCGGCCGCATGGCGCAATCGCTCGGCGAACCTGTGGGGAAGACCGTCGGCTATCGAATGCGACTCGAGAGCCGCACGAGCGCTGCGACGCGCATCGAAGTGGTCACGGAAGGCGTGCTCGCGTCGATTCTGCACCACGACGCCGCCCTGGAAGGCGTGGGCGCCGTCCTGTTCGACGAGTTTCATGAGCGGAGCCTGCAGGCGGATCTGGGGCTTGCCCTGTGTCTCGATGTTCAGGCGGTCCTGCAACCAGAGCTGCGCCTGCTGGTGATGTCCGCAACGCTTCCTGCCGAACCGATTGCGGCGTTGCTGGGCAATGCAGCGATCGTGCGCTCGAGCGGCCGAATCCATCCCGTCGCGGTGCGTTACCAGCAACGCGATGCAAAGCGCGCAAACACGTTGCGACCGATTCACGACGACAGCGCCGCCACCGCCCGGCTGGCTGTGTCCGGCGCGCTCAGCGCGCTGCGCGAGCAGGAAGGGGACGTCCTGGTGTTTCTCCCGGGCGCCGCCGAGATCTGGCGTGCCGAACAACTTCTGCAGCCGGAGCTGCAGAACACGAGCGTGCGCGTACTGCCATTGCTGGGCGAGCTTGATTTCGCGGCGCAAGAGCAGGCGCTGCGTCCCGCACCACCGGGCACACGCAAGGTCGTGCTCGCCACCAACATCGCGGAGACCAGTCTCACCATCGAGGGGATCGGCGCTGTCGTCGACTCTGGCCTCGTGCGGCGCTCGCGATTCGACCCTGCAAGCGGCATGAGTCGTCTCGAGACGTTGCGCGTGTCGCGCGCATCCGCCGATCAGCGCTGCGGACGCGCAGGACGGCTGGGTCCGGGCATCTGCTACCGGCTGTGGTCCGAGGGCGTGCAGGCATCGCTCGAAGCCGAGACGCCGGCCGAGATCCTCGAGGCAGACCTTGCGCCATTGGCGCTGGACCTCGCCGCATGGAACGTCGCGGACCCGCAGCCGCTGCGCTGGCTCGATCCGCCTCCCCAAGCGCCGTATGAGCAGGCGCGCGGCCTGCTGCGCAGTCTGGACGCGCTCGATGCGGCGGGACGCATCACTCCCGCCGGCCGCGCCATGCTCGAGCTTCGCATTCACCCGCGCCTCGCGCACATGCTGCTGCGTGCCCGCGAGCTCGGCTTTCAGGAGCAGGCCTGTAACCTCGCGGCGCTGCTCAGCGAACGCGACGTGTTCCAACGCGGCGCACGCAACGCCGACGCGGATATCCGCAGTCGTCTCGAGCTGTTACGGGAGGATGCGCCGGGCGCGCCTGTGGATCGTGCCGGGCTCGAGCGCGTGCGCCGGGTGTCAGCGCAGCTGCGTCAACGACTCGACAGGATTCCTGGCCGCGGGTCGAGGGGAAGTCCCGTCGCCGAGGCTGACCTTGCGGGCGTGCTGCTGGCGTTCGCATATCCGGATCGCATTGCGCTGCCGACGCGGTGACGGCCAGGGACGCTATCTTCTCAGCAATGGCCGCGGTGCGCGCTTCGCCGAGCCGCAAGCTCTCGCGCGAGCCGAGTTCCTGGTGATCGCTGCGCTCGATGACAGCGAGCGCGAAGCGCGGATATTTCTCGCTGCGCCGCTGACGCGCAGCGCGCTCGAAACGGCGCTTGGGCCAGGACATCCAGCTGCTCGAGCGCATCGAATGGAATGATCGCGAGCGCGCCGTCGTGGCGGTCGGCGAGCGGCGCCTCGGGTCGCTGGTCATCGAATCCGCTCCTCTTGCCGAGCCCGATCCGGACCGAATTGCCGCAACTCTCATCGCAGGCATCCGCAAGCACTCGCTCGAGGTATTGCCGTGGAATCCGGAGCTGCGCAACTGGCAGGCGCGCGTGCAGTTCGTGCGTGCGCTGCCTGCGCAGGCAGCGGCTGGCTGGCCCGACGTCGGCGATGAGGCCTTGCTCGCGCTCTCTCGAGAGCTGGCTGGCGCCCTGGCTCGGCGGGATGTCGCGAATTGCTCATCTGGCAGCGCCTCAACCTGGGAGAAATTTTCTCGGCGATGCTCGGTCACGAGTTGCAGCGCCGGCTCGAGCGGCTCGCGCCAACCCATCTTCCGGTGCCGAGCGGCTCGCGCATCCGCATCGACTACCTGGGCGAGGATGCGCCCTCCATGTCGGTGCGCTTGCAGGAAGTGTTCGGCCTCGAGACCACGCCCCGCATTGGCGGCGGCACGGTGCCATTGCTGATCAAGCTGCTGTCACCGGCGCAAAGACCCGTGCAGGTGACGCGCGACCTGGCCAGTTTCTGGAGCAACGGCTATGCCGAGGTGCGCAAGGAGCTGAAGGGGCGCTACCCGAAACACTCGTGGCCCGAGAATCCGCGCGTTGCGCCGGCGGTGCGGGGCGTGCGACGTCGCGAGGGTTGAGCTCGAGCTACTTCGCGACGGTGAATCGCATCCTGAGCGCCATGAGCTGGTCGTGCGGAGCACCGTCAACCTGCACCGGCTTGAATTTCCAGCGCTTCAAGGCGCGAACCGCGCTGTCTTCGAATACGCCCTGCGGTTGAGCATTGGTGACGACGACATCCCTGACCTCGCCGGTGGCGGTGGCGATGAACTGCATGTCCACGAAGCCTTCGATGCCCTTGCGCTCGGCGGACGAGGGGTAGTCCGGGTTCACGCGCTTGACGATCATGTCCTCGCGCACAGCCGACCGGTTTCGTCAGCGCCTCAGCGCGGCGCTGCGCACTGCCGACGGCGGCGGTCGCGGATTCCAGTCCCGCACCGCTCGCGCCAAACTTGCGCGCCTCGTCCAGCATGCGTTGGGCGCGAGCGACATCCTCGCGCTTCGCGGCGTCTTCGGCGCCGGTCAGCAGCTGCGCCTTGAGCGAATCGACGACCGCGGCCAGGGCCGGATAGTCGGGGAACTGCTGCTGAAGAGTCGCCACGTAGTAGCGTGCGCTGTCGGAGGCGGGATCCAGCAGCTGGCCCTGGTTGAGCCGGTCGCGCGCCAGACCCAGCAACCGGTCCGCCTCCGCTCCCTTGCTGCGTTGTCCCGCTTTCATGTCGCGCTCCGCCTTGGCGAAGTCGATGCCACTCACATCGAGCGCACGCGCTTGCGCGAGCCATCGGTCGGCACCATCCGAGTCGCCCCGGGAGGCGGCCTGCGAGCCCTTCTGCAACATCTTGTTCGCAAGTGAGCGCAAGCCCTGCTGTGCCAGCAGGCTTGCGCCATCCAGGTCACGCGCATTGCTGAAATAGTACTTAGCGCTGTCGTTGGCCGGATCGACGAGCCGATCCTGACTCAGCCGGTCGTTGCCCAGCTTGATGAGCGTCGCCAGTTTCTGGCTGTTGGCATCGACGCGCGCGCTCTCCTGCTGCTGCGCCGCCGAGCGCTCCGTCTCGCGGTTGAGCTGGGCCTCGAGGAAGGCGATGCGCGGATGCGTCGGCGTGATGGTACGCGCAATCTTGATTGCGGCGGCAGCCTCGCGCGGCTTCTGATCGAGCAGCGCCGCCTCGGCGCGTGCCAGCATCACCTCGGTGACGCGCACCAGGCCGTCGCGAGCCTCGGCGTTGTTGGCATCGAGTGACAAGCGCACCGCGGTAGTAGTCGGTCGCGTTGTTGTTCTTCGGATCGATGTAGCGGCCAGCCTCGAACGCCTCGCGTGCTTTTTGCAGCTGGGCCTCGATCGCAGTTGCCTTTTCGAGTTGCGGGTTGGCCGCCTGCTGCGCGGCGCCCGTAGCAGCGGTATCGGCATCGGTCGGGCTGCCGGATTTGTGTGTCAACAGCCAGGCGCCAACGCCACCGAGCGACGCAGCACGGCGGCCGCAATTGCGGCGTAGAGCGGCGTGCGACTGCGCGGCTGCGCCGGGAGCGGCAAGGGCAGCTTCGGTCTTCAGCTCGAGGTGCCGGTTGATTCCCGCCTCGATCGCGCCGGCGAGATCCTGAGTCACCTGCAGCCTTGACGACGAATCCCTGCACGGCATCGGAATTGATGTAGCGCGTGACGCGCTGCTCGTCCTCCGGCTCGCCGGCCACCACGAAGCCGAGGTCCGGAAACTGTTGACTGAGCCGGGTCGCAACCGCCTCGAGCTCCTTGCGCACCAGCGAGTAGTCGAGCAGCGCTACCGCGCACGGTGTCGAGACCAGCATGTCCGCCGCCTGGTTTTCGCTGGTGGCGTGCCAGACGCGATTCGGCAGCGTGACGACGCGCCGTACTGCGAGCAGGAAGAAATCGTCCTCCGTAAGCACCAGCACATCGATGCCGGCACCAGATGGCGCTGGAGCGATGGTATTGACCGGTCCGGCTTGCAGGTTGTGCGCGGCGCTTTGCTTCACGGCACGACTCCGAAAGGATTATTCGAGGCAGACGACCAGCTGGGCCGAATGGCTGCGCCAGTTGATCGGGATCACGAAGGAACGGACATTGGCCGGCGTCACCGCGTGCTCCGGCGTGCCGCTGATCACGCGCGGCACCGAGATCATGAACTCGCTGCCGAAATCACGGCGCGCATTGCCGGAGATCTGGTTCGCGACCTCGCCCACGAGGTCGCACATGTTCTCGTGCGTCATCTCGGTCTCGCCGAGGCGCATCAGCAGCACCGTCAGCATCGGGCGCGAAGCGGTGAAGTACACGATGCCCTTGCGCTTGCCGCCAATGGTGATGACGCCGGTGTATTCCTGGATGCCCGGGGCGCCTTCGTTGACGAGATAGGGCGAGCCGACCGACGCCGGTTGGTTGGCGGCAGTCCGGAAATAGTGCGTCGTTCCTTCGACGAAAGTCTCCAGCTCGACCTTTGTCATGCTCATGCGCCGGCGCCTCGCAGCAGCTCATCAAGAGCATCCGTGAGTTGCCGATCCGAGAACGGCTTGCACAGGAAGCCGTTGGCGCCGCGCTTCATCGCTTCAATGGCCGTGGCCTTGTCGGCGAGCGCGCTCACGACCAGGATCAGCACCTCGGGCTTGATCGCGACCAGCTGTTCCACGCACTCGATGCCGTCCATCTCCGGCATGGTGATGTCCATCGTCACGACGTCCGGCTCGGTGCGGCGGAACAGTTCCACCGCCTGCTTGCCGTTGCCGGCCGAGCCGACGAACTGCAGGCGCGCGCACTGGTGCGAGCGCTCGATCTTGCGACGCATGACGTTCGAGTCATCGACGATCATCAGCTTGAGGGGTGCAACCGCGTTCAATCCGCGACTCCTGTTCCTTGTTGATGATGCGTTGAGATCAGGCAGCCCGGGACTTGGCGGGCGAGGGCAGCCAGATGCGGAAGCGGGCGAAGCGTCCCACCGTCGTCGAGACGCCCACCTTGCCGCCGAGCTCCTGGATCAGGTTGCGCACGATGTCCATGCCGACGCCGCGGCCGGCGTCGCGGGTGACTTGTTCCTGGGTCGAGAATCCGGCCATGAAGATGAGCGACAACGCGCGCCGGTCGTCGAGCGCGGCGGCCTGGTCGGCCGTCATCAATCCGCGCTTGACCGCGGTCTCTTTGAGCTTCTCCGCGCTGAGGCCGCGACCGTCGTCCTGGCAGACGAATTCGTAGCCTTCACTACCGCGATTCTCGAACTTGAGCGTGATGCTGCCGCCAGGGGCCTTGCCGGCGCTGGCGCGCTCGGAGGGCGTCTCGATGCCGTGTGCCATGCAGTTGCGCACCATCTGGATCGAAATGTCCTTGATGGCGCGGCGATAGTCCCTGGGAACCTGCTCGAGACCGACGCAGGCGACCTTCACCTGCTTGCCGAGCTCGCTCGCAATGCGCTCTGCGAGTGACTTGAGGCTCGATTCCAATCCATCGCTGGCACTCGCAGACTCGCGCGCGGTCAGCACCGGCGCGGGTTGCACGAGCGTGCCCTCGGGACCGAAATCGTTGTCGCGATCCGCAGGCAGCGCGGCATTGTCCGCGTCGCCGGTCATTGCGACGCGCAGGTCCGCGAGCCGGCCCACCATCTCGCGCACCTGCGCGAGGTGGCCGAAGAGGTCATCGAGCTTGACGACCAGAGGCAGGAAGTCGTTGCCGCTCAGGGTCTGCCGGCTGCGCAGTTCCTGCAGCGCTTCCTCGAAACCGTGCGCGCGCGACTCGACGGTCTTGAGGCCGAGCGCCGCGGCTTCACCCTTGACGCTGTGAATCTGGCGGAAGATGCCATCGAGCTTGGCGCGGAACGCCGATTCCTCGCGCGCCGGCTCCTTGAGAATGGAGTTCACCATCTTCATGGCGACTTCGCTCTCTTCCAGGAATCCGGACAGCTGGCGGGGCTCGACGTGCAGGATGTGCAGCAGCAAGTCGAGCTGCGCCTGCGCCTTTTCCTGCGATTCCTGCAGCTCGCGGGCTAGTTCGACACGTCGCGTGACGTCAATGACGGTCACCAGCAAGCGCGACATCTGGCCGTCGGAGTGCACGCGATTGAAATCGAATTCCAGGAACTGCGTTTCCATCTGGCCGTTGCCGGCGTCGATGCTCACCTCGACCTCACCCAGCGGGTTGATGGTCTTGATGAGCCTTTCGTTGACGCGCTCGCCCCACATCAGCTTCACGTATTCGAGCGCGGTCTCGAGGACCTTGTCCGGGACGATGCCGCGCAGCAGCCGCTCGAAGCTCATCTTCTCGAAATCGGTGCGGTGGAAGATGCGCTCGAGCGCTTCGGAGCGCTCCGAGCCGATGTTGAGATTCTTGTCGAGCAGGAACAGGCCCTGGTTGACGGTGTGCAGAATGTCGTCGGTCTCGCGCTTGGCGCGCGAGATCGACTGCTCGCGGCCCGCAGCCTTGCCCAGCAACCCGAAGGCGATCACGAACAGGACCACTGCGCCGGCCATGCCGGCAATGAGGTAGAGGCGCATCTGCGCAGCGCGCGCCTGGGTTTCGGCTTCGACCTTGCCCGACAGGCTTGCGACCAGCTTCGCAATCTCGCCGTGCCGCGCGACGCCAAAGCGCACTGCTTCGTCGAGCTGGCTGTTGAGCTTGAGGCCCGGCGCGCTCAGCTGTGTGCCGCGATCAGCCGTCTCGACATACGGATTGCCGGTGAAGTCGACAATCGGCTTCAGCCGCTCGCGATACTCACCCCAGACGTGGCGCAGCTCCTGGAGACTGCGCTGGCTGCTCGCCGAAGCGAGCGGCGCGAATTCGAATGGGCCGGCGCGCCCCGCGGACGTGGTCGCGCTGCGATCGAGTCCGGCGAGCGCCTCGTCGAAGGACTTCACCGTCGCCTTGAGGTCGGTCAACGCGCGACCGAGGTAGCGTCGATTGCCGAGATCGGCGCGCAGGAGCTGTGCCGCCGAAGCGATGACCTGGGGCTGAAGCTGCTGGGCGCTGATGCCGCGAATCGCGGTCAGGCTTTCCGTCGCGCGCACCGCGAAGAGGAAGTTCATCACCAGCATCGCAGCCGTGCCGACCAGGAACAGCGCCAGCACCGCGACCAGGCCCTTGTACTTTCCAAGCTTGAGGATCCGCATCTTGTTACCCACCTCGTAACAGGTGCGGCGCATGCCCGCGCTGATCGCTTCCTTGCGGCTCAGTTGGGCGCGTGCGCCGCTCAGCCTTCAGCCGGCCGCACTGCGCCGCAGGCCTGAAGGCAAGTGGGCGCTATCTTTGACAATAGTCCCGGTGGGGGATGTGACCGCGGGTTGGTTTTTGGGGGTTCGAAACTGGAAGCAGTTCAAACTTTCGCGACTTGGCGACAGTAACGCCATTCACTTGGGCGGGCTCTTGGGGCGTAGCGCTGTCAGGAAGTCGGTAGCGCTCTGGAAACGGTCTGCGGGCGCCTTGGCGAGGAGGCGATCCAGGAGTGGCTGCACGCGGGCCGCGGCGCCGCTGAGCTGTGGTATGGCTGCGTGCTGGTGCTGCGCCAGGATGTCGAAAACCGTGCGTCCCTGGAATGGGCGCGTGCCGGTCAGCAGCTCGTAGAAAATGACGCCGAGCGAGTAGAGGTCGGAGCGTTCATCCACCGGCCGACCATCAGCCTGCTCCGGGCTCATGTAGTACGGCGAGCCGCGGATTTCACCCGCACCGGTGAGGGCCTTGTCGCCGGTCAGTTCCTTGGCGAGACCGAAGTCGATCAGCACCAGCGAATTGTCCGTGCGGAGCATGACGTTGGCGGGTTTCAGATCGCGGTGCAGGACACCTGCGACATGAATGATGCGCAGCGCTGCGGCGATCTGCTTCGCGTAGTCGGTCGCTTCGTCCGTCGACATGGGATTCTGCAGTCGCGTCTTGAGATCGCCGGCTGGAAAGTATTCGGTGGCGATGTAACTCAGCCCCTCGGTCGAACCGAAGTCGTACACATCGACGATCGCGCGATGCCGGATCTGGGAAATGATCTTGTACTCGCGCGCGAAGCGTTGCTCGTCCCCGGGCGCATCCCTGACATCGGCAGCACGTCGCAAGCACCTTGAGGGCGACGTTGAAGCCCAACTCCTCGCTCCGTGCCAGGTAAACGGCCGACCGATCGGAGCGAGCCAGCGTTTGCAACACCTGGTATCCGGAGACTGTGGTCGGCAGCTCACTCGGTGCGGCAGCTCGGCGCACCTGCGACCGGCGCCGCTCCACTGGCGGCGCACCACGTGATTGCAAGGCTGCCTTTACACGTGCGGCGAGCAGCGGTGGTGAGACCAGGCGCACCGGCAGGAAGTCAGCTGCCCCCGCGCGCACCGCATCGACGGCGGTCATTTCGTTGCCGCCGCGCGCCAGAATCAGGATCGGCGCGCCGCAGCCCTTGAACTCACGCAGCAGCGCATCGGGCCCCAGGAGCTTCCCATCGCTGTCCTCGCGCCCGTGCTCATAGCCAATGAACAACGCGGTATACGCGGCGAGCTCCGCGTTGTGCGCGGAATCCTCCGGCAGCGGCTCCATCTGCACTTCAGCATTCGGGTAGGCGATCTGCAGATCGCCCTTGACCTGACGCCGCAGCGGCTCATCGAGACCTAAAATCAGGAACCGCACACTCATCCGCCGGGGTGCATCCGCTGCGCGTATCGCGTATCAGGAGGGGCGCGGGATCATCTCACAAATGTCACCGCGTTTGAGGCTAGGGGATGCTGATGACGACCTTGCCGAAGAGATTGCTCGAATCCATGTAGGTGAATGCCGCAGGCGCGTCGTCGAACTTGAATTCCTTGTCGATTACCGGGCGCAGTTGATGCTCGGTGATGAACGTGTTCATAGCCTCGAAGTCGGCGCGCGAGCCGACGTAGATGCCGCTCGCGCGCAGGCTCCGTAGCGCGAGGAGTCCTGCGGGCAGCTGCCCGTTCCAGCCGGAGAGTCCGCCGATCAGCGCGAGGTGGCCGCCGATCGCGGTGCTGCCGACCGCCTTGGGAATCGTCTGCTCTCCGCCGACCTCGAGCACCTGGTCGACGCCGTGGCCTTCGGTCAGCTGCATCACGACCTTGTCCCAGTCCGCGTGAGTCTTGTAATTGATCGTCTGCCACGCACCGAGCTTCTTCGCGCGCTCGAGCTTGACGTCGCTGCTGCTGGTGATGATCGGCTTGGCGCCGGCCGCAGCGGCGAACTGCAGCCCGAACACTGACACGCCGCCCGTCCCTTCGAGCAGCACGAAATCGCCCGGCTGGAGATTGCCGCGTGTGAACAGGCCGTTCCAGGCGGTGACGCCCGCGCACGGGAGCGTCGCCGCCTCCTCGAAGCTCAGGTGTTCCGGTATTCGCACCAGCCCGTCCTCGTTGAGCACCACGTACTCGGACAACATGCCGTCGATCGCGCCACCCAATGCCGAGGGCTGCGTATTGGCGTCGGCTTTTCCGCTGAGCCAGCGCTGAAAAAAAATCGCCGCGACACGATCACCGACCTTAACCCGGCTCACTTGCGGACCAACGGCCGCGACTTCCCCGGCGCCATCCGACAGCGGTACCTTTCCAGAGAGATCGCCGGGCCCGTACTGACCTGCCAGCACGTAGAGATCACGGCGGTTGAGCGAGGTGGCCCGCACCCGCACCAGTACCTCGTGCGCACCCGGCTTTGGCACGCCCGCTTCTTTCTGCACGAGTCGATAACCCTGCTCTGCCTTCTCGAGCCGGTACTGGCGCATGTGCGTGGCCTCGGGTGAAGCAGCGAAGGTGACCAGCGGGGCTGAAACCAGGAGTAGTAACAGGACGACAGGCCATCGAGCCCTGTGCGGCATGTGAGCGCTCCTGACCAACCGCGCCTGCGGTCAGTCCTTCTTCATGTCGTCCTTGGCTTCTTCGGCTGCGTCCTCGACCTTCTCGCCGGCATCCTTCGTGGCATCCGCCGCGTCGCCCGCCGCTTCTTTCATCGCGTCGCCCGTCTGTTCCGCCGCTTGGTCGATCTGCTTGCCTGCCTGTTCGGCAGGGCCTTCCTTCTCGCAGCCAGCCAGGCCCAGCAACAGGCCCATGGTCAGCAATGCGACTATCCGATTCTTCATGACGCTCTCCGTAGGTCCTTGAGGAATTCATTCACTCTGGCGCGCGCGTATTCTCGCATCGACGGCGGCATTTGCGTATCCCGTCAGCTCGACATAGCCGCGTCCGCGCAGCGCGGCGCCGCTGTGAGTGCCGATCACATCGACCGCGCCCTCCCAGTACCGTCGGCGTCGTGTCGAGTTCCTGGTCGGCGAGCACGGGGTGCAATTGCAGCTCGAGCCCAAGGCTCGGGACCTGCAGCCGCCACTTGGCGGGATAGACGCCGCCGCGTGGACTTTGCCATTGTCCTTGGACCGACAGCCGCACATCCTGATCCCGCAGGGCGTGCGCCACGCCGGACGCATCGACATAGGTGCCGGCGCTCGCCGGGTCGCGCGTGCCGTCGGTACGACGCAATGAGTAGAACATCAGCGAGCTGCCGTCATCGAGTTGCAACGCGAACCAGTCCCACCCCGGCTCGTCCGGTGCCAGGCCATCGCTGCCCCATTCGCGGTCCAGCCACGCCGTGCCAGTGACCTTGAGGCTGTCGGCATCCCGGCCCAGAGTGCCGCGAACTGTGAGGCGAGGGATCGAATAGTAGTAGCTCGCTGCCGGTCCGCTGGCCGACTTGCGGCTCAGACCCTCCTCGCCGTTCAACACCGGTTCCAGATCAGGGCGCAGCTCGAGCTCGAGTCGATAGGGCGCCTCGTGCGCGCGCAGTGTCCACGGCTGGCGCGAATCGTCCGGCACAGTGAGCGCCCAGTCGTCGAGCCAGACTCGTAACGGCGAACCCCCGGCACCTGCAAGCCCCAACGCCTCGCGCCCGAATCGCCCGTGGAATGAAAGACCTGGTGCTCGAGGTCCGTGACCGCGAAGTGAGCGGCGTAGAGCTGTTTCGTGCGCCAGCGCGACTCACCGCCGGGCAGAGGCTGTGACGGCGGCACGAGGGCGAGCCGGAAGAACGTCAGCTCGAATCCGAACCGCTGGCCGCTCTCGGTCGCGAGGTGTCCGGTGAGATACCACCACTCATGGCGAAAGTCGTTGTGCGGGCCATGATCGGCGGGGAACTCAAAGCGGCGCGGCGTCGAGGGCACGCCTGTAGTCACCCGCATTGTCGCTGCCGAGGACCGCTTCGAGACGCGGAGCGGACGGCGCAGGAGGCGACTGCCTACGATCCGGTGCCGGCGTGCACGCCACGGCCAACAGCGCAAGTACCGCTGCCAGGGCGATGCGCATCATTCCTCACGCAGGCCAGCCGCGAGTCGCGGCTTTGCGGCGCGCAGTGCCGGGTAAAGGCTGGCGAGGAAAGCAGCCGCGATTGCAATCAGCAGCGCATTGACGATCGGCCCGCCACTCACGTGCAGGTCGATGTGCCAGCCGAAGGCGCGTCGATTGATCACCAGCACCAGCACAGCCGCCGTGAGGAGACCGGCTGGAATCGCAGCCAGGCCGGCAACGACGCCGAGCAGCATGGCCTGCACGCCGATCAACGCGCTGGCACCGCGCGGCGTGAGGCCCAGGGCTCGAAGCAGCGCGGTCTGTCGCGATCGTTCCAGGCCGTGAGCCAGCAACGCTGCAAACAGGCCGAGCATTGCGACGATCGACGCGAGCCAGTAAAGCACGCTCGTGATCGCGAACGTGCGCTCAAAGATGTCCATCGACAGCTCGCGCAGTTCACGGCTGGAGCGGATGAGCAGCGCCTGGCTGTTGCGCGTTGCCTCATGAAGCGCATCGATGACCTCCTGATCCTGGTACCCCGCGCGCAGATAAAGTCCCAGGGACGTCACGGCTTCGTCGTGCCAGATCCGCAGGTAGTCATTCCGATGCATCAACACCGTGCCGCGATCGCTGCCGTACTCACGGTAGATCCCCGCCACGGCGAAGGAACGCCAGCCGCCTGGCGTGCGCAGCGACAGGGAGTTGCCCACGTTACCGTATTGCGATACCCGAAGGATTCGGACACGAGCAGCGCGCCGGTATTGAATGCGCTCCAGACTTCCTGGGGCTGCCCGGCGACGAGCGTGATCCCCTCCAAACTGTGGCTTGCCGGCTCCAGCACATCGAGCAATATCGGACCGTGCGCTGAATCGACGCTTACCCGCCGGCCGGCGCTGTGTTCCACGATGCCGGGGACCGCGAGAAGCCGTGCAACCACCTCGGGCTCGATCGAGCGCTCGGGCCGCGCAAATCCCGGCCCCGGGGCCGTGACATAGACGTCGGCCCGCAGCGTCCGCGTGAGCCAACCCTCGAGCGAGGTGCGAAAGCTCGACACCATGACGGCGATGCCGATGGTCGCGCTGATCGCCACACTCAGCGCCGCGACGGCAACACCCGTTCGACTGAGCGAGCTGGCTGCACCGGTAAGTGCAAGTCGCCACGTTGCGCCCATGCGATCGGCCGCGAATGCGGAGGCGAAGCTCGCGCCGCGCAGCAGCGCGGGTGCGAGAAACGCCACGCTCAAGAGCAGGAGCAGCAGCGCCAAAAAGCCCACGAGCAAACTGCGGCTGGGAAGGACCGCGAGAGACACTCCGGCGACGGCAAGGCCCGCGCTTGCCAGAGCCAGCGTGCTTGCACCGCGTGAGGCGCGCGCTTCGAGCACCGAACGTCGCCAGCCCAGGTTGGGTGGAGATCGTGCGGCTTCCAGGGCTGGCGCCAGGGCCGCGATGACTGCAACGCCCATCCCCAGCGCAACCGCAATGCCGATTGACCATGGATCGACGGAGAGTTCCCTGACCGAGAGCACGAAGTACAGATCGTTGATGGTGCGCGAGACCATGAGAAGGAGTGCGCGTGCGAGTTCGATACCGGCTGCCGCGCCGAGCAACGCACCCAGCGATCCGAGTGCCGCAGCCTCCAGCACGACGACAGTCAGCACCTCGGTCCGCGTGACACCGAGTGCGCGCAGCGTGCTGATCAATTCACGCCGTTGCACCACTGCGAAGCTGGCGCTGTTGAAGATCAGGAATGCGCTCACCAGCAGTGCGAGCAGGCTCAAGGCATGCAGATTGGTCGTGAACGCAGCGGTCAGACCCGAGAGCTCACCGCTGCGCTGAGAGCTGGTCGTCACCCGTGCATCGGCGGGCAGGAGTGCTTGCAGCGCGCTGCAGCTCACGCGCTCCGGGTTCACCTTCCGCGACGCGCACGTCGATTCGCGAGAGACGTCCCAAGGCGTTAAACCATTCCTGCGCCGTCGCGATGTCGACGATCAGGACACTGTCGAGTCCCGGGCGATCCTCGAGAGTCGCGAACAGTCTCCCCTGGTGCTCGATGCCGGCAATGTGGAGGCGAAATGGTGCGTCGGTACTCAAGCCCGAGCGCCGCGACGGTGGCCCGGGACGCCAATGTCATTCCCGGCTCGTTCATCCATTGCCGCAATGAGCCGATGCTCGCGCCACCCGGCAGGGCACTGTATTCACGCACCCGCGAGTCGGCGAGCACGTCGATCCCGAGCACGAGAACGCTGCGCCCGGAGATCTCCCCGTAGCCATCGACTACCGGTGCCAGCTCGACCCCCAGGTCCTGCGTCCGCAGGAGCGCGTACAGCGCTTCGTCGAGACCGGTGGGGCCGCCGAGAATCTGGTGAGTCGCACGACCGTTCACAGTCTCGACCGAAAGCCGCAATGCTCGCTCGGCACTGCGCGCAGCCAGATCGATGGCGGTGACGGTGGCTACACCCAATGCCAGGCCGAGCACGGTGAGAAGGAGTTGCGCCGGGTGGCGCAGCAGGTGCCGTGCCGAGGCGCGCCAAAGCGTCCCTGTCACGACGTGACCTCGTGAAGCTGACCGTCCCTGAGTTCGAGTATTCGATCAGCCACGGTGCGCGGGACCTGCGCATGCGTGGCGAGGATGAGGGTCGAGCCTCTGCCGCGTACCAGATCGCACATCAGCTCCTGGATCTGCCCTCCAGTGTGCTCGTCGAGATTGCCGGTCGGCTCATCCGCCAGCAGCAGCCGGGGCTCGTGCGCCAGGGCGCGTGCAATCGCGACGCGCTGCTGCTCACCGCCCGAGAGCACATCCGTGGCGCTCGTCAGTCGTCCTGCCCAGGCCAACCTGCTCCAGCACCTCGCGCGCTCGCCGCCGGGCGGGGGTTCCTCGCACGCCATCGAGCTCGAGCGCCAGGCGCACGTTCTCCTCGACATTGAGTGTGGGGATCAGGTTGAAGAACTGATAGACGAAGCCGACGTGACGACGCCGGAAGCGCGTGCGTTCTGGCTCCCCAAGCTCGGAAATCACCGTCGCCGTCGAACTCGATCGCCCCGGAATCGGGAGCATCGATGCCGCTGATCAGGTTGAGGAGTGTGGACTTGCCGGATCCGCTGCGCCCGACGATCGCTACGAACTCGCCATCCTTGATCTCGGCGTTGGCGCCCGCGAGCACCCGGTGCAGGCGTTCGCCTTCACGAAAGCTTCGGCACACGGCGCGTAGCTTGAGCACATTCCATCCATATCCGTCGATAGACGCGCACTTATCGTCCCCGATCCCCTTGGTCGGCTACAAGGCTGAACGGCGCCCCTCGCTGGCCTAAGGGTTTTCCGATCTGGCTAATGCACCGCGCGTGGAGGTATACGTAACGCCGGTAACACTTCGACTCAGATAATCATGGCGGAGGATCAGTCATGTCAGAGCCGCGCAACCCCAGTCAGAGTTCAACACCCGCCAAGCCGAGTCGCGTTCGCAAGCCGAAGGCCGCCAAAGCGACACCCGAAGCGCCGCCAGCCTCGGCGGCAGTGACGAACATCACGAAGAGCGATCGCCAGGCGATGATTGCGACCGCCGCGTACTACCGTGCGGAGAAGCGGCACTTCACGCCTGGCGGCGAGCTCGAGGACTGGATTGCCGCTGAGTCGGAGATCGATACGCTCTTGGTGCTGGGCGACCGGCACTCCTGATCGGTCTGTCGATAGCAGAAGCAATCAATCTCCTGACGTTTGGGCATCGTGGGGGATCCGCCCGGCGCCGTGAGAAAATTGACAGCGTTGTCAATGCCGTGTGATCCTCGCGCGCGCTTTGCGTCTCATCAAGACAAACTATCCGCAGGCGGCGAGCTTCAATGAACGGGAATTCCGCGAAAGGCATTTCATGTCGGCGGGCCGGCGCCACCGCTTGCTCTCTCCCGCTCGTGGTCCTGGGCTGTTCGCCGCGCGATGCCGTCGACCCGAAGCCTGCTGGCGCAGAATCGCCAGCCGCTCTGGGCACTGCACACCCGTCGCTCTGGCCCGAAACTAAGAGCCCATTGCCGCCCGACGCCGCGCTCGAGGAGCGCATCACGCGGCTGCTCGCCTCCATGTCGCTCGAAGACAAGGTGGGGCAAGTCATCCAGGCGGACGTCGCCAGCGTAACGCCTGAAGATGTGCATCGTTACCGGCTCGGGTCGGTGCTCAACGGTGGCAACTCCGGCCCGGGTGGCGATGACTTCGCGCTGGCACCTGCGTGGCTGGCGGCCGCCGACGCGTACTACCTCGCGTCCGTGGACAAGAGCGATGGCGCAGCGGGAATTCCGGTCCTGTGGGGTCTGGACGCGGTACACGGCCACGCGAACATCATCGGGGCCACGATTTTTCCGCACAACATTGCACTCGGCGCGACGCGAGACGTGGAGCTCATCCGTGAGATTGGTGCCGTCACGGCCAGGGAGATGCGCGTCACCGGCCAGGAGTGGAACTTCGGCCCGACGCTCGCCGTGGTTCGCGACGATCGCTGGGGGCGTACCTACGAGTCGTATTCCGAAGATCCCGAAATCGTGCGCTCCTTCGCCGTCGCGATGGTGACCGGGCTGCAGGGTGAGCCGGGCAACCCAGATTTCCTGCGTCCGCCGCACGTGATTTCCACCGCCAAGCACTTCCTCGGCGATGGCGGGACCGCCGAGGGTCGCGACCAGGGCGACAACCGTTCGAGCGAGTCGCAATTGCGTGACATCCACGGTGCTGGCTATCCCGCCGCGATCGCGGCCGGCGTGCAGTCGGTGATGGTGTCCTACTCGAGCTGGCAGGGCGTGAAGATGCACGGTAACGCCAGCCTCCTCACCGATGTGCTGAAGGGGCGCATGGGGTTCGATGGCATCGTCGTGAGCGACTGGAACGCGCACGGTCAGGTGCCCGGTTGCACGACTTTCAGTTGTCCGGCGGCGTTGGTTGCCGGTCTCGACATGTTCATGGCGCCGGACAGCTGGAAACAGCTTTACGAAAGCACCCTGGCGCAGGCGCGTTCCGGCGAGGTTCCGGCCGCGCGACTCGACGATGCCGTGCGCCGCATCCTGCGCGTCAAGCTACGGTCAGGGCTCTTCGAAGCTGGTAAGCCATCCTCGCGCCCGCTCGCGGGGCAGTTCGCACTGCTCGGTGCGCCAGAGCATCGTGCAGTGGCGCGCCGTGCGGTGCGCGAGTCGCTCGTGCTGCTGAAAAACGCCGCGCAAGTACTGCCCCTCAAACCAAGGCAACGCGTCCTCGTCGCCGGCGATGGTGCCGACGACATCGCGAAGCAATCCGGCGGCTGGACACTCTCGTGGCAGGGCACCGGCACAACCCGATCCCAGTTTCCGAACGCCCAATCCATCTATGAAGGCATTCGCGAGGCTGTGAAAGCGGCCAGAGGCGTCGCCGAACTCAACAGGCAAGGCACATATACCACCCGGCCCGATGTCGCGATCGTTGTGTTCGGCGAGAACCCGTACGCGGAATTTCAGGGTGACCTGCTCGATGTCGAGTATTCGCCCGGTGACAAGGGTGATCTCGCCTTGCTGAAGAAGCTGGGTGGCGACGGCATTCCGGTGATCGCGGTGTTCATCTCCGGCCGGCCGCTCTGGGTGAACCCCGAGATCAATGCGTCGAACGCGTTCGTGGCTGCCTGGCTTCCAGGATCGGAGGGCGGCGGCGTGGCGGACGTGCTGTTTCGCAAGCCGGATGGCAGCGTAAACCATGATTTCACTGGCAAGCTCTCGTTCTCATGGCCGCGAACTCCGGACCAGGTGAGCGTGAACCGAGACGACGGCGGCGAGAGTCCGTTGTTCGCGTACGGATACGGTCTCACGTATGCGGATTCCGGCGATCTGGCGCCGCTGTCGGAAGACGTGCCGCGCCGGGCTGCGGCGAGCATCGATTCGCGCACCTTCTTTGCCAAGGGCAAGGTCGGCCGCGGCTGGAGACTGTTCGTGCAGGAAGGCACTGGTCCGCGCATCGAACCGAGTGGCGCGCGGCGAGGGACCGATAGCGGCAGTCTCGAAGTCCTCGCCGAGGATCGCGCGGCGCAGGAGGATTCGCGCGCAGCACGCTGGAACGGCACGGCGCCGGCCATACTCGGGCTCGAGGGCGGCGCTCCGATTGATCTGCAGCGCGAGACGAATGGCGAGCTGTCGCTGGCATTCGACTATCGCGTTACAGGGGCTCCCACCGCCGACGTGCTGCTCTCCGTCGAATGTGGAATCGGCTGCAAGGGCAGCATACCCATCGCGCAGGTGCTGAAGAGCACCCCACGCGGTGAGTGGCGGAACCTGAAGATCCTGCTGAGCTGCTTTCAGAACGCCGGCGCGGACATGAAGAAAGTCAGCGCTCCATTCGTGCTGGCCACCGCGGGCCAGCTGGGCCTGAGCATCACCAACGTGCGTCTGGAGACCGGCAAGGCCGACGTGCTTGCCTGCGCACGGTAAGTGCGCGTAGCGACGATCCGCGCGTTAAACTCGTCGCCTCGTTGCGCCGCCAAATAAGCACATATGCGCCGGAAAACCATCGACGACGTCGCCAAGGCGGCCGGCGTCGCGATCAAGACCGTCTCCCGCGTCCTCAACGACGAGCCGAACGTCAAGGAAGAGACTCGTGCACGGGTGCTCGCCGTCGTCAAGGAACTCAACTATCACCCGAGTCTTTCGGCGCGCAGCCTCGCTGGCAATCGTTCGTACCTGATCGCCCTCGTGTACGAGAATCCCAGTGCGAACTACATCGTGGACGTGCAGCACGGCGCGATGGAGCGCTGTCGCGAAGAGCGATTTCAACTGTTCGTGCATCAATGCAGCGGCCGCGGCGCAGAACTGGCGCGGGAGATCACCGGCCTGGTGGATCAGACGCGCGCCGATGGCATGGTCGTCACGCCTCCGCTCAGCGAGTCGGTGGACCTGATCGCAGCGCTCGATCAACGCTCGTTGCCATTTGTACGCATCGCCCCCAATGAGAAGCCGCATCGCACGCCGTACGCGGATATGGACGACGAGAGCGCGGCGCGCGAAATGACCGAATACCTGCTCAGCCTCGGGCACCGACGCATCGGCTTCATCAAGGGACATCCCGAGCACTTCGCGAGCGGTCAGCGCCTGAAGGGATTTCGCGCCGCGCTTCAGCGTCACGGCATCCCGTACGAGCCCGACATCGTCAAGGATGGTCTGTTCGAGTTCGAGTCAGGGCGCGAGGCCGGGCGGCAGCTGCTCACGATGCCAAAACCGCCAACGGCCATTTTCGCGAGCAACGACGACATGGCGGCGGGCGTGATGATGGCTGCACACGAAATGGGCATCGAGATTCCCAAGCAGCTGTCCGTCGCCGGATTCGACGACACGTACATCGCCAGGGCGGTGTGGCCGCAGCTCACGACCGTTCATCAGCCGAGCTACGACCTTGCCTATTCCGCCACCGACCTGCTTCTGCAGATGCTCAAGTCCCATAAGGTGCCCAAACCGGTCAGGCTCGGATACCGCCTGGTCTGCCGGGCTTCGACCGCTTCCCCGTTGCCCTAGCCAGTCACGCCAGACCATTCACAAAATGTTGCGAAAAAACTTGACAGCGCTGTCACAGTATTGAGAATCGATGCTTGGCACGAGTGGTTCAGGTGGGGCGCAGGCGTAAGCAACACAACCAAGACGGCTGCGACCCTCCACGATCGATCGGGGCGGGTGATTCGGCGGCTCCCCCTTATTTCCTCGCCGTCCGGATCACCCGGTCCGAATCGACCAGCATAGCGCTGCGATCCCGACGCGCGATTCGAGGAGTCTCGAACTGATCATGAAACGCCCGCATCGAGCCGCGTTGGGCCTGATCGCAGACATCGGGGGCACCAACATCCGCATTGCTTTGACGGCCCTCAATGGGGCTGGGCCGGTGCGAGTGGTGGAACCGAAATACTTTCGCACGGCTGACTTTCGCAGCGTCACCGAAGTCGCTCAAACCTACCTGTCGCAAGTCTCCGAAGCGCCGCGCTGCGCCGCGTTTGCGCTGGCTGGAATCGTGCGCAATGGCCAGGTGAGCATCACCAATTGCGCGTGGGATTTTTCCATCGACCAGGCACGCGAAGAACTCGGGCTTAAGCAACTGCTGGCTGTAAATGACTTCGAGGCGATCAGCTGGGCGCTGCCGGAGCTTGGCGGCGACGATCTGGTGAACGTCGGCGGCGAACAAGCGGCCGGCCTTCCTGCGCACGGAACCGTTGTCGTGCTGGGGCCGGGCACGGGCCTTGGCGTGAGCGCGCTGCAGCTCAATACGGATGAGCCGGTCGTGTTCGCGACCGAAGGGGGACACGTCGGGCTGGCGCCGGGAGATGACGAAGAGATGGAGGTCCTGCGCTGCTTGCAGCAGCGCTTCGGGCGCGTGTCCTACGAGCGCGTGCTGTCCGGCCAGGGGCTCTCCAATCTGTATTCGATTCTCTGTGCACTCGATGACCGCGAGTCCAATGGCACCAGCCCGGAAGAGATCGCGAGTGCGGCGCTCAGCGGCAAGGACGACATGAGCGTGCGGGCCGTGCGGCTGTTCTGCGAACTGCTGGGCGGATTCGCAGGCGACGCCGCGCTGATGTTCGGAGCCTGGGATGGTGTCTACCTGGCCGGCGGGCTGGTCACGGCGCTGATCGACCCGCTGCGCAGCGGCGCGTTCCGCCAGCGCTTTGAGGACAAGGGTCGTTTCTCGCAGGTCCTCGCGTCCGTCCCCACTACCGCCATTCTTCGATCAGACCTGGGGCTGGTGGGTGCCGCCCGGGCCCTGAGGAGCTCACTCACCAAGGCGCGCAATTAGGCCTTCGTCGCACAGACACCGGACCGGCAGCGCGGTCAGACTTGCCGGTAGTCGGGGTCTCCGGAGCGATGCGCGGCAACCGCCCGACCGTTTCGCTGCACTGCGTGATTTTTCGCTGGGGCCCGCTAGAATGCGCGCCCCGGACATCCGATCCGGTCGAGGACATCCATTGAGAGTCACCAACTTCGTCATCGCGGTGGCGTTTGGCGCCGCGACAGTAGCCGCGTGGGCGTACGCCAATCGACCCACGGCCGAACCTGAGTGGCCTTCGCGGGTGCAGGGTTTCGCATTCTCACCCTATAGAGCCGGTCAGGATCCCGCGTCAGGGTGACTTCCCGTCGATGGCAGAACATCGAGTCGGACCTCGCCTTGCTCGAGGGGAAGACCCACGCGGTCCGCACCTATAGCACCGCGGGAACACTGGCCGTGAGATCCCGAAATTGGCTGCCCAGCATGGCATCAACGTGGCCTTGGGCGCATGGATCAACAACAGTCTGATCAACAATGAGGCTGAAATTGCCCGTGTAATCGACCTCGCCAACAACAATCGCAATGTCGTCCGGGTGATCGTCGGTAACGAGGCGATTCTCCGGCAGGACATCAGCATCGAGTCCCTGACCGCCTATCTCGATCGGGTGAGGGCGGCAGTAAAGCAGCCGGTCAGTACTGCCGAGCCGTGGCATGTCTGGCTCCATCATCCCGGAACTCGCCGACCACGTGGACTATCTGGCGATTCACGTGCTGCCGTATTGGGAGGGGGTGGATGTCGAACACGCCGTCGACTTCACGGTTCTGACCATGCGCGAAGTCGCCGCAGCCTTTCCGGGCAAGCCAATCGTGATTACCGAAGTGGGCTGGCCGAGCAACGGCAGGACCCGTGAAGGAGCCGTGGCCTCTCCCTCGAACGAGGCGCTTTTCCTGAGGCGTTTTCTGGCGCGGGCCGGAGCAGGAGAAGTACGTCTACTACCTCATGGAGGCTTTTGACCAGCCCTGGAAAGGGATGCAGGAAGGGGCGGTCGGTGCCTACTGGGGCGTCTACGATGCCGCCCGGAATACCAAGTTCGCATTCATCGAGCCGATCGTCCGAATTCCCGGCTGGCATTTTCTGGCGGCCATTTCTGTGGGCCTCGCTGCATTGCTGCTCGGCTTTTTCTATATCCACAGCCGCTCACTGGCTGCGCGCGGCCGCAGTTTCCTGGCCGTGATCGTCTATGCCACTGCCACTGCGGCCGTGTGGATCGTCTACGAGTATTCGCAGCAGTACCTCACCGTCACCAGCGTCGTCGTCGGCTCCCTGCTGATGATCGGCATGCTGGGCGTGATCGCCGTGCTCCTGGCCGAAGCACACGAATGGGCGGAAGCGCACTGGGTCGACTTCCCGTCCGCGCTTGCTCACTCCGGCGCGCGACCGCCACGCTACGCACAAGGTGTCGATCCACGTGCCGGCGCACAACGAGCCGCCGGAGATGCTGATCGAAACGCTCGATGCCCTGGCAGCTCTCGACTACCCGGACTATGAAGTCCTCGTCATCGACAACAACACCCGCGATGAGGCTGTGTGGCGGCCGGTGCAGGAGCACTGCCAGAAGCTCGGCAGCCGCTTTCGCTTCTTCCACGTGAATCCGCTGGCGGGCTTCAAGGCCGGTGCCTCGAATTTCGCGTTGCGCGAGACCGCGCCGGGACGCTGACATCATCGCGGCAATCGACAGCGACTACGTCGTGGCGCGGGACTGGCTCAAGGATCTGGTGCCGGTGTTCGACAACCCGCGCCTGGCGATCGTGCAGGCCCCGCAGGACTATCGCGATGCGAGCGACAGCGCCTACAAGGCGACGTGCTTCGCCGAATATCGCGGGTTTTTCTGCATCGGCATGATCACCCGCAACGAGCGCAACGCGATCATTCAGCACGGCACGATGACCATCGTGCGCCGGCAGGTGCTGGACGAGGTCGGCGGCTGGGCTGAATGGTGCATTACCGAGGACGCGGAGCTCGGCTTGCGCATCTTCGAACGCGGGTATGAAGCGAGCTACGTGCCGCACAGCTACGGCCGCGGCCTGATTCCCGATACCTTCGCGGACTACAAGAAGCAGCGTTATCGCTGGGCGTACGGCGCCATGCAGATTCTGAAGGCCCATTCCCGGGCGCTCCTTTCCTGGCGCAGCATCCGGACTGAGCTCCGGCCAGCGATATCACTTCATCGCGGGCTGGCTGCCGTGGCTCGCGGACGGTTTCAATCTGCTGTTCAATCGTCGCGGCGCTCGGGTTGGGTGGTGGCCATGGTGACGGCGCCGGAACTGTTCGACCCGCCACTGATGATGTTCAGCGTGCTGCCGCTCTCGCTGTTCTCATTCAAGCTCATCAAGCTGGTGCACCTGTATCGCAATTGCGTCGGCGCGAATCTGCGCCAGACGATAGCTGCGGCGCTGGCCGGGCTCGCCCTCGCACACACGATCGGCGTCGCTACCGTGCGCGGTCTCCTGACGCGCCACGAACCGTTTTTCCGCACGCCGAAACAAGGACAGCGGCAGGCGTGGGTGCGTGCGGTGTCAGCGGCGCGCGAGGAAATCCTGATGATGACGGCGCTGTGGCTGGGTGCGTGGGCCGTACACCGGATCCCGCTGATGCAAAGCCCGGACATGACGGTGTGGCAGATCGCCCTGCTGATTCAGTCGGTGCCGTATGCCGCGAGCCTGCTCGTATCGTCGCTGAGTGCCGCCAAGCTTCCAGCGCACCTGATCGGTGAGACCGGCTCCCGAGCAGCCGTTTCGCACCGCGCCGGCTCGAGCGAGTCAGCGCGGCGGCGTCTACAGCCCGGCCTATCGGGCGCCTCGGGAAGACTGAACCTTTCTCGTCATCAACCGCCCGCGCCGAAGGTGTCGCACTTCTCCAGAGTGCCGCTTTGCAGCCCGGTGCGGAACCAGCGTGTGCGCTGTTCAGCCGAGCCGTGGGTGAACGAGTCAGGCACGACGTAACCGCGCGCGTGCTTCTGAATCGTGTCGTCTCCGACCGCGGCGGCGGCGCCGAGTGCCTCCTCGACGTCACCGGACTCCAGGATATGACGCGACTGGTCCGCGTGATTTGCCCAGATTCCCGAGTAACAGTCGGCCTGCAATTCGAGGCGCACTGACAGGGCATTGGCATCGCGTTCCGAGCTGCGCTCCTGCGCGGCGCGCACCTTGTCCGAAGTGCCGAGCAGATTCTGAACGTGGTGGCCCACTTCGTGAGCGAGGACATAGGCCTGTGCGAAGTCACCCGGTGCGCCGAACTTTTCCTGCAGCTCCCGGTAGAAGCTCAGGTCGATGTAGACCTTACTGGTCCAGTGGGCAATAGAACGGCCCGACACTCGCGCCAGCGCGTCCGCAAGCCGGTCTGCGCCACGTCGGTAAACAAGGCGAGCTTCGGCGGCACGTATTGCAGGCCGCGCTCGGCGAAGAGCGCCGTCCAGGTGTCTTCTGTGTCCGCCAGCACTACCGAGGCGAAATCCGCCACCTCATCTTCCGGGCTTCCGGTTTGCCGCACACCGGGCTCCGGTGGCGGGGGCGTCTGCACCTGCGCATTCTCAACTGTGCTCACCAGTCCCAGCATCACGCGTGGATCGATGCCGAAGGCCCAGCCGAGCAACACCACCACAATCGTACCGAGGCCGATCTTGACTCCGGCGCCTCCCATTGGACTGCCGCGATAGTCCTCGACGTTGTCACTGCGTCGTCCTTCTCTCCAGCGCATGGCGGCCTCTCCAATTGCAGCGGGGGGGGCGATCCTATCGGACCCCCTTCAAGCGGTCACTTGCCCTGAAGTGCAAGGAACGAGCGTCGCGCCAAGCCGAAGCTCAGGTCTTCAGCTCCTGCGGCACCAATTGAACCGCGTGGAGGCGCGTGCCGCGCAGGACCCGCAGCTCGAGTGCCTCGCCGAGCGGCCAGTGGCTAAGGAAGCGATGCAGTGCATCGATACTCTGGATCGGTGCAGTCACCCGCTCCGACGATCAGGTCGCCCATACGCAGATCCGTCTGCGCAGTCGGGCTGGCGCGTTCGATCGAGATGATTTCGACCGCCTGATGGACCTGCAGCCTCAGGGCGCGCACCAGGCGTCGGTCGAGCGGGCGGTCGCGACCCGAGATGCCGAGATAGACGCGGCGCACGCGTCCGTGGGAGAAGATTTCCCCCAGCACCCAATGCGCGGTGGGCGCGGGCACCGAGAAACCGATCCCTTGTGCAACAGCGATGATGGCGGTGTTGATGCCAACAACGTTGCCGCGCGCATCGACGAGCGGGCCGCCCGAATTGCCGGGATTCAGCGGCGCGGTGTGTTGAACGATGTCCTCGATGAGGCGGCCGCGCCGGCTGCGCAACGCTCGGCCAAGTGCACTGACGACCCCGGCCGATACCGTGGACTGGAATCCGTACGGATTGCCGACTGCGATGACGAGTTGCCCGACGCGAAGTGGATCGCCGGGCGAGAGAGTGGCGCTCGGCAGTCCCGAAGCCAGGGCGCGCACGACTGCTAGATCGGTCGCCTCGTCTTCGCCGACGACCTCGGCATCGACGCTTCGCCCATCGACGAACGCGACACGCACGTGCCGTGCGCCATTCACGACGTGCTGGTTGGTCAAGAGATACCCATCGGGCGTGATGACGACACCAGAGCCGGCGCCACCCGCCTGTTCACGCTCCGTGCTGTTACGACCCACCTGGATGCTCACGACCGCGGGGCCCACGCGGTTCACCGCGCCGATTACGGCCTTGGAATAGGCATCCAGCGCTTCGATGTCGGCTTCAGCGCTGGTGCGCTCGATGGCGCCTCCGGCCGGAGCGGATTCGGTATCCAGAACATCGTCGTCGGCGACAGCCGAAAGGAACGCAGAACTACGCATCCGAAGCACCAATGAAGGCAGGTGGGATGCAGGTAACTGGGGCGGGACGCGCCCGTTACAAGAGCGAGGAGACTTGAGGTCGGGTGTCAGGCCTGAAACGGCGCGGCGGAGACGGGGGCAAGTAGCCCCGCAGACCGCCGGACCCAGGAACTGCCAATCCGCGGCGTGGATCGGGGTTTGCGATCAGTCCCTGAAGGCCGGCGATCTGCGGGCGCATTCGGATCAGTTACTTCTTGCCCTCACGGCACTCCTTGATCGCCTTGGTGCGCGCATCGCCGGTCAGCTTCTTGCCGTCGGCCGCTTTCTCGCACGCCTTCTGGGAGTGATCCATGGTGGTGCTGCTGGAAGCAGCGGGCTGATCGGCCGCGAACGCGGCGGCACCGCCGAGTGCCAGGGTCGCAGCAATCGCGAGTGCAGACAGATACTTCATAGGTAGACTTCCTCACCGTGTCGAAACTCACCGCAGGTATTCGCGGCCCGCACACCATAGGCGCCTGCCGCTGAGGCGGCTCTTGCCAGCGGATTAACTCGCGTTAATGACGGGGCCGTTGGTTGCGTGACGGCTTGCTAGAATCGCGCCGTCGGGCCTGTAGCTCAGTCGGTTAGAGCAGGGGACTCATAATCCCTTGGTCCTGGGTTCGAGTCCCAGCGGGCCCATACTGTCCCTTGTCCACGGCGTCTCCATGACTTATGCGCAATAAACGGACTTCTGGAATCAGCGCAGTCGATACTCTGCGCGTGATCTTTGCCTTGACTGGCGCTCGCAACCGGTGCCGCAGCTGCCGGCGCGCCGGAAGGATAGCTGGGCAGCGACCTTCTACGTCGCACAGATCTCCAGTGAGGACCGGTGGGAGAACGTATTCTTCAATCCTCTTTTTTCCAGCTATGTCGATGACTACCTGCTCGTAGCCGCGCTGTCGAAACGGTACGCGCTTTTGTGGGACGGGGCTCTGCAGCTCGAGGCTGAGGGGCAGGTCGCCTACGTGTTCAGCGATCAGCACTACTGGCAACTCAACGCCGCGCCGATCGTGATGCGCTGGCAGCAGTTTCCCTGGAACCATACGGTTGCAACCTCCGCGGCGTTCGGTCTCGGACTGTCCTACGCGACGCAGCTGCCGGAACTCGAGGTGGAGCTCGAGGGCGCGAGCAAGCAACTGCTGGTCTACTGGGTCGCCGAACTCACGGCCGGCCCGCCCGAGGGGTCCTGGGCCTTGACACTGCGCCTGCATCACCGCTCGGTGGCTTACGGATTGTTCGGCGATGAAGGCGGAATGAATGCCCTGGGCCTGGGCGTGCGGTACACGTTCTAGGCTCCGATCCCAGCGGCGCTTCTTCTTCATCGATTGCCTGGACGGCGATCTCGTTGAGATCATGTAGCCGAGCCCTCACTCAGTAGCACCCCATGCCTCCTGAATTCTTCCATCCCGCCGTAGCGGCGTGGTTCGAACGCACTTTCGAGTACGCCGACCGGACCGCAGTTGGCCGCTTGGCCTGCGATTCATAGCGGGCGTAATGCCTTGATCGCCGCGCCTACCGGATCGGGCAAGACCCTTGCCGCATTCATGACGGCCATCGACGCACTGGTTCGAAAGGGCGTCGCGGGTGAGTTGGACGATGCGACGCACGTCGTGTACGTCTCGCCGCTCAAGGCGCTGTCGAACGACATCCAGCGCAATCTCGAACAGCCGCTGGCCGGCATCATCGAAGAGCTGGGACATCTCGGTATGCCGCCGTTCGAAATCCGCGCGCAAGTCCGCACCGGCGACACGCCGCAGGCCGAACGGGCGGCGATGCGCAAGCGCCCGCCCCACATACTGGTCACGACACCGGAATCGCTCTACCTGCTGCTCACCAGCGAATCGGGCCGGTCGATGCTGTCGAGCGCCAGGACCGTGATCGTCGATGAGATTCACGCGGTCGCAGCGACCAAGCGCGGTGCGCACCTCGCGTTGTCCCTCGAGCGCCTCGGTGCGTTGTGCGGCGAGGGCGTGCAGCGAATCGGGTTGTCTGCCACACAGAAACCGATCACCGAGATTGCGAATTTCCTGGTTGGCCGGCGCGCCGGTGCGCAAGGAGGCGCGCCCGACTGCTTGATTGTCGACAGCGGCCACGTGCGTGATCGCGACCTCGATCTGGAGCTGCCGGCCGCGCCGCTCGAGGCAGTGATGTCGGGCGAGGTGTGGGAAACCGTCTACGATCGTCTCGCGCAGCTCGTCGAAGCGCATCGCACCACATTGATCTTCGCCAACACGCGCCGCATGGTGGAACGCGTCACGCGTCATCTCGGTGAGCGCCTCGGCGAAGTAAATGTCGCCGCACATCACGGGAGCCTGGCGAAGGAACAACGCTTCGACGCCGAACGACGTCTCAAGGACGGCAAGCTGAAAGCACTGGTGGCAACGGCTTCGCTGGAGCTCGGAATCGACATCGGCGATGTCGAGCTCGTGTGTCAACTCGGTTCACCGCGCTCCATTTCCACCTTCCTGCAGCGGGTCGGGCGCGCCAATCACTCCGTGACCGGTGTGCCGAAGGGGCGCCTGTTCCCAAGCAGTCGCGATGAGTTGATCGAATGCGTGGCGCTGCTCGATGCGGTACGCAAGGGCGAGCTCGATCTTCTCAGCATTCCACGCCACCCGCTCGATGTCCTTGCGCAACAGCTCGTCGCAGAGCTCGCCTCACGTGAGTACGGCGAGGAAGAGCTGTACGCGTTGGTGAAGCGTGCGTGGCCGTACCGCGATCTCGCGCGTTCGCAGTTCGATGCGGTCGTCGGCATGTTGTCCGAGGGCATCAGCACGCGACGGGGCCGGCAAGCCGCGTATCTGCATCGCGATGCCGTGAATCGTCGGCTGCGTGGCCGGCGCGGCGCACGCCTCACCGCCATCACCTGTGGCGGAGCGATTCCGGACAATGCCGATTACCAGGTCATCCTGGAGCCCACTGGGATCTTCGTCGGCACCTTGCACGAGGATTTCGCCGTCGAGAGTCTCTCCGGAGACATCTTTCAGCTGGGCAACAGCTCCTACCGGATTCTGCGTGTCGAAGCGGGCCGGGTACGCGTCGAGGATGCCAAGGGGCAGCCGCCAAGCATTCCATTCTGGCTCGGCGAAGCGCCGTCGCGGACCGCGGAGTTATCGACGGCAGTGTCGCGACTGCGCGAACAAGTCGACGAGAGTCTCTCGACCTTCGACGGCCCCGCGATCGAGCGCAGCGTCGAGGCAGCGATGTCACGCTATCGAATCAGCCGGTTGGCTGCTCAGCAAATGGTTGAGTACCTCGCAGGCGCGAAAGCGGTGCTCGGCCGGCTGCCGACACAGCAGACGTTGATCTTCGAGCGCTTCTTCGACGAGTCAGGCGGCATGCAGCTCGTCATCCACGCGCCGTTTGGTGCTCGCCTCAACCGGGCGTACGGCCTCGCGCTGCGCAAGCGTTTCTGCCGCGCTTTCAATTTCGAACTGCAGGCTGCGGCGACCGAAGACACGATCGTGCTGTCGCTCGGGGAGACGCACAGCTTCGCGCTCGAGGACGTGGTTCGCTTTCTCAACAGTCGCACCGTCGAATCCGTGCTGGTGCAGGCGGTACTCGATGCGCCGCTGTTCACCACGCGCTGGCGCTGGAACGCAAGCATCTCGCTTGCGGTCAGGCGTTCGCGCGGCGGCAAGCGTACCCCGGCGCCGCTGCAGCGGATGGCGGCTGAAGACCTGATCGCAGTAGTGTTCCCGGACCAGATCGCGTGCGCCGAAAATCTGACGGGCGAACGCGAGATTCCCGATCACCCGCTGGTTCAGCAGACTCTCGATGATTGCCTGCACGAAGCGATGGATATCGATGGGCTGATCGCGCTCCTGCAGTCGATCGAGAGCGGCAAGGCCAGTGTCCTGACGCGCGATCTTCCGCAGCCGTCGCCCTTGGCGCAGGAAATACTCACCGCACGTCCTTACGCCTATCTCGACGATGCACCGCTCGAGGAGCGTCGCACGCAGGCGGTTGCCTCGCGTCGCTGGCTCGATCCGCAATCGGCTGCCGATTTCGGCAAGCTGGACCCCCAGGCGATCGCCACCGTTCGCGACGAAGCGTGGCCCGGGGCCGAGAACGCCGACGAATTGCACGATGCATTGATGTCCCTCGGCGTGCTCACGGAAGCGGAAGGCATTCGCAGCAACTGGGAAGCCTTGATCCAGCAGCTGATCGACGCGAGACGCGCGACGCGGCTCGTGTCGGGTGACGGACGCGTTCTGGGTTGCTGCCGAGTCGCTTCCCATGCTTCACGTCGTTTATCCGGCCGCGAACCTTCAGCCGCAGATTTCGGCGCCCGAGCCCTTTGCGTCACGCACCTGGGCTGCCCGAAGAGGCCCTGACTGAAATCGTGCGCGGCCGCCTCCAGGCGCTCGGCCCGACGACGGCAGCGACGCTCGCGAAGGCGTTGGCCGTACCAGCGACGTCGATCGACAGCGGCGCTCGGCCAACTGGAAAGTGAAGGCTTCGTCTTGCGGGGTCAGTTCACGAGCGATGCAGTGCAAACCGAATGGTGTGAGCGGCGCCTGCTCGCCCGCATTCATCGCTACACGATTCGAACCTTGCGCGCGGAGATCGAACCCGTATCGAGCGCGGACTTCATGCGCTTTCTCCTCGACTGGCAGGGCGTCACGCGCGAGCCGCGCGGCGAGGGCGTCGAAGCACTCGCTGCCGTCGTCGAGCAGCTGCAGGGATTCGAGCTTCCGGCGGCTGCGTGGGAAGCGGATGTGCTCGCCTCGCGACTCAACGACTACGATCCGAACTGGCTCGACAGCTTGTGCCTCTCAGGTCGTGCACTGTGGGCCAGGCTCACGCCCGCCAAAGGCGCGACCGCGGCACCGGTTCGAGCGACGCCGATTGCGCTTCTCAGCCGCAAGGATTGGACGCTGTGGCAATCGCTTTCCGATTCCTCCCGTTCCGAAGTCGAGTTGTCACACGCAGCAACCGCGCTCGCCGAATACCTGCGGACGCATGGCGCTTCCTTCTTCGACGATATGGTGAGCGGCTCAGGCCTGCTGCGTGCGCAGGCCGAAACCGGCCTCGGTGAGCTGGTCGCTGCAGGGCTCGTCAATTCCGACAGCTTCAGCGGTTTGCGAGCTCTGCTGCTGCCTTCCGATCGCAAGCGCCGGCTCGCGACGCGCCGCCGGCGCATCGCATTGTTCGGACTCGAGGATGCGGGACGCTGGAGCCTGATCCGCAAGGGCGCAACGACGGCGGGCAGCGAAAGCGAAGACATCGAACGCATTGCCGAACACCTGCTGCGCCGCTACGGCGTCGTGTTCCGGCGCCTGCTCACGCGCGAAGCCGACTGGCTGCCGCCGTGGCATGCCTTGCTGCGCGCCTATCGGCGCCTCGAAGCGCAAGGCCACATTCGCGGCGGTCGATTCGTCGCCGGCATGAGCGGGGAGCAATTTGCGTTGCCGGACGCGGTCGGTGCGTTGCGCGCGACGCGGCGCAAGCCGCTCGACGAGAAGCTGGTCTCACTGAGCGCCGCGGATCCGCTGAATCTTTGCGGCATCCTCACGCCGGGTCCGCGCGTGCCGGCCCTGGCATCGAATCGCGTGCTGCTGCGCGATGGCGTGCCGTTGGCGGTGCTCGCCGGCGGTCAGACAGATTTTCTCGCCACGCTCGATCCAGCCGCGGAGTGGGCTGCGCGCAATGCGCTGCTGCAGAAGCGCATCGTGTCCGCGGCGATGCGTCCGAGCTGACGCTGCAGCCGGAGAATTGCATGAAGAACAACAAGGCTACTCGAACGGGCGCGCAAGCTCACGCGTCCCTATCGCGTGACGGACGGCAAGGGCTTCCGCCTCAAGGAGTTCGACCCGGGCGACACCGGCGACCTGACCGACGAGGACAAGCCGGCCGCGCAGGAAGCGCTGCGCAACGGCGTCGAGATGCTCGCCGAGTTGCAGGGGCGACTGTATGCGCAGGATCGATGGGCTGTGCTGCTCATCTTCCAGGCGATGGACGCCGCCGGCAAAGACAGCGCCATCAAGCACGTGATGTCCGGCGTGAATCCTTCCGGTTGCCAGGTGGCTTCGTTCAAGGCGCCATCACAAGAGGAGCTCGATCACGACTTCCTGTGGCGCTGCGTAGAGCGGCTCCCCGAGCGCGGCAAGATCGGCATCTTCAATCGTTCGTACTACGAGGAAGTGCTCATCGTGCGCGTGCATCCGGAGATCCTCTCGCGCGAGAAGCTGCCGCTCGAGCTCGTGACTAAGGACATCTGGCGCGAGCGGCACAAGGACATCCGTTGCTTCGAACGATATCTCGCGCGCAATGGCGTCAAGATCTGCAAGTTCTTCCTGAACGTCTCGCGCGATGAGCAGAAGAAGCGCTTCCTGGAGCGGCTCGACGATCCCGAGAAGCACTGGAAGTTCTCAGCGGACGATGTCCGCGAACGTCAGTACTGGAAGCAGTACATGGCTGCGTTCGAGAACATGATCCAGCACACCGCCACCGAATACGCGCCCTGGTACGTCGTTCCGGCCGACAACAAGTGGTTCACGCGCATCGTGGTGGCGGGCGCCGTGATAGACGCCATGGACTCTCTGAAGCTCGAATATCCCAAGTTGGCGCCAGCGACGCGGGCGGAACTCGCGAAGGCGCGGCGCGAGCTGATGGCCGAGAAATAGCGGCGCGGAGACAGGACAATGTCAGACAAGACCGAGGTATATCGCGGCGTCGGTGTGACGGTGCGCTTCGACGGGCAAAAGTGCGTTCATTCGCGCAACTGCGTGCTCGGTGATCCGCGCGTCTTCGTCCCGAACGCGCCGGGTCCGTGGATTCATCCGGATGCGGCGTCCGTCGAACGCGTGGTGGAGTTGGTGCACGCCTGTCCTTCAGGTGCGCTCACGTATGAACGTACCGACGGCGAGGAAAGCGAACAGCCTCCGGTCGTCAATACGGTGCGAGTGCGCGAGAACGGACCGCTGGCATTTCATGCGCAATTGCACTTTGCCGGCGAGCGAAGTAGCGCTGCGCGCGACGCTGTGCCGCTGTGGGGCGTCGAAGAACAAGCCGTTCTGCGATGGCAGTCATTCGGCGGCGGGCTTTGTGGCGACTGGTGAGCCGCGAGCAAGGAATCCCAACCCCTCGCGACGCGCAACGGCGCACTGACAGTGACGCCCCGTCTCGATGGACCGCTGCACGTCAAGGGATCTCTCGAGGTCGTCTCGGGCACTGGCCGGACGCTGAATCGGCTCACCGAGACCTGGCTGTGCCGCTGCGGACACTCCGCAAACAAGCCGTACTGCGACGGCACGCACAAGAAAATCGGCTTCAGGGCGGAAGGTGAGATGCCGCCGCGCAAGCTGGAGATAAAATGAACCTTCGCGTACTTGCGATCAGTGCGCTCGCGTGGTCGACAGCATTGCCAGCCGCTGCGCAGACGACGCCTGCAACAGCGACGAGCTACGCCGCGGAAATTCAGGATTGGCGTGCGCAACGCGTGTCGCGGCTCACCTCGGAGAGCGGCTGGTTGACGTTGGTCGGCCTGTATTGGTTCAAGCCCGGCGAGAACACATTCGGGCGGGCGAGCGATAACGCGCTGGTGCTCGATCACGCCGCGCTGGCAGCGCATGCCGGAACATTCCTACTCGACAAGGCGGCCGTTCGCTTCACAGCGGCCACGGACGCGAATGTCACCAACAACGGTCAGGTCGTCACCTCGATCGCGATGGCTCCCGATACGAGCGGTGAGCCCACGATACTTGCAAGCGGCACATTGCGATTCTTCGTCATCGAGCGCGTCGGCCATACCGGTCTTCGGGTCCGCGATGTCGCGAGCCCGCTGCGTACGCAGTTCAAGGGACTCGATTACTTCCCGATCGACGAGCACTGGGTGTTTCACGCGCAGTTTCATCCGTACGACCCGGCGAAACAGGTGCCGATCGTGAACGTCCTCGGCATGGTCGACAACATGACAGCACCCGGTTACCTCACTTTCACCCGCGACGGACACGAATGGCGTCTCGATGCGCTGCTGGAAGACCCGCAGGCGGATGAGCTCTTCATCATGTTCGCCGACGCCACGAGCGGGCGGGAGACCTACGGTGCCGGACGCTTCATGTACCTGCCACTGCCGAAGTCAGGCGAAGTGCCACTCGACTTCAACAAGGCGTACAACCCGCCGTGTGCGTTCAACGAGTTCGCGACCTGTCCGCTGCCGCCGCAACAGAATCGGCTGGCGCTCAAGGTGCGAGGCGGGCGAGAAGGCGTACCACTTCGCGGAGCACTGAAAAAACAACGGGCCGGCACCTTTCGATGCTGGCCCGTTGCTGTCGGAGGAAGAGCGACTCCGGTGCGGCCGTCAATCGTCCATGAGGAACGAGCGCAGCTGCTCGCTGCGGCTCGGATGCCGCAGCTTGCGCAGCGCCTTGGCCTCGATCTGGCGGATGCGCTCGCGGGTCACGTCGAACTGCTTGCCGACTTCTTCCAGCGTGTGATCGGTGTTCATGTCGATGCCGAAGCGCATGCGCAGCACCTTGGCTTCGCGCGGCGTGAGGCCTGCAAGCACGGCGTGCGTCGTCTCGCGCAGCGATTCCATCGTGGCGGCATCGATCGGTGAATCGACCGATGTGTCCTCGATGAAATCCCCGAGGTGTGAATCCTCGTCATCGCCGATCGGCGTCTCCATCGAGATCGGCTCCTTGGCGATCTTGAGGACCTTGCGCACCTTGTCCTCGGGCATCTCCATGCGTACCGCGAGCTCCTCGGGCGTCGGCTCGCGACCCATCTCCTGCAGCATCTGCCGCGAGATGCGGTTGAGCTTGTTGATGGTCTCGATCATGTGCACCGGGATGCGGATGGTGCGTGCCTGGTCGGCGATCGAGCGAGTAATGGCCTGCCGGATCCACCAGGTCGCATAGGTCGAAAACTTGTACCCGCGGCGGTACTCGAACTTGTCGACCGCCTTCATCAGGCCGATGTTGCCTTCCTGAATCAGGTCCAGGAACTGCAGGCCGCGGTTGGTGTACTTCTTCGCGATCGAGATCACGAGACGCAGGTTCGCCTCGACCATCTCCTTCTTCGCGCGCCGCGCCTTGGCCTCGCCGATCGATACCTCGCGATTGATTTCCTTGATGTCGTTGATCGAGAGGTGATGCAGGTCTTCGAGCTGCTGCAGCTTCTTCTGGCGCTTCTCGATTTCCTCTTTCAGCTTGCCGAGCGCCGAGGAATGCTTCTTCTTGGCCTTGAGGTGCTTCTGCAGCCAGCGCAGGTTGGTTTCGTTCTTCGGGAATGTGGAGATGAAATCCTTGCGCGGCATGCCTGCCTGCCGCACGCAGATCATCATGATCTCCTTTTCCAGCAGGCGGATTTCCGCGACGTGATCGCGCAGGTTGTCGATCAGCATCTCGAACATCTTCGGCGCGAGCTTCAGCTCCATCAGCTCGGCGGCCAGCTTCTTGCGCAGCTTCTGGGTCTTCGGATCCTTCACGCCCTTGCCGTGCAGCGCATTGAGGACCTGGTTGTAGTAGCGCGCCAGCGCCGCGAAACGTCGCGCCGCTTCCTCCGGGTCCGGGCCGGTCTCGAGTGCCTCTTCTTCCTCTTCGTCCTCTTCCGCTTCCTCGGTCTCGGCCGGAGCCGCGTCGCGGGCGAGCTCGATGCGGGCATTCTGCGGCTGCGCGATTTCATCCGGCGCATTCGGATCGACAAAGCCGACGATGATATCGATGAGGCGGTTCTGGCCCGTCTTCACCGGCTCGTACTGCTTGAGCATGAGCTCGAATGTCGACGGGTACATCGCCAGCGCGCCGCGAACCGCATCGAGTCCTTCCTCGATGCGCTTCGCGATACGGATCTCGCCCTCGCGCGTGAGCAATTCCACCGTGCCCATCTCGCGCATGTACATGCGCACCGGATCAGTGGTGCGACCGAACTCGGCGTCGACCGCCACGAGCGCTGCGGCAGCTTCCTCGACCGCTTCCTCGTCGGGCGTGCTGGCTTCCGCGAGCAGCATCGACTCGGCATCCGGTGCCTTTTCGTACACCGGGATGCCCATGTCGTTAATCATGTTGACGATGTCTTCGATCTGCTCGGGATCGACGATCTCGCTCGGCAGGTGATCGTTCACCTCGGCGTACGTGAGGTAGCCCTGTTCCTTGCCCCTGGCGATCAGGAGCTTCAGTTGCGATTGGCGCTCATCAACGACGTGAGGAGCAGCCTTCTTATCGCTCAAGGTTGGAGGCCTCATATGCGGGGGTGGGGTGGGCGGTGACAAAAGAACGCGCGAGTATACTTGGACAGGCTTCGCCCGACTAGATTCGGCCTTTCGCTTCATTTTCAACCCTCGCGCCGGGCGTCGCCGCGCCTGCCGCGGGCCGCCAGAAGTCCTTGAAGTTCCAGCTTTTCCTGCGACGTCAGGCCGCGTTCTTCAGCCTTGCGCAGCAGCTCGTCGGTGCGCCGGGACGGCCCCGATTCACGCTTGATTCGATCGATCGCCAGCTGAACATCACGGGCTGCAGCCTTGGGATCCGCGACCAGGCACTCCGCGGCGGCGAGCTTCAGCAAATGCGTTCCGTCCGGACGATCGCGCCAGCGTTCCAGCACCGCCGCTTTGTGAGGCGCAGGCCTCATCTTCAGCTCGCTGATGATCTCTGCCAGCAGCGCGGCTCCCGGTTGTCGGACTCAGCGCCAGCTCTTCGGCGCCGGTGATTGCCTTTGCCGCTTCAGGATGATTCAGCAACAACGTAATCGCCTGGCGCACAAGACTTCCCCGACCCGCGGCCAGAGTCGCTTGCGACGCGCGCTTTGCGCGAGGCCGCGGCCTCGCCTCTTCGGGCTCCAGCAACAGCGCGGCGAGCCGCGCTGCAGGCATGCCGACCTGCTTCGCCAATCGATCGATGAGCAGCTCCTGGTACACGCCGGCGGGTATGCGCTTCAGCAGCGGTCTGCGCGAGCTCCGCCAGGCGCGCGCGTCCGTCGAGATGCTCGAGGTCCACCTGCGATGCGAGCTGCTCGACCAGGTACTCGGACAGCGGCAATGCGCCGCTGAGTCGCGCCTCGAAGGCTTCGCGGCCTTCCTGCCCGACGAGTGAATCCGGGTCGTGGCCTTCGGGCAGGAACAGGAACCTGATCTGTCGGCCTTCCCGCGCTTGCGGGAGCGCATTTTCGAGTGCGCGCCACGCTGCGGCGCGCCCGGCGCGATCACCGTCGAAGCAGAACACGACCTCGGAGGTCAGGCGGAAGATCCGATTGAGGTGTTCCGTGCGTCGTCGCGGTGCCCAGCGTCGCGAGCGCGTACGTGACGCCGGCCTGATGAAGGCGAACGACATCCATGTAGCCCTTCAACGATCAGCAGGCGCGTCAGGGCCTGACGTGTCTGGCGCGCTTCATACAAGCCGTAGAGTTCCTTGCCCTTGTGGAAGACGCTGGTCTCGGGCGAATTCATGTATTTCGGCTCGCCGCTGTCGATGATGCGCCCGCCGAAGGCGATCACCCGGCCGCGCGCATCGCGGATCGGGAACATGATCCGATCGCGGAACCGATCGTAGAAGCCGCCATCCGCTTCGCGCGCGGGTCCCGGTCCGGCGCGTTCGACGATCAGACCCGCTGCGGACAGCTTGCGGCGCGCCGCATCGTTTGCGCCAAAGCGCTTGAGCAGCGCGTTCCAGGAGTCCGGGGCGTAGCCGATGCCGAACTGCAGCGCAGTGTCATCGCTCAGGCCGCGCTTCTTCAGGTAGTCGGTCGCGCGGGGAGTGTCCTTGCAGACTGTCGCGAAAGAACTGCGCCGTGCGGCCCAGCACCTCGTAAAGATCGTCGCTCGACGAGTCGCGTTTCGCGCCCGCCTCACGCGGCACTTCCAGTCCCAGTCGGCTGCGCGAGCTCCTCGACCGCCTCGATGAACCCAAGCTTGTCGTACTCCATCAGGAAGCCGAGCGCCGTGCCGTGCGCACCGCAGCCGAAGCAGTGATAGAACTGCTTCGCCTGGCTGACGGTGAACGAAGGGGTCTTTTCGCCGTGAAACGGGCAGCACGCCTTGAACTCACGTCCGGCTTTCTTGAGCGGCACGCGGCTGCCGATCACCTCGACGATGTCGGCGCGGGCGATCAGCTCATCGATGAAGTGTTGGGGGATCAGGCCGGCCATGGATGCAGAGGCTTCGAGCCTCAGGCGACAGGCCGCAGGCTAGAGCAAACCCGCTGGTTCAGCCACTGAGTTTCGCTTTCAACTTGGCGCCGACGACAGCCATGTCGGCCTTGCCCTGCGCCTTCGCCTTGATCAGGCCCATCGCCTTGCCCATGTCCTTGACGCTGGTCGCGCCGGTGGCGGCGATCGCCTCGGCGATCAGGGCGTCGATTTCGCCCTCCGAAAGCTGCGCGGGCAGGTATGACTGGATCAGGGTGATCTCGGCGGTTTCCTTGGCGACGAGGTCCGCGCGCCCGCCGGACTCGAAGTGCACCAGCGACTCCTTGCGACTCTTGATCATCTTCTCGAGCACGCTCATGACCTGCGCATCATCGAGCTGGATGCGCTCGTCGACTTCGCGTTGCTTGATGCCAGCGAGGATCATGCGGATGGTGCCGAGGCGTTCCTTCTCGCCCGCCCGCATCGCGGCCTTCATGTCGTCCTGGATCCGCTCCTTGAGCGTCATGGCTCAAGGATCAGCGCGGTGCCCGCATCCCGTCGCGCGAGACGCGCTTCATGTGCCGCTTGATGGCTGCGGCCTTCTTGCGTTTCCGTTCCTGGGTGGGCTTCTCGTAGAATTCGCGGCGCCTGAGCTCCGTGAGGATGCCGGCCTTCTCGCAGGCACGCTTGAAGCGCCGCAGGGCGGCATCGAAGTACTCGTTTTCGCGGACACGAACGCTCGGCATCGAAACCTCAACTCGAATCAGATAAGTTCGCCAGGGCCCCGGCGAAGGGGCGCGATTCTAAAGGCGTGTGATTCAAAAGGCAAAATTGGCCATGCGCGTGCTGGGCATCGAATCCTCCTGCGACGAATCCGCGGTCGCCGTACTCGACGACCGGCGAGGGCCTGCTCGCGCACCGGCTTTTCAGCCAGACCGAGCTGCACGATGCCTACGGCGGTGTGGTGCCGGAGCTCGCATCCCGGGACCACGTGCGCAAGTTGTTGCCCCTTCTGAAGGAAACTCTCGAGGAGGCTGCCAGCCAGCCGGCCGATATCGACGGGATCGCCTACACCGCGGGCCCCGGCCTGGCCGGGGCGCTTCTGACCGGCGCGACCCTGGGACGGAGCCTGGCCTACGCCTGGGGCGTTCCGGCCGTCGCAGTTCATCACCTGGAGGGGCATCTGTTCGCTCCACTCCTGGAGAAGCCCGCCCCGGAGCTGCCATTCCTGGCGCTGCTCGTCTCGGGCGGCCACACGATGCTGATCGAGGTCGCAGCGCTCGGCCATTACCGCCTGCTCGGCGAGTCGCTCGACGATGCCGCCGGCGAGGCTTTCGACAAGACCGCGAAGCTCCTCGGGCTTCCTTATCCGGGTGGCGCGCCACTTTCGAGCCTGGCCGAGCGGGGTCACCCCGGAGTCATCAAATTGCCACGGCCGATGCTCGATCGCGCCGATCTCGATTTCAGCTTCAGTGGACTCAAGACGGCTGCGATGCTGGCGATTCGGGAGCGGGCGCTCGATGCAGCAGGCGCGCGCCGATCTTGCGCTCGCGTTCGAGACCGCGATTGTCGATACGCTGGTAGCCAAGACGAAGCGAGCCCTGGAGGCGACCGGGCTCAGGACATTGGTAGTCGCAGGTGGCGTCGGTGCCAATCGCAGCCTGCGCGAGCGCCTGCGCGAGCTCGCTGATGCGCGCGGCGTCGGACTCTACTTCCCCCGCATCGAGTTTTGCACCGACAACGCCGCCATGATCGCGGCCGCCGGCCTGTGGCGACTGCAAGCCGGACAGGCGGATCGATTGCCGATCGAGATCCACGCCCGGTGGCCGTTGGGAGATCTCGCTCCGCCGGCGAGACGCGCGCCGCCCAATCGCACTGACGACGACCTCAGGCGCCATCATGGATCGCATCTTTCTTCGCGAGCTGACCACCGAAGCCATCATCGGCATCTACGATTGGGAACGGCGGGTCAAGCAGACAGTGATCATCGACCTCGAGATCCCGGCTGACGTCCGCCGGGCCGCGGCGGCCGATGCGATCGAGGCGACGATCAACTACAAGAAAGTCGCCAAGCGCATTCTCGAATTCATTGCCCGCTCCGAGTTTCATCTCGTCGAGACGCTGGCCGAGCGCACCGCACTGATGGTGCTCGAGGAGTTCAGGCTGGACTGGATCCGGCTGACGCTCAACAAGCCAGGAGCGATCCGCGGCTCGAAGGATGTCGGCGTCATGATCGAGCGCAATGCGCGCGATCTCGAGAAGGCGCGCAAGAAGGCCGCCGGCGTGAAGCTGCCGGCAACGGATCGAATCCGCGTGTACGTCGCCGCCGGCAGCAACGTGGAGCCAGCTCAGCATCTGGCCCTGGCCCTCGAAGAGCTCGAGCGTCGCTTCGGCTCACTCGTGGTTTCGACTGCCCTATCGCAATCGGGCGATGGGCTTCGAGGGACCGGACTTCATCAATCTCGTCGTGGGCTTTGATACTGCCGAATCGGTGGAGCAGGTGGTCGACGAGTTGCGCGAGGTAGAACGCCTGTGCGGGCGTACCCGCGGGGCGCCAAAGTGGGCGCCACGCTCGATGGACCTCGACATTCTTCTATATGGAGAGTTGCGCTGCGAGGAGCCCGACCTGACCTTGCCGCGGCCGGACCTGCTGCGCCGTGCCTACATGCTGGGCCCGCTGGCTGAGATCGCGCCCGCGCTCAGGCATCCGGTTTCGGGCCAGTCGATTGGCGCACTGTGGGAATCATTTGACCGCGCGGCTCACCCCCTGGAGCCGGTCACCATCCCACACTCCGGCCACCATCGACCGCCAGAATCTGGCCGGTGACATACGGAGCGTCCTGGGCAAAGAAAACTGCGGCGCGCGCCACGTCGTCCGGAGTGCCCATGCGCTTGAGCGCCGTGCGTTCCATGATTTCCTGCTTCACTTCAGGTTCCAGATCCGCATCCGGCCACAACACCGGGCCGGGCGCGATCCCGTTCACGCGCACCTCAGGCGCGAGCTCGCGCGCCAGCGAGCGGGTCAGGGTCGCAAGCCCCGCCTTCGCCACCGAGTAGACTGTGTGATGACGCAAAGGGCGCAACGCGTGGATGTCGATCAGATTGAGAATGAGACCCTGATTGCGCTTGAGCTCGGGCGCGGCCGCCTGCGAGAGAAACAGCGGTGCCCTCAGGTTGCTGCCGATGAGATCGTCCCACTGCCGCGGCGTGATTTCGCCCACGGGTGTCGGGTAGAAGCTCGAGGCGTTGTTGACCAGCACATCGAGCCGTCCGAATCGGGCCACGGTCTGCTCGATGACATTGGGAACGCTGGCGAGATCGGCGAGATCGGCATGCAGCGTGAGTGCGGAGCCCGTCCGTCTCTGGTTGAGATCGCGAGCCAGGGCCGCTGCCGCGTCGGCAGAACCGCGATGGTGAATCACGACATTGGCCCCGGCCGCATGCATCGCTTGTGCAATTGCGGCACCAATGCGACGTGCAGCGCCCGTGACCAGCACGGTCTTGCCTGACAGTTGCGCAGCGGGATTCATGCGGGTGCGCCGGGCACGGATTCCTGTGCTCAACCATACCGGAGATCATCCGGAGTGTCGCGCGTGACGACCCACGATCCTGGCGAGCTCACGCCCGAGCAGCACGCGCACAGCGAGCGACTCGTCACTGTGATTCGCCGCGAGATCGAACAGCACGGCGGCTGGATCAGCTTTGCTCGTTTCATGGAGCTAGCGCTCTACGAGCCCGGTCTCGGCTACTACAGCGCCGGCACCCAAAAGTTTGGCAGCAATGGCGATTTCGTTACGGCTCCGGAACTCTCGCCCTTATTCAGCCGCTGCATTGCCACCCAGTGCGCGGAAGTGCTGTCGGCGTCAGGTGGCGGCGACATACTCGAAATCGGCGCCGGCTCTGGACTGATGGCAGCCGACATCTTGAACGAGCTGGAAGACGTCGATCAGCTTCCGCAGCGCTACCTGATCCTCGAAGTCAGCGCCGATCTGCGCGAACGCCAGCTCGCGACTCTGAGGGCGCGCGCAGCCCGGCACCTGGCGCGCGTGAGCTGGCTCGATGAGCTGCCCGCCGCCCTGCGTGGCGTGATCGTGGCCAATGAAGTGCTCGACGCCTTGCCGGTCGATCGCTTCCGCATTCGTTCGGGTCGCGTGAACGCGCTGGGTGTCAGCTGGCAGGAGAACCGACTCGACTGGTCGGAAGCTCCTGCAACGCAGCCGCTCGAGAGCAAAGTTCGGGAAATCGAGTCGCAGATCGGCAGCTCATTCGTCGGAGGGGTATACCTCCGAGATCAACCTGCGGCTCGATCCGTGGCTGCGTTCACTGGCCGGCGTGCTCGAGAGCGGGTTGATGCTGCTCATCGACTACGGTCTGCCGCGGCGCCAGTACTACCGCGAGGAGCGGCGCGACGGCACTCTTCTTTGTCACTTCCGTCAACGGTTTCATTCTGATCCGTTTATCTACGTGGGACTGCAGGACATCGGCGCCTGGGTCGACTTCACGGCGGTCGCAGAAGCCGCCAGCGAGGCCGGCCTGACCGTGGCCGGCTTCACGACCCAGGCTCACTTTCTGATGGGACTCGGCATCGAACGACACCTCAAGGCCGCCGGCGAACGTGAGCTGGTCGAGCGCCTGAGCCTGGCACGGCAGGCGATGCTATTGACCTTGCCGGGCGAAATGGGCGAGCGCTTCAAGGTCATCGGGCTGACGCGCGGCGTGCGACAGCCTTTGAAAGGGTTCGCGATTCGCGACCTGGCGGCATCACTGTAACCCTCGGTTCAAACACCGCAAAGCAACACGACATGACGCCAATTCACGCCATTGTTCTCGCGATCATCCAGGGCATCACCGAGTTCCTGCCCATTTCCAGTTCCGGGCATCTGATCCTGGTGCCACGCTTCCTGGGCTGGCCGGATCAGGGCCTGGAGTTCGATGCCGCCATGCACATTGGCACACTGGCCGCTGTCGTTTTCTATTTCCGGGAGCAACTCACCGCGATGGCGCGCGCGTGGCTTGCATCGGCAACTCGCGGCCAGCACAGCCGCGACGGGCACCTGGCGTGGGCCGTGTTGCTGGGCACGATCCCGGTTGGCGTAGTCGGGCTGCTGTTCAACGACTACATCGAGACGCACTTCCGCAGTCCTCTATTGGTCGCAACGACGCTCGCCAGCTTCGGCATCCTCTTGTGGGTTGCGGACCGGTTCGGGCGCAGGCGACGCGACGAGTACTCGGTGAGCTGGCGTGACGCGGCGCTGATCGGCGTCGCACAGGCGATGGCGCTGGTGCCGGGAACCTCGCGCTCCGGTATCACCATGACCGCTGGACTCGGTGTCGGCCTCACGCGCGAAGCAGCCGCACGTTACTCCTTTCTGCTTGCAGTTCCCGGTACCGCAATGGCTGGCGCCTACGAGACGCTCAAGATGTTTCGCGCCGCGACGCCCATCGATTGGCAGCCGGTGATCATCGGCATCGTCGTGGCGGGCATCAGCGGTTTTCTCTGCATTCATTTCCTGCTGCGCTTCATCCAGCGCATCGGCATGCTGCCATTCACGATTTATCGGCTGCTGCTGGCCGGCGTGATCGTCTATGTGTTTGCCTAGGATCCTCCTCGCGGTGCTGGCGCTCGCGGTCAGCATCCCGGCCGCCGCCGCTGGCGAGCCCGCATGGCTGCTGAGCATCGGTGGCGACGTCGACGAGGACGGCGGGTATCGCGCCGACGCCGGCCTCATGTGGGCGCCGTCGCTCGTGACTTCAGTTGTTGCACAAGCAGCCGTGGCCGATACGTCCACCGACCTCGAACACTTCAAGGCGGATGCCGCGACTCTCGGCTTCGATCATTTCTTCGGCCAGGTCGGACTCAATCTGGACGTGCGCTGGTGGGACCAGCAGGATCTTTTCAGCTCGACGACGCTCGGCGCCTCTTTCTATTACAAGCAGCGCAGGCTGGCGCATCAGTCTGCGGGGCGAGGCCCGCAACTCCGATCTCGACGAATTCAGTTTCGATACCGTCGTGCCGATTCGTGGCGTGCTGGTACCGATCGCAGGCCAGGGCAAATGCAGCCTCGACAATACCGCCTATGGCCTTGCCGTTGAGCCACACAGGCAAGGCGTGGACCGGGTTGATTTCGGGAATCAACTACGAGTATTCGACGGCGGACTGCGATCTGACTGGCGTCACTCTACCCCCGCAAGTCGGCAACCTGCCACCGATTTCACGGGAAATCTTCCGTCGGATCGCAACTCGTGTGTTGCGTGCCGGTGCCACGCTCGTGGGCTCTGAGCTCACGCGGGAGAACGGCTTTCTCGACTACTCATTTTGGGCCGCCTTAGGCTACCGTTCCGGCCTCAGTACTTTTGGCCTCGACTACTATCACGACCGAGAGGAGTTCGCGCACCTCGAAGCCGACACGCTGATCGGTTCGATGAGCTTTCCGCTCAGCGATCGGCTCGACCTGGAGTTACGAGTCGGAGTGAGCAACAGTGACCTCGAAGGCACCGTTGCGTTCGGCGGCCTGACGTTGATCGCTTACCTCGGGGGCGCTCCCTGAAACTCATTGCCGCTTGAGCGCGGCGATCGCTTCGATGCGCCGGCGACGCAGCCCCGCTGCGATCTCGGCGCCGCCGCCCTGCAGTTCTTCAGCATCGGGAGAAATAGCGCGCTGCGGCGCTGAGCGCGTCTCGCAACCAATCGCCCTGGGGATATGCGCGCTGTTCGAGCCCCTTACGTCCGCGTGCGTCCGCCTCGCAGGCGAGCAGGAACTGCTCGAAGCGCTCGGGCCGGCGCAGGGCATCCGTGTGCGCGAAGAGGTCGAGCACCGTCGCGGCCCGCAACTCGAACGCCCGATGCACGACGCCGTGATGGCGCGCGACCAGCACCGCGAGATCACGATAGTCGTTCGGGATTCGAAGCCTTGAGCACAGCTCCTGGACGCGCCGCACGCTCTGCACCTCGTGCCCGGCATGACGCGGCCATTTGTCGCGCGGCGTGTCGGCCTTGCCGAGATCGTGAACCAACGCCGCAAAACGCACCGTGGCGAGCGGCGAGAGCGAGGCGGCCATCTTGACCACCATGAGCGTGTGCACGCCAGTGTCGACTTCCGGGTGCCACTTCTCAGGCTGTGGCACACCGAACAGCGCCTCGAGCTCCGGGAAGACCTGCGCGAGCGCCCCGCATTCGCGCAGCACCTCGAAGAACACCTGCGGAGATTGCTCTTCGAGCGCGCGGCGAGTCTCTTGCCACACGCGCTCCGGCACGAGCGCCGCCAGCTCGCCGCTACTGCTCATCTGTCGCATCAGGCCCAGCGTTTCGTCGGCCACCCGAAAATTCAATGCCGCGAAACGCGCGGCGAAGCGCGCCACACGCAACACGCGCAGCGGATCTTCGGGAAAGGCCGGCGAAACGTGGCGCAGTTGCCGAGCCTTGAGATCCAGCTGACCGCCGTAGGGATCGATGAGTCGACCGTCGGTGGAGCGCGCCATCGCATTAATTGTCAGGTCGCGGCGCGCGAGATCCTGCTCGAGGGTCACGGCCGGTGAGCTGTCAGTGCTGAATCCGTGATAGCCGGCACCGGTCTTGCGTTCGGTACGCGCCAGCGCGTACTCCTCGTGGGTCTGCGGATGCAGGAAGACCGGAAAGTCGCGCCCCACCTGCTGCATTCCCTGTCGCTGCATTTCCTCCGCGGTGGCGCCGACAACCACCCAGTCGCGTTCCTTCACCGCGCGACCGAGTAACTCATCCCGGACTGCACCGCCGACCAGATACACTTCCATGCGGGTAGCTTACCTAGGGAAGCTCTGCTCAGGTATCACGGGCGCGACCGGTCCATCCGCAAGCTTCTGGCTAGGCGCGAGACGCAGTCGATATGTCGATATCGACAAGACTCGCAACGACGCCAGAAGCTTGCCGAGGCCGGTCCCGTCTGGGTTGCGCCGCGAACGGGCAGCTGCGTCGTTGTACCGCTTGCCAATGGAATCAACCATTGGCTGCACGGTACGCCTAGCATCTGCACCGTTGGCGACGCAACGCGCCTCGTGAGACCTGAGCAGAGCTTCCCTAGATGAATCGCCCTTCGCTGCCGCTGTTCACGATCCTTGCCTGCTGTCTGCAGCTTGGCGGCTGCTATCTGATCCAGAGCGCCAACGGTCAGATGGATCTCATGTCGAAGCGCCAGCCCATCTCTGCAGTGATAGCGGATCCAACCACGTCGCCCGAGCTCAGATCACGCCTGCAACAGGTGCTCGAGATCCGCCAGTTCGCGGTGCGCGAGCTGGGGTTGCCGGACAACGGCAGCTATCGCAGTTACGCGGACGTCGGCCGCCCGTTCGTGGTGTGGAATGTTTTTGCGGCGCCGGAGTTTTCCGTTCAACCCAAGCGCTGGTGCTTTCCGGTCGCGGGGTGCGTCGTGTATCGCGGCTATTTCTCGGAGGCGAAGGCGCGTGCGTTTGCTGAGCGGCTGCGCGCTGCCGGAAATGACGTCTACGTTGGAGGCGTGCCGGCGTACTCGACACTCGGGCATTTCGACGATCCGGTCCTCAACACCATGATCACGTGGAGTGACGTGCGCCTGGCAGCGATCATCTTCCACGAGCTGACGCATCAGCTCGTGTACGTGCCGGGAGATTCGTCGTTCAACGAGGCGTTCGCCTCGGTGGTGGAAGTGGAGGGCGTCCATCGTTGGTTGGCAGCTCACGGTCGCGAACCCGAACTGGTCGCGTTCAAGACCGAGCGCGAGCGTCACGTTGAGCTGGCTCGCGTGCTGAATGCAGGCCGTGGCAGGTTGAAAGCGCTGTACGCGAGCGGGATCGACGCCAGCACGATGCGTGAGCGCAAGCACGCCGAGCTTGAGCGCATTGCGCGCGAATACGGCGACCTGCTGGGATCGTGGCGAGGGCATGGACCTGCGGACACGCGCATCGCCGAGGAACTCAACAATGCATACCTGGTCTCTGTGGCTGCGTACGAGGAGTGTGTGCCCGGTCTGCAGCGCGTGCTGGCTGAAGCCGGCAACGACCTGCCGACTTTCTTCCAGCGTATAAAGGCCCTCGCACGCGAAGACGAGACTGTGCGGCATCAGAGCGTGTGCGTCGCGAAGCAGACCACGTGGCGCCGGTGAAAGGAGCGTGACCTGCGGATGCTATCGCCGACTGGCGTGATGGCGATACGTATCGAGCAGCCCGTGAACGGAGTGAGAACCGAGATACTGCCGCACGATCGCCTCCATCGGGTGCGCGATGATTCCCAGCTCTGCAAAACCGTCCTGGCGGCAGACGCTGTCCACCAGCAGCGAGCGATAGTTATCGGTAGAGAAGGGCTTGCCAGGCACGAAATCCATCAACAGCGCCTGCACGCGACCGAAAAAATCCGGTAGCCCGAAGACCCAGCGCCTGAGTCCGAGCGTAGCGGCGATGAAGCGCACGATCTCGCTCAGCGTGTAGATACCGGGTCCGCACAACTCGTAAGTCTTGCCGCCGAGCACATGGACGTGCATCGCGCGCACTATCGCTTCGACCACATCCCCCACGTACACCGGCGCAAAACGTGCCTTGCTCCGAGCAAGCGGCAGAGCCGCAGGCACGCGGCGCAGGAGTCGCGCAAATCGATTCGTGAAGGAATCGCCTGGCCCGAAGATCACCGACGGCCGGAAGATCGCGTAGTCGATGACACCGTCGCAGCCCTCGCGAACCGCCACCTCGGCGGCACCCTTGGAACGCAGATAGTGACTCGGAGCATGATCGGCATCGGCCCGCAGCGAGCTCATGTGCAAGAGTCGCTGGCACGCCGGCCGAGCGACAAGCACCGACGACTTTGGCGGCAAGCTCAGCATGGACGTGGCTGAAATCCCGCGCCACTTCGTCCGCGCTCGTTGAGGATGCCAACCAGGTTGATGACGACCTCGAAGCCGCCGAACTGCGCCGCCAGCTGGCCTGCGTCGTGTACATCGGCGTTGACCAGATCGAGATCCGGCAGCACCAGCAGGTCGCGATGCGCCTCGCGATTGCGTGTGAGCACCTTCACGCCGTGTCCGTCGCTGACGAGTCGTGTCACGAGGCGCGCGCCGACGAAGCCGGTGCCTCCGAGAACGCAGATCGTGCGGATTTCGTCGCCACTGGTGACGGCCGCCGTGTGACTATAGGCTGGACGAGCGGGGCTCGAGCCCCAAATGAGAAAGGCCCCTCGTTTTAGCGGCCCTGGACTTCTGCGATGCTTCCTCAGCGAATCGGGATCAGTAGCGTCGTGTTGCCGCGCTTCACCGTTAGGACAACGAGGCCGAACCGCTGGTCGCATCGCGCAACTGCTTGAAGTCTGCAACACGCGAGCGGTTGACTCCAAGGATCAAGTCGTTGGGGCGTCAACCCGGTCTGCGAGGCCGGACTGCCTGCCTCGATCGCCCGAACGACCACACCATCACCGTTGTCGGAGTCTGCGAGCTGCGCGCCTTCCAACCCCTGGTGGATCTCCTCGGCAGAGGCGACTTCGCCTGTGGCGCGTTCGGCAATGACAGCTGTCACCTTGCGTGGCTTGCCGTCGCGCAACAGGCCGATATCGACCTTGTCGCCGACGCGTAGCATGCCGATTGCACGGCGCAACTCCGAGTCGGTCTTTACCGCGTCGCCATTGACCGTGGTGATGACATCGTTGATCTTGATGCCGGCCTTGTCGGCAGCCGAGCCTTCGATCGACCTGCGACACCAGTGCGCCCTGAGTATCGGGCGGCGCTCCTACTGCCTTCACCAGATCAGGTGTCAGCGTGTCGATCCCTACACCCAGGAGTCCCCGCTTGACCTCACCGTACTTGATCAGCTCGTCCATCACGTTCTTGACCATGTTGACCGGGATGGCGAAGCCGATGCCGATGTTGCCGCCGCCGCCTGAAAGGATCGCGGAATTGATGCCGACCAGTTCGCCGCGCAGGTTCACGAGTGCGCCGCCGGAGTTGCCGGGATTGATCGAAGCATCGGTCTGGATGAAGTCCTCGTAGCTGTCGCGGCTCAAGCGGGGAGTGCGCCCCAGCGCGCTGACGATTCCGGAGGTCACCGTGTGCTGCAGGCCGAACGGATTGCCGATCGCCACCACGAAATCGCCCACTTCGAGCTTGCTCGAGTCCCCGAGCGTGATGGCTGCTGGGAGCTTGCCCTCCTTGAGCTTGAGCACGGCGATATCGGAACCCTTGTCGGCGCCGACCACCTGCGCCTTGTATTCGTGGTCGTCCTGCGCGGTGACCGTAATCTCGGTCGCGTTCTCGATCACGTGCGCATTGGTGATGATGTATCCGCTCGCAGCATCGACCACGACGCCGGAACCGGCGCTCTGGAACTTGCGCTCGCGCGGCGGCTGATCGCCGAAGAATTGCCGGAAGAATGGATCCTCCAACAGCGGATTATTGCGCTCCCGGATCGTGCCCTTGGTCCCGATGCTGACGACAGTGGGGCCCACCTTCTTGACCATCGGCGCCAGCGACGGAACGGGCGACTCTGCAGTCGCGGGTGGTGGGGCCGCGTGAGTCGTGAATGCCAGCACAGTGCCCAGCGCGAGGCCGGCTCGATACGAAATCAGCTTCATGCGAATGCGGGTCCTGATGTGACGGGGGCGAGGATTCTATGGCGGCCCTAACCGGGCGTACAGGACCAGGCAGGAAGGCGGAAAGTTCCGCCTCCTGCCCGAAGGGAAAGCCGCAAAGCGGCCGGATTCTTAGTGGGTTTCGACGTTGATCCGCCGCGGCAGCACGGTCGGCTGCTTGGGGATCTGGACCTCGAGGACTCCATTGACGAACTTCGCCTTGACCGCGGTCGAATCGGCAGTATCCGGCAGCGTGAAGCGCCGGAAGAATTCGCCACTCACGCGCTCGACGCGACGGTAGCCATCCTTCTCCTCGCGCGATTCCGCGGCGCGCCGGCCGCGAATCGTCAGCACGCCTTTTTCAAGTTGCACTTCGATGTCTTTCGGGTCGACGCCAGGCAGATCCGCATGCAACACGAACTGCTTGTCCTCTTCCTTGATGTCCACAGCTGGGACCCAATCGACGACAGCGCTGCGCGTCTCATCGCCCGCATCTGTCGACACATGGAACAAGCGCTCGAGGTCGCGGCTCAGGCGATTCATCAGCACCCAGGGCTCATATCTGACAACGTTCATTTCCTTCACCTCCATTTCTCGAGAGTTAAGCGCTCAGCGCGCTTGGGGAAGCGATTTTGGGCCCCACATTTGGATTTCAACTTCGCCTAACGCAGCTCCAATGCGCTTACAAGTGGACGAGCGGTGCAATTCCTGTGAGTCATTTGTGTTCGTCCGGTGGACACAAGATGTTGGGTTGGAGGCCTTGAAGAGTTTTTTGCCAGGCAATCAGGGAAGTTATCAGCTTGTTTTTGTAACCGCATGAATCATATGTCTTTAGTGGCACGAATTTTGACCCAAAAAATTCTTGACGTGCCCGGGAGCCAAGAATAATCTTGCGCCCCTGACACAAGATGTTGTGTCCGCCTCGAACGGGACATACACGACAAGTCAGAAGAACCACATATCCACCCGTATTGACGAAGCGAATGGGAGCGTCACTCAAAACCAATGAATACGGTGGTCAAGCTAGAGCCAAAAGATTTCGACAGCATCGCCTTCCAGGAAGCCTCACTCGACATCTGGGATAAGAAGTATCGCCTCACCGCCAAGGACGGTACGCCCATCGATCGCACGATGGACGACACCTACAAGCGGGTGGCGCGTGCTCTGTCCGAGGTCGAAGGCGCGGAAGTGCGCGAGGATTGGTACGAGCAGTTCCTGTGGGCCTTGCGCAAGGGCGCAATTCCTGCCGGACGCGTCACGTCCAATGCCGGCGCGCTCGAGCACAAACCGGCGACCTCGACGATCAACTGCACCGTGTCGGGAACCATCCGTGATTCCATGGATGACATTCTCAACAAGGTGCACGAGGCCGGCCTCACGCTGAAGGCCGGCTGCGGCATCGGCTACGAGTTTTCGACGCTGCGCCCGCGCGGCGCGTACGTGTCGGGCGCCGGTGCGTACACCTCCGGTCCGCTGTCGTTCATGGATATCTACGACAAGATGTGCTTCACCGTGTCCTCGGCGGGTGGTCGGCGCGGCGCGCAGATGGGCACGTTCGATATCGGCCATCCGGACGCGATCGAATTCATCCGCGCCAAGCGCGAGAGCGGGCGGCTGCGTCAGTTCAACCTCTCGCTGCTCGTCACCGATGAGTTCATGAAGGCGGTGCGTGCCGACAGCTGAATGGCAGCTGGCGTTCCCGCTCAACGTGAAGGAATACGAGGCCGAGAAGCCAGACCTCACGGATCGCGCTCACTACATCTGGCGCGAATGGCCGACGCACGAGAACTACGTCGTGAACGATGCGGGCCTGGTCGCATGCAAGGTCTACAAGACCTTGCCGGCGCGACGTCTGTGGGACGTGATCATGTCCTCGACCTACGACTTCGCGGAGCCGGGGTTCGTGCTGATCGATCGCGTCAACGAGATGAACAACAACTGGTTCTGCGAGAACATCCGCGCCACCAATCCCTGCGGCGAGCAACCGCTGCCGCCGTACGGCTCGTGCCTGCTCGGCTCGATCAACCTGACGCGCTTCGTGCGCCACCCCTTCACGGACGCTGCGGAGTTCGACTGGGAGGAGTTCCGGCGAGGTAGTGAAGATCTTCACGCGCATGCTCGACAACGTCGTCGAAGTCAACGGCCTGCCGTTGCAAGGCCAGCGCGATGAAATCCATCGCAAGCGCCGCCACGGCATGGGCTTCCTGGGCCTCGGCTCGACGATCACGCTGCTCGGCATGAAATACGGCTCCAAACCCTCGGTCGCGTTCACCGAAAAGGTGTCGCGCGAGCTGGCGATCGCGGGCTGGCAGGCGGCGCTCGACCTGGCACGTGAGAAGGGGCCGGCGCCGATCATGCTGGAAGAGTTCACGGTCACTGCGGAGATGTTGCGCAAGCGTCCGGAGATGGCGGCGGATGGCTGGAAGCTGGGCGCGAAGGTGCCCGGCCGTGTCCTGCATGCGCGCTACAGCCGCTACATGCAGCGCGTCGCCGGGGTGGCGCCGGAACTGGTGGACGAACTCGCCGAGGTGGGCGCGCGCTTCACGCACCACAGCTCGATCGCGCCGACCGGCACGATCTCGCTGTCGCTCGCCAACAACGCGAGCAACGGCATCGAGCCCTCGTTCGCCCACCATTACTTCCGCAACGTGATCCGCGAAGGGCAGCAAGACCAAGGAAAAGATGGATGTCTTCTCCTTCGAGCTGCTCGCTTACCGCGAGCTGGTGAACCCGCGCGCGATTCCGGGATCCAACATCGCGGGCGAGAAGCTCCCGGAGTACTTCACGACTGCTGAGGACGTGACGCCCGAGCAGCACGTCGATATCCAGGCGGCTTCGCAGAAGTGGGTGGACTCCTCGATCTCCAAGACCGCGAACGTGCCGACCGACTACAAGTACGAGACGTTCAAGGACATCTACATGTATGCCTACGAGCAGGGGCTCAAGGGCTGCACGACGTTCCGCTTCAATCCGGAGGCTTTCCAGGGCGTGCTCGTCAAAGAGGACGACCTCAAGAACACGACCTACGTGTTCACGCTCGAGGACGGCACCGAGATCCAGGCGAAGGGCGACGAGGAGATCGAGTACGACGGTGAGAAGCACACCGCCGCCAATCTCTTCGATGCATTGAAAGAAGGCTATTACGGAAAGTTCTAGGTAAGGGCGAGGACGTGCATCCGTCCGAACGCCGATGCACGGATGCATCGGCCGGGCAGTCACATGGACGTACACAGCAGGTTTGAAAACATGAGCGCCATCAAGGTCGACAAGAAAATCGTCAAGTACCGGGTACACAAGCCCGAGGACAAGGGGCGCGAGCAGCAAAAGAGAGGGATCGCGACGAGGTCGTGCGCACGCGCGACGGGCGCGAGGCCAAGGTCATCCGGATGCACGAGAAGCTCGAGCGTCCGGAGATGCTCATCGGCTCGACCTACAAGATCAAGACGCCGGTCTCCGACCACGCGATGTACGTGACGATCAACGACATCGTGCTCAACGAAGGCACCGAGTACGAGCAGCGCCGCCCGTTCGAGATCTTCATCAACTCCAAGAACCTCGATCACTACCAGTGGATCGTGGCGCTGACCCGCATCATCTCCGCGGTGTTCCGCAAGGGCGGCGACGTCACCTTCCTGGTCGATGAGCTCAAGGCAGTGTTCGATCCGCGCGGCGGCTATTGGCAGTCCGGCGGCAAGTTCATGCCCTCGATCATCGCCGAGCTCGGTTACGTGATCGAGCGGCACCTGCAGGCAATCGGCCTCATCGCCCAAGCCGCAGATCGACGCGCATCGCCAGAAGCTCATCGACGAGAAACGCGCCGAGTTCGAGGCGCGGCGCAAACAACAGGACGCTTTCGCCAAGTCGCACTATCCCGAGGGCGCGCAGCTGTGCTCGAAGTGCAACACGGCGGCCGTGATCATGATGGACGGCTGCATGACCTGCCTGAGCTGCGGCGACTCGAAGTGCGGCTGAGGGGTCACACAAACCGGATAGCCAATCGCCAACCGGTTAACCGGCGTATCAGATCCGGGTTCCCCGCCCGGTGACTCCCCCGCCAGGGAGGCGATATGCCGTTTTTCAAGGCAGCCTTCGGGCTGCCTTGTTTTCTGAAGTGCAAATAAAAAGGCCCCGCCGGGCGGGGCCTCTGCACTTTTATTGTTGTTCTGCTCAGTCTTGCTGTCCTTTCGGGGATTCTTGTTCTTCTGGTTTCTTGTTGTTCTTCGCCAATCCGGGTCCTGGTTGTGCTTCAAACCTTGGCGGCCACGGCGCGGCGTCGCAGTGTCCAGCCCAGCGCCGCGAGCCCCAGGCCGAAGAGCGCAATGCTGCCCGGCTCCGGAACGGCGTGTACCGATTCAACCATCACCACGAAATCGTTGTAGTCGTAATCCCAACCCGGGCGCGCCAGGTCTTCCCAGGCGAGCACGAATTCATTCGAGTCCCACATTCCGGCCCAGCTGCTCGGCAGCTGCACCCAGTCATACTTCCCGGCGAACGCGAGCATGTGATCCGCCTGATCAGAATTCAGAGCGGCCTGGGAGAACCAGAGGCCGTCCGGAGTCTGCAGGTAGAAACCGAACGCGTTGCCGGCGAAGTCGATGCCGGAATCGTGGAAGGTGCCGCCGAACATGTCGCCGCTCCACACACTGCCATCGTTGGTGATGGCGAGTGTCGAGCGGGCGCCGGCGCCCGCTGCGCCGGAGAACATCTCCACGCGACGGGTGGGGTTGATGGCGTCGTACACGCCGAAGATGTTGAGCGGCGCGTTACCCGCGATCTCGATGACGATCTGGCTGAAGGCACCACCGGTCGCACCCAATGACCAGAGTTCGTCCGGCGCCGCCTGATCGTTCACGACGTCGACCGAAGAGTCACCCCCGATCGTGATGCCGTCGAGGATCTGCTGCAGGTTCTGCTCGCCGCCGGTCAGATTGATCGGCGTCGCCCAGGCCTGGCCGGCAAGAAGTGCCGACGAGATCAGCAATGTGATTTTGTTGTACATGATCTGCTTGTTTCCTTGAGCCTTGCTGCTTTACATAGCCCGTGGCCAGTACGCCGCGGCTTTGCGGAGGGAAAGTGCAAGCGAGATGCCACCGTGCCCAGAAGCCCTGTGTGAACCGGGAGAGACTGGTGAGCGCAGAAGCGATTTGTGACGGGGTCGCCGTTCTGTCGGTGTGTGAGCGTGTATTTCGTTACAGCGAGGACCGCACGCGGGCGTTTGTCAGAATCACCGTTGTCAATTCGGGCGACGCGAACTCATGTGCTTCATGCCCGATCTATGTCACGTGCGCACGCCGGAGTGCTTATCGTCCAGCCACTTGGCAGCGAGCGGGAGTGTGTAAGGTCCCTCGACATTGGTGGGGAGGCCGTGAAATCGGGCGCATGGAGATAATGTCGTTGCGGAATCTGTCGCATTGCCTGCTGGCGACGCTCCTTGGCTCGATCACTGTTGCGACTGCCTGGGCTGCGGAGAGTCCGTTCGTCAGAACAGCGGAGATCGAGCCTGACATCCAGTTCTGGACCCGTGTGTACACCGAGGTCACCACGAACGGCGGGCTGGTGCACGATGAGCGCAATCTCGGCGTCGTCTACGAAGTCATCAGCTTTCCCGAAGCTCTCACGCCAGCTGAGCGCTCCAAGCGCGTGGACGCAGCGAAGGACAAGTACCGCGCGATACTGAAGCGGCTCGCCAGTGGTAACAGCACCGGCTCGCCCGATGAAACCAGGGTGCGTGCGCTCTGGCCGCAAAACATCAGCACGCGCGCGCTCGGCGAGGCATCGGAACGGGTTCGTTTCCAGCTCGGTCAGGCCGATCGATTCAAGGAGGGCCTGATCCGTTCCGGAGCATATGAAGCACACATCGCTGAGACGCTGGCCAACATGGGGCTGCCGGCCGAGATCGCGGCGCTGCCGCACGTGGAGTCCTCGTTCAATCCGACCGCGTATTCCAAGGCGGGCGCCGCCGGCCTGTGGCAGTTCATGCGTTCGACCGGCCGCCGCTTCATGCGCATCGACTCCACGGTGGATGAACGTATGGATCCTTATCGCTCCACCATCGCCGCCGCCCAGCTGCTGCAGTTCAACTATGACCTGCTGGGCACCTGGCCGCTGGCGATCACGGCATACAACCACGGCGCCGCGGGAATGCGCCGCGCCAAGGAGAAGCAGGGCACCGACGACATCGTCACCATCATCCGCAAACACCAGAGCCGCACGTTCGGGTTCGCTTCGCGCAATTACTACGTTGCATTCCTTGCCGCGCTGGACGTGGATCACGACGCCGAGAAGTATTTCGGACCGCTGACGCGCCAGAGCGAGATGAAGTCGCACACCTTCGGCGTGCCGGACTACGTACCAGTGAACGCCATGCAGCGCGTCCTGGGCATCGACATGGATACGTTGCGCGCGATGAATCCTTCGCTCACTTCGGCCGTGTGGAACGGCGAACGCTACATCCCTCGCGGCTTCGTGTTGCGCGTGCCCGATTCCATCGGCGCGACGCCGGACTTCAAGACCCGGATGGTGACACTGCAGCCGACGGAACGCTTCGATCAGCAGAAAGTGGATCGCATCTATCGCGTGCGTCGTGGCGACACGCTCTCGGCCATTGCCTCCTCCCACGGCACCACCGTTGCCACGCTGATGAGACTGAACGACCTGACGCGAGCCAACCAGGTGCGTCACGGCCAGATCCTGCAGCTGCCCGGAACCGAGCCACGTCCAGTGGCACTCGCCGCAGCAACCGCAGAAGCGCCTCCGGCCGCCCAACCGCCGGTCGCGCCGGCCGAGGCCTACGTCGTCAAACGGGGTGACTCTCTTTCCAATATTGCGCGCGATGCGGGGCTCAGCGAACAGGAGCTGATGGCGCTCAACGGTATCAAGGATCGCAATTTCATCTACGAGGGCCAGAAACTGCGCCTCGCCAGCACCGCGGGCGAGAAATTGCCGCAGGGGACCGTCACCATCACGGACCTCACGCCGCAACCCGCGATTGCTGATGTCGAGGCACAGCCCGAGGAGGAGCCGCAGTCCGAGCGCGAGATCGCGCTGGCGCAGGCGGCCGAACCGGTGTCGGCGGCGCAGGCCGAGGAGCTGGGCCCGAAACTGGTGACGGGAGCGGAAACATCTGCGATGACCGCAGACCCGAGCGACTACACCGTGGCCGACGACGGCACGATCGAGGTTCAGGCCGCGGAAACTCTCGGCCACTACGCCGATTGGCTCGGCGTGCGCGCCAGCCAGCTGCGAGAGCTCAACCACATGCGCTTCGGTACCCCGGTGGTCATCGGCCAGCGGCTGAAGATCGATACCTCGGGCACCGCCGCGGATCAGTTCGAGCAGCGTCGCCGCAGCTATCATCAGAAGCTGCAGGAAGACTTCTTCGCGGCGAACCGGATCGTTGGCACCGAGGTTCACGTCGTGCGGCGGGGCGAATCTCTATGGTCCATCGCGCAGAAGTATTCGAATCTGCCGATCTGGCTGCTCAGGCAATACAACCCCGATGTCAACTTCGACGACGTGCGCCCGCGCACCCAGCTGGTGATGCCGCTGATCGAATCGAGCGGAGCGCCGCCGGCGGGTGGCGCGTCGTGAGGACTGCACTCATGGCCATCGCCATCAGCGTGATTGCGGCGACGCTGGTGGCTTGTGGCACTTTTCAGGCCTACGACGGCAGCCACAGGCCTGCGAGCGAAGTAGCAGTGATCGGTGGCGCAGCAAAGTTACGCGCGACGACGCCACTGGCGCTGGTGATTCGTGCCGTGGACGGGAAGGAAGTGGACCTGCGTTACAGCAGCGTTGCATTGCTGCCGGGCAAGCACACACTGTTGATCGACTGCCAGGTGGGCGGGAGCGGCGCCACGGCAAGCCGCCATGAGCTCGAGGTTGAGGTCGCCAAGGGGGAGCGCTACCGGCTGCAGGCAGACATGCGCCCGGGCAACCAGTCCTGTGAACGCGTGGAGCTGGAACGGACCTGAACTCCGGGAACGAGGTCAGGGTGAGGTA
>CAVOLM010000064.1:0-15780 GCA_963696675.1 uncultured Gammaproteobacteria bacterium | reverse complement strand
TCAATCGCCTCTTCCATCGCTCCTCGGAGCGCTACGGCAAGGGCGTCGGCGGATTTATTGGCCGCAAGGGCGCCGTGGCCCTCGTGTATGTGGCCCTCATCGGACTCACCTGGTTCATGTTCCGCCTGGTGCCGCCGGGTTTCATCCCGACGCAGGACAAGCTGTACCTGATCGCGTTCGCGCAGCTCCCCGATGCCGCTTCGCTCGATCGCACCGAGCAAGTGATCCGGCGGATGTCCGACATCGGGCTGAAGAATCCGGGAGTCGATGGCGCGATTGCCTTCCCGGGGCTCTCGATCAAGGGCTTTACCAACAGCTCCAACGCCGGGATCGTGTTCTTCCGCCTGAAGGCGTTCGAGGAACGCAAGGGCAAGGCACTGAGCGGCCCCGCCATCGCGCAGTCTCTCAACCAGCAACTTGCCGGCATCCAGGATGCGTACATCGGCGTGTTTCCGCCGCCACCGGTAGCGGGCCTCGGCACCCTGGGCGGTTTCGCACTGCAGATCGAGGATCGCGCCAATCTGGGTTATGACGAGCTGTACGCTGCGTTGCAGGGAGCGCTGGCGAAGGCCTATCAGACGCCGCAGCTCGCAGGCGTCTTCTCGAGCTACACGATCAACGTGCCGCAGATCACTGCGGATGTGGACCGCGTGCGCACCAAGGAGCAAGGCGTCGCGCTCACCGATGTCTTCGAAGCGATGCAGGTGTACCTGGGATCGCTCTACGTCAATGACTTCAATCGCTTTGGGCGCACCTACCAGGTCATCGCGCAAGCCGACGCCCAGTACCGTGCGCGGCCGGAAGACATCCGGCTGCTCAAGACGCGCAACAGCCAGGGACAGATGGTGCCCCTGGGCTCGCTCGTGACGATCAGCCAGACGAATGGGCCCGATCGCGTGCTGCGTTACAACGGCTATCTCGCCGCGGACGTCAATGGCGGGCCGGCGCCCGGTTTCAGCAGCGGGGAGGCTCTGCGATCCATCGCCAAGGTCTTGAATGAAACGCTGCCGAACGGCGTCAAGTTCGAATGGACCGATCTCACCTATCAGGAAACCAGCGCGGGCAACACCACCATCTTCGTGTTCCCGCTCTGCGTACTGTTCGTATTCCTCGTGCTGGCCGCGCTCTATGAGAGCTGGGCGCTGCCGCTGGCGATCATCCTGATCGTGCCGATGTCCATTCTGTCCGCAATCACAGGCGTGTGGCTCACGGGCGGCGACAACAACATCTTCACGCAGATCGCGCTTTTCGTGCTCGTGGGTCTCGCGTGCAAGAACGCGATCCTGATCGTCGAGTTCGCCAAGGTGCGTCAGGACCAGGGGCTCACGCCGGAAGCAGCGGCCATCGAAGCCGCGGGCCTGCGACTGCGCCCGATTCTGATGACCTCACTCGCCTTCATCATGGGCGTGGTGCCGTTGGCGATTGCCACGGGCGCGGGAGCCGAGATGCGCCGGGCGATTGGGATCGCGGTGTTCTCCGGGATGCTCGGGGTCACGGTCTTTGGTCTGTTCCTGACGCCGGTGTTCTACGTCATCGTGCAGCGGCTTGCGATGCGCTTGCGCGCACCGCCGAAGGCGGCGCCAGTCGCGACGATTGCGGGAGGCGAACATGCGTAAGGTCGCGGTCGTGCTCATGACCGCTGCGCTTGCGGCTTGCGCTGTCGGTCCTTCATATGAGGAGCCCGACACACCCGTGCCAGGCGAATTCGTCGGAGCGGGGAACGCGACATTTCCCGAGCAACCAGTGGTGGCGCAGTTCTGGACAGTGTTCGGCGATGACGCACTCACGAGCCTGATACAGGACGCACTCAACGCCAATCACGACCTGCGAATCGCGGCAGCACGCCTCAACGAAGCACGCGCGCTGCGTCTTGGGGCCGCCTCGGACTTCTTCCCGTCGTCAACGTGAACGGGCTGCAGGCGAAAACACGCGTGAGCCCGACCGACCAGCCCGGAGTTGCCGCGAACCAGCGGCGCTTTGACTACTACGAGGCAGGGTTCGACGCGACCTGGGAGATCGACATCTTCGGTGGCGTGCGCCGCGGTTATGAAGCGAGTCGCGCCACGGTCGACAGCACCCTCGCCTCGCTTGATGACAGCTTCGTCACCGTGACGAGCGAGGTTGCTCGCAACTACTTCGAGCTGAGGGGCTTGCAGGGGCGTTACGAGGTGGCGAAGCGCAACGCCGACGTGCAGCGCAGCTCCCGCGACCTGACGCAGCAGCGCCTGGACGCCGGCCGCGGCACTGAACTGGACGTTGCGCGTGCGCAGGCACAACTCTCGACCACCCTGGCTACGCTTCCGCAGCTCGAGGCGGCAATCGCTCGCACGCGTTATCGGCTCGCTGTGCTGACCGCACATCAGCCCGGTACGGCCGACGAACGCCTCGAGCCGCGACCAATGCCTGCGATACCGGAATTCACACCAGTCGGTGAGCCGACGGATTGGCTTCGCCGACGACCGGATGTGCGTGTAGCCGAGCGCAATCTCGCGGCCTCAACGGCGCTCATCGGCGTCGCAGTGTCCGACTTGTTTCCGAAAGTCTCGCTGAACGGGCGCTTTGGCTGGAACGGACTCGACCGCGATGCGATCGGCGACAACACAGCTGAGATCTATCACTACGGGCCTTCGATCTCCTGGGCCATATTCGACCTCGGGCACGTGCGCGCGAACATCAACGCCTCCCGCGCCAGCGCGGAGGGCGCGTTGGCGCGGTACGAACAGACGGTTCTGACGGCGCTGGAGGATACCGAAGGCGCACTCATCAACCACTCGACAGCTCGCGCCCGCGAGGCAGCGCTGGCGCAGGCGGCCGAAGCAAGCGGCGTAGCGACGCGTCTTGCGCGCCTGCGATATGAGGAAGGTGTCTCGGACTTCCTGCAGGTACTGGACGCAGAACGCACTCAGCTCGAAGCCGAAGACCTGCTCGCCCAGAGCCGCTCCGACTCCGCGACCTCACTGGTCGCGGTGTACAAAGTCACTCGGCGCCGGCTGGCAGCAGGTTCAATCACCCTACATGCCAGCCGGCCGGTGAACTCTCGCGAGTTGCCCTCTGACTTATTGCTGTGGCGGTTGATCGCTCGGCGGTGTCGTCTGATCGGCCGGCGGCATTTCGCTCGGCGGCGCGCTGGGCGCCGGTGCCTGCTCAGACTGCGGCTTGTCCGCCGGGGGTGCCGTTTCGGTCGGCGCGTTCGAGGGTTTGAACGCCGCGTCGAACTCGCTCTTGCTCAGGCTGCCATCGGCGTTCGAATCGGCAGTCTGAAAATTCGCGACCACGGTCGAGTTGATCTGCGCTTCAGCCTGCGTGATGCGGCCGTCGTGGTCCGAATCGAATTGATCGAACACCGAGAGCCCGCGCCGGATGGTGGTGTCTGGGCGAATGCAGCCGTTGATAACAACGCAGCAAGCGCCAGGGTGAGAGGTCCTTTCATGTCATATCTCCATTGGTAGTCAGAATAGTCTGACAGCCTCATGCCGCCAGGACTGGACGCAAAAGACCAGTGGTTGCCGCCAGGTGGTATGACGCCTTCCCTGCATCTGATGCACGCTTCGAATGAGAACGCGCCTGCGCACTGACGTTCCCCACAATTGCGTCGCCGCACTGGAGACACCGCCGCAGGCGATCTCAGAACACGAAACGGAATCAGGGCCGGCACCTTTGCCTGGTAATCCGACGGTACTCATCCTCGAACGCACCGAGCATCCAGCGCTCCTCGATCGACAGTTTGCGGATGAATGACGCGGTGACGATGGCGAAGCCGAGGAGCGGACACCAGTCATTGCGTGACAGCGCGGTTCCGAGAATCGCTAGCAACAGGCCAGTGTAGATCGGATGGCGAACCCAGCGGTACGGCCCCGTGCGTACCAGCACGTGCCCCTCCTTCAGCGTAATCGTCGCACTCCAGTTCGCGCCGAGATGCCGGCGCGCCCAGATCGAGAATCCGAGTCCGCGGCCACCAATGCCGTCCCCGCCCAGTAGAGCAGTAGCGGATCGCCCGAGCACAGCGCCGATGCAGCCACACCGGAGGTACTCGCGGAAACGCAATCAGCACGACGCCGATGACGAGAGGGACGATGTGCGACGCGCGTGACGCAAGCCGACTCACGTTGTTCCGTCGCCTTCGTTCTGCAGCGCAGAGACTCTCCAGAACAGGATCCATACGACCCAAAGCATCGCGATGATCCCTGGGTACAGCTGTCGGCGCAGTCATGCCTGCAGTCCTTTGCCGAGCGGCTCAAGAGCAGTACGAGCCGAACGCGAGCTACGACCATGGCGCGCCAGCGTCGTTCACGCGAGCCGCGCTTTCTTCTACACTGTCGCCGTGAACGAGCGTCTGTACCTGGCGCTGGATCAGGGCGGCCACGCGAGCCGCGCGATCATCTTCGATTCGAAGGGCGCAACCCTCTCTCAGTCCTACGCTCCGGTGACCTCGATCCGTCCGGCTCCCGATCGCGTAGAGCACGATCCGGAGCAGATCTGCGAATCGCTGCGGGTGGCCATCGCCGATGTGAGCCAGAACATCGCGGGCGTCGAACGAGCTCTGCGCCAGCGGTCTCGCGACACAGCGCTCGAGCATCGTGTGCTGGGATCGAACCAGCGGCGTTGCCCTTTCGCCCGTGATTTCCTGGCAGGACCGCCGCAACGCTGCGTTCGTTGCTCAGCTCGGCGCACGCGGGCCCGAGATCCACGCTCGCACCGGGCCTGGTCCTCTCCCCTCACTACGGGGCAAGCAAACTGCGCTGGTGTCTCGACAATCTGCCCGAGGTCGCTGATGCCGCGCGCGAGAGTCGGCTTGCGTTCGGACCGCTATCGAGCTTCCTGCTGTTTCGGCTGCTCGAGGAGCGCCCGCTGCTGGTCGATCCCGCCAATGCCTCGCGCACCCAGCTCTACGATCCGGCCGCTCGCAGCTGGTCCCCGGAACTGCTCGACATGTTCGGCATCGATGCCGCGCACCTGCCGACGCCGGTCGGCACCCGTCACGAATTCGGCACACTGCGAGTCGGCGAGCGGGCCGTACCGCTACGGGTCTGCACGGGGGATCAGTCGACCGTGCCGTTTGCGTTCGGCGCCACCGCGCATCGACTCCGCATACGTCAACATCGGCACCGGCGCCTTCATCCAGTGCCCGCTGAGCCAACCGATCATCGCGCCTCCCTTGCTCACGAGCGTGATCTGGTCGGATGAGCGGCGCGCGCTCTACACACTCGAAGGCACGATCAATGGCGCCGGCAGTGCGCTCGACTGGTTCACTGAAACCGAAGGCGTCGACGCGCAACGCATGTTCGCCGCCTTCGACCTCAATACCGGCCGCGATCTGCAACCGCCGCTGTTTCTGAATGGCGTCTCTGGCCTCGGCTCACCGTTCTGGGTGCCCGGTTTCGAATCGCGCTTTGTCGGCATCGGGTCGACGCCGGAACGCTTCGTGGGACTTCTCGAAAGCATCCTGTTTCTCGTGCGGATCAATCTCGATGAGATGCATCAGGCCGGCGCGAAACTCGAACGGGTCGTGGTGACCGGGGGTTTGAGTGCCAGCGACTGGCTGTGCCAGCGGCTCGCCGACCTCCTTTCGCTGCCGGTGCACCGTCACGAAGAGCTCGAAGCGAGCGCGCACGGACTTGGCTTTCTTGCCGCCGACCAGCCTGCAGACTGGGGGGTCGGTGCCAAGGTACGACTGTTCGCACCCACTGCGCATCCGCAACTCCTCAAGCGCTTCTTCGCCTGGCTCGAGGCAATGAAGCGCGCAGTGTGAGTACCTGCACATCGGCGCCACACCGAAGGGGATCAGCCGGGCTCGCCAAGTTCCCGGAGCACCTCGCCCGCGATCCAGCTGTCGCCGCGCAACCTCGGCATGAATCCGCAATGACCGCCGAAGCGCGTCGGCGTGATGCGCAGATTGGCGAGTCGCGGCAATCGCTCGAGGTCCCCGGACGGGATCATCGGATCATCGCTGGCGGCGATGATCCGGCTCGGGGTTTCCAATGACTCGAGGGCACCGTGCACGAGCGCGTAACCCCTGAGATAGGTCCGCAGATCCGGGAACTCGCTGTGATGGCGCACCAGGTAGTCGGTCATCGCGGTCAGCGTCCGATCGCGCAACAGCTCCCTGAAGTCATAGGCGTCGGGCCACGCCAGCTGCTTCTTGAGCAGCGAGCGGGTCCATTTCCAGATGAAATACTTGCGGTAGATCGGAGAGCCGCTCTCCAGCGCCGCGAGTGTCACCTCCGGATCGAGAACCGGTGAGATTGCCACGATGCGATGCAGGTTGATTCCCGCTTCGCGAGCACGAGCACCAACCCTGAGCGCAAAGTTCCCGCCGAGCGAGAAGCCCACCAGGCTGAGGCGCTGCGCCGGGTACAGAGCCTGGATGCGCCGCACAGCTCCCACGACTTCCTTGATCCGGCAGGAGTGAAACAGATCGCGGTTCAGATGATGAGTCGGTCCGTGGTCGCGCAGGTTGAGTCGCAGGACGTCGAAGCCGCGGTCAAACAAGAGCTGGCCGAGGGAGAGCACATAAAGGGACTCCGCGCTGCCCTCCCAGCCATGGTGCAGGACCACGAGATGCCCTGCGGGTGCACGTCCGCGCCGCTCCTGCGTGGAATGCAGTCCGAGCAGGCGAACGCCTTCGCCGCAATCGAGCACCTCATCCACGCTGCTCTGGAGCAACGGCACGGCGCGCCGCTCCACGGCCGGCACGGCGCAACGGGAGACTGGGGAGAATCGACTGGAGGTGGGCGTTGCGCAGCCAGGGGCGCGGCGTGAATTCCGTCATGGAGTGGGTGGCTTGGGAGCGGTCGTCAACTCGACGCGATTGTTCCGGGCCGCGATCTCGTTCCACTGTCCCGCCGTGACACCCTCGCTGGCGGTGGGATATGGCGCCACGACGCGCGCATCCGCAGGCTCATCATTCACGACGACGCTGATGGCGCCGTTCGTGCGCAGTCGCGCGCTAGACGCAAGATTGGCGAAGGCAAGTGACTGCCGCTGCGCGGAATTCAATGCCCCGTCAAATGGATTACCTATCAGGTCGCACTTGGCAGCGGGGAGTTCCTCGGCCGCGAGCGCGTAGCCCTCGGTCGCATTCCCTGACAGGCAGAAACGCCCACGATACGCGGTCGCCCTCACGACGCCGGTGAAGGATTGCTGGCCAAGGCGCGCCAGAAACTCGCGCAACGCATCTACGCGGCCGAGCGCCAACGGCGGTTCGCCGTAAGGAACCGGTTCGATGCGCCATTCGCTGCTGGACGGCGGCACGGCGGCTGGCGATAGCCGAGACGTTCCTGCTTCCAACTCGCGCGAGTTTTCCTGCGCCGCCTGCCATCGAACTGATCCGCTGCGTGGCGAGGGCAAGCTGTGAATTGGTCTGCTGCAGCCGGGTGTTTTCTGCGGTCAGCGCGCGGTTCGTGGCCAGCGTCCGCAGATACAGACCGGTCGACACTGCACCCGCCAGCAGCGCGGCGAGTACGCCTGCAATCCACCAGTACGGCGGAGCCTGGGCAGGAGCGAGGTGGAGGATCGTGTGCCGTCGACTCACTGATCCAGTGGCGCACGTCCGAAGTGATCCGATCGGCGAAGGAATCGAGTGTCGCCACCACGAACCGCCGCAGCTCCGCGTCGTGATTGCGAAGCGCTGCCTCGAGTTGCGGATGCCAGTCCGCCGGCACGAGGTCTGCGGCCTGTGGGGAAGGCGTCGCGGGCGGATTCACGGCCACGAATGCAGGCGGCGTCGTGTCGCGGCGCTCCGGCAGCAGATGGAGCTGATAGAGAACTTTCGAGACGTCCACCGGCTTCACCAGCTTTGGCAGCACGCCCACCGCGCCCAGCGCCCGCGCCTGGCCGACATACAGCTCTCCTTCCTGGGAGGTGTACATCATGATCGGTATGGTGGCGGTACGCGGATTGTTCTTGATGGCCTGCACGGCCTGGAAGCCGTCCATGCCCGGCATCAGATGGTCCATGAAGATCACATCGGGACGATGATGCGTCAGGTAGGCAAGGGCACTCTCGGCGGATTCCGCCGTGTCCACATCGATGCTGTACTTCTGCAGCATCCGGCTCAACACGATACGAGCCGAATTTGAATCGTCGACGATCAGTGCGCGCTTGGCCGACATCGGGCCGGTCCTCTCGAGTTCAGCGGTGCGATCTTAGCGCGATTTTCGAACCTGTGATCCTGTTCACGCGCGCGACGCCGCCGGGGACGTAAACGGTTGCTCAGGTGTCACGTTGTTCAGAGCAGGAGATTCGGGCCTTTCGCACGCCTATTTTAAGGAGCTTCAATATGTTCACTCATTCGTCGCTCAAACCCGCCCTGCTGACGGCCTCGGGCCTTCTCAGCCTGGCACTGGCGCTGGGCAGCGTCACCGCTCAGGCCCGGCCGGGCGATCGCGCGCAGCGCCCGCACGCGCCGCGCGGTGATTGGAGCAGCCATACCGAGCGGCAGCGCACTGACAACGGCCACACGGCGCAGACCACGTGGACTGGCAACAACGGCAAGACCGCCACACGCGATGCCACGGTCGTGAACGACAAAGAGGCAAAGACTCGCACCCGGGATGTCGCCTACACGGGTCCAAACGGCAAACAGAGCTCCGTGCACGACGTCACGCAGAAGACCGACAACGGCTATACGCGCGAATCCACGATGACCAACGCGAACGGCGAGTCCGCAACCCGTAACGCGGTCGTCACGAACGACAAGGACAATAGCACCCGAACGCGCGATGTGACGTACACCGGCGTGGGCGGCAAGACCTCGACGGCGAACACCGTCACGACCCGCACCGATACGGGCTATACGCGCGATACGACTGTCACCGGCCCGAACGGTGGCAGCGGCACCCGCGAAGTGGTCGTAGCCTGTGACAAGGCCGCGGGCCATTGCACCAAGGACGTCGCGGTGAACAGCAACTGAGAATTTCGAGGAATGTGGCGTACCCCCACGCCACCTCGAGGCGCGCGGCGCGGAGATTGAAGATCCGCGCCGCTTTTTTATGGCGAGGATTTCGCCAGCTCGTCGAGATCGCCGGCCAGCTTCGTGAGCCTGTCCTGGATCGCCCTGCGCTGCGCGGCATTCCAGGTCGCATCCAGAGATGCCATGAGATCGATGATGCGTGAGCGGTTCGCCTCAAAACCCGACCGGTAGGCTTGCGTCCAGGTGGGTCTCGGATCGAGGAGCAGCGCGCGCACTGAGGCGTCGCGCGCCTGCGCGTCGGCTGTAGCGCTCAGCGCACGCCTGAGCTGATCGCGCCAGCGCGCGCGGCTCTCGAGCCAGTCACAACCAGTCGGTCGCAGCTCCTTCGCTGCTTCCGCAACCAGTTCGCGTTGCGCGTCGTCGAGTGGGCCAGCCCAGTACTTCACGGCGCGCGTGATGCCCTTGATGCGCCGTTCGGTCTGCTTCTCCGACGGCGCCGTACATTCCTCGTCGCGCGAATCCTCATCGTCCTCGGCAAAGCTGGTCATCAGTTCATCGACCTGGGCCGGCGACAACGATTGCAACCAGAGCGCGGCATCGGGCGTTAGCTCTCGGATGATGTCGACCCAGAATCCCTCGATCGTGTGTGACGCCCGCTCGATCTGCTCGCGCGTTACCGGCTGCGCTATCTCCGCGGAGAACGAGCGCATGAAAGCGCTGTAACGGCCCAGCTGGGAGCTGCGATGCCATGCTGTGAGTGAGCTGATGGCGTTCTTGAGCTCTGCTTCCTGCGCATCGTCCAGGCTCACCTGGCCGCTCAAGTACCACGGAATGAGAAAGTTGAGGCGGTTGTAGAGGAACTGCGCGGTGCAGCCGCTGATCAACATCAGGCATAGGAGTGCCAGCCACCCGGCTCGCAGGCCGAATCGCTGCTGGTTGACACGCTCATGCGGACTCATCGTTAATCGCTCCTGCATGCCTAGCTGCGCTATCGAACCGACTCTCGTATCCTTCCTCATCCGCTCGCGCCTTCCGGCGACCTCTCTCCTCGCAGCATTTTGCCTGCTCATTGTCCCAGCGCGCAGCCCCGCCATCGATGCGTTCACGCTCAACATCGGTGATGTGCAGGGCGAGGGCTGGAGTGCGAGCGATGTAACGATTGCATTCGAGCTGGCCGGTGAAGGCAAGACCCGGTGCGGTTGCTCGCAAAGCGCATGACCTTGCTACCCGAGCTGGGGGCCGTGACGGACGTGGCTCTGGAGTGCCCGGACCCGGTGGTTAAGGGGCCCCAATACGGCTGCAAGGATGCGAAGGTCAAAGGGTTGTTCGGTCGCCTGGGCCGCCAGCAGTTCACCGCCAATGCTACCTATGACAGCACGCACGGCACGCTCGCTTTCTCGACGCGCGGCATGAGGATCGCGGGCGGCGGGGCGCGCATCAACGGCAGATGGCTCGATTCGGGATGGCAGATCGAATTGCAGAGCGATTCCGCGCGGCTCGCAGAGCTGCGCAAGGTCGCCGCGCCCTGGTTCGAGTTGCCGGCAGATCTTGCGGTCGACGGGCGCACCACGATGACCATGCTGCTCAAGGGTGCGGCGAGCCTCGGAGCCATCGAAGTCAGCGGAAAATTCTCGGACGTCACCGCGAACAACACTGCCGGAACCATCGCCACCGACAAGCTCGCGTTCGCGCTGGATGCGACGCTGACGCCCGCGGGGAATGACTGGGGGATCCGCGCCAGGATTGAGTCGAATTCGGGCCAGGCCTATAGCGATCCGATCTTTCTGGACTTCGGCCAGAACGCCCTGGTCGCAAACCTCGAAGGCACCTGGTTCACCGACAGTGGGCTGATCCATTTCGCGCCGCTCGACGTCGAGCAGCAGGGCGTCGTCAGCGGAACCATCACCGGCGACATCGACGTCAAGGGCACAAGCATGCTGCGCGATCTGCGCATCGAGCTGCGCTCCCTGCAATTCCCGGGCGCATTCACCACCTTCATTCAACCGTTCCTGGTGGCCACGAACTTCAAGGACTTCACCACCTCCGGCCGCCTGTCGGGAACAGTCGAACTCGATGCCGGAGCCCCGGCCGCACTCGATCTGCAACTTGCGGATGTGACGTTCGACGACAAGAACGACCGGGTCGAAATGCGCCAGCTCAGTGGCCACGTGGCATGGATCTCGTCCGCGCGCCGCGGCGGTGTTGCGGGCAGGATCCCGCAACCGCAGGTGGGAGTTCACACCTGGAATGGAAGAGTTCCGCGGTGTATGGCCTCACCGGTGGCCCGGCGCAGATCGACTTCGCCACCTCGGGTGCCGACTTTCGCGTGCTCAAGCCGACGGTCCTGCCCGTGCTCGACGGCGGACTCAATATTTCCTCGCTCAGCGTGCGCGACCTCGGCGAACCACAGATGTCCTTGCGTTTCGCTGCAGAGTTGCAGCCGATCAGCGTCGCCCTGTTGTCGAAGGCTTTCGGCTGGCCGGAATTCAGCGGCAAGCTCGAGGGCCGCATTCCAGAAGTGAGCCTCGAGGAAGACATGCTGTCGCTGGGCGGCGATCTCGAGATGTCGGCGTTCGGTGGTCAGATCGTGGTGAACGGGCTCAAGCTCAAGAATCCGCTCGGGATCTATCCGCGTCTCAATGCCAACGTCAAAGCGCGCGGCCTCGATCTGCAGGCAGTCACCGGGACGTTCGAGTTCGGTGAAATCACCGGACGCCTGGATGCCGACATCAAGGGGCTGGAGCTGTTCCGCTGGGCGCCGATCAAGTTCGACGCCAAGCTCTACACGCCGCCGGGTGACAAATCGCGTCATCTCATCAGCCAGCGCGCGGTAAAGAACCTGTCGAACATCGGTGGCAGCGGCAGCAGTGTCGCTGCAGTACTGCAGAGCGGCTTTCTGCGCTTCTTCGAGAACTTTCACTACTCGCGCCTGGGCCTGAGCTGCCGGCTGGACAACGAAACCTGCTTCATGGACGGCATCGAACCGCAGCAGGGCGATGCGTACTACATCGTCAAGGGCAGCGGCATCCCTCGCATCGACATCATCGGCAACGCCCACCGCGTCAACTGGAATCGTCTCGTGAATCAGCTCAAGGCGATCCAGGAATCCGGCGGCCCGGTAATCGAGTAGCCCGGGTGCAATCCCCGCCCCTTTTCCATAAACTCATTCAGTCCGCATTCAGCGCACTGCGTAAGAATTGCCCGGCAGCCTGCCCGATCGGCGGGCTGCGAATTCAAGGAGGCCCCATGCGCCGTCTCGCCACTGTCAAGATCCTCGCGCTCGTGAGCGTTCTCGTCGCCGCGTGCGTGACGATCAACGTGTACTTCCCGGCCGCTGCCGCCGAAAAAGCTGCCGACCGGATCATCGACGATGTCTGGGGCCCGCAAGGTCAGCCGACACCCAACTCGAATGACAAGACCTCGCTCCTGGCGCCGGACGGCATGCAGCACATGCTCTTCGTCGCGGTCGGCGCGACACTGGATTTCGTGATTCCCGCGGCGCATGCGCAGGTCGATCTAGACGTCTCGACGCCGGAGATTCGCGCGATTACCGCTTCGATGGAATCGCGTCATGCCCAGCTCGCCAAGTACTACAGCTCGGGCGCCGTCGGTCTCACTGAGGATGGCCTGGTCGAAGTGCGCGATCAGAACGCGATCCCGCTGCCGGAGCGCAACGCCGTGCGCCAGCTCGTGGCGGATGAAAACCGTGACCGCTCGGCGCTCTACGCGCAGATCGCCAAGGCGAACGGCCACCCCGAGTGGGAAAAGGATATTCGTGAGACCTTCGCCAAGCGTTGGATCGCCAAGGCGCAAGGTGGCTGGTACTACAAGGCTGGCGGGGCCTGGAAGCAGAAGTAGCCGGAAGGCCCAGAAAACCCTCTCCCGCCCGGGAGAGGGCTCACTCGCGAATCCCCACGCCGCGGTTCATCAGTATCACCGCGAGGCTATATAGAGCCACGGCAAACCCGACCATGATGGCGAATGCCAGCCTGACATCGACGTCCGAGACGCCGAGAAACCCGAAGCGAAACGCATTCACCATGTAGAGGATCGGGTTCGCGTGCGACAACGCCCCGGCCCACGCCGGGAGCAGCGAGATCGAGTAGAACACGCCGCCGAAATAGGTGAGTGGCGTGAGGATGAAGGTCGGAAACCAGGAGATCTGATCGAAGTTCTTGGCGAAGATCGCGTTGATGAATCCGCCCAGCGAGAACACGATCGAGGTAAGCAGCACAGCGGACATGATGATGAGCGCGTGATGCACGTGCAGGTGCGTGAAGAACAGCGCCACGATGGACACGACCGCACCCACCAGCAATCCGCGCATCACGCCGCCGCCGATGTAGCCGAGCACGATCAGCCAGTTCGGAAGCGGCGAGACCAGAAGTCTCCTCGATGTGCTTGCCGAACCTCGCGCCGAAGAACGATGACACCACGTTCGCGTACGAGTTGGTGATCACCGACATCATGATCAGCCCCGGCGCGATGTACTGCATGTAGTCGTAGCCGCCCATCTGCCCGATGCGCCGGCCGATGAGACTGCCGAAGATGATGAAGTACAGACCCGCGGTGACCGCGGGCGGCAGGATGGTCTGCGCCCAGATGCGCACGATGCGGCCGAACTCGCGCAGCAGGATGGTGCCGAACCCGATGCTGTCCGGCCTGACGCGGGACTCGCTCATGACGCGCCCCGTGCGTTGTCCTTGCCTTCCACCAGCCGCATGAAGAAGTCCTCGAGCCGGTTCACCTTGTTGCGCATGCTGAGCACTTCGATGCCGGACGCTGACAGGCGCGCGAAGATGTCGTTGAGGTTCTGCTCGCGATCCACTTCGATCTCGAGCGTGTGATCGTCCGTGAGCTTCACTTCATAGCCGGGCAGATCGGGGCAGCGCTGCGATCGAATTGCGCAGGTTGAACACGAAGATCTCGGTCTGGAGCTTGCGGATCACGTTGCTCATGCGGTCGTGCTCGATGATCCGGCCCTCGTCGATGATCGCGATGTGGCGGCAGAGGTTCTCGGCCTCCTCGAGATAGTGAGTCGTGAGGATGATGGTCGTCCCGCTGGCGTTGATCGCGCGCAGGAAGTCCCACATCGAGCGGCGGATCTCGATGTCAACGCCGGCGGTCGGCTCATCGAGGATCAGCAGGCGTGGCTCGTGCACCAGCGCGCGCGCGATCATCAGGCGGCGCTTCATGCCGCCGGACAAGCGTGCGCGCCATCGAACGGCGCTTCTCCCAGAGCTGAAGCTGCTTCAGATACTTTTCCGCCCGCTGGCGCGCGAGCGCGCGCGGCAGGCCATAGAAGCCCGCCTGGTTGACGACGATGGTCTCGACCGCTTCGAACTGGTTGAAGTTGATTTCCTGCGGCACGAGGCCGATGCAGGACTTGGCCACCTCGAGCTCGGCGTCGATGTCGTGCCCGAATACCGCCGCCGTGCCAGCCGTCTTGTTGACGAGCGAGGTGACGATGCCGATGGCAGTGGTCTTGCCGGCCCCGTTCGGGCCGAGCAATGCGAAGAAGTCGCCTTCCTCGACGTCGAGATTGATACCCTTGAGTGCCTGAACGCCGTTCTTGTAGGTCTTGGTGAGATTCTTGAGCGACAGCGCCAGCATAGAGGTGGGGTGTAAACGGGACGGCGGCGAAGATTAGCACATGACCATCATTCAGACCCTGCGCCGTGCGCTCATCCTGGTGGCGATCTTCAACGTCATCCAGATCGTTCTACAGGCGCCCTATCTGCCGCCGCAGCTCGCGGTGCGCTTCAACGCGGCGGGCGTCCCGGTCGGCTTCAGCAGCGCGCAGACCTTCGCGACCATCAATCTCGTCATCATCGCCGATCATCGTGATGGCGTTCCTGATACTGCCCGGCGCCATGGCGCGGCGGCGGCAGTTACGCTGGCGGCTGCCGAACCGCGGCTACTGGCTGGCGAACGAACGGCGCGAGAAGACCATCGAATACCTGCAGCGCCAGTTCCTCTGGTACGGGATCATCACGCTGCTGCTGCTGATGGCGGTGTTCCAGCTCGTAGTCGAGGCGAACCGGCACACACCGGCATTGCTCGACAGCACGCGCCTCGTGTGGCTGCTGATCGGCTACACGGCCTTCATCATCGTCTGGGGCTGGGCCTTCTGGCGCCGGTTCTCGAAGCCACCGCCCGAGAAGAGCGACAACCCTTTCGGCTGAGACACGTGCACTACGGCCTGCTTGCGGACCTCACGGTGCTACTGCATGCGGCCTTCATCCTATTTGCGGTATTCGGCGGCCTGCTTGCGGTGCGCTGGCCACGAATCGCCTGGCTGCACGTCCCCGCGGTGCTGTGGGCAGCATTCATGGAGTTCTCGGGCCGGATCTGCCCGCTCACGCCGCTCGAGAATCACTACCGCGAGCTGGCGGGTGAGAGTGGGTACACCGGTGGTTTCATCGAACACTACATTCTGCCGGTGATTTATCCGGCCGGACTCACGCGCGACATTCAGCTCGGGTTGGGACTCGGCGTCCTCGTCGTGAATATCGTGGCGTATGGAATCGTCATTCGGCGCTCGATGAAACGCACGCTTCCTTGACGCGAACCTACTGCTTTACGCCCGCCAAGTCTTTCAGCAGATCGCGCTTGGTGTAGTCAGCGGGGATCTCGAACATCGATGCGGGAACGGACTGGCTCTGCCAGGCCTTCACGATCCTCTCACTCGGATCGATCGTGCCGCCGGAATAGCCGCGTGCCGCGAGCGGATATCCGTTGAGCTTTTGCCACAACGCGAATTGCTCGCGCATCGAGTCACCTTCCTCGCCAAGGCCAGCGAGCTCAGCCATCTCCTCGAAGAACCCCTGGTACTTCTGCATCAATGCGTGAACCTCTGCGCCACCGGG
>CAVOLM010000063.1:0-26878 GCA_963696675.1 uncultured Gammaproteobacteria bacterium | reverse complement strand
ATCTCGTGCACGAAGGCCAGCACCTCGATCCCGTGTGCCGTGACATCGAGGCACTCCTTATCTCTTCACAGGAACGCGTGAGCGGCGAAGTCAAAGTGCTGCTCCGGCCGGGAAACGCATTCGTGGAGGGAGTCACCTCGCCGTACTCGCTGCTGGCAGCCTCGAAGGGCGTGTACGGCGAAGCAGCTGGCGAATGGACGCCGGCAGATGCGCTCGGGTTCTCACGAATCCAGGCGCTCACCGGGATTTTTCACAAGCGCGCGGGCGAGCTCGCGCGGCGTCGGGCGGAGGACTGAGCTGATGAAGAGCGTAGTGGTTGACAAGGTCGCCTCGGTGACGCAGGCGTGCGGCCTGGGGCATGAGCTGCGCATCTCGACCGATATTCCGTGCGAAGAGGGAGTCGTGCTGGTGGTGGAAATCCTCAACAACAAGTCCACCTACAATACGCTCGAGCTCACGAGCGGTCGCATGGCGAAAGTGGCGCGCGGCGACATCGTGGTGGGTGCACTCGGGCATCGCAAGGCGCTGTTCGGCTACTCCGGCCATTTGCCGAGTCGTGCAGGCGGGCGATGTGATCCAGTTACTCAACATCGGCGGTGTGCTGGGGATCTGCGACTCGGCAACCCCCGACAAGGGCAAACCCTTCGATTGCCGCGTGCTGGGCGTCGTCCTGCAGTTTCCCTACCTCGGCGAGCGCATCGGCGTGCCGGCGCGCGTCGGTTTCAAGCCGCTCGACTTCAATGCGCCGCTCAACACGCGGGGCATCCCAGTCGTCGCACTCGCGGGTACCTGCATGGAGGCAGGAAAAACCGCCGCGGCCTGCGCGATCGTCTCGCGCATGCGACATTGTGGGCTCGATTGTCGATGCCTTCAAGGCGACCGGTGTGTCGTTGCGTCGCGACATTCTCGCGATGGAAGACGCGGGCGCGCGCCGGTCAATGATCTTCACCGATCTCGGTGTCGTTACCACGACAGCCAAGAACCGGGCCTGCCTCACCCGCAGCATGCTGACCGAGATGGCCTCCGGCAAACCCGATGTCATCGTGTTCGAGCTCGGCGACGGGATTCTCGGCACCTACGGTGTCGAAGCGATCCTGAAGTGCGACGACATTCGCAACGCGATCACCGGGCTCGTGCTGTCCGCAAACGATCCGGTCGCGGCCTGGGGCGGCGTGAAGCTGCTGCGTGAAAAATTCCACATCGAGCCGTGCGTTGTGACCGGCCCGTCCACCGACAACCAGGTCGGCGTGCAGATCATCCACGAGCAGATGAACGTCGCGGCCTGCAACGCGATCACGGACGGCGCCGCGCTCGGCGACCAGGTGATCGCGAGCGTGGGACTCGACAAGGCCATGCCAGCGCAGGCGGTAGCAGAGTGAGCGCTACCGTTCCCACCTTCGTCCTCGGTGGCACCGGCTATGTTGCCGGCGAGTTGCTGCGCCTCATCGCCGGGCATCCAAATCTCAAGCTTGCGGCGATCCTGTCCGACAGCCAGCCCGGCGAGTCGATCGCCAACGCCTTTCCGCACTTGCAGAGCGCCTACCCCGCGCTCAAGTTCGCCTCGCACGAGGAGATCGCGGGCGCGATCGGCCGCGAGAAGGTGAGCGCGTTGTTTTCCGCCGCCCCGCATGGCGTCTCCGCGGGACTCGTGGACGGGCTGCTCAAGCGTGCGCAGGAGGCGGGCGGGCGCGTGCATGCAGTGGATATTTCGGCCGACTTCCGTCATTCGTCGGCGGCGGCCTACGAAAAGATCTACAAACACGAACATGGCGCGCCCGAGCGGATCAAGGACTTCACCTGCGCCGTGCCCGAACACCTCAAGTCGACGCGCACACCGCATATCGCCCATCCGGGCTGCTTCGCGACCGCGATCCTGCTCGCGAGCGTGCCGCTCCTCGCACTCGGGATCGTGGAACCGCAGCTCTTCGTCGCGGGCGTGACCGGCAGCACCGGGTCAGGTCGCAAGCCAACGGAAGGCACACATCACCCGCTGAGACACAGCGATCTCTACACCTACAACGCGCTCGCGCACCGTCACACGCCGGAGATCGCAGCGTGCGCCCAGGCGGCGACCGGCGTGGCGGCGGAATTCGCTTTCGTGCCCCATTCCGGGCCGTTTGCGCGCGGCATTCATGTCACGGTGCAGGCGCGGCTCAAGAAAGAATGTGACAGCGCCGTGATCCGCGCGGCACTCGAGGCGTACTACGAGAATGCGCCGTTCGTGCGCGTCAAGGCCGAAGCGCCACGCATCAAGGATGTGGTGGCGAGCAACTACGCGCACCTCGGCGCTGCGACGAGCGCACGCTCCGTCGCCGTGATGTGTGCGATCGACAATCTCAACAAAGGCGCGGCGGGTGGCGCCGTGCAATGGATGAACCGCCTGCTGGGATTCGAAGAGACGGCGGGCCTTACTGCCCCCGCCGCGGGATGGACCTGAATGACCTCGCATCTCGCGCCGGTATTCGCGCAGTACCCCATTGAGGTCGTGAGCGCCGACGGCGTGTGGCTCAACACGCGTGACGGCCGGCGTGTGCTCGACCTTTACGGCGGACATGCAGTCGCTGCGCTGGGCTACGGCCACCCGCGCTGGTTGCAGGCACTCGAGCAGCAGGCGCACAGCGTCCCGTTCCAGACCAACGCGGTCGCCATGGAAGTGCGCGAGCGCGCAGCGAACCGGCTGGTGCGTTTTTCGGGCCTGGGTCTCGACACCGTGTTCTTCGTGAACACCGGGGCGGAGGCCAACGAGAACGCGCTCAAGCTCGCCCTCAAGCAGAGCGGGCGAAGCAGGATCGTCGCCGTCGAGCAGAGTTTCCACGGCCGCACGGCAGCTGCCGGCGCCGTCACGTGGGGCGCGGCCGAGAAGTGGTACGGGTTCCCGCGAACGCCGTTCGATGTGAGCTTCATGCCGCGACGGGATGAGGGCGCCCTTGTGAAGCACATCGACAAGGAAACCGCGGCGGTCATCATCGAGCCTGTACAGGGTCTCGCCGGCGCATTCGACATGGGACGCGAGTATCTTCTCGCGTTGCGCCGCCGGTGTTCGGAACTCGGCGCGCTCCTCATCTTCGATGAGGTTCAGTGCGGCATGGGCCGCTGCGGCGAGCCATTTGCTGCCAATCTCTATGGTGTGACGCCGGACATGATCACCACCGCCAAAGCACTCGGCAGTGGCTTCCCGTGCGCGGCATTGCTCATGGCGCCCGGGGTCGCTCGCCAGCTCAAGGTCGATGCGCTCGGTACGACCTTCGGCGGAGGGCCCATGGCGTGTGCCGTGATCGAAGCGATAATCGACATCATCGAGTCCGAGGGCTTGCTCGCTAACGTGCGTCGCATCTCCAGGCTGATTCGTGAGAGCTGCATCATCGGGCCCGTCACCGGCAGCCAGGGCGCCGGCTTCCTGCTCGGCTTGCGAACCGACCGGCCAGCGAAGGAGGTGCAGCGTCAGCTCCTGGAGCGGAACATCCTCGCCGGCACGAGCGCCGATCCTCAGATCCTGCGCCTGCTCCCGCCTTTCGTGCTCGACGAAGATCACGTCGACCTGCTGCGCGATGCATTGCAGGAGATGGGCGGCCAGAAACTCGCGGTGGGTGCTTAGGAGTCTCCCCGCTGGTGAACAGCGCCCTTTACCCATGGAACGATTCATCGACCTGGCCGATTTCAGCCGCGAGGAGCTTCTCGATCTCCTCGCGCTGGCGCAGCGTCTGCAGCAAAGCCCGGAACCGAATGCGCTCGCCGGCCGGATACTCGGGCTTCTCTTCTTCAATCCATCCCTGCGCACGCTGGCATCCTTTCAAGTGGCGATGAAGCGGCTCGGTGGTGATTCGTTCGTGATCACCGCAGGCCTGGGGACCTGGCAGCTGGAGACACGCGCTGGTGCAGTGATGGGTGGCGCAGCCGCCGAGCACGTGCGTGAGGGCATTCCGGTGCTGGCCTCGTATAGCGATGCGCTGGGCATTCGTGCGTTTGCCGATGGCAAGGACCTCAAGGCGGACCTCGCCGACTCACAATTCATGGCGATGGCCGAAAGCTGCGACAAGCCGCTCATCAACCTGGAGTCCGCCATCAATCACCCGTGCCAGGCGCTCGCCGACTGGAGGACGCTCGATGAGCTCGGCGTGCCGCCGCACGGGAAGTTCGTGCTGTCGTGGGTGTACCATCCGCGCGCACTGCCGCTCGCCGTGCCCGCCGCCGTGGTTCACATGGCCGCACTGCGCGGCATGCAGGTGACGGTGTTGCGGCCCGAGGGCTACGCGTTGCCACGTGAAATCATGGACAAGGCGAGATCTGCGGCCGCCGGCAGCGGCGGATCGGTCGATGAAACCGACGATCGCGAGCAGGCACTTAGCGGTGCGCAGGTGCTCTACGCGAAGGAATGGGGTTGCACGACACGGTACGGTGACGCGGAGGCCGATGCGCAGCTGCGGGCCGGCCTCGGTGATTGGTGCGCGCGCGCGAGCTGGTTTACCGGTGCACAAGCGGACTGCCGCTTCATGCATTGCCTGCCGGTCCGCCGCAACGTGGCGGTGGCGGACGAAGTGCTCGACGGCCCGCGCAGCGCTGTGCAACTACAAGCCTACAATCGACTCGTGGTGCAGATGGCAGTGCTGCACCGAATGTTGAAGGACACCCCAGCAGGAGAGCGAATCCGTCCATGAACTATCGTCCCGATCAAACGGTAGCGGTGCGCGCGCTGCGCAACGCTGCGCCCTACATCCGGATGTTCAAAGGCAAGGTGTTCGTCGATCAAGGCGAGCGGCGCCGTCTTCGGTGATCTCGAATCGACTCGCGGCCTGATCGAGCAGGTGGCGATCCTCCACCAGGTGGGCATCAAGGTCGTGCTGGTGCACGGCGGTGGGCCACAACTCACCGAGCTTTCCGACGCCCTCGGCATCCAGACGCGCATGGTGCAGGGCCGGCGCATCACGGACGAGAAGTCCATCGACGTCACGACGATGGTGCTCAACGGCCTGATCAACACCCGCATTCTCGCCATTTGCCGCGACCTCGACATCGATGCGGTCGGGCATCAGCGGCGTCGATGCCGGCCTGGTGCGCGCGCATCGGCGTCCGCCGGTGAAACTCGAGGGCGGAAACTCGGAGCCGGTCGATTTCGGGTTCGTCGGCGACATCGATGCGGTCGACGCCGACGTGCTGCGCAAGCAGCTCGACAACGGCCTGATGCCGGTCGTGAGCCCGCTGTCGGCGGATGCCAACGGCGTGCTGCTCAACATCAACGCCGACACGGTCGCGGCGGCGATCGGAGCCGAGTTGAGCGCGGAAAAGCTGATCCTGTGCACGGGTGCGCCTGGAATTCTCGAACGCCTGGACGATCCGAGCTCGGTGATCTCATTCACGGACCTCAACGGCCTTAAGCGCCTGCGCGAGAAGGGCAGCCTGAGTGACGGCATGTTGCCGAAGGCCGCCGCCATCGAGTCGGCGATTCGTGGCGGCGTGCGTCGCGTACACGTGATTTCCTACAAGGCGCAGGACAGCGTGCTCGCCGAAGTGTTCACCAACGAAGGCACCGGCACACTCATCGTCGCCGACGTGAACGCCCTGAGCGCGGCCGAGCAACTGAGCGCCGGCAGATGAGCCGGCTTGTGGGACAAGGGAACCCCACTCGACCAGCGTGTGCTCGGATTACACCGCGGGCGAGGATCACGTCCTCGATGAGCGACTCGTCAGCTACGACGTGCGGGCTTCGATCGCGCACGCGGAAATGCTCGCGACAGCGGGGCTCCTCGCGGCATCGGATCTGGAGCTGATTCGCAAAGCACTGACCGAGATCGGAGCTGCGCATCAGCGCGGCGAATGGCATGTGTCGCTCGATCAGGAAGACGGGCAGACCGCGCTCGAAAACCTGCTCACCGCGCGCATCGGTGAGGCTGGCGGGCGTTTGCACCTCGGTCGCTCGCGCAATGATCAGGTGCTCGCGGCGCTGCGGCTGTATTTGCGCGATGCCGTGAAGAGCCTCAGCGCCGGCGCCGAGGCTGTGGCCGCGGCGCTCGATGCGCTGGCACAGCGCGAAGGCAAGACGGCACTACCCGGCTACACGCACATGCAACCGGCCATGCCGAGCAGCGTTGCGTTGTGGGCCGGCGGATTCGCCGCGGAACTGCGCGACGATGCAGAAGGCCTGCGCCAGACGCTGCGGCGGGTCGACAAGAATCCACTTGGATCGGCGGCCGGCTACGGCACGCCGAACCTGCCCATCGATCGCGAAGCAACCCGCTCGCGACTCGGTTTTGCGGTTACCCATGAGCCGGTGACGGCCGTGCAGCTGTCGCGCGGCAAGGCCGAGGCGCAGGTGCTGTTCGAGATCTGCCTGCTGATGCAGGACCTCGGACGGCTCGCCGCCGACCTACTCCTCTTCTATACGCAGGAATTCGCGTTCGTGACGCTGCCGGAGGAATTCACCACCGGCTCCTCGATCATGCCGCAGAAGCGCAACCCGGATGTCTTCGAGCTGATCCGCGGCCGCTCCGCGACGGCGCAGGCGTGCCTCCTCGAAGCGCTCGGTATCGTCGCGAAGCTTCCGTCCGGGTATCACCGCGACCTGCAGCTCCTGAAGGCGCCGCTGTTTCGCGGCATCGACATCTGCCAGCAGACGCTCGACATCCTGCCGGCCGCGCTTGCTGGAATTCGCTTCAGAGCCGAAAACATCGAGCTCGATCCATCACTCGACGCGGCCGCCGAAGCGAACGCGCTCGCCGTCAAGGAAGGGATTCCGTTTCGCGAGGCCTATCGGAAGGTCGCGGAGAAATATCGCCCGAAGAGCTAGGCTTCGAAATCCGGTTGAGCTTCGGGACGTCGCCGCTGCAAAGGGTGGCAACTTCTCGAGGAACGCGCTGATCGCGCCAAGCGTTGGGTACGGCGCGACATCGCAGTTGAAGCGGCGCGCGTTGTACATCTGCGGCACCAGGAACACGTCCGCCATCGTGACCTCGGAACCGAAGCAATGCTTGCCGTCGCCGGTGTGACGACGCGCAAGCACTTCCAATCCGCGAAACCCTTCAGCGATCCAATGGGCGTACCACTTGTCGACCGCCGCCTTGTCCTGGTGCAACTCCTCGCGCAGGAAGTTGAGCACGCGCAGGTTGTTGAGCGGATGAATGTCGCAGGCGATGTGCTGCGCCATCGAGCGCACCTGCGCACGTCTCACCGGATCCTTCGGCAACAGCGGTGGAGAGGGAAAACGCTCGTCCAGATATTCGATGATTGCGAGCGACTGGCTGAGAACCACACCGCCATCCTCGAGGGCCGGCACGAGGCCCTGGGGATTGAGGTCGAGATAGTCGGAGGTGCGGTGCTCCGCGTGGCGCAAGTGTCGCGCGATCAGCTCGTGATCGAGACCCTTGAGGTTTAGCGCAATCCGCACCCGGAACGCGGCGGAGCTGCGCCAGAAAGAGTAGAGCTTCATGCGGACGACCCAGTCGGCGGACCAATAACAATCGTGATCGTTCCCAACCCGTCGATTCCGCCTTCGACGCAATCGCCCGGTTTGAGCGGGCCGACGCCCGCCGGTGTGCCGGTATAAATGAGATCGCCCGGTCTGAGCTCGAAGAACGTCGAGAGCTCCGCGATCACCTCCGGCACTTTGCTGATCATCTCCGAGACATCGGCATCCTGGCGCATGGCGCCATTGACCTTGAGCCAGATCCGTCCGCGCGCCACGTGCCCCACGGCAACCGCAGACTGGATCGCGCTGATCGGCGCAGAGTGATCGAAGCCCTTGGAGATGTCCCACGGCCGGCCGTCCTTGCGCACCTCGGCCTGCAGGTCGCGACGCGTGAGGTCGATGCCGACGGCGTAGCCGAGAATGTGTTCGCCCGCGCGCGCAGCAGGAATGTCGCGCCCGGCGCGATCGATCGCCACCACGAGCTCGATCTCGTGATGAAAATCCTTGGTGCGCGAGGGATACGGCACGGTCGCGCCACTGGGCACGATCGCATCCGCGGGTTTGGTGAAGAAGAACGGCGGTTCGCGCTTCGCGTTCGGATCCATTTCGCGTGCATGCGCTTCGTAGTTGCGCCCGACGCAGAAGATCCGGCGCACCGGAAAGCGCATCTCGGTGTCGGCAATCTCGACCGATGCCTGGCTCGAAGGTGTAAACAGATACTGCATGGGTTCAATTCCGCGACAAGGCGTCAGAACTGGTCTTCTTCCAGTTCCATGACCGACGCGCTGCCCGCCTGTACCGCCGCCGCGTATGCATGTGCTCGCGGCAGGATCTGATCCGAGTAGAAACGTGCCGTCGCGAGCTTGGCGCGCAGGAACGATGTGTTGCCCTCCTTCGCCGCGAGCTTGCGGGTTGCCACGAGTGCCGCGCGGGCCATCTGCCAGCCACCCGCGACGATCGCGACCAGCATCAGGAAATTGAACGCCACTGCGCCAGGATAGTTCGGATCGGTAGCTGAATTGCGCAGCAGCAACCGCGCGCGCTCGCCGACGTCGCGGACTCCCGCGTCCAGCGCCTGCGCCATGCCCTCGAGTGTCGTGCCGCCCCCGGCGAGCGCCTTCTGATCGTTACGCATCTCGCTCAGCATGTCCTCGAGCGCGCCGCCGCCATCGCGCAGCACCTTACGCCCGACGAGATCGAGCGCCTGGATTCCGTTCGTCCCCTCGTAAATCGTGGTGATGCGCGCATCGCGCAAGTACTGCGCGACGCCGGTCTCCTCGATGAAACCGCTCCCGCCGTGAATCTGCACGCACAGCCCTGTTGCCTCTTGCGCGATCTCGCTGCCCCAGGCTTTCACGATCGGTGTCAGAAGGTCCGCGCGCGACTGCTGACGACGGCGCTCCTCAGGATCTGCAGCATGCTTCGCGAAGTCGATATTCACGGCGGCGGCATAGGCGAGCGCGCGACTCGCCTCCGTCAGCGCACGCATGGTGAGCAGCATGCGCCGCACATCGGGGTGGCGAATGATGGCGACACGCTCCTTGCCGTCGGCAGACCGTCCCTGGACGCGCTCACGCGCGTAGGCTACGGCGTGCTGATAAGCGCGATCGGCGATGCCGATGCCCTGCAGCCCGACACCCAGGCGCATGCAGTTCATCATCGTGAACATGCACGCGAGCCCTTCGTGCAGGCGCCCGACGAGAAAGCCCTCCGCGCCACCGTGATCCCCGAGCGCCAGCACACAGGTCGGGCTCGCGTGCAGGCCGAGCTTGTGCTCGACCGACACCGGATGAATGTCGTTGCGCTCGCCGAGTTTGCCGTCAGGACCGACGCGATACTTGGGCACGAGAAACAACGAAATACCCTTCACGCCCGGCGGTGCATTCGGGGCCTTCGCCAGCACCATGTGCACGATGTTGGGCGTCAGCTCGTGATCGCCCCAGGTGATGAAGATCTTCCGACCGAAGAGCCGGAAGCGATCGCCGTGTGGTTCGGCGCGCGTCTGGATCGACGGCGAGATCCGAGCCCGCTTGCGGCTCGGTGAGGCACATCGTCACAGTCCACTCGCCACTCAGCACACGCGGCATGTACAAGTCGCGCAGCTCCGGCGTCGCGTACGTCTCGAGCGCCTCGACCGCGCCGGAAGAAAGTTCCGGGCAGGTCGCGAAGGCCGTGTTCGCCGCCGCCCACATTTCGCTCGTGGGCGCGGACACGGCGTGTGGCAGACCTTGTCCGCCGTGCTCCGGATCACCACGCAAGCCAACCCACCCGCCACTCGCGACGGCCCGGTAGGCTTCCTTGAAGCCCTCCGGAACGCGCACGCGCCCATCTTTGAGCTCGACGCCTTTGAGATCGCCACTGCGGTTGAGCGGACTGATGACTTCGCCCGCGAGCTTTGCTGCCTCGACGAGGATCGACTCGACGACGTCCGGCGTCGCCGACTGAAATGCCGGGACGGAGGCGGCGAGTCGGGGCAAGCCTGCCAGCTCATTGAGCACGAAGCGGATGTCGTCGATGGGGGCGCGGTATTCGGGCATGGGTTCGCGTCTCAGGGCAGCCAATCGTAGCAGGGTGTCGGTGCTATGATCCGCTCTCGCCGACTTTTCCCCGGTTCTGCCTGTGAGCATCTGGTTCCGACCGTTCACGATCGAAAGTCTCGACCAGTGGGTGCCCGGGACGATGGACGAGCACCTCGGCATTCGCTTCACCGAGGTCGGACCCGACTTTCTGCGCGCCACGATGCCGGTCGACCATCGCACAGTGCAGGCGATGGGCATCCTGCACGGCGGAGCTTCGGTCGCCCTCGCGGAGACGTTGGGCAGTCTCGCGGGAAACATGTGCCTCGATCTCGAGAAGAGCGTGTGTGTCGGTCAGGAGATCAATGCCAACCATCTGCGCCCCGCCTCCTCAGGCCTCGTCGACCGGCACGGCCCGGGCGCTGCACATCGGCACGCGCACGCAGGTGTGGCAGATCGAGATTCGCGATCCACGCGAGCGCCTGGTGTGCATCTCGCGCATCACGCTCGCCGTGATCGATCGCGATCCAAAGGTTTCGCTCCCCGGCCGGGCGAAATCATGAACGCCGCGCGTCTTCGCTCCTCATCCATCGCAGCAGCGCTGCTCGCGACCTTTCTCGTGGCCTCGTGTGGCCAGAAGGGGCCGCTGTATCTGCCCGATGAGCAGAAGCAGCCGGTGAAGAAAAATACGATTCCGATCCCGGCCTCGGTCACGAAGGAAGAGGATAAGAACCGCAACAAGGAAGAATCCAAGGCTCCCTGAGCCCACCACTGCATGAGCGGGTCGCAAAAACTCGTCCTCGTCGACGGCTCTTCGTACCTGTATCGCGCCTTTCACGCGCTACCGCAGTTCAGCAGTTCACGCGGCGAACCCACCGGTGCTGTGCTCGGCGTGATCAACATGCTCCTCAAGCTGATCAAGGACGAGTCGCCAGAGCTGATCGGGATCGTGTTCGATGCACCGGGTAAGACGTTTCGCGATGAACTGTTCGCGGAATACAAGGCGGATCGCCAGCCGATGCCCGACGACCTGAGAAAACAGGTTGCCCCCATTCTCGACATCGTCGCAGCGATGGGACTGCCGCTACTGCGCATCGATGGCGTCGAAGCCGACGATGTCATCGGCACGCTCGCGACTCGCGCCGCGAGCGAAACGTGTCGTGTCCTCATTTCGACCGGCGACAAGGACATGACGCAGCTCGTCAACGAGTACATCACCTGCGTCAACACGATGACCGACACGCTTCTCGACCGCGCTGGCGTGAAGGCAAAGTTCGACGTCTATCCCGAACAGATCGTGGCTTACCTTGCCCTGATCGGCGACAACATCGACAACATTCCCGGTGTGCCCAAGGTCGGGCCCAAGACCGCGGCCAAGTGGCTCAATGAATATTCGACCCTCGACAACCTGATCGCGAATGCCGCGAAGATTGAAGGCAAGGTTGGCGAGAGCCTGCGCGAACACCTCACGACACTCGAGCTCTCGCGCAAGCTCGCAACCATCGATTGTGATGTGAAGCTCGACGTGACGCCTGCGGAACTCGCTCCAAGACCCCCGGACAACGAGCGACTGCGCGAGCTGTACACGCGGCTCGAGCTCAAGTCACTGCTGCGCCAGCTCACGCCGGCCGAAGCACTCGCCGTGCCTCAGCCAGTGCTCGTTCAGCCAGCCCCGGCAGCGGCTGCTCCCCTGCCGGCTGCGGGCCCGCGGCATTACGAAACCATCGTCACGGAAGCGGACCTGGAGCGCTGGCTGGAAATTCTGCGCCAGGCGCCCCTGTTTGCCTTCGATACTGAAACGACGAGCCTCAACTACATGGAGGCGCAGATTGTGGGCGTTTCCTTCAGCGCTGAGCCCGGCCATGCAGCCTACGTTCCAGTCGGCCACGACTACGCCGGTGCACCCGATCAGCTGGATCGCAGCTTCGTTCTCGAGAAGCTCAAGCCGATCCTCGAAGACCCGCAGCGTCTGAAGCTCGGGCATCACCTGAAGTACGACGCACACGTGCTCGCCAACTACGGCATCGAGCTCAGGGGCATGCGTTACGACTCAATGCTCGAGTCCTACGTGCTCAACAGCACGGCCACGAACCACAACATGGATTCGACCGCCGAGAGGTATCTCGGCGTCAAGACGATTCGTTACGAGGATGTCGCGGGACGTGGCGCGCGGCAGCTCACATTCAACCAGGTGCCGGTGGAGCGGGCCGCGGAGTACTCGGCGGAGGATGCCGACGTCACGCTGCAACTGCACCGCGCGCTGTGGTCGCAGATCGAGGCCGTGCCGACGCTGAAACGACTCTACGAGGAGATCGAGCAGCCCCTCGTCGATGTGCTCAAGCGCATGGAAGAGGACGGCGTGCTGATCGATCGCGAGATGCTCAAGCGCCAGAGCGGGGAGCTCTCCAAGCGCATGCGCGAGATCGAGGTCGAGGCGCATCGGGAAGCGGGCGCGCCGTTCAACCTGGAATCGCCGCGTCAGCTCCAGGAGATCCTGTTCAATAAGCTGCAGTTACCGGCCATGCGTAAGACGCCGACCGGCCAGCCTTCGACGGCGGAGGATGTGCTCGAGGAGCTGGCGGAATCGTATGCGCTGCCGCGCCTGATCATGGAGTACCGCGGCTTCGCCAAGCTCAAGTCGACCTACACCGATAAGCTGCCGCTGCAGATCGATCCGCGCACGGGTCGCGTACACACTTCCTACCACCAGGCGGTCGCTGCAACAGGACGGCTGTCATCGACCGATCCGAATCTGCAGAACATTCCGATCCGCACGCCGGAAGGACGCCGCATCCGCCAGGCCTTCGTGGCCCCGCCAGGTCACGTGCTGATGGCCGCTGATTATTCGCAGATCGAACTGCGCATCATGGCGCACCTGTCCGGAGACCAGGGGCTGCTCGAGGCGTTCGCGCAGGAGCGCGACATCCACCAGGCGACTGCCGCCGAGGTCTTCGGGACCCCGCTCGATCAGGTGTCACACGATCAGCGCCGCTCGGCCAAGGCTATCAATTTCGGATTGATCTACGGCATGTCGGCGTTCGGTCTCGCCCGGCAGCTGGGTATCGATCGCGGCGCAGCCCAGCGTTACGTCGACCTGTATTTCCAGCGCTATCCCGGGGTGAAGCGCTTCATGGACGAGACTCGTGCGCAGGCCCGCCAGCAGGGATTCGTCGAGACGGTGTTCGGCCGACGGCTGTATCTCAACGACATCAATTCGCGCAACGGCCAGATGCGTCAGTACGCAGAACGTGCCGCCATCAATGCGCCGATGCAGGGCACGGCGGCCGACATCATCAAGCGCGCCATGATCAGCGCACATCGCTGGCTGCAGAGCGAGTCGGTGCCGGCTCGCATCATCATGCAGGTGCACGACGAGCTGGTGTTCGAAGTGGCGAGCGATGCCGTGGACGCCGTGCGCGAAGGTGTCCGGCAACACATGAGCGCTGCCGCGGAGCTGCGCGTGCCGCTCAAGGTCGAGGTGGGAGTGGGCGGCAACTGGGACGAGGCCCACTGACTGTCGACGCCACCTGACAGAAACGCACTTTTGAAGGTCTTACACCATCAGTTCTGCGCCGAAATGCTGAACTACCGCGAGAGTTGAAGCTCTATTCGTCACGGCCTGCGATGCTGGCGATCAGCGCGCGCTGCCACTGTCTGCGTCAAACAGCAAGGAGGGTTCTCTATGTCACGCGCAAAGATTGCCGCAGTTCTGGTCTCGGGGCTTTTCGCTGCCCCTGTGTTCGCGGCCGACAACGGTTTTTATATCGGCGCAGGAGTCGGCCAGGGCTACGTCAAGGTCGATGACCTCGCACTCGACAATTTCGATGGCGATGACACGGGCTACAAGATTATCGCGGGCTTTCGTCCCTTCAAGATCTTTGCAATCGAAGCCAACTACGTCGATCTCGGCAGCGCCAAAGACAACGTCGCCGGCGTGAATGTGAAGGCCGATACAACCGGTATCGACGCGTTCGCAGTCGGAGTCCTGCCGATTCCTTTCGTGGACCTCTTCGCCAAGGTCGGTGTGATTTCCTGGGACCAGGACTTCGACATTTCGAACGTCGCCTCGAGCAGCGACAGCGGTACTGACTTCGCATACGGCATCGGCGCCGGCTTCGCATTCGGCGCCGCGGCATTGCGTGCCGAGTACGAGCGTTTCGAAATCCCGGACACTGACTCGGTAGACATGATTTCGCTCAGCTTCACATGGACTTTCTGACAGTCCCGTGACATTTCTTTACGCGTTTAATAAAGATGGGCTGGAACTTCGCGAAGCTGACCACATCTAACTTCACGAGCGTCTAGGACGCTCCCCGCTTTCCTCCCTGAGCGGGTCTTTACCCGGTTTGTCATCCCCATGCCGGGTTAGTCTGACCCGGTGGCTCGGCCCCCCGAACCACCGGGTTTTTTATGCCCGAGCAATGCCTCCAGCACGCGCCGGCCCTGCTCCGCGCCCTCCTTGTTCAGCGACGAAAAGAGCTGCACCGAGGCGCGCTCCCCGAGTTCGCTCGCGACCAACTCGAGTTCTTTGCGCGCTTCATTGCGCGTCAACTTGTCCGACTTGGTGAGCAGCACATGCACTGGTAACTCTCGCTGTGTAGTCCAGTCGAGCAGCGCCCGATCGCCGTCCTTTAGCCCGCGCCGCACATCCACGATGAGAAGCAAACCGCTCAAAGAGTTGCGTGTTGCGAAATACTCACCCACGAGCCGATGCCAATGCGCCTGCACTTGCGGCGGCACCTTGGCGAATCCATAGCCTGGCAAGTCAACCAGCCGCTGGTCCTGCTGCAGCTCGAAGAAGTTGATGAGTTGCGTGAGGCCCGGCGTCTTGCCGCTGCGTGCGAGACCGCTGCGCCGGGTAATGACGTTGATGGCGCTGGATTTGCCGGCATTCGAGCGACCCGCAACCGCGACCTCGCTGCCTACATCCGGGGGAAATTGCTGTGCGCTCGCGGCGCTGAGCAGAAATCGGGTCTGCGGGTAGTTGGACATCAAGGGCCGCCGTGGACTTAAACCGTTGAGTTTAGTGTACAATTCGCCGCCCGTCGGCACGCCCACGACCGGCGGATAAGCTCAAAAACCGCAAGGGAGACTCCTGCGAATGAAGGTGTGGAGATTGGTGGCCGCGCTGGCCGGCATCAGCATGGCCGTTTCGGCGGCAGCGGACGGCGCACAGGATGGCGCGACGAAGGCAGCCGTTTGTTCGGCTTGCCATGGTCCCAATGGCAACAGCAGCAATCCCGAGTGGCCGAATCTCGCCGGACAGGGCGAGCGATACCTTATCCAGCAACTCAAGTTCTTCAAGGAAGGCAAGCGCAATAACCCCGTGATGGCGCCCATGGCGGGGACCCTGTCCGACCAGGACATGGCTGACCTGGCCGCTTACTACGCCACCCAGAAAGCGACCGGCCTGGAAGCGGATCCGTCTTACTGGAAAGCGGGTCAGAAGCTCTACCGGAGCGGTGACAGCGCACGCAATATTCCCGCCTGCATCGCCTGCCATGGCCCGGTGGGTCGCGGCGTTGCGCCGGCCGGCTACCCGCTGCTGCGCGGCCAGCACTCTGTGTACACGCAAAAGCAGCTCAATGATTACGCCGCTGGGGCCCGGCCCGGTACCAATGCGGAGATCATGCACACCATCGCCGGACGCATGACCGCGGAGGAAATCCGCAATGTCTCCTCTTATATCCAGGGGATGCGCTAGCGCACTGCGCAACTGAGCGCCGCCGTTGCGGTCGAAGCCCTCGCCTGAAGTCTTGCCGGAGTGATTGCATGAAGAAGATTGGCGTGTTTGTCGGTCTGTTGCTGGTCGCAACGGTTGGCTGTGGTGGACAGCAAGCGCCAGGATCGCCAGCAGCTCCAGCTCAACAGGCTGCCCCGGCACCGGCGGCAGCGTCCAGCACTGCCTCCACCGCCGCCAAGCCCACAGCGCCGGCGCCACAAACGTCCTCACCCGAATCGGGTGCGGGGATCGAAGCGGGAGAAGCGGTGGACACCGCGGATGACGAGCCCGCGGCGACGCGCGCCAATACCCTGCTTGCCGCCGCAATGACGCAGGCGAAACCGGAACCGGCATCCCAATGGGCGTTGGACGTCAACTACAAACTGCTCGTGCCAGCGCAGCCGACCAATGCCGGGCCCGATAAGGTCGAGGTCGTGGAGGTGTTCTGGTATGCGTGCCCTCACTGCTACGCGCTCGAACCCTACCTGCAAAGTTGGAAGGCAAAGAAGCCGGTTGACGTGCAGTTCACCGTGCTGCCCGTGATGTGGGGTCCGGTGCACCGCGCGCACGCGCAGCTCTTCTATACGCTGCAGGCGCTCGGCAAGGAGGAAGAACTGCACGGCGCCGTGATGGAGGAGGTGCAGGTCAACCACAACATGCTGGCGAGCAACGATCCGATCGAGACCGAGCAGATGCAGATGGAGTTCGCGCGCCGTCACGGGATCAAGGAGGAGGACTTCCGCAAGGCATACTCATCCTTCGCCGTTGGGACCAATCTGCAGCGCGCCGAGCAGCTCACGCGCCGTTATCGCGTGGAAGGCGTGCCGTTCTTCGTGGTCAACGGTAAGTACACTGCCGACGTTGCGTCGGCCGGCGGCCAGGCGCAGCTCATCGCGCTGCTCAACGACCTGGTCGCGCGCGAAGAGAAGAAGTAGTAACCGCCGCAGACCGCGGCAAGGCCGCCCGTGCTCAACTCGTACGTCTCGCAGCCCCAGGGACTCGCGCGTATTGACGGTGCGGCCGGCGCCATTCCTCCCGAAGCGCTTTGGATCGACCTGATCGAACCCACGCCGGAGGAGGAAAAGCTGGTCGAGTCGACCTTCGCCGTCGACGTGCCGACCCGCGAAGAGATGCGGGAGATCGAAGCCTCCAATCGCATGTACGAAGAGGCCGGGGCGATCTACATGACGATCACCATCGTCACGCGCCTCGACACGGACCTGCCCGAGAGCGCGCAGATCACCTTCATCATGGCGAAGGATCGCCTGATCACCAATCGCTACGTCGATCCGTTGCCCTTCCAGCGCTTCATCTCATTCGCCGAGCGGCACCCGAACAGCTGTACCTCCTCGCCGATGATCCTCACCGGATTGGTCGAGGCGATCGTGAATCGCATGGCGGACGTGCTCGAACGGGTCGGCACGGACCTCGATCAACTTTCGAGCGATGTATTCACGCCGCCGAGGAAACAGCGCTCGGCACGCATCACAACGCGTGACACGCGTGCGACGCTGGCGCGCGTGGGGCAGAACGGCGATCTGACTTCGAAGGCCCGCGAGTCACTCGTCAGCGTCAACCGACTGCTCACATTCGTCCAGCAAACGACCGTGCTCACGCTCCAGAATGACGTGCGCGGGCGTTTCCGGACCCTCAGTCGTGACGTGCTGGCGCTTTCCGATCACGCGTCATTCCTCGCCAGCAAGGCTAATTTCCTGCTCGAAGCGATGCTGGGCCTCATCAACATCGAGCAGAACAACATCATCAAGATCTTTTCGGTGGCCGCGGTCGTGTTCCTGCCACCGACGCTCATCGCCAGCATCTATGGCATGAACTTTCACTTCATGCCGGAGCTCGGCTGGATCGGTGGCTATCCAATGGCCATCGTCCTGATGATCGTCTCCGCAATCCTGCCGTACGCCTATTTCAAGCGGAACGGCTGGCTATAGCTGCATTCGATGGAATTGCTCGAGCGCGAGCAATGTCTCGCTGAATTGACCGACTGGCTCGGCGGTGCTGCCAAGCGCGGCGGCTGTGTCGTGCTCGTACACGGGGAAGCGGGCATCGGCAAGAGCGCGCTGCTGAAGGAATTCTCGCAACAGCAGCGCGCAGCGCGGGTGCTGTGGGGCGCCTGCGATGCGCTTTTCACGCCGCGGCCTCTCGGCCCGCTGCACGACATCGCGCGCCAGACGCAAGGCGCGTTGTTGGCAGCCGTCAATTCCGGCGGTAGCCGCGATGCGATGTTTCACAGCCGCGCTCGATGAGCTCGAGCGTACGACGACGCTGGTTGTGTTCGAGGACATGCATTGGGCCGACGCCGCGACGCTCGATCTGCTCACGTACCTCGGCCGTCGCATCGATCGCACCCTCGCCATGCTCGTGGTCACCTATCGCGACGACGAGGTGGGGCCGCGGCATCCATTGCGATCGGTGATCGGAGACTTGCCGCGTACCAGCACGCGCAGAATGCCGTCTCGCGCGGCTTTCAGAAGCTGCGGTTACACACCTCGCCGGGCGGGCAGGACGGCCCGCGAAGGGATTGCACAGCATCACCGGTGGCAACCCGTTCTTCGTGACCGAAGTCCTCGCCGCGGCCGCCGACACCGTACCGGTCACAGTGCGCGAGGCTGTGCTGGCGCATGTCGCCAAGCTGTCGCCTGCGGCCCGCGAAATCGCCGAGCTCGTCTGTGTCGTCCCCGGAAAGACTGAAGGCTGGCTGCTCGAGCAAGCCGGCCGAACAGATGAAGCGGGTATCGAGGAATGCCTCGGTATCGGCATGGTGCGCTACGACGATGGTTCGCTGGCGTTCCGGCACGAACTCGCCCGGCGTGCGCTCGAAGATTCACTCACCCAGCCGCGCCAGCAGAGTCTGCACTCGAAGGTGCTCGCGCTGCTTGCGCAGCGGCCCGGTATTCCCGCGGCGCGCCTCGCACATCACGCGGACGGCGCACGCAATGCCGAGCAAGTGCTGCGCTTCGCACCCATCGCTGCGTCGCAGGCCGCGTCGGTCGGCGCGCACTCCGAAGCGGTATCGCACTATCAGGCGGCACTACGGTACGCGAGTCAGCTGACGCCGGAGGAGAACGCGCGGCTGCTGGAGCACCTGTCGTTCGAGTGCTACCTCACCGGCCAGCACCAGCGTGGTATCGAAGCGCGACGCTCCGCGCTGGAAATCTGGCGCGCCTCGGGCGAGCACATCCAAGAGGGCGGTACGCTACGGTGGCTCTCTCGACTGGCCTGGTTTGCGGGTCGCCGCGAGGAAGCGCGGCAGTACGCTGTTGACGCCGTCAGGACGCTCGAGTCGTTGCCTGCGAGCCTCGAGTTGGCGATGGCCTATGACAATCTGGCTCACCTCGACACGGAGTCCCACGATGTGGACTCGGCAATCGGGCGGGCGCAGCGGGCGATCCAGCTGGCGGAGCCGTTGGCGCACGATGAGTTCACGGCTCATGCGCTGACTACGCTCGGGCTCGCGCGCCTTATCAGCGGCGATGCATCAGGTTGGGCCGACTTCGAGCGCAGTCTGCAACTCGCGCTGGCCAGTGGCTCCCAGGACGAAGTGGCTCGCGCATATACGAACCTGTGCTCGATGGCGATCTCTCGCCGCCAGTACGAGCAAGCGGCTCGCTCCTTGGCCGAGGGCCTGGCGTACTGCGAGGCGCGCGACCTGGATTCCTGGTGGCTCTACATGATCGCGGGCCGGGCGCGCATGCGCTTCGAACAGAGTGACTGGGATCTGCGCGAGCGACGACATCGAAGCCGTGTTGCGCCATCCGCGCACTACACCCATCACCCGCATTCCGGTCCTGGAGGTTCTAGCGCACCTGCGCCTTCGGCGCGGCGACCCCGATGCGAGTTCGCCGCTTGCAGAGGCGCGCGCGCTGGCGGGCCCGCAGCCCGACTTGCAGCGCATCGGCAGGGTCGCGGCAGTCAACGCCGAGGCCGCGTGGCTGGCCGGTGATCGGGACGCGGTGATCCAGGCGGTGCGCCCTGCATATGAACTCGCTCTGCAGCGTCGGGATCCACGGATGAGAGGCGAGCTCGCAGTATGGCTGCACCGGGTGGAGGCGCTTTCGCAGCCGCCAACTGATATCGCTCAGCCTTACGAGCTGGAAATTGCCGGTGACTGGCGCGCCGCGGCGAAGATGTGGCAGGCACTCGGGTGTGCCTATGAGCAGGCCAGCCTGCTCGGCTGGAACGGTACCGAAGAGGAACAGCGCCAGGCGCTCACCCTCTTCGAGCAGCTCAGCGCGGGCCCGGCAACCGCAATGCTGCGCAAGCGAATGCGCGAGCTGGGTTTGCGGGGCGTTCCGCGCGGCCTGCGCGATTCCACGCGCAGCCATCCGCTCGGTCTGACGAAGCGCGAGGCCGAGATTCTCGATCTCCTGGAGGAGGGCCTGCGAAATTCCTCGATCGCGAAACGGCTGTTCCTGTCACCTAAGACCGTCGATCATCACGTCTCTGCGATCCTCGCCAAGCTCGGCGTGCCATCGCGTGCCGAGGCGGTGGCGTTGGTCGCGCAAGAAGTCCGGTTGATTTTCTGCCTCGGCGAGCGTCTTTCCATCAAATGGGCACTGCCGCGTCTATTCGACGTTGTATCGGCGTGCTCGCGTTGTTCCTGGCCGGCTGCACGACGCTTCCGAACGGTCGCGGCTGGGGTGAAGACGCGACACTTGCACCCGGCTGGGAACGAATCCGCGCTTCAGCGATCAATGCGGTGACCGATCCGTGGGTCTGGGCGCCGCTCGTCGGCGCCGCGACGCTGCAGATCGACAACTGGGATCACAGGATTTCCGATTGGGCGCGTACCGAGACCCCTATTTTCGGCTCGACAGCTGACGCCGAGCGCTGGAGCGACGATCTGCGCAGCGCATCATCTATCGCATTCTTGACCACGGTCGCATTCACGCCGAGTGGCAGCTCAGATTCAGAGTGGTTGCTGAACAAGGCGAAGGGATTCGGCGTTCAGTTCGGCGCCGTGGCCGTCGCCACTGGGACTACTCGCTTGCTCAAGGATGCGACCAACCGTGAACGTCCGAGCGGCGCAGACGACGAGAGCTTCCCGTCGGGTCACGCCACGAGCTCGGCGGTGCACACGCGGCTCGCGAGCGAGAACCTCGACTCTATTGAGATGAGTCGTGCCGCGCGCCTGAGCATGAATATCGGACTCGACGCCCTGACAATCGGCACGTCCTGGGCCCGTGTCGAAGCTGGCGCGCATTTCCCTTCGGATACGTTGGTCAGCATGGCGCTGGGGAATTTTTGCGGAATGTTTTTCAACGATGCCTTCCTGGGTCTCGGCAGCACGAACGTCTCGCTGGCGATCGTGCCGCGGCCCGGTGGAGGCGAAGTCCGCTGGCAAGTCAGTTTCGGAGAGCGGTGACTCCGTGCGAACTTGCCGGCGCGTCAAAAACCGAGCGGCGACCTGCACTGCAGCGGGTAATGATTTATCTCAGAGGATCACATGTGTACGCCGGATCTTGTGCCGCTACCCGCACCGCATGACGATGTGTTGTTCCGCCATTTCGTAACGGATCAGTACATTTGCGCGCAGTACATTGGAACACCAGCCGCCCTCATTGATGCCGGTGCCATCGACCGCGGCATGATCGGGGACGGACCGGGGCTGCGCGGGCGGGACTCAAACGGTGAGCTCTTTCGCCGCAGCAGCTATGGGAATGGCACTCTGCGCATAGAGCGCTTTGCACGCAGCCGCAAACACGCATGCACATTGCCGGGTGTACCGGATCAGGCCACGACGGCGCTGATAGCCTGGCTCAGGCTTCATCCCGGAGAGCTGCATTTCGAGACCGATGACCATTTCGAATGCGTCAGCGGCACGCGCGAGCTTCTCATTGCGCATCGCCACGCCTGCCGGGAAACGTTCGACGGTCGCTTTGGCTTCTGGGGTACCTGCGACGAGCATGCGGATGCCGGACCGGATCGATGGCGCTGCTACGTGGACCGGCTGTTCGACGGCTACTATCGCATCCGTCGCAGTCGGTACGATGACTGGGAGCGTACCCGCCTGTCTCGCGAAGACCTCACTCAAACCTTGCGCGCTTATGCGCGACACGAGCTGAAGAAAGTCCTCGCGATGGCAAGAGGCGAGAGCCATCGCGGCGTGTACGAGATTCCGCAATCCAGCGTGCGGTTACTGGAGCAATATGCGTCGGACATCGATCAGACCTTCAAGCACGCGGCTACTACACTGGCTGCGCAATCCAACGTCGTTCCGCTCTGGGCAACGAATGAAAGTGATCGGCCACCGGCTGCGTAGCATCGCGTGACGCACGACAAGAGCACGGACGCCGTACTCAGCAAGGTACCCGAGGTCACGCTCGGCTTCTGGATTGTCAAGATTGCAGCCACCACCCTCGGCGAGACTGGCGGCGACACTGTCTCGATGACGTGGAACCTGGGCTACCTCACCGGCACGATCATCTTCCTGTCGGCCCTGCTGGTGCTCGTGGCGCTTCAGATCAACGCGAAGAAGTTTCATCCCTTTCTCTATTGGGCCACGATCATCGCCTCCACGACTGCGGGCACCACGATGGCGGACTTTGCGGATCGCTCGCTAGGGATTGGCTACGTGGGTGGATCACTGCTGCTGCTTACATGCGTCCTCGCGGTGTTGGGCCTTTGGTATCGCTCTGAAGGCTCCGTGTCAGTGAACACCATCAGCACGCCGAGAGTTGAGGCCTTTTACTGGGCCACCATCACCTTTTCGCAGACACTAGGCACCGCACTCGGAGACTGGGTGGCTGATTCTGGCCCGGGATATCTCGGTGGTGCCTTGGTATTCGGGGCCGCGCTTGCCATCATCGCGGCAGCTTATTATTGGACCAAGATGTCACACGTCCTGCTGTTCTGGGCCGCATTCATCCTGACCCGCCCGCTCGGCGCGACGGTCGGAGATTTCTTCGACAAGCCGATCGCCCAGGGCGGGCTCGCTTTCAGCCGACCACTCGCGTCGGCGATCATCGCTGCCTTCATTTTGGTTTGTATTCTCGTGCTTCCCCAGCGCGCCGGCGCTCACCCGAAGGGTTCGTTGCAAAAGCGTGGCCGATGAATGCGGCGCGGCAGGCCCTGGCGCTGCTCGTCGCGTTCACCGTGCTGATCCGGCCCGTGTGGGCGGGACCACCGTATGTCACGGACGATCCGGAGCCGACAGACTTCAAGCAGTTTGAGATCTACCTGTTCGCCAGCGGCAGCGATGCGCGGGAGGGATCAGAAGCTGCAACAGGAATTGACTTCAACTATGGCGCTGCCCCCGATCTGCAACTCACCGCGGTATTACCTCTTGCCTACGAGAATCCTCTCGGGGCAACTTCGACCACGGGCCTCGGCAACGTCGAGCTCGCCGCCAAGTACCGATTCCTGCATCAAGCGCAGATCGGTTGGGACGTCGCGGTGTTCCCGCGCTACATCCTGCCAAGCGCATCCTCGCATGTGGGCAAGCAGCACTCTTCGATCATCCTTCCGATCTGGCTCGAGAAGGATTGGGCCACCTGGTCCACGTTCGGCGGCGGCGGTTGCGTCATCCAGCACGGGTCGGATCTTAAGAACTTCTGCTTCGCCGGATGGGCATTGACGCGCGCTGTCGTATCTCGCCTGCAGATCGGCCTGGAACTCGTTTATCGATCGGCCGATGCACCCGGCGGGCGCGCATCGACGGCGATGGGTGGCGGCCTACGCTACGACATCAGCACTCGCTATCACTTCCTGGCTTCGGTGGGCCCAACTCTGCGAAATGCTGCCGAAACGACGCGGTACTCCTGGTACGCGTCGCTGCTCTTGACCTTCTGAATAGTGGCACGCTCGGCGGGATTTGAACCCACGAACCCGCTTTCGAAGGGCGGGATACAAGTGTGCGTATTGATTCCTGTTCCTTTGTGCGCATTGGGGCAGTCGGCTAATGTAGCCGGGCGGGCCCACGCAGGCTTGCGGCTGTCTGGCGCGAGGGGGAAGATTCCTTCCACCGACCGGCGGAAACTATCCAGCGAGCCACCAAGAGACCGAAACTCCACAGAAGCCCCGCGACTCGTGAACAGCTACTACCGTGTCAAACAGATTCTAAGGCGCAGCCGCAGCTTCCTTCGACGACCGATACTCCTGCGGCAGGACCGCATCGTGCCGCACGCGACGCACGCGGTCTGCGATAACCCGATCTTCGTGCTCGGCGCCAAGCGCTCCGGCACGAGTCTGGTCCGACGTCTCCTCGATTCGCACAGCGCGATCGCGTGTCCGCCCGAGACGTATTTCCTCGCGCACTTTGCGGCCTTGGCGAACGACCCGCAGACCGCAGCCGGGCTCGAGGGGTTCGGCGTGCCGGCCGGGGAAGTGCGCGAGGAGGTCCGCCGCTGGGCCGCCATGTATCACGACGCGTACCGGTTCGCGCAGGGCAAACGGCGCTGGGCTGACAAGACGCCCGAGTATCTCGAAATCGCGTCGCAGCTCGAGCGGCTCTTCGGACCGCGGGCCCAGTACATCCTCGTCATCCGTCATCCCCTAAGCGTCACGCAGTCGGTGGCTTACCGCGGTCTCGCGCCTGGGCGGCGCGGGGCCGACGCGCTCGTCGATTCTGCGCGCTACGTCTCGCATTCGATCCAGCGCCTGCTCGAGCACCGGAAGACGCACCCGGAGAAGTGCTTCCTACTTTATTATGAGCAACTGATGACCGCGCCTGCCGCCACGCTCCGTTCGCTGTTCGATTTCCTCGGCGAGGCGTGGGAAGAGACCGTTCTGCGCTTCGACCGGAACCCGCACAGCTTCGGCAGCGAGGATCCCGTCGTGCGCGGAACCCGCGGGTTCGAGCCACATTTTTTTGACCCAGCGTCGCTGACCGATGCCCAGAGGCGGGCCGTGATTCCCATACTCCTGCCCGGCATGGCGCGGCTCGGTCATTCACCCAATCGACCGTTTGCCGCCGGAAGCCCAGGCGGTGACGAACGCGAAATCCGGGAGCCAATGTGCAGTTCAAGCGTGCGCTCGTAACCGGGGGCCTCGGGTTCATCGGCTCCGCCCTCGTCGAGGCGCTGAGCGCCGATGGCACGTCGGTGACCGTCGTCGATTCGCTCGCGCAAAACGTGGTGCCAGTCGATCACTTCGCCGCAATTGGGCGCCGCAACGTCGAGGTGATTCCCAGGTCCGTGGCGCAGTACCTGGCGGGCAGGCCGAGCCTCGAGGGCTACGACGGGGTCATTCACGCGGCGAGCCTCGTGGGACCGGCAGGAATCCTGAAATATTCCGGGAGCATCGGCAACGACATCGTAGAGTCGACCGGCGCCATGATCGAGGCCTGCACAAGGCGGCGCCTGCCGCTCGTCTACTTCTCTTCGGCCGAGGTCTACGGCAAGTCCGGCCCGCTCCGCGAGGACGACGACATCCGCGTCCCGGCGCGCTACAACGCGCGCATCGAGTACGCGCTCGCGAAGCTGACCTGCGAGGCGATGGTGGCGAACAGCGCCTGGCGCGGGTTGCGCGGCATCATCCTGCGGCCGTTCAACCTCGCGGGCCCGCGCCAGAGCCGCGCAGGCGGCTTCGTGCTGCCGACGTTCGTGCGACAGGGCGTCGGCAAAATGCCGCTCACGGTCTTTGGCGGCGGCGAGCAGGTGCGTGCTTTTCTCGGACTGCAGGACCTCGTGCGATTTTTCCGCGACTGCCTGCAGCCACAGATGCTCAACCGGCCCGCGGTCGTCAACCTCGGCAACCCCGACAACGCGACGACGATTAACAAGTTGGCCCACCGGGTGGTCGCCGCGACGGGCGGAAAGTCGAGGATCGTGCACACGGACGGCAAAGTCGTGCACGGCGAGGGTTACGAGGAGGCCGAGAGCGTCGCGAAGATCCCGGAAATCACGCGCGCACTTGGGCTCGGGTGGCGCCCCACCCAGTCGCTGCAGCTGATCATCGAAGAATCGGTCGCGTTCTTCAGGGCGAACGGCGACCCCTGCGACGTCAATGCCCGGATCGCCTGAGGTTGGGTCCGTCGTCGTCATCACTCCCCACGCGGACGATGAGGTCATCGGCGCGGGCGGCCTGATCGCGTCCCTCTCGGACAGCCGCGCCAGGGTATTCATCCTCTACGTCGTCGCCGACACGTTTCACCACTATGGCTTCGACGGTCCGGCGGCGCTCGATGTGCGGCGCGCCGAGATAGATCGGGTGGCCGGCATCCTCGGCTTCGAGTACTCGATCGTCTACGAGGGCAAGGACCTCATCGAGCGGCTGGACACCGTGCCGCAGCGCGAGCTCGTGGACACCTTCGAAGCCATCATCGAGGCCCGCAAGCCCGGCTTGCTGCTCCTGCCGCACGGCGACGACTACGATCAGGACCACCGCGCAGTGTTCGACGCGGCGTTTGCCGCTGCGCGGCCGATCCCGGAGAACTGCGGCAAGTTCTTTACCCGCCGCGTCGCGACCTACGAGTCCCCCAAGCTGGCCTGGATGGAGTCGCCGTTCAAGCCGAACCTATATCGCGACATCACCGGCCACCTGGATCGCAAGCTCGAGGCGCTGCGCGCCTACCGCAGCCAGCTCCGCGAGCCCCCGCACGTGCGCAGTCCCGAGAACGTCGCCGCGCTCGCCCGTCTGCGGGGGAGCGAGTTCGGGGTTCATCACGCCGAGGCCTTTCACGTCCTGCGCTGGCCCGTCGACTGACTCGCACACGCCCCGGTCCCGAGATGAGGGTGCTCAAGCTCTACAATCGCTACCGGACGCGCGTGCACGGTGAAGAGGTCGTCGTGGACCAGACAGTGCAGCGCCTGCGTGATCGCGGCGTCGAGGTGGAGCTCGTGACCCGCGAGCGCCAAGATGCGCACAGGGTTCCTCGTCAAGGCGTCTGCGGCGCTCGGCGCCGTCTACAGCCCCGACGCCGCGGCGGCCGTCCGGCAACACATCCGCGCCAGGCGGGCGGACCTCGTACACGCGCACAACCTTTACCCGTACCTGACGCCGTCGGCGCTTATCGCGGCCCGGCGGGAGCGCGTGCCGGTCGTGCCGCACGCCTTCATCACTCATTCCCTGACCTGCCCGGTGCTGACGCACTACACGCACGGACACCTGCACGCGCTGCCTGAAGGGGGCGTGCCGTCACGCCGTCCTGTCGAATTGCCGGGGCGATGTGTTCGAGAGCGTCGCCTACGCCTTGCGGTCGGCGGTTGCCCGCCGGCTTCACCTGTTCGAGCGCAGCGTGAACGCGTTCATCGCGCTTACCGGCTTCGCCAAGGCGATGCTGATCGA
>CAVOLM010000062.1:0-19815 GCA_963696675.1 uncultured Gammaproteobacteria bacterium | reverse complement strand
GCCAGGTTCCCTGGCCGGCCGTGATCACGAACGAATCGCCACCCAGCCGCTTCATCGCCACTTGAAACGATGCCAGGGTCCGCAGCGATGGATTGAAGAAGAGAAGGCCGAGAATCCGGCCGGCGAGCGCATTCGACTCCGGCCGTTCCTGCAGACGCCGCGCCAGCGCGAGGAGCTCGAGAATCTCCTCGCGGCTGAAATCGGCCAAGTCGATGAATCGTTCCATGGGTAGAGAGGGCGCTGTTCACCAGCGGGGAGACTCCTAGGCACTCACCGCGAGTTTCTGGCTGCCCAGGTCCTGCAACGCATCGCGCAGCAGGTCGACGTGGTCTTCGTCGAGCACGAAAGGCGGCAGCAGGCGCAGGATTTGGGGATCGGCGCTCGTGCCGGCGAGAATCTTCCGCTCCAGGAGCTGACGCTGCACATCCTTCGCCGGTCGGTCGGTTCGCAAGCCGAGCAGGAAACCCGCGCCCTGGCTGCCCGTGATGGGCCCGACTACGCAGCTCTCACGAATCAGCTTCGAGATGCGACGCACGTTAGCGAGCAAGCCCTCGGACTCGATGATGTCGATCACCGCGTCGATCACGGCACACGCCATGGGCCCTCCACCGAAGGTCGTGCCGAGCGCATCGACCTTGAGCTGGCGCGCGACAGCAGGCGCCATGAGCAACGCAGCGCACGGGAAGCCACTGCCGAGTGCCTTAGCGGTCGTGATCATGTCCGGCGTCACGCCATAGAGATTGGCGGCAAACGGCTCGCCGCAGCGGCCCATGCCGCACTGAACCTCGTCGAAGATGAGAAGCGCGCCCACGTCCGAACACCGCCGGCGCAACGCGAGAAGGTACTCGCGTCCCATGTCGAATGCGCCTGCGAGACCCTGCACGGGCTCGATGATGACCGCCGCGGTTTCCTTGTCGATGTGCTTCGCAAGGGCACTCTCATCCCGTCGCGGCATGAAGCTCACATCGAACGGGGTTCGCGGGAACCCGTACCACTTCTCAGCCGCGCCCCACGTGACGGCGCCGGCAGCTGCCGTGCGGCCGTGGAAACTGTGCTCGACCGCGACGATCTTGCTTCGCCCACTCTGCTTGAGGGAGAGCTTGAGCGCGTTCTCATTGGCCTCGGCACCGGTATTCACGAAGAACACGGTATCGAGACCAAGTCCCGCAAAGCGCACCAGCCGGTTCGCCGCGCGCTCGCGCACTTCCATGGCGACCGCGTTGGTCTGGAACACGACGCTGCGCGCCTGCTGCTCGAGTGCCTGCAGCCAGCGTGGGTGGCCGTAGCCCAGCGCGGCCACCGCATGTCCACCATAGAGGTCGAGCACGCGCCGGCCGTCGCGCGTGTTGAGCCACACGCCGTGGGCACTCACCACCTCGATGGGGTACTGCGCGAAGACCGGCGCGAGGTGCGAGGTCATGCTCAGGTCCATCCCGCGGCTGGTGGCGGTGAGGCCGGCGGTCTCTTCGAATCCCAGCAGGCGGTTCATCCATTGCACGGCGCCACCCGCCGCGCCTTTGTTGAGATTGTCGATCGCACACATCACGGCGACGGAGCGTGCGCTCGTCGCAGCACCGAGGTGCGCGTAGTTGCTCGCCACCACATCCTTGATGCGTGGCGCTTCGGCCTTGACGCGCACGAACGGTGCATTCTCGTAGTACGCCTCGAGTGCCGCGCGGATCACGGCGCTGTCACACTCTTTCTTGAGCCGCGCCTGCACAGTGACATGAATGCCGCGCGCGAACGGCCCGGAATGGGGCACGAAGGCGAATTCCGCCGCGACCCCGGTCGCCGCCTGGGCGCACGCCGCGATCTCCGGCGTGTGGCGGTGGGCGAGCGCGTTGTAGGTGTAGAGATCGCTGTGCCTGAGCGGGTGATGCGTGCCTTCCGTTGGCTTGCGACCTGACCCGGTGCTGCCGGTCACGCCCGCGACGAAGAGCTGTGCTTCCACGATCCCGAGCGCGAGGAGCGGCACGCTCGCGAGCAGGATCGCCGTCGCAAAGCAGCCGGGATGGGCGATATGCGGTGTGCGCGCCGCCTTGAGATGTTCGGGCACGGCGCAGGTGAAGTCTTTGATCCGCTCGGGCGCGCCATGTCCGTGCTTGTAGATCTTTTCGTAGACCGCCGCCGACGAATGACGGAAGTCGGCCGAAATATCCACTGCATGCACTCGCACGCCCGCCTCCTGCGCACGCCTGAGCAGCCCGTCCACGAGTCCCGCGGAGACGCCATGCGGGGCGGCGGAAAACAACGCGCTCACCCTCTCGCGGCCGATCGCGCCCGCGATCTCCTCGTGCGACGCAAACTTGAGCGCGGGGTACGCGCTCTGCAAGTGCGGAAAGGCCTTGGCGACCGACTCGCCGGGCTGGCTGTCGGACAGGATCGCCGCAAGCTTGAGATTTGGATGCCCGGCGATGAGGCGCAGTAACTCACCGGCAACATAGCCGGTGCCACCGAGGACGAAAGTGGGAACGGTAGCGCTCACTCGGCTACCGCCTGCGCTGGCATGGCCTTGTCGAGTCCCACGCTCGCGATCACCTGGTCGCCGAGCGCGGCGCCGTCCGTGATCGCGTTGCAGGCCGCGACGTTCATCTGCTCGTGGATGATCTGCACGCCGACCTGGTTGTCGGTGGACGGGCCGGTCACAACGCACGGCTCGATGTGGAATTTTTCACGCAGCAACTTCACGCCGCCCCAGGCCGCGACCGGATCGTTTGCGGACAGCACGAGCCCGGTGATCGCGTTGCGAATGTCGTCGCACTTCAGGATCGCTTCGACACCGTAGGTGCCGAGAATCCCGTCGCCGAGCTCGAACACGATGACATCGGGTTTGCCGGAGGCCATCTCGGTCAGCATGCTGCGGGTGAGCGCAGGCCCGGTTCTTGGTGTCGTCGTAACCACACCGAGATCGGTGAAAATCATCGACCGGCGCGCGCCCGCGTCTTCCATCGCGAGAATGTCCCGACGCAACGACACGCCGGTCGCCTTGAAGGCATCGACCACGAGCCCGCGATGGCGCATGCGCGAGACGATCGCGCAGGCTGCAGCGGTTTTGCCTGCCTCCATGCAGGTACCGGCGAGTGCGACGACTGGAATGCCCCGCGTGTTGAGCGGCGCATTGAAGTCGAGCGGCTTGAACCCGACGCGTGCCGGCACGCCGATGCGCTCGCCGAGATAGGGAAACTGCAGAACGACGCCCAGCACGCGGCAATCGAAAGGCTTGCCCTTGTCGGGCGTTGCCGAGTCGCAGATCCCCAGCACGCCGCCGATGTTGAGCAGCTGGATCACATCGCCGGCCTGCACCGACACCGGCAAATGGCCGGAATAGCCGAACAGCGCCTTGCGATGCCCGAGTGCGCCCACGACGATGTCGCCGCGCGCCACTTTCGCCATGCGACCGCTGGTGAGCTCGAGCGTGTTGTAGGTGGACTTGTTGTTGAGGATTTCCACCACCAGCACGACTCCCTCTTCGCACGGAATGTCGGTCGAGATGCGCAGCTCATGCCCCAGGCCGCACGCCTGCGTCACCGAAGCGACCTTGTCAACCACTACGCTCTTCATCAGCTCAGTCCTCCGCCCGACGCCGCGCGAGCTCGCCCGCGCGCTTGTGAAAAATCCCGGTCAGCGCCTGGATTCGTGAGAAGCCGAGCGCATCTGCCGGCGTCCATTCGCCAGCTGCTTCGCCGTACACGCCCTTCGAGGCTGCCAGCAGCGAGTACGGCGAGGTCACTCCCTCCACGAATGCGTTTCCCGGCCGGAGCAGCACTTTGACTTCGCCGCTCACGCGTTCCTGTGAAGAGATAAGGAGTGCCTCGATGTCACGGCACACGGGATCGAGGTGCTGGCCTTCGTGCACGAGATCGCCGTAGGGCTGTGCCACGAGCTCCTTGATGCGCGCCTGGCGCCCGGTGAGCACCAGCTTTTCGAGCTCGCGATGGCTCGTGAGCAGCACATCCGCGGCCGGAGCTTCGAATGCCACGCGGCCCTTGGTGCCGATGATCGTGTCGCCGAGGTGAATGCCGCGGCCGATGCCATAGGGCGCAGCGAGTGCTTCAAGGGTCTCGATCAGCGCCACGGGATCGAGGGTGCGACCGTCGAGCGAGGAGGGCACACCCTGCGTGAAAGCGATCGCGTGCCTCGCCGGCTCGCGCGGTTTGCTGAAAGCGTCGCGTGACAGCACCCAGGCGTCATCCGGAATGCTGTCGTTCGACGTGAGGGTTTCCTTGCCGCCGATCGTGACGCCCCAGAGCCCACGATTCACCGAATACGCCGCACCGTATGGCGGTACCGGAAGCTCGCGCTCCTCGAGAAACCTCAGCTGCTCTGGACGCTTGAAGGCGCGGTCACGCACCGGGGCCAGGATCTCGAGTTCAGGTGCGAGCGTACGCAGCGCTACTTCGAAGCGTACCTGGTCGTTCCCCGCGGCCGTACAGCCATGTGCGACGATGGTCGTGCCCAGCCCGTGCGCGATCAGCGCAATGGTCTGTGCCTGCATGACGCGTTCGGCGCCGACGCACAGCGGATAGAGCTGACCACGCCGCACGTTGCCCATGATGAGAAAGCGCAGGACGTGCTCGAAGTAGTCCGCGCGCGCATCGACGAGATGATGATCCTGAGCGCCCAGGGCACGCGCTCGCTCCTCGAGCGTTTTCGCTGCTACGGCATCGATGCCGCCGGTGTTGACCGTCACGGTGATCACCGGACGGCGGTGGTTCTCCTTGAGCCACGGCACCAGGAAAGAGGTGTCGAGACCACCTGAGAACGCCAACAGGATGGGCTCCTGGCCCTTGGGTATTGAGATTGTCATGGAATCAGACGCGGAATGTGGAATGCAGTCGACGCAGGAGCTTTTGTTGCTGACCTGCACCTTGGGTCGCAATGAAGATCGTGTCATCGCCCGAAATCGTGCCGACGACTTCCGGCCACTGGGCGCGATCCATGGCTACGGCGACGCTCTGCGCGGCGCCGACTGTCGTCTTGAGCACCGTGAGAGAAGCACCCGCGGGACGGATCTCGCGCACGAAGTGCGCGAGCGCATCGAAATTGCCGTTCACCGGCTCCAGCACCTCGCTCATGAGCACGTAACGATCGCCGGCCTTGAGGACGCCGAGTTCCTTGAGATCCCGGCTGACGCTCGACTGGGTGGCGTGATGTCCCTGCCGGCGCAGGACGCGCACCAGGTCCTGCTGCCGTCCGACCGCCTGCTCGCGCAGGATGGATACGATCGCCGCGCGCCGTTCCAATTGTTGTCTTGCCTCTGACACCGTCCCGGGCCTCGCGGCCGTGCCGCGTGCATAAAGTTGCGCGCATACTGCATAAATATGCACGACCAGTCAAGGGCATGCGCCCACCCGTATACTTCGGCGCACCCACACCTGAGTCGGTCGCACTGTGAGCACCTTGCTGGAAACCGTTGAAGTCGAAACCGGCCGCAATCCGGCCGCGAGCGTCATCTGGCTGCATGGGCTCGGCGCCGACGGGCACGACTTCGAACCCGTGGTGCCGGAGCTGGTGCCGCCCGGGGAGCGGGGCCTACGGTTCGTGTTTCCGCACGCGCCAGTACGGCCGGTGACGCTCAACAACGGTTACGCGATGCGAGCGTGGTACGACATCGTCGGGATCGACCGGCAATCGCGGCAGGACGAGGCCGGGATCCGCGCATCGGACGCGGCGATCCGCGCGCTGATCGCGCGTGAGAATGAGCGGGGCGTTGGGACCGGACGCATCGTGCTCGCCGGCTTTTCACAGGGCGGGGCGATAGCGCTGTTCACGGGGCTGCGCTACCCGGAAACGCTGGCGGGCATCATCGGCCTGTCCTGCTACCCGGTGCTGGCGTCGACACTCGACGTGGAACGTCACGCCGCCAACCAGAAAACCCCCATATTTCTCGCACACGGCAGCTTCGATCCGATGGTCGATGTCGCGCTCGGGCAGGAGGGGCGTAAGCTCCTTGAAGCTCGCGGCTACAACGTGCAATGGCACACCTACCCGATGCCGCATTCGGTCTGTCCGGAGGAAATCGAGGCGATCGCCGCCTGGCTGCGGCGCGTGCTCTAGTGTTCCTGTTGCGCTTCGGCCGCGGCCTTTCTCTCTCGCAGCGCGCGCACAGCGGCCGGAACTTCACCTGTAGCTGCTCGAGCATCTCGGCGCTGTCCTTGCGGTAGAACTCGCGGGCGTTCGGCATCTTCTCGTCGTCCGGGTAACCCAGCGTGACAATGCGCACGTTCGTCATGCCGCCGGGCTCGAGCGGCTGGAAGTAGATCACCCACCACATGCCTTCGGTGAGATACCCGGAGTCCGTCGCGGACCGGTAGGCCTTGATCGACATCATGCGTTCGGGATCGAAGCTCAGGATCTGCCGCACGATCGTATTCTCATCGCCCAGCTGGCCCTTCGCATCGTCATTGACGCGCATCAAGCCACCCACTTTCAGGTCGATGTCGGCGTGCGGGGCCATCCAGGACTCGAGTCCTGCTGTGGTCGTAAACAGTCGCCACACCTCGCTGACGGGTGCATTGATGATCGCTTCGCTCACCACCCCTTCTTCAGCCGCGACCGCGCGACCGAAGACCAGGATGACCATCGCGCAGCAGAGCGCGGCTCTGCGAGGGCTTCGCTTCATGACTCTTCTATGGAGGTACCGTGTGGGTCAGCGTTCGATCTTGAACTCGAGGTCCAGACTGCGATTCTCGCCAGCTTCGCTCTTGATCGTCCACTTGTCATTGATCGTGTAGCGCAGCTTCAGCGTATTGAGCGCTTCGGTGAAGCTGATGCCGTAACTCACATAAAAGCGCGGCGAGAGGTAGCGTCCGAGTACCAGCTGGGCCTCGGCATTGCTGCCGGTTTCGACGTGCACATCCTGAAGATTGAGGCCCAGCTGCTGCCCCAGCTGCGAGGCGAGCATCGCGCTGCCTTGTGCGAGGGCCTGCGTGCGCGCTGCGGAGGAGGACGGAGCGCCACCTGGATTCTGGGCCTCCTCGAGCTTGCCGCCGGTTACGATCATCGAGGCGATCTGCGTCTGCGGTAACGGCGGGTCCGACCAGAATGTGAGGCGCGGATTGCGCAATGTCCCGCGCACGTTCACGCCAACCTTGGCTTCGGGAAATTCCTTGCTGGCACGCAGGTCAACGCCTGGGTCGGACACCGGTCCGCCACTGAAGATGAGGCGGCCCTGTTCGATGTCGAGCTCGCGCGTATAGGCCGAATATTTGCCAGTCTCCTCGGCAATCTTGAGCTCTCCGATGGCCGTGCTCACTTCATTCGGAGCAGCCGAGGCGGTGATATTCCCTTCCACTCGCGCTTTGAGTCCGAAGGAGTCGACTCTTACGTCATTTCCCAACGCGATCAGGATGCCCGCGCTGACCTGGAACCCGCCGGTCTCGCTCGGTGCTTCGCCGCCGACGATGACCTCATCCGAAGACGCCAGGGTTGCCTTGCTCAAATCTGCTGGCGCCAGCATCGCCTTCGGGATGCGAACTGCGCCATCGACACCGATCTCGCGGCCTTCGATGCGAAAGCGCAGATCGGGAGAGACACGCACCTGCGCTTCCGGAACATTGACCAGCTCGAGATCCTGGCCTTTGAACCTGAACTTGCCATGTGGTGCGCGGTCGCGCCACGCCATCTCGCCATCGAGCGTGGCGGTTCCCGGCCCGGCGCGCACGCTCGCTGTGAGCGTCAGCCCGTTCCCCTTGAGATCCACACGCGCCTTGAGATCGCGGAGCTGCATGTTCGTCGTGTACGCATCGAGCGCACCGTCGTCGATGACGAGCGAGCCATTGATCTCGGGCGCTCCCAGCGTGCCGGCCAGTTGCACATCGCTCGTCAGTCGGCCGCTGGCGCGATCGATCTGGGGGAAGAGAATCGGCAGGAATCCCAGCTCATGTGTCTCGGCGTGCGCCTTGCCGCTGAGCGGCATCGCTTGCCAATCTGCGGAACTTCGCCGATCGACGGAGACATCGCCCGAGAGGCCGGCGGCATCGGTTGCGGCGAGCCGTATCGTGCCGTCAAAGCGCTCCGGCTTGGCGCTCAAGTGTGCCTCACCGGATCCGACCGTGATGCTCTCGACCTTGCCATTGGGCCGCTCGTAACGGAACACACCGTCGGCGAGTGTGGCCTGCGCCTCGCCAGTCCAGGGCTTGCCGGTGTCCGCGCTCGCATTGGCGCGCATCGACAACACGCCGGAGTACTCCGAGCGCCGCGGCAGGCCGGCGGCCAGGATCTTCAAGGGCAAACCGCCGGCCTCGAGCGCGAGCTTCCACGGGCCATCCCGGTGCCAGTCACCTTCGGCGCAGGCGCGTTCCACAGTGCCGCTCAGGCAGAGTTGCGCGAGCTGCAGGTTTTCGCGGCTCGCCACAAAGTGTGCGGGAGAAGCGAGTTTCAGATGCGCATCGCCGATGTTGAGATCGAGCGTGCTGATCCTTCCGGAGAGCGCCTGATCGGCGTACCCCGACTCCGCACGCAGCGACAGGCTCGCATCTTCGGCATCTGCCTTGACGCTCACCTGGTGCGCACTGGCCCGACCATCGATTGTGATGTCCACCGAATTCAGTTCACGCGTGCCCCACTTGAGCGCGCTGGCACTCACTTGAAGCTGCGAGGTGCTGCGATCGGCGAGGTCCAGCTTGCCTTGTGCTTCCAACCGCGCGACGCGAGAAGCACCGTACTGCAGATTCGTCGCGCTCAGATCGCCGCTCACTTGCGGCTCAGCGCGCGTGCCGCTCAGCGAGCCACGGGATTTCAGCGATCCATGCGCATCTGGCAGGAGCTGCGCAAAGTCGGGAACAGTCAGGTCCCAGGACAACGACGGCTGCGCTCCGTACTCACCGTGCGCCTGCAAGTGACCCGCTCCGTACCTCAGATCGGTGTCATCGACCTTGAGCGTTTCATCGACGAGACGCAGGTGTGCGTGGCCCGCGAGCGCCTGATCGCGCAGGCGGCCGTGCAACTCCCGTAAGTGCACCTCCATCTCGGCGGAGCGATCGAAGCCACGTCCCTCGGCATCGAGCTTGAATCCCACGCGCCCGGGAAAGCGGGCGTCGATCTGCTGGGGCGCGATTCCGTCCGCATTCGCGTGCACCTTCCACGGTGCGCGGCTGCCGAATCCGAGTGAGCCGTTCGACTGGACCTGCCCATCCAGCAGCTGCGCGCGCAGGTCTTCCCAGGTGATCGCGTCGCGATCGAGGAGCCCGCGACTCGAGAACGTCGCGCTCTTCGCCCAGCCGGTGACGTCCGCGCTTGCGGTGTACTGGTAGGGCACCTTGCCGTCGAGCGTGAACTGGCCGCGCTTGCTTTGAATGAGCGCCTGGCCGCGGAACGGATAACGTAGCCCGGCCCAGGTACCAGTCAGATGCAGTTCAGGCCAGCCGCCAAGAAAACCGACATCGCCCGACGCCGAAAGAGTGGTGCGGCTCGACTTCAACAGCACTTGAAGGTCATCTGCATGCAGAGTGCGCTGCGTGAACGCCCCAGTGACCTTGATTTCGAGCGGGCCCGTTTCGGGAAACTTCGGTGAGAGCGTGCCGCTCAGTTGCAGACGCTCGCCCGCACCCTGGCCGGCAAGCCTTGCGGACGGAATGTTCACCGGCGAGTTGGGTGACCAGGGCTTGAGTGTGAAATCCCGCGCCTCGACAGTTGCTTCCCAATGCCAGTCGTGCGTGAGCTCCAGTAATCGTGCGTCGAACGTAGCGCTGAGGGGCTCAGTTACGACGCCTGAGGCCACCAACCGATTCAGATCGCCATCGGCTTGCAGCTGGCCTGCCCAGCGCGGCTGATCGCCGAGGCTGTAGCTCCAGTCAACCTTGCCCTTCAGGCGCAGTGGTTGACCGGTGGTGAGCATCGCGTCGCCGGCCAGCATCACCCCCTCGCTGGTGACGGACGCGTGTTTGACCTCGACCCGGTCACCGGTCAGCACCGCGGCTGCCCGGGTTTGCCTCGCCTCGAGTTCCCGACCACTCGCGAGCATCAGCGTTGCGTCCGCGACCGAAACGGCGCGCGCGTTGATTCGCAGCCACTGCGGCAGAAATCGCGGCGGCTGTGTGCTTTCCGGGCTGGTCCGCGCCTTGAGCTGGATCTGAAGACTGGCGATATCCAAGTAGTCAGCGTCGATGGTCTGCAGAAGAATCCTGCGCAGGTGTACGTTTGCTTTAACGTTAGTTGCCACGATGTGCACGCGCTCGTGATCGAGCTCGAAACGATCGATGTGAATCGGACCGCGCAGCTTGCCGCTGAGCCCGACGAACTCCATGTGCACTTTGTGCAGCCCCGAAGCGCGTGCGGCCAGCCATTGCAGTCCTGGCTGGGTGTAGCACAGCCAGTACACGGCGAGTGTGGGCACGCCGAGGCAGATGAGGAGCGCGAGCCCGATGATGATGAGAGTGCGACGGCGCATTCTACAGTCGCGGCTGGATATTGAGATGCAGGCGCGGGCTCAAGTGCGGTTCGGACAGCGCCTGCGCGATGTCGATGCCCAGTGTCACGACGGGAATTCGCCAACGAAAGCCCAGACCGACCGAGTACTCGAGTGGATCGCCCAGCTTGTTCACGGCATTGCCGGTGTCGAAGAACGCGGCGATGCCGAAGTTGCGCGGCAGGTCGCGCTCGAACTCGACGCTGAACACGATGAGATGCCGTCCGCCGGTCTTGTTGCCGTCTGCATCCACCGGTGAGAGTGTATTGAGAGCAAAGCCGCGCACGCTGAGATCGCCGCCCGCAAAGAAGCGCCGCGAGCCCGGAAGCTCGGAGAAATCCGCGACCGCGCTCAGGCCGAGCTGACCGCGAAGCAGCAGGTGCCATCGGGGCGAGAGATCGAACACTTTCTCATCCTGAAAGCGGAATTGCAGGAAATCCGCGTCCGAGCCCAGAGCGCTGGTCGAGCCGGTGAGCTCGGCGTAGAGGCCGCGGCCGAGTGTGAGGGGCTCGGCGCCGCTGAAGCTCGCGGGCAGAAGCGCGTAGCTGATACCGGGAACAAGGAGCGTGTCGGTTTGCGTTGGTTCGGAGGGGGCGCGCGTCTCGGTCTTCTCAAGCGTGGTGAACAAAACCCGCTGCCAGCGACCGCGGATCTGCGTGAGGCTCGGCGTGAACTGGAAGGTGCGTGTGTCGAGGTCGGCCAGTTCTTCACGCCCGAACGAGGACTGCAGGCCGAAGCTCTCGAGCGCCGGATCCCCGACCGGGATCACGTAGCGCGCCTGCAACTTCTGTTGCGTGGAGGCGCCGAGGAGGTCGACGCGAGAACGATGGCCGCTACGGTTGATGCGCCGATCGTCCCAGGCGATCGTGCCCCGAAAACGGGTGTCGGTCCCGTAGCCGACGGCCGCGGTGTACTTGTTGCGCTTCCCAGTCTGTGCCCGCACGGTGACCGGCACCGTGTAGCTCTGCGTGTCGCGGGCGCCGGGGCTGATTTCGACATTGGTGAAGTAGAGTGTGTCATCGAGCGCAAACTGCGTAGTGAGGAGCTTGCTGGCATCGAAAAAGTCGCCCTCGTGGTACCTCAGGTAGCGCGCGGCCAGCTTTGGGTCGATGGCGTCCTGCTCGATAGTTGTCGGACCGAAGCGATAGCGCTCGCCGGTCTGCAGGTCGAGGATCGCTACCGCGCTCAGTTTCTTCGGGTCTACGAGCAATTCATTGCGGCGATAGCGCGCATCGAGGTAACCGGAGCTCAGGGCAGTGCGCTGCAGCTCTCCCTTGAGTCGTTCGTAGGTGCCATGACTCAGCCGACGGCCCGGCTTGAGATCGGTGTTCGCGAGGATATCGCGAAACATCTTTTCGTTCTCACCGCTGCCAGTCACCGCGATCACGGCCGAGCGCAGAATCACCGGCGGACCCGGATCGATCTTGAGGTGCACGCGCCAGTCGCGACCGCTCTCCAGCTGCTCGACAGAGGATTGAACCGTCGGTGCGTAGTACCCGAACGGGCGCATGGCGCTGCGCACTTCACCTTCGAGTCGGTCGTTGAGTCGCTCGACCATGGTCTGGTCGAGGTCATCGCGCTCGCGGTAGCGCTGCACGCTCAGCACGACGAGCAGGTTGTCGCGGATCTCCTTGTCCACGCCCTCGATCTCGAGGTCGATGTTCGCACGCGCGGGTAGCACCGTGGCGAGCAGCACGAGTGCGGCGAGCCATGTCCAAACTTTACAAGGGAGCCGCATTCACTCCCCGGAATTCAAATGCGTCCTCACCTGTGATGCGACCGTCCCGATCAAAGCGCCGTTCCCTGATCTCAAGTAAGGCGTCGCGATCGATCCGGAGTACGGTCGAGCAGCGCGTCCCGTAGCGCTCATCGACGATGAATGGAGCGGACAGGAGCCGTTCCCACTCGAGCCCGATGCCGGTGTCGGGCAACAGGTGATCGGCCGCGACTTCACGATCGGCCAGCATCGTCAGCAGATCTTCCAGGTGCGGCTCGGGCAGTGCGAGCAGCTTTTCGAATCGCGCTTGCGTGCGCGCAAGCTTGGGCCAGGAAGTGTCGAGCAGGTGGTTGCTCAATCCATGCACGCCCGCTGGCAAGGCCCGAGCGAATGGCTCGGCCCGATTGGAGGCGTAATGCATTTCAGTGGAGTCGGTGAGCAGCAGATTGAACCCCGCGTACTGCACAGCTTCTGCCTGCAACTCGGCGAGAAAACGCGCCGCAGGTTGGCCGGCGCTCAGATATCGCGTGATGAGGGCCCCACGTGAAGGCATGCCGGGCGTGGGGCGCTGCATCTCCCGGAAGTTCGTGACGACGCCGAAAGCACCCGCGCGCGACACGCCGAGCCAGGTCCCGCCTGCCTGCAGGTCACGCCCCGCAAGGATGTCCGGCTGATCCACCCACCAGCCCATCGGTGAGGCCGGCCGATCGTGAAACTCGTCGCGATTGCCGGCAAAGATCAGGCGATAACGCGGATGAACGTTCCAGGCGAAGACCAGCAGGCACATGGCCGCATTGTAGGAGGCCGCGTGCAGGAGCGTGAACCCGCCCGCTGCATCGAGCAGGCGGGTTCAACTCATCGGCGCAATAGGTGCCTGGCCGCGCAGTCGGTCTGCAACGGCGCAGCGCCGGCGGCAACACTCAGTCCTTGAGTACGTAGGTCACCCACAGGCCCCTATGGTCGCCGTTCTCGTTGTGCGCAGTCATTCCTGCGAATCGATAGCCTTGTGCGTAGAGCTTGTTGTGGGCTTCGTTGATCTCCTTGACCGAGCTGCCGTGCTCAGAGATGTAGACGGTGAGGATCGCGGGCGGCGCGGCCGCTTCTTTGTCGGCGGCGCTGGCGCTGTTGAGTATCAGCGCCGCGGTCACGATAGAACCAGCCAGCACGCCGAGTGCCACGCTGAGAAGCATCGGGATACGGAACTTCATTGCACTTTCCTCTCTGAGAGTGGTCGTTGCGCCATTCTTTGTCAGCGGGCAGGCGCTGCGACAGCTTTGTGCACCTTCTTCACCTTGAAACCGAGCATGAGGAGCGCGATGCCGTACAGGACCGCATACCCTGCGATTATCCAGGCGAGTGACAAGGCGCCAGCCGCCGGGGACACCAGGATCAGCACTGCCAGAGCGATCGATAGCGCGCCTGCAAGGCCGAGCCAGAATTCGCCCTCGATCTCCTTGCGCAGCCGAATGGCCGCGACGATCTGCAGCACGCCCATCACGAGACTCCAGGCCGCGATGTACAGGAGCAACGCCACTGCGGCGGCGCCGGGACGCCAGAGTGTCAGCACGCCGATCAGGACTCCGAGCGCGCCGAGCAGGCCGACGAGCCAGCGGCTGTCCTCGGGGACGCGTTTTGAGAACGCCGCGTACAGTGCGATCAGTCCGTCGATGAGCACGTAGACACCGAAGAAGAGCACGAGCACGGCCAGGGTCACGCCGGGATAGAACCAGGCGAGAAGACCGAAGACGATAGCGGCGACACCACGCAAGACGAGGGTCCACCAGTTGCGGGAAAGTAGCTCGAGCATAAGGCACCTCCTTGGACTTCTTTTGCTGTGGTTGTGGGCGCTTTGGGCGCCGAGGCCCGCGAATCATAGGCGCGCTGCGGCCGGGCGGATACAGTCCCCAGGGTCCATCGGGGCTGGGTGGGGGTCTCCCTTACAGCCGCACACCGGGCGTTTCGCGCAGTGGGCGCGTGGCGGCGTCGTCGTACCAGTCCTCAATGAGGCGGAATGAAATCGACTGGCTCGACGGCATCGCGATCCGCCCAGCGGCGATATCTTCGCGGCTGAACCAGCGTGCATCCTCGAGTTCGCCGTCCTGGAGCGTGATCGCACTTGTCAGGGCGTGGGCCGTGAAACCGAGCATGAGCGAGGACGGAAACGGCCAGGGCTGTGAAGAGTGATAGCGCACATTGTCCACGCTGATGCCAGTCTCCTCGTGCACTTCGCGCAGCACCGCATCTTCGAGACTCTCGCCCGGTTCCACGAAGCCCGCGATCGTGGAGTAGCGCCCGGCCGGCCAGCTCGACTGGCGGCCCAGCAGCGCGCGTGCTCCATCACTCACCAGCACGATGATCGCAGGATCGATGCGCGGAAATTGTTCGGCCTTGCAGCCGTCATTGGTGCACACGTGTACATGCCCGCCGCGGGCACTGCGAGTTCGTGAGCCGCAGACGCCACAGAAGCGATGGCGTTGTCGCCACAGCGTGAGCGCACGCGCATATGCGAGCAGTCCTGCCTCGTCGCTCGGCAGCAGGGAGCCGAACCAGCGCAGTTCGCGAAACTCGGCGTCGGGATGCAGTTCCGGCGGCGCATCTCCCTGTAACTCGACCAGGAAGCTTGCACGCCCGCGAAACATGCCGAGAAAGATGAGCTGGTCCGGATCCGCCGACTGAACCGCAGCGTGTGAGCTCTCGAGCAGCACGGCACCGAGAGCATCCCCGCGCCGCAGGAGATTGTGTGCCTGCCACATGGCGACGAATTGCGCCTGCGGATCACGACCAGCCTGAAGCAGCCAGTCCTCGCGCTCGCGCAGGTGACTGCTGCGATCGAGGTAGGGGCCGGAAAAAATGTTCGGGCGGTTGGGACGTGAGCTCATCGGCGACAACGACGCGGCGACCACGTCATTGTAAGCGCGGGCGCGAAGCGGCGCTCAACGGGCCGAAAGCGCGGGGCTCCAGTCCCGATGCGTAGGCGGCAAGCCAGCGGCGTCCGTGAGACTACGGCGCCGTGCCGGGGAGGGTGGTTCGCACGCTTTGCATTCGAAACCCGGCACCGCCAGCGCGTCGGCAAGGGATAGGCCGCCGCACACGGAGCACACATACAACCTGAGCTCGTCGCGTTGCTGCAGGGCAAGCAACAGGAACCCTGCGTGTTCGAAAGAGATTCGAGGCACGGCATGCAGCGACAGATAGCTCTCGTACGCGACACAAAACAGGTCGCAGGCTTCCAGGTTCATCGTCGGTAATGCGCGCCGGGATTCGATCGCCGAGGAGACGAGTCCGAGCAGTGAGAACAGGCTCGCGAGGGTTGTCGCCTCGAACTGCAGCGACGGTGAGCGCAGAAAATACCCGATCTGCCGCGGTGACTTGCCGCGATGGCGCTTCGGAGCGCGCGTGAATTGCTGCTGCAGATAAGTTCGGTAGAGCTTGCGGATGCGATCGTCCGTGAGCCCGGTCCATGCGCGTATCGTGCAGGTGCGCGCCTCGTGATGAATCATCCGCAGCGCCAGATCGAATCGCAGCCGGTCGCGGGTATAGCGATCATCCGAGACACGCATGGTGAATCTCCGCCAAGGCTCTCTGAGATTTGGTATAAATAAACCACAAAAACAGCTGCCCGCCAATAGAGAATTCAACGAGAATCGGCCGAAAAACACGAGGAGCGCACATGACAGGGATACAGACACCAGGTCATTTCACCGGCGATACGCGCCATTGGTTCACCAGTTCCATCCTTACCGCGAGCGTGCTGGAGCCCCTGCACGAGCTCAATCGCACCTGGCTTGCGCTGTTGGCGATGGTGCCGCATTGCTGGTCGACGGGCGCGGGCGCTTCGCGCCTGCCGGATCCGGTCGGTGCCGGACTGATGAGTCTCTTGCCGGAGCAACGCGCCGAGATGGCGCGCTGCCCGTTTTCGCTCTTCACGGCGCGCTTTAACGATAGTGCGTACTGGCTGGGGGTAGCAGGCAATCGGCAGGTACACGAGCCGTCGTCGGATGAGGGTGATGAGGATGCCGCCGGCAGCGCAGGAGAATTCGCTGAGCTCGCGCTGTTCTTCGCGTGGCACCTGGTTCGGGCCAATCCGTCGTCGGCCAAGATAGTTCTGGGAATGCCAGACCAGACGATCGCCGCATTTGCATTGCTCTCACTCAACACCCTGCAACAGCTCGGACGCCATCCGGGCGCGCTCATTACCTCGCGCTGGCCACATCGCACCTGGTTCTGGTTACGCCTGCTCAGGAGTGTGGGTCGAGAGGATCAGGCCGGCGAAGTTCGCACCTTGGGCCTGCAAATGCTGGCCGCAGAGTTGGCAACTCCAAATCCACCCGAGCCGACAGCGCGGCATACTTGAGGGATCGAGCGAGTGGATAGAGATCTCTATGAGTCGTGTCAGCATTGGGAGGGCACGCAGTCCGCACCTTGCAGTCATGGCCGCTGCCTGCGTCGCGCTCTGCGCCTGCGTGCCGCTCGCGGGCCGCGAACTGCGCGCCGCCGATTCCAGCTTAGGCTGCATGCAGAGCGTCCGTGATGAAAAACTGCCAGTGGGCCTGAACGATGAAATGAAGCATTGCGTCGCGGCTGGCTTGATTGCGCGCTACTGCAGCCGTACTGAAGCCTGGATGGCGAGCGTGGGTAAGGAGATCGAGGATGTTTTCGGCCACGGCGATGTCCAGTGGGCCGATATCCAGGCGGACCGAAGCGGGATGACTTGCGCGCGCGCAGTAAGCAGCGATCAGCAACTGCGAGAGTGTTGCGAGTCACTGAAGGCTGATGAGGGACGCGCGCCGCAAGACATCGCCGGTCCTCCGCCGACGCAATAGCATGGTCGAGGTGCAGATTGGAGGCCGGGTCGACCGTTGCGCAGACCTGCTATACCCTACCGCGCGACGGCGTGCCGGATCGCGCACCGTCGCGCCAAGCAATCACCCGGAGACGCACATGACCTCCCGCTTTTCACTCTGTGCTCTGTGCCTCGTGGCCGGCGTTGCCCAGGCCGGCGTCTACATCGAGACGGTCGATCGCGACTCCAAGACCGGTAAGAGCGAGCCGGCGGAACGCTGGTACGTTCAGGACGGCAAGGCGCGCATCGAGGGGCCGGATGGCGTGTCGATCTTCAAGGACGGGATCGTGTACGGGGTTGACACGTCCAGCAAGAGCTATCACGTCATGGACAAGGCGACGATGGAGCAGCTGAGCGCGCGCCTGAAACAGGCGCGGGAACAGAGGACTCAAGCCGAACTGGCCAAGCTGCCGCCCGATCAGCGCGCCGGCGTTCAGGAGATGCTGGCCAAGCAGGGCTCGGCAACGCCAAAGAAGCCCGTCGTGGATGCGAAAGACACGGGCAAGACCGAGACGATCAACAACCGCTCCTGCCAGGTCTGGGACATTACCCGCGACGGCGTTCTGGATGAGCAGTACTGCGTTGCCTCGTTCGCGTCGCTACCTGGTGGTGGCGACGTTCAGGCCTTGATGCAGAAGTACCAGGGGTTCTTCGAGCAAATGGCTGAGCTCGCAGGCCCGGGCGCGGAAGGCGAGTCGATGCGCGAGCAATTTGCACTGTGGCAGAAGCTCAACGGATACCCCCTTGCGGCACGAGCATACTCTGGTGCCACGCTCGATCCGGGCGAGACGATCGTCAAGGCCTGGCAGAGCCAATCGGTGCCCGCTTCGATATTCGAGATCCCAGCGGACTACACCAAGCGCGACCTGCTGAAGGATCTGGCAGGCGCCACACAGTAGCGCTCTACCTTCCGGTATCGGGTCGGGCGGGTGTCGCTCGGCCTCGAGCGAACGACGTTCAGATGCCTCGCCGAGCTCTGACAGCCAGCCTCAGCGCCAACGCATATGCGACGACGTTGACCGCCACCACGCCAAGTCCCAGCCAGAATTGAATGTTGCGCGTCAGGCCCACCGGATAGATCACCGGCAGGACGTAGTGCTCGATGAAATCGCCGGAATACCCGCTCTCACCCGCCAGCTCGCGGTAATGGTTCTCGAGCGGCGTGAGCGGGCAGATCCGGCCGGAGAACTCGATGAACGCCGCCCACAGCACCACCGGCAGATGCAACCAGGCGATGCGCGGCCAGCGCAACACGAGCAGGCCACCGAATACCGCAAACAGGATGAAGGCCGCATGCAGCAGCACCGTGAGGTCCGCGAGCAGGCCGTAGTGCACGTGGCTCAGCCGAACGGGTTGTCGCTCTTCTCGGGCGGGGGCTGCGAAAATCTGCGCCAGAACGCCCAGCCCCATACGATGATGAAGGCCGTATAGCCGATCAGCAGCCACACCAGGCGCGTGCTGTCGAGCAATACCGGTGAGTGTCGATTCGCTTCCACCACCAGCTGAAACACCGCCATCAGCAGCAGCAGGGTGATGATCCCGTACCACAGGAACTGCCGCTGCAGGTACTCGATGGTCTTTTCACGCCGTTCGTTCGCGAGCCAGTAGTTTCGGTTTGGCAGCCGCCAGCGCAACTGCCGCCGCCGCGCCATGGCGCCGGGCAGTATCAGGAAGGCCATCACAATAACGGCGATGATGACGAGATTGATGGTCGCAAAGGTCTGCGCGCTGCTGAAGCCCACCGGGACACCCGCCGCGTTGAAGCGCACCGCGAGCTGCGGCGGCAGATAGGGCGCCTGTAGAACGATCTGGATGACATTGAAGATCGCCACCAGGATGAGCGCACGGCGCAGGGTCTGAATGATGGTCATGTGCTAATCTTCGCCGCCGTCTCGTTTACACCCCAACTCTATGCTGGCGCTGTCGCTCAAGAATCTCACCAAGACCTACAAGAACGGCGTTCAGGCACTCAAGGGTATCAATCTCGACGTCGAGGAAGGCGACTTCTTCGCATTGCTCGGCCCGAACGGGGCCGGCAAGACCACTGCCATCGGCATCGTCACCTCGCTCGTCAACAAGACGGCTGGCACGGCAGCGGTATTCGGGCACGACATCGACGCCGAGCTCGAGGTGGCCAAGTCCTGCATCGGCCTCGTGCCGCAGGAAATCAACTTCAACCAGTTCGAAGCGGTCGAGACCATCGTGGTCAACCAGGCGGGCTTCTATGGCCTGCCGCGCTGCGCTCGCGCGCCAGCGGGCGGAAAAGTATCTGAAGTTGCTTCAGCTCTGGGAAAAGCGCCGTTCGATGGCGCGCACCTTGTCCGGCGGCATGAAACGCCGCCTGATGATCGCTCGCGCGCTGGTGCACGAGCCACGCTTACTGATCCTCGATGAGCCGACCGCTGGCGTTGACATCGAGATCCGTCGCTCGATGTGGGAGTTCCTGCGCGCGATCAACAACAGCGGGACGACCATCATCCTCACGACTCACTATCTCGAGGAAGCCGAGAACCTCTGCCGTCACATCGCGATCATCGACGAGGGCCGGATCATCGAGCACGACCGGATGAGCAACGTGATCCGCAAGCTCCAGACCGAGATCTTCGTGTTCAACCTGCGCAATTCGATCGCAGCGTTGCCCGATCTGCCCGGCTATGAAGTGAAGCTCACCGACGATCACACGCTCGAGATCGAAGTGGACCGCGAGCAGAACCTCAACGAAATCTTCGCGCGCCTGTCAGCGTCCGGCATCGAAGTGCTCAGCATGCGCAACAAGGTGAACCGGCTCGAGGACTTTTTCATGCGGCTGGTGGAAGGCAAGGGCAACGCACCGGGCGCGTCGTGAGT